>CP070811.1:1178846-1182963 GCA_020343875.1 Anaerolineales bacterium | reverse complement strand
TTATCATCTTGACCGTGTTACAAATCCTGGGGATTCTAGAGGGAGAAATCCTGATCCAAGGGGTAATTTCAACCCTGGTATTTTTGGCGGCGGGAATCGCGTATGCGGTAGGGACTGTTTTGAATTGGAGAGAGATGCAGATTCGCAAGTAAATCTAGCCAGATCGCCAAGAAGAAAACCCTGTTCCCGTCCGGTTTATTTGGTAGCGTTTCGGGCATTTTCAGCCTGATTAAGCCGTGAGAACAGGAGGAAAGGCGAGGAGCGTGACCAACGCGGTCGTTTTGTATTAGTCTCAAGTCCCGCGTTTTGACGATGACAGCCTGGCAGCACTGTGCTATGCTGGAGGCGAGTAGGGAACAAGGAGCAAGGAATGGACAACGATGCTAGAAGCGCAAATGGTTGGTTATGGCTTACTTTCCCTATTGCCCTCTTGTTGGCAATTGCAGCCGGGGGCGGAATATTCATTAACGGTCTTTACCGCGATACGCCGAGTCTTGTGGCGCAGGCAATAGGTCAGGACGCGATCACGCTTTTGGTAGTGCTCCCCACTCTGGTAACTGGTGCCTTTCTGGCCGGCCGTGGTTCTCAACGTGCATGGCTAATCTGGCTGGGGGTATTGACCTATATCGTGTACACGTATGCCAGTTATGCATTTGGCATCCGCTTCAACCCATTGTTCCTGATCTATGTCGCCTTGCTGGGATGTTCGACTTATGCATTGATCGGCGGCCTCGTGACAACAGATTGGGTTGGCATCAAGGAGCGCTTCACGGCAAAAACACCTGTCAAGGCGGTCAGTATCTATCTGGGAGTGTTCGCAGCTCTCTTCTATGCCCTGTGGCTAAGTGAGGCAGTCCCGGCCTCAATTGCGGGGGAAACCCCACAAAGCGTCATACATGCGGGAACTCCGACCAATCTTGTGCATGTATTGGACATGGCCTGGATGCTTCCCGCGCTGGGGATGACGGCAGTCAGCCTGTGGCGCAAACAGCCTTTGGGACATACGCTTGCGGGCGCGCTGCTGATATGCCTGGTACTCCTGATATCGGCGATTCTGTCTATGGTAGTGACTATGGGGCGAGCGGGCCAGCCAGCAGTTATCCCACAGGTGGTCATTTTCGGAGTCTTGTTTGCCGCCAGCATCGGAATGATGATTTGGTATTTGAAGAACTTGAGGGCTTCAGGCACAGGTCCGCTACCGTCTGGTTCCCAGCATTGGGTGATGCCCAAAACGAGAGGTAGATAATGGCAAGCGCAGGTCGGCCATCACCGGATATGGAACCGCTCTACTTTGAGTTGCAGTCCGATTTCGGCATCACCAAACATATGGGCGGGCGCAAGGCCACCCATGAACTGATCGAGCTGTGCCATCTCGAAGCTGGCCAATCTGTTCTGGAAGTCGGCTGCGGCATCGGCAGCACCACCCGTTACCTGGCAGGCGAATGCGGCCTGCTTGTGACGGCCGTCGACATCTCGCCCAGGATGGTTGAACGCGCAAGGGAGCGGGCCAAGCGGCGAGGGGTGGCCGCTCGTGTCGAGTTCAAGGTTGTCGATGCCCAGCAGCTCCCGTTCGCGGAGGCCAGTTTCGACGCAGTCATCGACGAGTCCGTCACCGCCTTTGTCCAAGACAAGCAAAGGGCCCTAGGTGAGTATGTCCGGGTTGCCAAGCCAGGCGGATACGTCGGCCTGAATGAGGCGACCTGGGTCAAGCTACCGCCGCCAGAGCTGGTGCGATACACAGCCATGATCATGGCAGGAGCAGATTTCCTCACAGCCGAAGGCTGGCAGGCGTTGTTGGAGGGTGCCGGGTTGGGAGAGCTTAGCACGAGACAGCACCCCTTCGATGCCCGCAGCCAGTACATTCAGGAATTGAGGCAGTTGGACGTGCGAGAGTACCTGGCAGCCTGGTATCGCTTTCTGACACAGAGTGCAATCAACCCGGCATATCGCAAGTTCATGCAGCAAGTAATGAGTGCCCCTGGCCAGATCTTCAAGTTCATCAAGCACATCGGCTATGGCATTTATGTGGGCAGGAAACTCAACTGATCCATGCGGAACCGAGCGGGTCGCTGGAGTAGAGCACTAGGAGGAAATCACACCATGATTGATCGCAAAGGCATCATCTCATATCTAATCCTCACATTCGGCATAACTTACGCCATCCAGGGTGCGCTGATCTTGGCGGGGTTTCGTTTGACGGGAGCTCCTCCGCTTTACGGCCAGCTTGTCATTGCAGGCGTAATGTGGGCGCCAGCAGTTGCCACCATACTCACGGTCAAATTGATCACGCATGAGGGTTTTGCCATTACCAACTTGCGCATCGGTGCATTGAGACCGTACCTTGCTTCAGCATTAGTTGTACCGGTCTGCTTTATTGCCACTTACGCTTTGACTTGGCTTCTGGGCCAGGGTCAACCGGACTGGCAGTTGGCAGATTTACGTGCACTCTTGGCTGCGACTGGTACCCAGACTTCGACTATGCCTTCCTCGGCCTTGATTCTGACGGTGGTGTTCCTGGCTAGCCTGTTCCTTGGCCCGACCATAAACGGCATATTTGGCTTTGGCGAGGAACTTGGTTGGCGCGGTTACCTTCTGCCAAAACTGATGCCACTCGGCAAGCTCAAGGCCTACGCCGCCGTGGGTGTGATTTGGGGGCTATGGCATGCACCATTGATTGTGGTGGGCTTTAACTATCCAGGCTACCCCTTATTGGGCGTCGTTGGCATGGTGGCTATGACGACAGCCATAGGTATCTATATAAACGAGTTGACGCTGCGGAATCGCAGCTCAATCCTGGCCGGATGGATCCATGGGGCGTTCAACGGTCAAGCATATGGCGTCTGGCGCATTTTATTTCCGAGTGTCAACCCCCTGATTGGTGGATTCACAGGAGTGATAGGGATCGCTGTGTGGTTAATCGTAGGGCTATGGGAAGTACATCGCGGGCGGGTGGTTACAACCTTTCAACGGGCTTGGTGATGGATCATCCTGCTGGTGCAAGGCCAAGCTTGCGAGCTCACAACTGCCCCAATTCAGGGACTATTTCTCCCAGTTTCCTGACGGGTCTAATCGTTATGGAAGATCGATCGTTAATCATGGGAACTCCGATGGTCAACCGAATCGCCCTCATTTGGGGCGAATCCTGGATTTGTCCTTCGCTCTATTTCACCTTACGTTTCCCTGGCTGCTGCGCTGGCCTGAAGAGCCAGGCAATTTCCTGATGGAGGTAAGTATGATTCGTAAAGCAACGTTCACCCTGTCGATGCTGATTTGCATTGCGCTTTCAGTATCTTGCAGTTCCAGCCAAACCGGCCCAGCACCTGAACCAAACATGCCCAACCCGGCGTCGGTCTATTGTGAACAGCAAGGCCACAAGCTGGAGATCGTCAGCGCTGCGGATGGCAGCCAGACCGGAGTCTGTGTCTTCCCTGATGGTAGCACTTGTGACGAGTGGGCTTATTTCCGTGGCGAGTGTGGACCGGCAACACAGGGCGGCCCACCCTCTGCATCAACTGAAATCCCTACCGCCCTGCCGATCGATCCCGGGGACTACCAGGGTTGGTGGACATACACCCACCCGGCCTATGACTTCTCGATTATGCTCCCTGAAGATTGGATGGTAGAAGAAGTGACCACAAGCGATCCACTTATGAATGGGCATATGCTCAGCCTGCACCCCAAATATGATGTTGAAAAAGAAAGCATCCGCATGACGTTCCGGCGCGTGGGTGAAGAGGCCATGCTCTGGCCGACGGGTGTGGGTCAAGGCGAGTTCATTCCGCAAGGAACACTGGATGTAACCGGACAGCCCGTGCAGCGCGTGTTCTTGGTTTGCCCAACTGGAGAAGTAACTTCGATTTGGTATCACCAGGGTGAAGGTGTACCTAACATCACGCGTGGCGATTTGGAGTTCGGGTTCATCTTCAGCTCCTCCTTTCTCCACTGTGAGGTCGGCTACAGCCTGAGTGGCAAAGTCCAGCGCGTAGGTGAGATGATCATCGCCTCGCTCAACGTGCCATAAATGTCAATTCAGTATCGTAAATGCCAATCTCCAATTACCGCCCAACAAGGCGCTGTGCTAACCCGCAATCGCCACAGCTTGAACTTTAGGCGGCCA
>CP070811.1:1175945-1178746 GCA_020343875.1 Anaerolineales bacterium | reverse complement strand
TGCCGCTGACGTGAAACTTGACGGTGGACAGGCCGATCACCAGCCTTTCGGCGATTTGAGGGTTGCTCAGCCCCTCCACCATCAAAGCCAGCACCTCTTTTTCTCGGGGGGTCAGGTCGAAGCCCGGCTGGTAGGCATGCGTGGCGGCCTGGATCAGGGCCTGGGTTGCCTCCGGGGCCAAGGTCGGTCGGCCGACCCGGGTGGCCCGGATGGCCTCGGCCAGCTCATTGGCGGACACGTCCTTGAGCAGGTATCCCATGGCCCCCGCCTCCAGGGCCCGTTGCACCAATTCTTGTTCCGCAAAGCTGGTCAGGGCGATGACCTGGATCTCTGGGTGTCGCTGGCGGATGGCCTGGGTGGTGCTGATACCATCCATGCCGGGCATGACCAGGTCCATGAGCACCACCTCGGGCTGCAACTGGTCACACAGGCGCAGGGCCTGTTCGCCGCTGGCGGCCTCGCCCACCAGCTCCAGATCCTCGAAGGCCAGCACAAAAAACCGCAGCCCGGTGCGCACCACCGCGTGGTCGTCCACCAGCAAAACGCGAATGGGTTGTGAATCGGTCATGGGTGCTCCGTTTCTGGACGAACGACGAACGGCGAAGGGCCAACGGTTGATGGCGGACTGCTTCAACGCCTATCGTCCTTGGTCCTTCGTCTCTCCCCCTTCGTCCTTGCCCATCACAACTTGGTACATCTCAGTTTCCTCGCGCAACCACGGCCGCTCCGGCGCGATGGTTCTGCGCATAGTATGCAGCTTCGCTATCAGAGTCTCCGCTTGGCTGTACGCCTGGCGGAGGGGAGCCAAATCCTGGAGAAAGCCACGCCGACTGATAATGTGTTGGCAAGCCACGGTCTCCACCAAGGAACGAATGGCCATGCCCAGGAAGCGGGCCTGCTCGGCATCCGTCTGGCTGGTTGAGCCTTCGGCAATGTTCAGCGACACTGACGTGGCCGCCCTGATCATCTGCGACTTGAGGTTATATTCCTCACTGTGTGGTAACTGGCTGGCAATCTCATACATCAGGTCCAGGTACTCGATGGCCAGCCGCCACACCTCAAGCTTCTCAAATTTGAAAGGCACTTCGCCCTCTGCCCCCTGTCCTGCGTCCTTCGTCTTCCGTCCTTCCTCTATCACGCCACCCTGGGCCACACCACCCTCACCTGCGTGCCCTGGCCCAGCTGGCTCTCAATCTTCAGTTCCGCCCCGATGGCCTCGGCCCGCTCGCCCATAATCCTCAGGCCCAGCGAGTCGGGCGAGACGTGCTGGGGATCAAACCCTGCCCCGTCGTCGCTGATGCGCAGATCCAGGTGCTGGGCGAACCCCTGGCTGCCCTCTGGTGGGCTGGGCGGCACACATTGCAAGCAGAGGGTGGCCTGGCTGGCCTGGGCATGTTTGGCCACGTTGTTCAGCGCTTCCTGGGCAATCCGATACAGGCCGACTTGCACCCGGGGCGGCAGGCTGCACTGCCCCTCCACCTCCAGGGCCACCGGCAGCCGGGCCCGGCTGGTGACCGCCTCGGCCAGCTGGCACAGCAGATCATCCAGCTTGCCTTCGACCAGGGCGGCGGGCCGCAACTCCAGCAGCAGGGCCCGCATCTCGGCCAGCGCCCCGCGGGCCAAATGCTGCACTTCCTCCAGGCAGCGCCGCCCTTCGGTCGGGTTGCGTTCCCACAAAAGCGGCAGCACTTCGGCCGACAGGCTGGCCGAGAAGAGGGACTGGCTGACCGCATCGTGTAAATCACGGGCCAGGCGCTGGCGCTCTTCCAGGGCGGCCAGCGCCTGCGCCTGCTCGTAGAGGCGGCTGTTTTCTATGGCCACCGCCGCCTGACTGGCAAACGCAAGGGCCAGGTCCGCCTGCCTGGACGTGTACCGATCGGCCTGGGCGTGGGACAGGGCCAGCACGCCTATGACTTGGTCCTTGGCCACCAGGGGTACCCCCATCCAGGAGTTGGCCTGAGCGTACATGGCTTCGAATTGGTCGCCGCTCAGCCGCCGAAGGTCGCGGGCCAGAGGGGTATCCTGGTGCACCTGGGGGATGATCACCGGCAGTCTGTTGTGGATCATCTGCCGGCCCATGCGGGCCTTCTCCGGGCTGAAGGGTGCCGACAAGGCGCCCTCCGCTAAGGCCGGGCCCCGGTGGGCCAGTGCGGTCAGGTGCTCGCCTTCCCATCTGAAAATGGTAGCTGCGTCGTAATCTACCACTCCCTTGAGCTGGTCCAGGATCAGGCGCAGCAGTGGTTCCAGCTCCAGGGTCAAGGCCACCTGGCGCGAGATTTCAAGCAGCTTGGCCAGCTCGTGGGTGCGTTCTCTAAGAGCCTCCTCTGCCCGCCTGCGCTCGGTGATGTCCAAAGTATACTCGATGATCTGGGCAACCTCTCCCCCGTTCTCAAAAATGGGATACCCGTGCACTTCAAAGATCTTGCGCTGGCCCTCCCAATCATAATGAACGTGTTCCACCAGGGCCGGTTGTCTGGTTTCTTTGATCTCTTCCAGCGGGCACAGGTGTCCGGCGCTTGAGCAGGGGGCGTCCTGCCGGTGGGTGAGCGCATAGCAGGTGGCTCTTTGAATGATCCCGCCCGACTGGGCGGCGGAATTGGCCATCTTGATGGTGTAATCAGCGGCGTCGATGACATAGAAAGGATGTCTCAAGGATTCGAACACCGTGTTGATGAACTGGTTCTGCTCTCTTAGCAAGGCCTCGCTCCGCACCCGCTCGGTCACATCCCGGGCACTGAGCGTCAGCCCCACCACCTTGTCCTGCAATATCCTGGGCACAACGCGTGATTCGTAGTGGATGC
>CP070811.1:1172183-1175845 GCA_020343875.1 Anaerolineales bacterium | reverse complement strand
TTCCCGTCCCTTGCGCACACGGGCTGGTCAGAATAGACTCTCAGTTCAAAATGGGGGGAACCGAACCACGCTTGAAAGGGCGCCCATTTAGGCTGGAATGCCCTTACCAGGTGCGCTGGAATATGATCTCGTACGAGTAGTGTCCCCAGCAGAGCGAGTTGCTACCCACCCGATCCGGGTCGGCCCGGCGTGACAGGCACTCCTCTTCCGTGGCGCAATATTGCCCTTCGATCAACCAGGGTATAGGAATTTCCCAATCATTGCTGCTCATCACCTGGCTGATTTCGCTGGTGACGGGGCGCCCGGCATTGGTGTCTTCCACAACCAACAACTGATACCCGTTCTTGTAAAGATCGTATTGGGCATGGCCCGGCCCTTTTTCACCAGTGATGTGCTTGGGGTTATTGTAAGTATCACCAATCACTACCCCACTCAAGGGATTCCCGGCCGCATCTATCGCCCACACGTAGATCTGATGCCCGTAGCCACAGCCGTTCACCGTGCCATTAATGCTCAATCCGCCGTTTTCGCCGTTGGTCCACATGCGCTGGTGGACCACCACAAAATCAATACTAGGGGTGGGAGTCGCCGTTGGAGGGGCGGGCGTGGGGGTCGGGGCGGGGGTTGGCGTATACGTAAGGGTTGGCGTGGGTGTGTCGGTAGGCCGCAAGGTCGACGTGGAGGTAGGGGTGGGTGGGGCTGGCGTATCGGTAGGAGCCGGCGTCGGCGTAGGCGTGGGGACCGGGGTCGAAGTATGGGTAGGCGGCGGCACAGGCGTTTGAGTAGGAACCGTCTGCGTAGATGTGGCTGCTGGTGGTAACGAGGTGGACGTGGGGAGTGCCCCAACCAGCGTGGAGGTGGCCCAGAAGGGACCGCTGGTCGACTTGAGTAGATGAAGATTGATCGCCAGCGACGTGATCAACCCCGTACCTGCTACCGCCAGCATGCACAACTCGGCCAGCACCAATACGGCCAACGCAATACCCACGATCCGAAACACCGATATCTTGAAACGCATTTCCCCCCCTGCCGTTCAGGGCATCCATGGAGCTTGTTTTGCCCACAGAGCCATCGCTCGAAGAGTAAGGCACCTTTGGGCGGTGACGAGTGTGGAGTATACCATAACCCGCCCATGCTTACAATCCCAGAATCTTAAATAGATTTGCAGTTTCTGGCATATTATGATATAATCAGATATACATTGTAGGTAAACTCTTAATACGGTAAAGAGCCCGACATTATGAGCCGGCACCTTCCTCCGCTTAGCGGCCGATAACGTGTGGCCTCGGGTGCGCCAGTACACCCGCGCTGCACGTTCGCTTTGAAGAGGGAAGGGGAAGTAGGAACACAGGCCAAAGAACATGCCTGAGGCAGGATGGCGCGCAAAGCGCTGGTTAGCGATCTTTTTCGGGGGACTAATTCTGGGTTTTCCCGCCCTGTGTGTCATGTCCCTAGGGATCCTGCTGGCCGGAGCTGTTCTGGCGAATGCTTATATGGCTTGGAGCTTCTTGCCCCATGAGGCGGTCTCCGTTCCACAACCCAGCCCGACTCTCAGCCCCAGCCCTACCCCCACCCCCACGCTCACCCTGACCCCCATGCCCTTGGCAGAGCCAAAGGCAACCCTGGCAGCCTTAGCCACTCGGGTGGCGGCCCTTTCACAACCAGCCGTCTCGCCGTTGGTCGCCACACCCTCATCGCCTACACCAACGATCCCTGCGACCGTGGCACCTGTTTCTCATCCCATGGCTGACTACACCATCGAAGGCTTACAGGCTCGTAGCTATCCCGGGGGCACCATTCACGTGCGCTCCGTATTGACCACAACGGACGTGTTTACCCGCTACTATATCGATTATCCCAGTGATCACCTGACCATTACGGGTATCATGCAGGTTCCGGCTGGGAAAGGTCCTTTCCCAGTCATCGTGTTGAATCACGGCTACATCCCGCGCAATAGATACTGGTCCGGGGCCGATACGTGGAGCGCAGCCGAGTATTTGAACCGGCGCGGATATTTGACCATTGCCCCTGATTTTCGGAGCTGGGGCGAGTCGGACTTGGGGGATAGTTTTTTCAGCACTGGGCAGGTTATTGACACTCTCAACCTGATCAGCGCCCTGGCCTGGCTGCCTGAGGCCGATCCTGCGCGGATCGGCATGTGGGGGCATAGTATGGGCGGCGGGATTACCACCAAGGCCATCACCATCGATCCTCGCATCAAAGCAGCCGTGCTCTATGCACCGGTCAGCGCTGACGATGCCCAGGTGCTGGCACGCTGGGGAACCGGTTGCCGAGGAGGCGGGGAGGATGAACCTGATCAGGACTGTGCCGGAGCCGAGGTGCTTACCCACAGTACGAACCAGAGCCTGTATTTAGCCTACCAGCAGGTGGCCTCCGACACCCAATTCCTGTACCAGATGTCACCCATCAACTACTTAGATTGGGTGCTGGCACCGGTACAGATCCATATTGGAACCGCGGACACCAGGACGCCACCCGAATGGTCGTCCACCATCTACAAGGCTCTGCGAGATAAGGGCAAGGAAGTCGAATACTTCACCTATACCGGACAAGGACACTCATTTGAGGGGAAGCATTGGCGATTGTTTATGGAGCGTGTGGCTGACTTCTTCGATCGCCATTTGGAGGTATCCCCTCTCCAGTAGATGCACACTGAGAAGCAATTCAGCCACTCCTATCAATCAGGAGGAGAAACATGGAATTCGAACAAAGCTCTGGGCAATCTTCAAGGACGGGCATTAGTTGGTTATGGTTCATGGGGGGTTGTGCGTTAAGCATCACCACCCTCTTTTCCATTGTCCTGTTGGTGCTCCTACTAGTCTCTGTATCCGTCAACGCCTATCTGGCCTGGACGATGTCAGGATATCAAGTAGCCATCACCAGGCCAACCTCCGTGATGCCTGAGCTGGCGGCGGCTACACCCACCAGTCAGTTGGCGTTGGCTCCAACGACTGCGCCGACCGCCGCGCCGACCGTAGCGCCAACTGCAACTCCGACGTTGGTTCTTCCCACCGCGACCGCTGTGCCCACCGACACGCCTGCGCCGGCGTCAACCCCATCCAAGCTGGAGTCCGAATTCGCTACCCTGGCCGCGCTGGCAACCCAGGTTGCGGAATCAGAAGCGGCTATGGAAGCGGCTGCCGAACCGACCAGCACACCCACTCCGACCCCAGCGGTGATAGCCGCCGACCTCCTGCCAGCCGCCGGGGAATCCGGCCAACCGACCACACAGGAAGCGGCTCCCGCAGCGGCCAGTAGCCAGCCTGCCGCAGGGCAAAGTGCCTCCAGTGTTCCTTTGCCGGTGTCCACCAATTCCTACGCGCTCATTCCTATCGAAGGGGAGCGTGAAATCAGGCCGGCCGATGAACATGCGGACCTGAATCTGAGGCTGAGAGACCCTCAGCGTATGCAGTTCGAGCCGAAGCTGGTGGATATCAATGAGGCAGGCGGTGATCCGAGTGCGCCTCAGCTGTCGGGAGCTCTCAAGCCCGATTTTGTGGCCACCTCTGCCGTCCACAACTGGGATTGGGGCTGCAATTGTATGGGGGCGCTGGATGACAGCGGCAGGTCGGTCCTGGTTGGCATCCGAACCACACCCGGCGAACCGGTCTTTATCCCCACCAAGGGCCAGGATGTCTTTC
>CP070811.1:1166454-1172083 GCA_020343875.1 Anaerolineales bacterium | reverse complement strand
GCGTGCTATAATGAGGGTGTTGAGCCATGGGCCACTGCTTGTGAACGCCGGTGAAACCCGGCTGCCAGCAGGGGCCAGACACGGAAAGCTAAACCAAAACGGACCAACGGATACACTTTCGAATTGATGTCAACTCCGGAGACCAGACTCACCCGCCCGCCGGCCTTTCACATTATGCTCAAGCCACGCGGGCCAATCTGTAATCTTGACTGCAGATATTGCTACTACCTTGCCAAGCAAAGCCTTTACCCCCGCAGCCGCTTTCGCCTGTCAGAAAAGATCCTGGAAGAGTACACCCGCCAGTATATCCAGGCGCAACAGGTTCCAGAAGCAACATTCGCCTGGCAGGGGGGGGAGCCCACCCTTCTGGGATTGGGATTCTTCCGTCGAGCTGTGGAGCTCCAGCAGCTATATCGTCGGTCGGGCATGCGAATCCGTAACACGCTCCAAACCAACGGCGTCAACCTGGACGACGAATGGTGCTCCTTCTTCCGAGAACATGACTTTCTAATCGGTATCAGCCTGGATGGTCCACCCGAATTGCACGATGTCTACCGCGTTGACAAAGGCGGCCGGCCGACCTTTGACCGGGTGATGGCCGGAGTAGCCCTGCTCAAAAAACATAGGGTTGATTTCAACCTCCTGGCCTGTGTACATGCGGCCAATGCAGACCATCCCCTGGAGGTCTATCACTTCCTCCGCGACAAAGTGGAAGCCCAGTTCATCCAGTTTATCCCCATCGTCGAGCCAGCCCAAGACAGCGCACTTCAAAACGTTAAGCAGGCCAGCCAGCTATCGGTGAAGGGCCGCCAATATGGCGATTTTCTGATCGCCATCTTCGATGAGTGGGTAAAACGAGATGTCGGTACCGTCTTTGTGCAACTCTTCGACGTGGCCCTGGCAGCCTGGTGTGGTCAACAGCCCGGCCTGTGCATGTTTGAAGAGACGTGTGGCCTTGCCCTAGCCATGGAACATAACGGTGACCTGTATGTCTGCGACCACTACGTCGAGCCTCGCTTCAAGCTGGGGAATATTATGCAGACACCTCTCGCCAAGTTGGTTGCCTCAAAAAGACAGGTTCAGTTTGGACAGGCCAAGCGGGACACATTGCCCAGCTATTGCCAAGCATGTGAAGTGCAATTCATCTGCAACGGCGGCTGCCCCAAGAACCGCGTTCTGACAACGCCAGATGGAGAAATGGGCCTCAACTACCTTTGCCAAGGATACAAGGCCTTTTTCACTTTTATTGACCGCCCCATGAAACTGATGGCATCCTTGCTCCAGGCTGGGCAACCGCCGGCCAACATAATGCATATCCTTGCCCAAGAAACTGCAACCCGGCCATTCCAATACATCCAGGCTGGCCGTAATGATCAGTGCCCTTGTGGCAGCGGGCGCAAATTCAAACGGTGTCACGGTCGCAGGAGCTCGTTAGGGTCTGCAGGTGACCTAATATGAGAAGTGGGACTCAGTTTCCCGAGTCCCACCTAAGACGCTTCACCTCGCCTAACGGCGTGTCACGGCCCAATGGCCGGACGTCTACAATAGCCCCATAGCCTTATTCACTTCTAACCAAACCCGCCAAGTATCAGTTAACCCCCCGTAACACCGGCGTTGGCTCTCGAAAGCGATAGCCGACGCCCCACTCCGCCAGCAAATATTGAGGCCGCCGGGGATGGTCTTCGATCTTTTGACGCAAATAATGCACATATACCTTGAGTGAGACCAGGCTGGCATTGTCTTCCATGCCCCAAACTTCCCGCAGCAACTCTTCGTGAGACACGACCCGGCCCAGGTTGCGCAACAGCGTCGACAGAAGGCGAAACTCGGTCGGCGTCAATTGAACCGATTTGCCGCGCACTCTAACGTGGCGCCTGTCCAAGTCTATGAGCAGATGCCCATCGTTATAAACTCCAGCCGGTTCGGGAAGATCCAGATTATCGCGTCGTAGAAGGGTACGTATCCGGGCCGCAAGCACAGGCACTTCAAAGGGCTTGCGCAAATAATCATCCGCTCCAGAATCCAGCGCCTTCACCACACTTCGCTCGTCGTGTCGGTGGCTCATAGCCAGAATCGCTTTCATACCTATCTCGCGCAATCGCTGGCAGGTTTCAAACCCATCCATAATTGGCATCATTATGTCAACAATGGCCAGGTCTGGTAAGTGGGCGCTGGCAATCTCCAGCCCTGCTGGGCCACTTTGCGCCGCCAAGACCTGATAGCCTTCGTTCTCAAGAAAGAGCTTTAGCAACTGAAGGATGGTGGGATCATCGTCAACGAGCAAAATTTTGGCTGTCATAAGCCCGCCCTCAAGCAATAAACAGTCTCAGCATTTACCCTCTTTGACAGGCTGGCTTGCAGCCTACCCCAAAGCCCATATGACACAATCAATGGATTCATGACATAAGGACCGGTTCGGTAGCAGGCGGCATCAAGGTCTTCGGCTGCCCAGCCAGACACGGGTTTGACTCAGGGAGCTTAGAGCCCAGAGGACGAGACAGAATCAAAAGCTTCCTCTATCAAGGTTTTTAACCATCTGACAGCCCTGTCAAAGCTTCAACAGCCCAAGACCAGCCATCAGTGAACCACAGCCCAGCTCTGAATATCCTACGACTCGAGCCTCCCCTCGTTCACACTAAACAGTTTATCAAGAGTTTGTGTAAAAGCCGTGTGAATAACCTTAGAAAAACATTAGAATTAGTTTCCCGGATGAGATTTGTCTCACGCCGAGACTAGGAGTCCACCTCTGCCGGCCTAAGAACCTGCCTGCATAACAAAAACTCCACAAATCACATGCTGGTCCCCGCTTTCTCTCGAGGCCCAGGCCATGGAATCCGTGGAGTCCGTAGCGGCTCAATCTCTCTTTTCAGCTTATCTATCCAAATCGATATCCAACACCCCACTCGTTTTGAATCAGGCTGGGCTTTGACGGATTCTTTTCAACCTTGCGGCGCAGATAGCTGATATACAGGCGCAGGTAGTCTACCTCACCAACGTATTCCGGCCCCCACACTTCGGTCAGCAGAAACTCATGCGGGAGCACACGGCCCCTGTGCCGGGACAGCACTGACAGCAGGCGAAACTCGGTTGGGCTCAGGTCAACCCGGTTGCCGTCCACAGTCACCTCGTGCTTGTCAAAGTCAACCACCAGGTTATCGACGGTGAGGATCGGTTCTCGGCCATTGGTATGCCCGGCGGCCGAACGAGAAACTCGCCGCAGTAATGCATGGATACGCGCCGTCAGCTCGTCGGCGGTCACCGGCTTGACGATATAATCGTCGGCCCCCAGGTTCAAACCTTCTACCACATTCTGCTCCGAGCCAAGAGCGGTGAGCATAATGATAGGCACATCCGACATCTCGCGAAAGCGGCGACACGTCTGCCAGCCGTCCATATCGGGCAGCATAATGTCCAGGATGACGGCATCCGGCTTCAGTGCATAAGCTTTTTGCAGACCAGAAATAGCACTATGCGCCACCTCAACCTGGAAACCCTTCTTAGTCAACATGAACCGGACTGCCTCGCACAACGAGATATCATCATCAATAAGTAGCAGCTTGATACTCAACTTTAGTCTCCTTCTCACTTACTCGGCCTGCCTGAAACTAATATCTCTCCTAGCTCAGCTCACTCCGTGGCAAAAGGAATCAACAAGCAGGCATAGGCAGCGTCGCGCTCACGATACGTTACTTTGCCCATGACCCCTGCAATCAACCCTCAGCAATATTCTAACATACAAAAGTTTGAATTTGGTTTGAAATTATTAGAATCCCAGCCAATTCGTCAAACCTTAAACATAAACGCTTCATTTCCCGCTACTCTCCAGCCCAACGTGCCATCCATTCGTTCCACTGGCCTCCGTCCTACCGGCAATCTGCCTCGGCTTGTCCGCGCCAATGGGGCAGCATAGGCTTCGATCCGCCTATTTTTCGGTATTCCGACAGGCAAGGGTATAATAGGCCATCCGAAAGTGATAATACCAACACCCAGGCGCAAAAGGAGCCCTATCTTGCCCCAACCGCTGCACCTAGAGATACTCACCGAGATAGTTCTCAGCCTCATCAGCCCAGACCCTGCTTCAATTCGTTTCACCCCCATACGCACAGGCAGACACAACGCCTCCTACTGGGTCAATAGTAGCCTGGGTCGCTTTGTGCTGCGTATTGCCCCCCCTGACGATGCTGGCTTCCTCTTTTATGAGCGACACATGATCCGTCAGGAGCCTGAGCTACACGCCATCATTCGCGCCCAGACAACCATCCCGGTGGCGGAGGTAGTTGGGTACGACTTTAGCCGAACCTACCTCGACCGTGACTATCTACTGATGACCTGCTTGCCTGGCACACCCCTTAGTGATACCAACCACCTCTCCCCAGCTCAGTTCCAGCGAGCCTTACGGCAGGTGGGCCAGCACCTACGCCAACTACATACCCTTACCGCCACCGAGTGTTTGGGGATTGAAGCCTACGGCTACTTAGGCGCACACCAGCCCATGCCACCTCAGCCTAGCTGGTCCGCCGCTTTTCGCGTGATGTGGAACAAATTACTGGATGACGTGACTGCCTGCGGAAGTTACACCCCCCAGGAAGCCCGTCTCATGCGTGATCTGCTTGACGAATACCTGGCCCATTTCGAACGCCCTGTCGCCCCCCATCTGCTCCACATGGACGTATGGAGTCAGAACATTCTGATCGACGAAGAAGGGAACGTTACCGGCTTGGTGGATTTCGACCGCGCGCTGTGGGGAGACGTGGAGATTGAGTTCGCGGTGCTGGATTATTGCGGCATCAGCCAATCGCCCTTTTGGGAAGCTTACGGCACCGGGCGAGATGAATCTCTTTCAGCCATGATTCGCCGCCAGTTTTACCTGCTGTACGAAGTGCAGAAGTATATGCCGATACGCATCTGGCGCCGAAACAACCCGGCCTCCGCCGCCCGCTACAAGCAGCATAGCTTTGCGCTGGCGGCGCAACTGGCCCAGATTACGTAATCTGTCTACCTAGGCCATCTTGCGAACCCGCACCTCAATCCCATCCTGCCCGCTCAGCAATTCCACAAGCTTTGAGGGATCGGTCGCCCCAAAATGATAGGGATACAAGATTTTCGGCCGAAACGCTTTCGCGGCATCAGCCACCATCTCCGGTGTCATTGTGTACGGCAGGTTCATCGGCAAAAACGCACAGTCGATGCCCTGAAGTCTGTTCATTTCTGGGATGTTTTCCGTGTCGCCGGCGAAGTACACTCGCTTATCACCAAAAGTCACAACATACCCATTCCCGATGCCTTTGGGATGAAAGGGCTGTCCAGTCTCTCGCTTGTGGACCAGATTGTAAGCCGGCACAGCTTCAATGGTCATCTGATCCATGGTATATACATCTCCATTCCGCATCACAATCCCACCTTCGACCTGTTTGGCGCAGGTTTCGGTCAACACCACCTGAGTCTCTTCCGTTCGCACACTCTCTAGCGCTTTCGAGTCAAGGTGATCGTGGTGCTCGTGAGTGATCAGAATGACATCAGCTTTGGGGAGCTTCGAATAGTCTGCTACCTTGCTGTAAGGATCTACATGGATATTCCGCGCGTTGAAGGTTAACATTAAGGTTCCATGGCCCAGGAACATGATCTTCAG
>CP070811.1:1163740-1166354 GCA_020343875.1 Anaerolineales bacterium | reverse complement strand
GGCATGCGACATGTGCACGTCGTTCATGAGCCGCGTCTTATAGGCATACTGGGCTTCCTGCTCAGGCGTCAACTCAACTTCGCCTGCCAGAACCGCAGCAGCTAGCGGCGGGTCATCGACCAGGAGCTGCCATTCGAGATGGCCGCCTTCGCCGTTATCCAGGTGGCAGCCTTTACAGACGTAGAAGTCAGTTGCCGGGTCACCACCGACCTGGCCGTAGATGTAGCCGTGCTTGAGGAAGGGTACCGTGTGGCATTTCTCGCAGCCGGTGCTATTGGCGGCAGACACGTAGTCAACGCCACCTCCGGTCTCCAGCAGGGCCGCAAACGGGTATTTAACTTGCCGAATGCGAGCAGGAAGTCGACCCACCGTCTCATCCGCGCCGTATACCACGACGACGCCATCCACTGCTCCCAAATCGCTCCCGTACCCGGGTTCGGAGCTGGTCAGGGTACTCGAGCATCCACCAGTGCCATCACAAGCCAGATCCCCTGTCAGGGACAGTCTTCCGGCGGCCGGCTCGAACTGGAAAGCTGTACCGGTATACGGTGCAAAGTACATGCCGAAAGAATCTGCGTCCTTGACATCGAAAGGCGCGCCGTTCTTGGTCATTTGGAAAGTTACGACATGGGTACCTGGAGCAGTAAACGAGTACGCCAAATCGGTAACTTGAATGACACCATCCTGGTACAATTCATCATAGGAGGCCTGATGCTTGGCGCCAGCTCCACTATGACATATTGCACAGGTCTCAGGCTGGGTAGGAGCTGTGGCAACTGTGACAGCGCCGGCCGGGCCTTCAGCGCCGGCCGCACCGGCCGCACCGGCAGGGCCGGCAGGGCCAGCAGGACCAGCCGGACCGGCAGGGCCAGCAGGACCGGCAGGGCCAGCAGGACCGGCGGGGCCAGCCGGACCGGCAGAACCGGCACAGCCAGCTATCATTGCGACAGCCAGTAGCAGCGCTATGCCGATCCAGATTCCAACCAACAAACGATTCTTCATAGGTTTCTAACCTCCCTAGAAACGCTCATCAGAAATTCTCAATCAGTAGTCCCCCCAAGCGATGTGTGGCAGCGCCTGGGGGCCACCCATCAATCAACTCTTTCGATATACCACCTCCTTTTTTTCAGGCAGGGCAGAGATATTCCCTTACCTTGTCCGCTCAATCCTCGGGGGCGGGCGAACAGTATCTGCGCCCAACCATAGACATAGCACCCATCCCATCGACCTTCCCAGGCCAAGGACGGGCACCTGTCCCTGCTAGTGTATCACACCCTACCCACCCAGAAAAGGGTCAACTGCACTACGCTTTTTAGGGCAGCTGTCCCCCAAAATCGAAAGTCTCTTCCGCGATACCCAACCCCATTCGCCGCGCACCCCCGGCCAGAAGGGCCAAACCTGTCGCGCTTTGCAGCACACCAGCGCTTGAGAGCCGTTGCCCAGCTCCCCGTCGAGGCCGAGTGCCCGGTCGCATTGCGCCAAGCCACACGCAGTCAACTGGCAAATGAACACCAATAATAGAAAAGGGCCCCGAAGGGCCCTTTTCATTTGACTGAGGTGGGCCGAAGCCCACCTCGTATGCCTGACTTACTTGAAGATCGCCATCATCTCGTCGATGACTGTGCCGAGAGTGGCGCCGGCGTCCTCTCCCCCTTCGACCAGGTAACCACCTTGCTTGGTATGCAGGTTGAAGAGTGTGAGTTCACCAGCTTCATCTTCCTTGATCATCACCGCTCGGTGACAGCCACCACAAGCCCTTGAAGCGGGACCGGTGACATATTCTGGCACATCACCGATTTTCCTGTCCCAGCTCTCGACTGCGTCGGATGCCGAAAGCAGACCAGGTAGCGACTTGGACTGATCCGGCACGTTGTTCGTGCCTGGCGTGTGGCACGACTCACAGTCTGTGATCCCGTGCGTGGGATACGGGAACCCGATGTGATGCTCATAGTGCAAGGCTTCCACCGGTTCGGCGAAATTGATATCGCCGATATCGAAGGCCTGGAATGAGTGGATCGCATGGACATAGGAATCGATCGATCGCGACTGCATCTCCAGGTGAGAACCGCCACTCTTCGTGATGTGGCATAGCCTGCAAACAACGATATTCCCGCCTCGATCCGGCGAATGGTAGTTTGTGGCCAGCGCATCATGGCAGGTCTCGCAGCCATCCGTAACCTTCACGATGGGACTGTAGAAGTCATCGGCAAACTCATTGGCACCCAGGTCAAAGGTCCTGGAAGGAGCATCGAGGGCAAGGACAACAGCATCCGCATCTTGCAGCTCCGGCATCACCGCAATTTCGACTCTCTTTGCGGTGCCATCAGCGATCAGATCAGCCCATGCCGACAGGTCAGCCACAACTTCCCACTTGCCACCTGCTGCCGATACGGTCGTAACACGCGGATGCTCCGCACCGACCTCCGCCTCCAGGGCTCTCTGATCGTTGCGGTCGATGGTGCCATCGCCATTGTCGTCAAAGGGTCTTTCGTGTGGACCGATGATGAAGTCCTTTGTATCCCAGCCGTACAATCCGACCAGCACAGTGGGTACAATGTCTGCCACATCCAGCCCCTCAACATCTGGGGACTCACCCGCACTGAAGGCAAACGTC
>CP070811.1:1159086-1163640 GCA_020343875.1 Anaerolineales bacterium | reverse complement strand
GCCCTGGAAGGCCCCTGGACCAATCAAGGGATAGCTGAGACACAGGTGGAAGGTGTGATGGCAGGACTATTAGAGGATTACCCCGAGGTTTGGCTAGTTGCCTCCGAGAGCCGGCTGTGGGACTCGCGCGGTCTGACGCAGACATGGCTTGACCAAAATGGGCGACTGATCGAGTCTGCCAGCTTCGCGCTGGTCGACGTATACCACTATGGACTGTCGAATCTCGAATAGGCCGGTCAAGTGAATTGATCGACAGATTTGCTGATTTGCCATTTGTCGATTTGCAGTTTACAGGAGGTAGCATATGCGCCTGCTCGACTTGTTGCTGGGTCAGACCCCACCAGAGAGACGTCAGCGGATTGGCCTGGTGTTGAGCGGCGGCGCTGTGCGGGGCGCAGCGCACCTGGGGGTATTGCAGGTCTTGGGTGAGGCAGGCATCCGACCAGACCTGGTGGTAGGGGTTAGCGCAGGATCGGTGGTGGGTGGACTTTACTGCGCCGGCCTGTCGCCACGGGAACTGCAGAAGATGAGCACAGAGATGAATTGGAGGCGGCTGGCACGTATCACTCGTCCTGGCCTTGGGTTCTTCGACATCAGCCAAATGGAACAGTTCATAGACAAGTTAGTGGGGAGTGTTACGATTGAGGAACTAGCGATCCCTTTTGCTGCTGTGGCGGTCGACATTCTCACTGGGGAGCTGGTTGTTTTCCGCCAGGGTTCTTTGGCGCGGGCGATCCGCGCCAGCTGCTCGCTACCCGGCATCTTCAGCCCGTTGGAAGACGGCAAGAGGCTGTTGATTGACGGTGGGGCCTTGAACAACCTGCCAGTGGGTGTGGCTCGGGACATGGGGGCCAATTACCTGATTGCGGTCGATTTACTGCCGCCGCCCCTCGCTCCCATGCAGCGGCCACATAACATCTCTGAGATGTGGTCCCTGTCTTTTTACACCATTATGCGAGCACGATACACTGACGCGCGCGTTGCCGATGTGGTCATCCAGCCCGACATTGCACATGTCAGCTTCATAGACTTTGGCCAGACTGATTATCTGGTCCAAAAAGGTCGTGAAGGCACGCTAGCTCAATTAGAACGCATCAAATCCGACCTGGGAATGACAACCTAGGAGAACAGGGCATAGAGATTGGCGACTGGTGATTGGGGATCAATTACCAGCAGGTAGAGAGATTAGCAGGGCGGCTGCTGGCGTTGAACTGGAAGCCTACCGGCTTTGCCACTTTTGAGGCGGCCAGGCCCACCCGCCAACCAGCACAACAGGCTGATTTTTTCTTCTTCAACTGCGCGCTTCTGTTCGACTTCTACGGTTTGAAAACTGAGATTGACGGCAACTATGTGAAAGGGGCTGATCTTTTCTTTGCATTTGCCAGGCTCAGAGCGGAGAAGGACCCAGAGTTTTTCAGCGCCTCCAAGCTGCGATTTCGCCGACTGCAGCGTGATGAAGTCTTTTGACTATAGCTGTCCCGGCCATTGTCCTCTGGCCACCACTTGCCTGGGCGCCCGCGACGAGTTTTACGGTAGCTTCTTCGAGCCGCGCCTGGTTACCACTTACTACTAAGTTGTGCGTTTTGAGGTCAACGTAGAAGTCCTGCGCATCGACCAAGTCAGCCGGGAATGGACTTGTGGCAAGGGCTGGGGGGCCGAAGACGCGTACTGCCATCGGGGCTGGGACCAACGGGTAAGGCGGTATGAGTAGCATCAAACGAGCTTGCCAACCGCCTGCGCTTGTGGTACACTTGTCGTCGTAAGCCCCCGTAGCTCAGCGGATAGAGCAGCGGCCTCCGGAGCCGTGTGCGGGCGTTCGAGTCGCCCCGGGGGTATACAAGCACAACCTGCCAGTTCGAGCTTGGGGCTGGCAGGTTGCCTATTTATCGGTTCTTGTCTTGCTGTCCACTACCTGTGGTGGTACAATTGGTTGGCGAGTTTGAATGGCCTCGGAGCCGGATGCCAAGTCGCCGGCGGATCGCGAAGGATAGTTCTTTGTCAGGGGGTAGAGAATGGGTGAGGCTGTGACTTTAGAGGAGGCCTTGGCCTTCGTGAGGCAGCTTTCGCCGGTGAACAAAGCTCGATTGATAGAGCGTATGGTCCCGGAGATTGAGCGCGAGCTCAGAGCTGCCCGGTCAACTCCTTATGTGTCTTTGCGCGGCCTGTGGCGGGGTCTAGACATGACAGAAGACGAGATAAACCAGGCGCGTGAGGAGATGTGGAGCGAATTCCCTCGTGAGGACGTCTGATGCCCGATGTGGTGACCGACACCCACGCACTGATCTGGTACCTGGAGGATAGCCCACAACTTGGGCCCGAAGCGAGAAGCGCCTTCGAGGCGTGCGATCGCGGCGAGAGCGTGGTCTATGTCCCGACCATCTGCCTGGTCGAGATTCTATACTTGCAGGAAAAGGGACGTATCCCAACCGACCTCAAGTCAGCGTTGGATGCTGCTCTCCAGGCTGGGAACACGGGCCTGATTCCTACCTCCCTCACACTCGACATTGTAGACGCACTGGTCCGGGTTTCCCGGGCAGAGGTGCCAGATATGCCTGACCGGATCATCGCGGCGACGGCTGTGCATCTTGGTACCCCGCTGATCAGCCGAGACCGAAAGCTTCAGCTATCCAACGTGCAGACTATTTGGTAGAGGGTTGAGCGTGCAACGGTCGTGGGAGGCATACTTCTCACAGATGACCTGCTTGGCTACTGCTACTTGATTCGCAGGATACCGAACGGTCTTGCTATTCGTATTCCCCCGCGAGCATACACAAGCCCCGGCCAACACAGGCCGCGGCTTTTTCCTTTCCACTTGCTTCTCCGTCCATTGAACGCTTCCGTCAGCCAAATGCCGCTACCAGATTGTAGGCTCGCTGCTGGCTGGGGATCAACTCTACCCTTTGGCCGGGGCTGGCTACGCGTAGCAGATCGATCAGTTCATTCTGCGTGTACAGAGTATAATCACCGATGCCCAGCTTTTCGCCCAGCGTGCTGATGGTACGGTTGAAGAGATGATAGAGTGTATAGTGCTTCAACCCGAGCCCCGGTCCAAAGGCATAGCGACGCAGCGAGCGCTCCCCGTGGACTATGACCAGAACCCCACCAGGGCGGAGGCTGGTCACCGCCGCTCGCAAAATGGCCAATGCTCGTTCCGGTTTGACGTATAAGCTGCGCTTAAAGAGTATGATGTCGAAGCCCTGGCTATCTGGGTACTGATCACGCAAGCGGGAGAACAGGTGAACATTGGCCGAGTCGCGCACCAACACTACGCGCCTGGCGCTCACGGCGTCCGCCAGCCGCAGCCGAACCTGCCGCAACATGCCTGCATTCACGTCGACGGCCAGCACGCGCGCCGCTTCTCTCTGCAAGAACTTCTGCGTTACTATCCCCGGGCCGCAACCGCAATCGACGACCAGCGCCCCCCGCGTGCGGTCTCCCAGGTAGGAAAAGAGATCCTCGTCCAGCTGATGAGCGATGTTGTTGTAGGTACGCTCATAGAATAGAGCCGAGAGGTGCCAACTCCAAAAACGACGATCCATATGCTTGAACCTGCGGTGTCCCTAGACCTTGACAAGCCTGCGAAGAAGTATTAGGGTTTAGCGGGGCTGCCCTTCCAGGCGGTGGCAAGTAACTGTCGGTTATCATACACATACAGGATGCCCGATAGCACGGAGACGAGGGTAGCGATGAGCATAAGGGGGTACGCCCCGGGAATCTTGAGAATCAGGCCTGCAGTAGCCGGAAAAGTGAGCGTGGTCTTGACCTTACCCCACCATCTGGCTGACATAATAACCCCCTCTGCAGAAGCGAAGCTTCGGAGCGAGTTGATGATCAAGTCCCTGACCAGAATCGTACACGGAATCCAGAAAGGCAAGATTCCGAGTTGCGCCAGCCCAAAGAGAACACAAAGCACAAAAGCCTTGTCAGCCGCAGCATCCAGGTAGATTCCAAAACTAGAAACGGAGTCAGTCCGCCGCGCAAGAATACCATCCACAAAATCGGTGAACCAGGCAAACAAAACAAGGCCAGCCGCAATCCACTCTTGGTAGGGCCAGTCCGAAAACAGGATTAGTAGAACGAGGGGGACCAAGAGGACTCTTAGAAATGTAGCGTAATTGGCAATGTTCATGTGAAACCCTCGCACAATTGGAAACAGCAGCTGAATACGCCCGCGAAATGGCACAGCACATTCGTTGGATCACCGCCAACCACCTCACACGAGGGCGAAGTCTGAGCCAAAACGAATGCAACGGGACGAGCCGGGGTGGGCAAGGCGTTTATCCTGGCCCCTGCAAGACAATCGCTAAGGGCGGCTGAGCTAGAGCAGCATAGAGCGTGACGCAAATGAGCAGGGCCGCTGCCTTGTTGCCATAAGGTTGGCGGCCCCAGTTGGTCTGTCCAGATTGGAGAGGTTGGCCAGGTGGCGGCGGGTGGATTTGAACCACCGACCAAGGGCTTATGAGTCCCCTGCTCTGGCCACTGAGCTACGCCGCCATTATCTTATGTCTCAATGAGCCGCCAAGGACTCGAACCTTGAACCCGCTGATTAAGAGT
>CP070811.1:1155665-1158986 GCA_020343875.1 Anaerolineales bacterium | reverse complement strand
ATTCGAAGAGATGATGGAGGACTGGGGCAGCCCCATTCCCGCATTAAAGAACCGAAATGCCATTATTCATTCACAGAAATGGAAGACATGACGCCGAATATAACATCTGAATCCAGAAAAGAGGCGGCCAAGGCTGGAAAATCCGTGACACTGGTGGGGGCCATCGTCAACAGCCTGCTGATTATTTTGAAGTTTGTGGCAGGCGTTTTGGGCCAGAGCCAGGCCCTCATCGCAGATGCGGTCCATTCCATTTCCGACCTTTTTACTGACGCTGTGGTATTGGTGGGCCTCAGGATGGGCCGAAAGGCCCCTGATGAGAAACACCATTTCGGCCACGCTCGGATCGAGACCTTGGCATCTGCCGCCGTGGGTCTGGCGCTTGTGGCTACGGCGCTGTACTTGGGGATAAAGGCCGCCTGGAATATCCATCTTCACACGGAATACCACCCGACCACACTGGCCCTGATTGCTGCGGCTGTCTCCATAGCCTTAAAGGAAGCCCTCTACCATTACACCGTGCACGTTGGGCGGCGTATCAAAAGCCGGGTCGTCATGGCCAATGCGTGGCATCATCGCTCGGACGCCCTCTCCTCTGTGGCCGTCCTGTTGGGCGTGGCCGGGGCTCGCATCAAACCTTCTTGGCACATCCTCGATGCTTATGCTGCCCTCATCGTCTCATTTTTCATCCTCAAGGTCGCTTTGGACATTCTCAGGAATACGCTGCGTGAATTTATTGACACGGCTCCTGAGCCAGAAGTTATAGACAGAATTAGGCAGTGTACTCTGAACGTGGAAGGGGTGATTGAAACCCATGACCTCAGGGTCCGGACCTTGGGGGGGTGGCACCAGATGGAAACCCATATCGTCGTGGATGGCCGACTGAGTGTCACCGAGGGGCACCTGATCGCCAAGGCCGTGGAGAAATGCCTAATGGAAGAGGTCCCCGATCTCGACAGGGTGATCGTCCACGTGGACCCGGAGGTGGAAGCGAAAAAAGAGGAATGACGGGTTTTAAATGCACAAATGCCATAGAGCCCGTCGAACGTCAGATGGGCGTTTCCCGACAGCCTCATAAGCAGGAATTGGTTCAGGTGGCAAAAAAGATAGAGGGTCTCTTATCTGAACTGGTCTTACTACAGCGTGACCACGTGGCAGTGGTGTGCTCAGCCTGTGACAGCCCCTGCTGCGAAAGGGTGCAGCACCTCTTTGATGAGAAGGATATGATCTATGCCAAGGTTTTTTTGGGGCGAGATCTGCCCAGAAGAAAGCGGAAGGGGAATAGGGGTTGTCCCTTTGTATCTGCAAACGGTTGTCGCCTTGCACCTCAAGTCCGACCTTTTGCCTGTCACCGATATCTCTGTTCAGAACTGGAGGCGGAGATGACGCGCAAAGACCCCGGGTTGCCGCAAATCCTGAAGAAAAAGTTCAGGGCTGTTGAAGCACTCCGGGGGCAACTCTGGAGGGAATACCTCTAAACCGTTCCAGCGCCCTAGCTTGCCAGTTCACAGGCTCTTTGCGCCATGCCTTATACTGTGGTTGTTCACAAATAACCAATAACGAATAACTAATAACTGCTAACAATAAGCCATCAGCTCGAGCGCCAAGGGCTTGATGAGGAAGGGGTTTACCATGACAGAAACCAGGAGAACCTATTGTGGTTTATGCCATCCGCGCTGCGGCCTTCGTTTGGAAATTGAGAATGGCCGGGCTGTCAAGGTCTCGGGAGATCCGGAGCATCGCATTAGCAGGGGGCGGATTTGCGGCCGTGGCAAATTGATGCTCGTCCATTTGTATCATACGGATCGAATCAATTACCCCCTTAAACGCAAGGGCGAGCGGGGTGCGGGCCAGTGGGAACGCCTTACATGGGACCAGGCGCTGGATGAAGTGGCGGCGAAGCTCCACGCCTTACGTGAGGAGTACGGCGCAGAAACCCTGGCATTTACCCACGGCACCAAACGGACCTATCACTGGGATGAACGCCGGTTTCATAACCTTTTTGGCACGCCCAACATCTGCGGGGCCAACAATGTCTGCATGTGCCCCAGCCAGACCGTGGAGTATGCCACCTACGGCGGCTTCACCTGGGGCGATGTGATGAACACCAAGTGCCTAGTCCTGTGGGGGCATGCCCCTTCCCAATCCAATCCCATTCTTCTCTATCCCATGATCCTCCAGGCCAAGAAGAACGGCGCACAACTCATCGTGGTGGACCCCCGTCGCATCGCCGAGGCAGAGAAAGCGGATATGTGGTTGCCCATACGGCCGGGGACAGATGTGGCCCTCATGCTGGGCTGGCTTCGGATCATAATCGAGGAGGAGTTCTTTGACCGTGATTTCGTGGCCCATTGGACGGTCGGGTTCGAGGATCTGAAATCTGCCGTGGCCGATTATACCCCGCAGCGGGTTGCAGAGATCACATGGCTCACGCCAGAGCAGGTCGTTGAGTC
Organism: Anaerolineales bacterium; assembly: GCA_020343875.1. Taxonomy (GTDB): domain Bacteria; phylum Chloroflexota; class Anaerolineae; order 4572-78; family NAK82. The sequence goes on along the minus strand of CP070811.1, from coordinate 1,156,536 downwards.
GGCGAGGCGATATGCCATGACCAAGCCAGCCATGATCACCTGGGGTTTCGGCCTGGACAAGCAGGGCGTGAATGCGACCCAGGCTGCCAGGGCACGTTGTTGCCTGCGGGCCATTACCGGCAACCTGGATGTGGCGGGGGGAGAGCCCCTGGGGTGGAACGATCCCATAGGGAAGATCATCGGCGACGACGAGATGGAATTCAATGGGGCCCTTCCGGCAGAGCAGCGTGCCAAGCAACTGGGTGCGGATGAATACGCCCTGTTCGGGTTTCCCGGCTGGGAGAGAAACGTGGAGGCGAACGACCGTCTTCCCCTGGACTACATGCATCCACCCCTTGCGGGCATGACTAGCGTGGCCCATGCACGGGCCGTCTGGGATGCCATGATTACGGGAAGGCCCTATCCGGTGAGGGCGGCTATTTCTCTGGCCAGTAATCCCCTGCTCTCCTTTGCCAACACACGGCGGGTTTACGAGGCACTAAAAGCACTTGAGCTTTATGTGGTGGCCGAATACTATCTTACACCCTCGGCGGCCCTGGCCGATTATGTCTTTCCCATGTGCTCAACCATAGAAACGACCGAGTTGTGGTTGACGCCTGCGTTTTGCGTGGCCGGTCCCAGGGGGATCGAACCCCTCCATGAACGCCGTAACCCTTACGACTTCTGGCGAGGCCTGGGGATCCGGTTGGGGCAGGAGGAGCACTGGCCCTGGGAAACCGTGGACGAGGTATGGGACCACCGGCTGGCTCCGGTTGGGCTCACATTCAATAAGCTGCTGGAGCAAAACGGCCTTTTTGGCCGGGGAGGGGAGAAGCGTTACGAGCAGTTTGGTTTCGGCACGCCTTCGGGCAAGGTGGAGCTCCGCTCAAGT
>CP070811.1:1151078-1155565 GCA_020343875.1 Anaerolineales bacterium | reverse complement strand
CCAGGCTGAGCTGGTGTATGGGCGTCCCGGCTGCGTGGGGCTGTCGCTCACAGCTTTGCTCGAAGGGGATCGCCAGATACCTGTCTTGAGCCGGCAAGATCAGCGCCTTCGGCGCACCCCCTCCCCCCAGGGGCCGGCCTGGACGTGTCCGTCCAGGCCGAGCAGGCATGTGGATGTCCAGGCCGCGCGACTGTCGCTTGCAGCGTTGCTCAAAGAGGATCGGCAGAGCCCCATCCTGAGCCGGCAAGACCAGGACATAACCGCCACCTATGCATCCTGTGAACGCGGCCGAGATTTGCGGTCGCATTCTGGACTTCGCAAGAATGGCGTTGACAATTATAGACGAATTTGATATGATTAGTTTGCTCGATAACTTCCGTCTGCTTGCTGCAGTAATCCGGTTTCCTCCAGGGAATCCGCCTTGGCGGTTCTACCGCCTGGAACTATGACTGGCCTCCACTCTTCGTTAACGCTTCGACACACGGCTGCCTGGGATGGGAGAATAGGAAGAGATGCAATGCCCTGACTGTGCTTTTGAAAACTCAGCAAACGCCAAATTCTGCCAGAACTGTGGCCGTTCTCTCGCGCGCAGGTGCCCGAACTGCGGTACGGCCAACGCTGCTCGGGCAAAATTCTGTACGGGCTGCGGCTCAAAGCTGACCATCCCTACGACTTCCCAACCTGCCAGCAGCCATTCCCTGCTCCAGCAAGGCACTCCTCAAAATCAAGGCAGCAAGGTGAAACGCGCGAGTCCTGGGGCTAGTATGCACGCTGAACGCCGAATAGTGACCACCATGTTCGCCGACATTTCCGGCTTCACCGCGATGGCTGAGACGATGGATCCTGAAGCTGTGCGCGACGTGATGAATAACTGCTTTGAACGGCTGGTACCGATCATCGAGGATTATGGGGGCAAGGTTGACAAATTCATTGGCGATGCAATTATGGCCCTCTTCGGCGCGCCTGTGGCTCTCGAGAACGATGCCGAACGAGCCTTGCGAGCCGCCCTGGAGATGACAGCCGCGGTGGCCCAATTCAACACCCAGCGAGGGACCGACCTGGGATTGCACTTCGGGATCAACACCGGCCTGATCATCGCCGGGGGCATTGGCTCGCCGGGGCGGCAAGAGTACTCAGTTATGGGGGACGCAGTCAATCTCGCCTCGCGATTGGAAGACGCTTCGGAACGAGGTGAGATCCTGGTGGGGCCAGATACCTACCGGCTGACAGCGCCGCTGTTTGAGTTCGAGAGGCTCGAACCGATTAAGGTCAAAGGCAAAGCCGAACCGGTGATCATCTACCGTCTGGTAGGGGAGAAGGCCATCCGCTCCCGCTTTGCGATCGCAGCCGAGCGGGGCCTAACACCCTATGTGGGTCGGGAACGTGAACTCGGTTTGCTGAAGAGTTATTACGAGCGGGCCAAGAACCGACAGGGACAGGTGGTTTTTATCTCCGGCGAGGCCGGTATCGGCAAGTCGAGGCTGCTGTCTGAGTTCCAGAGGGCTATCCGATATGAAGAGGTTACCTGGCTGGAAGGCCAGTGCATCTCCTTTCGTCAGCAGACGCCCTATCTACCCTTCATCGCCATTCTCAAACATGCCTTTGGCGTGGAGGAGGGCGATAACCAGGCCCGGATCATCCAGCGTGTGGAAGAAAGCACGTCCAGTTGGGAGGGGGCGACCCAGGCAACCGTGCCCTACCTCAAATTCCTGCTGAACGTTGACCCGGGCGCCTCAGACATCATGGCTATGGATCCCAGGGCGCGGCGGGCCGGTATCTTCGATGGATTGCGAGCGCTGCTACTTCAGGAAAGCCGGCAGGGGCCGCTGGTGCTGGTAGTAGAGGACCTGCACTGGATCGACGAGCAATCAGAGGCGGCTCTGATGGCGCTGGTGGATGTGGTTGCCACAGCACCCGTGCTGCTGCTGCTGAGCTACCGAGCGGGCTATAGCCATTCCCTGGGCGAGCGGACCTACTTTAACCGCCTGGTGCTGGGCGACCTGCAGCCGGAGGAAAGTGCGGCTCTGGCCCGGGGCGTCCTCCAGGTGACTGAATTGCCTGCAGAGCTGGGCCGTCTCATCGCTGGCAAGGCAGAGGGCAACCCCTTCTACATCGAGGAGGTGATCAAGTCCTGGCAAGAGGCAGGTGTGCTGCGTGAGCACAACGGTTCGTATGAGCTGGCACAGCCGGTGGAGCAGATCCAGGTGCCCGACACCATCCAGGAGGTGATCCTGAGCCGGATCGACCACTTGCAGCAGGACGCCAAGGCAGCACTCCAACTGGCCTCCGTCATCGGGCGCGAGTTCACTCAGCAGCTTTTGGGACGCATCTCGGGACTCGAGCTTCAGCTGGAGCAGGTGCTGGAGGAGTTGAAGCTGCTGGAGCTCATTTATCAGAGAGCTTACTTTCCTGAGCGGGCCTATACCTTCAAGCATGCTTTAACCCAGGCGGTAGCCTACTCCACCCTGTTGCGGGAGCGGCGCAAGGCACTGCACCGGGGCATTGGCGCGGCCATCGAGGAACTGTACCGCGACCGATTGGTCGACCAGTTCGAGGTACTGGCCTATCACTATACTGAAGGGGAAGCCTGGGAGAAGGCACTCGATTACCTGGTGAAAGCCGGGGATAAAGCGGCCGCGGCATATGCCAACCAAGATGCCACAAGCTACTACACCCGCGCTTTGGAGGTGTGCGACGAACTGGGGGATGCAGCCCTGGCGACTTCCGTTGACGTGTTCCGGCGGCGGGGTTTGGTTGAGCTGAACCTGGCCGACTTCGATCTCATGCTCGTCGGTGCTCGCAAATTGGGGGACCGACACCCGGAAGGGATGGCCTTGGCTTACCGCGGCCTGGTTGAAATCCTCAACCATGATCTGGAAGCTGCTGAGGGCACCCTTAAGACTGCGCTGGACGTGGCCGGTGAAGAGTTCGAGGATGTACGCTTATTTGCAAGTGTCGTACTGGCGAACTGCTACCTGAATTTTAACCGGCACGCAGAAGCCAGGTCATACCTTCGGGCAGCGGAGGAACTGGCGCCAAGCGTTGACGACCCCCTCGGCCTGACCTGGTGGAGCGCTGTCGGGATGTTGTTACCGAACTGGGAAGGGTGCTTTAAAGACGCTCTAGAACACCTTGCGCGCTGGCGAGATACTACCATAAAATACAGTTTCGTCTACTTCAATACGCAGTGGTTTGAAGCACTTGCCTTGGGTGGACAGGGGGAGTACCAGCAAGCCCTGACCCTCCTGGAGGGTTTGCTTGCGGCCAGAGAGCGCCTTTACCCAGGGGAGGCCCCTTCGCCGGTACTTCTAAACACAATAGGATGGCTTTATGGCGAGCTTCAAGACCCGCAGCGAGCCATGACCTGGAACAGACATGGGATCGAAGCTGCCCAGGAATACACTAATCTCGAGGCTGAGTGTAATAGCCGCCTGAACCTGGGAGACAACCTACTGGCCCTGGGCCGGCCTGATGAGGCAGAAGCGCATTTCCAGTATGTCGAGCAGATTGTGCGTGACCCGGAGCCAGCGGATCCCTGGATGATCTGGCGTTACTCGCAGCATCTGTTCCACAGCTATGGTGAACTATGGCTGATGCGGGGCGATTACAGAAAGGCACTATCGTACGCCGACGAGTGCCTGACCCTGGCCGAGGAAAGCAACAGCCGCAAAAACATCATCAAAGGCCATCGACTGCGGGGGCAGGCTCTTATGGCCCAGGGCGCGCAAACCGAAGCCGAGCAGGAACTATCTATCGCCTTGGACGTCGCCCAGCAGGTCAGCAATCCGCCCCAACTCTGGAAGACCCACGCCGCCTTGGGCGATTTGCGTCAGGCCCAAGGGCGGCCGGATGAAGCGCGCCAGGCGTATAGGGATGCCCTGGCAGTCATTGAAAAGGTAGCCTCGGATTTGACGGATCAGTCGCTCAGGGATACGCTCTTAGTTTCATTCCATGTCCAGGAAATAAGGAGCAGGTTGTGAAGATGCTCGACCAGGCACGCGAGAAAGCGGAGCATGTGGGCTGGGGGGATACTCAGCTAAAGCCCGCTCTTGACTTCTAATCCCCACAAGTGCGGCTCATCGACCGCCCCCGTCTCACTTGGACCTTGTCCCCCAGTGCCCCGGCAGAGGACTTTGTTCGCAGTCCCTGACACGGGGCAATCGCTTGAACACAATATACTTGAATCCTTGTCCTGCTTTGCTCGGCCTGGATTGACAAACCCAGGCCCTACGCAGCTGGATTTGTCAACACTTGCACCGCACTCTGGGAATCGCCAGATCCCCCTACTGAGCCGGCAAGATCAGCGCCTTCGGCGCACCCCCTCCCCCCAGGGGCCGGCCAGGGCGTGTCCGTCCAGGCCGAGCAGGCATGTGGATGTCCAGGCCGCGCGCGACTGTCGCTCGCAGCGTTGCTCAAAGGGGATCGACAGATCCCCGGCTTCAGCGGGCAAGACCCGGACTTCGCGGTGCGTGCGCGATACGGGCCTG
>CP070811.1:1147304-1150978 GCA_020343875.1 Anaerolineales bacterium | reverse complement strand
CAGCTACGCCAGATTGACGGCGTGGCCTATGTGCGCTTTGCGTCCGTCTACCGCCGTTTTGGCGACGTGGAGCGTATGGCGGAAGAGATCGATGCCTTGCGCGAGCGTCAGCGTCGAGAGGAAGAACTGAAGAACCAGCTGTTACTGCCGCTGCACGAGGGGTAACAATACGATGTACCGCCTTTCAACCACCCAAGCAGGGTTTCCCGGGGAGGCCGATGGTCTCTCCTTTTTGATGTGAAATTCGCTCCTAAGATGCCGGGTTAGTGCATTTTCCTGGGTGACGTATCGTTAAGAATGTGTTTACCCAGCCCAGAGATAATGCTACCCTTGTGGAAGTTCCCTGGGAGTTACCCATGGTCTACGAGCCTGTCATTGGCATGGAAGTTCATGTCGAATTAAGTACGGCCAGCAAGATGTTTTGCGGATGCAGCGCTCGGGCGTTCGGCACGCCGCCCAACACCCACGTGTGCCCCGTCTGTTTGGGGATGCCGGGTACTCTGCCGGTCATCAACGAGCAAGCAGTTCGGTACACGGTGATGACTGGGCTGGCGCTCAATTGCGCTATCCAAGAGCACAACGTCTTTGCCCGCAAGAATTATTTTTACCCCGACCTGCCCAAGGGTTATCAGATTTCTCAGTATGAACTCCCTCTCTGCAAAGCTGGTTTCTTGGAGATTGAGGTGGACGAAACGTTTACTGGAGAAGGTTCGGGCGGGACCCGGTCGGTTGGTATCCGTCGGGTACATCTGGAAGAGGACACAGGCAAACTGACGCATGTGGATGGCCACAGCTTGGTGGACTTCAACCGGGCGGGCGTGCCCCTGATGGAAATCGTATCCGAGGCCGACATACGCTCGGCTGCCGAGGCGTATACCTTTGTCACTCAGTTGCGCCAGATTGTGCGCTATCTGGGCGTGAGCAGCGGGGATATGGAGAAGGGGGCCATGCGCTGTGAAGTGAACCTGTCGCTGCGTCCAGCGGGTTCGGACGAGTTTGGTACCAAGGTGGAGGTGAAGAACCTCAATTCTTTCCGCTCCGTGCGAAACGCAATCGACTACGAAATCAAGCGCCAAACCCGACTGCTGGAAGCAGGACAGCCAGTGGTTCAGGTGACCATGGGTTGGGACGAAGCTACTGGCGTCACCCGCGAGCAACGCAGCAAGGAGGAGGCTCACGACTATCGTTACTTCCCAGAGCCCGACTTACCCCCGCTGAGTTTGGAGCCGGCCTGGATTGAAGGAGTAAAGGCCAGTTTGTCCGAATTGCCTCAGGCCAAACGGGACCGATTCATGACTGAGTATGGTCTGAGCCGCTATGATGCTGGCGTACTGGTCGAAGACCCAGCCATCGCTGATTATTTTGAGCGGGCCCTGCAGGTGGCAGGTGATGCAATTAGCCCCAAGTCGCTGGCGAATTGGGTGACAGGTGAGTTGTTCCGACTTATTAATGAAATCGGCATAACCATCGGTGACGTGAAGGTCAGGCCAGAAGATCTGGTGGCGTTGCTCAAAATGCTCAGTGCCGGCGCCATCAATCAGACCGCGGCTAAGAAAGCCTTCAGCGAGATGTGGGAGACAGGGCGGCCACCCCAGGAGATCATACAGGAGCGAGGTCTAAGGCAAATCTCTGACGCCAGTCAGTTGGCAGGTGTTGTGGCTGAGGTCATTGGCGACAACCCTGATGCAGTTGCCAGCTTCAGAGAGGGGAAAGATACTATCATTCGTTTTATGATTGGACAGGTAATGAAGGCCACGCGCGGAAAGGCCAACCCTCAGCTGGTGGAAAGACTTCTGCGCGAGCAATTGCAGCCTGATGACTGATTTTCGTCACGGTTGTAAACTGCCTTTCTTCCGTTGCCTGGGCAGAGATTCTAAGATATACTGGTAGGGACTTGCTGAGTTGTAGCTGCTTTGAAAGACTTTCTTGTCTTACAAGGAGGTGATACAATCTGGACGATGAGATCAGATCGCCTGGTGAAGACGAGCTACTGATAGGGCAGCTTGCTGCTGGTATGAAGATATACTTCTTCCCCGCTGGAGGAGGAGCTATCCAAAATTATTCGCAAAGGAGCGACAATTAACGATGTCTAATGAATTGAATCCTTTTGAAATTGCGCAGAGACAGCTCGACGAAGCGGCTGAGTTGCTGGGCCTGGACGAAGGGACCCATCAATTGTTGCGGTGGCCTCTCCGTGAGCTGCAAGTCACCATCCCGGTCCGGATGGATGACGGCAGCGTGAAAGTATTCCACGGCTATCGTGTGCAATACAACGATGCTCGGGGAGCGACGAAAGGTGGTCTGCGCTGGCACCCCGATGAAACCATTGACACGGTGCGCGCTTTGGCTGCCTGGATGACGTGGAAAACGTCCGTGGTAGACATTCCTTTGGGAGGCGGCAAAGGGGGCGTAACTTGCAACCCCAAAGAGATGTCGCTGGGCGAGCAAGAGCGGTTGGCCCGGGGCTACATCCGTGCTATCCACCGTATGATCGACGATGAGACTGATGTGCCAGCACCGGATGTATACACCAACCCCCAGATTATGGCCTGGATGATGGATGAGTTCAGCATCATCAAGGGCTACAATGTGCCAGGAGTGATCACTGGCAAGCCGATTCCTTTGGGAGGATCTGAGGGACGTGGGGATGCCACTGCTCGCGGTGGCATTTACACGACGCGTGAGGCGGGCAAGGTGCTGGGCATTGACCTCAAGGGTGCTACGGCTGCCATCCAGGGCTATGGCAACGCCGGTCAATTTGCCCATAAGCTGGGTGAGGAGATACTGGGCTTGAAGGTGATTGCCATCTCTGACTCAAAGGGCGGTGTTTACCGAGCAGAGGGCATCCCCTTTGAAGAAGGAGTGGCCTGGAAGAAGAAGAACGGCACCGTGCTGGATATGGCCAACACGCACAATATCACCAATTCGGAGCTTCTGGAACTGGACGTCGTGGTGCTCTTCCCGTCGGCGTTGGAGAACGTGATCACTCAGGCCAATGCGGGCAATGTCAAGGCCAGAATCAGCGCTGAGTTGGCCAATGGCCCCACCACCCCTGAAGCTGACAAGATTCTGCAGCAGAATGGCGTCTACGTCATTCCCGACTTTCTGTGCAATGCAGGCGGTGTAACGGTCAGCTATTTTGAGCAGGTGCAAAATGCCTACGATTACTACTGGCCGCTGGAACTGGTTCACCAGCGACTGGATAGCAAGATGACGGCTGCATTCCACGCTGTGCACAATATGGCTCAGGACAAGGGTGTTCACAACCGGTTGGCTGCCTATCTGGTTGCTGTGCAGCGCGTAGCCGAAGCCTGCAAGTTGCGGGGCTGGGTGTAACCAAACCTGCGCATATTTGTCATCAACTGAGCCGCACCCCCACTTGGGGGTGCGGCTCAGTATGTTTGAGACGCTGGCTGCGCAGCCAGCAGGGGGCAAGCTAGTGCTTTTCCTCATATGCTTTTTGGGATGTTGGGGGCGCTATCGACCAGGCTGCGATTACCCTGAAACATATGAGGGGATAACAGAAACGCTTGACCAGATGCAGGTAGTAGTCTATCATGTGGCGGCAGTGTTTGAACGCCTGTTTTGGCTAGATTGGCGGAAACGCTGATCGTTGTTGGCCTCATGCCAAGCTCTTTGATACCAGCTGGGGAGGGTTGACCTTGAGAGTTGAT
>CP070811.1:1144426-1147204 GCA_020343875.1 Anaerolineales bacterium | reverse complement strand
TGAGGCATACGGCAAGGTGTTGGGTGCCCTGACCTTTGCCACGTCCAAGCAGGACGGCTACAATCGCGAAGACATCAAGGTAGCTGTGGCGATTGCCACTCACCTGGCCCTGGCCATTGATCGCTGGCAGCAGACCCAGCAATTAGAGCACGCCAAGCAGGAACTGGCCCGCCTGGCCTCCTTCCCCGAATTGAACCCGGCTGCGATTATCGAGTTGGACCTGAACGGGCAAATTCACTACATGAATCCCGCTGCGGCCGCACAGTTTCCCGACTGTGTTGAGCTGGGCTTGCTCTCCCCCCTGTTGAGCGATGTGGCCCCTATCGTGACCGATCTGCGCAAGCGAGGCACAGGCTCGCACCTGCGGGAGCTGAAACTGGGCGGGGTGTGGTATCAGCAGGTGCTGCACCTGGTCCCGAACAGCGATCGCATCCGCAGTTTCGTCATTGATATTTCGGAACAAAAACGGGTCGAGGAAGCGCTTAAGCAACAGAATGAATACCTGGCTGCGCTCCATGCCACCACACTCGGGTTGATCAGCCGGCTTGACTTGGACGAGCTGCTGCAGGCAATTGTCACCCGGGCCGGGCAACTGTTGGAGACCGAGCACGGTTTTATGCATCTGCTCGAACCGGGAGAAGAGGAGCTGGAGCAGAAGGTGGGCTTTGGCACGTTCTCCGGCGGAATCGGGTATCGCTTGAAACGAGGCGCGGGGGTATCCGGTCGGGTCTGGCAAAGTGGCAAGCCACTGGTGGTCGCCGATTACGATAGCTGGGAGTACCGCTCTCCAGAACTCCCCTACAATGTGATCAAAACAGTGATGGCTGTTCCGCTCGGCTCGGGGGGCCAAGTGGTGGGGACCATCGGCATGGCGTACGACGTTGACACTGCTCGAACCTTCGGGGATACGGAAGTTGAACTCCTGAGTCGCTTTGCCGAGTTGGCATCGCTGGCCCTGGACAACGCCCAGCTATTCACCAAAACTCAGGAGCAAGCCCGGCGCCTGGCTCTGCTCAGCCAGATGGGCGAGCGGCTGAACGGGACCACGGATCTACAAGAACTCTTCGACACCGCTGCCAAGAGCATCAGCCGCATCCTGCCCGCCGACCGTTTCAGTATCGCCCTGCTCACCGAAGCCAGGGATCAAGTTGAGATCATCGCCCTGGACAGCCAGGAGGGCGCTTACTCGCAAGGTGAAAGCCTGCCTTTGCCCGGCACGGATTTCGAACGAGCCCTGGTGGAAAACAAGCTGATCGTTCATGGCCAGATTCCAAAAGACGGCCCCCAGTCGGCAGTATGCTCCAGAATGCACGTGCCGCTGTTCGCCCGTGGTCAAACGATTGGGACCTTGAATGTAGATTGTGACCGGCCCCACGCTTTTTCCGAAGACGACAAGAACATCGTGCTCCAAGTGGCATCGCTATTGGGTTCAGCGATTGAAACGGCACGCCTCTTCAAAAAGAATTTGCAGGGGCGGGCCGAGGCCGAAGATCAGGCCCGACGCCTGGCACTGTTGAATGAAATGGGCCGCCAGATGAGTCTGGCCAGCAGCAACGGCGACATCTTCCAGGTAGTCACCGACGTAACGCCTCTAATCGTCCCAGCGGACCGTGTCAGCGTCGCCTTGTTGACAGAAGCCGGCCATAGCCTGGAAGTATTTGCCCTGCAGGGTACAACGGGCATTTTGCCGATTGGCGAGCAGGTGCCCATCCAGGGCACATTAGCGGGCCAGGCAGTACGCGAGAGGCGCTTGATCAGGACAGCCGACCTCCAGGATAGCGATAGGCTGGACGCCAGCCAACTGGCCGGACAGGGCCTGCGCGCGGCGATGACGGCCCCTATTGCCCTGGGGGAACGGGTGATTGGAACCCTAAATGTGGGCAGTGCAAAGCCAAGCAGTTATAACGGGCGCGATGAGAGCTTGTTGATGCAAATCGCCTCGTTACTGGCTACCACCCTGGAAAACACCCGCCTCTTCGGAGAGGCCGAGGAAGCCCGGGCCACGGCCGTGGCTGCCAACGAAGCCAAAAGTGCCTTCCTGGCCAATATGAGCCACGAAATACGCACCCCGATGAACGCCATCATCGGCATGACGAGCCTGCTGCGGGACACCCACCTCGACCTGGAGCAACGTGATTTCGTGGAGACCGTTCGCCACAGCAGCGAGGCCCTGCTGACTATCATCAACGATATTCTCGACTTTTCCAAGATCGAAGCCGATAAGCTGGAGTTGGAAGACCAACCCTTCGATCTGCGCGAGTGTGTGGAGAGCACGCTGGACCTGCTGGCAGCCACCACAGCCGAAAAGGGCCTGGACTTGGCTTATTTGATCGATCCGGACACGCCTGAGGCTATCGTGGGCGATGTGACCCGCTTACGCCAGATTCTTGTGAACCTGCTCAGCAATGCTGCCAAGTTTACCGAGCAAGGCGAGGTCGTTCTGTCTGTATCCAGCCAGCCGGTTTCAGAGCTTGAGCCGGGCGTGGCACCAGACACGTACATGCTCCACTTTGCAGTTAGGGATACGGGGATTGGCATTCCCCCGGATCGCATGGACCGTCTCTTCCGATCCTTCAGCCAGGTTGATGCTTCAACCACGCGCCGCTACGGGGGTACTGGCCTGGGGCTAGCCATCAGCCGGCGCTTGAGCCAGCTGATGGGGGGCAGCATGTGGGTTGAGAGTGAACTGGGGGTCGGCTCTACCTTTCATTTTACCATTCGAGCGACATCCGCAACTGCCCCGGCCCGAGCCTACCTGGACGAGATTCAGCCTGTGCT
>CP070811.1:1141436-1144326 GCA_020343875.1 Anaerolineales bacterium | reverse complement strand
TCGTAACAACTGGGATTCTAGGCCCGATCTGACGCAATGTCAATTATTCCTGAAGACCTAATATGAACCACGCCCGCAAACTCGCCTCCTTCGTCAAGCCCTATTGGAAACGTGCCCTGGCCGCTCTGGCCCTGCTGACCGGGCTGGTGTTTATGGATCTTTCCATTCCCCGCTTGATACAAAGGATCATCGATCAGGGGATCAAGGCCCATGACCAATCCATCGTCATCCACACTGCCTTGTTGATGCTGGGCATCTCGGCGCTGAGCGCTCTTTTCGCCGTCGGCAACAACATCTTGTCAGTACAGGTGGGCGAGAGTGTGGCCCGTGATCTGCGCGACGCCCTGTTTGTCAAGATCCAGGCCTTTTCGTACGCCAATCTGGATCGCCTCCAAACTGGACAGCTGATGGTCCGTCTCACCAGCGATACCAGCGCTCTTCAGCGCCTGACTCAGGTCTCGCTACGCATCGGCACCCGCGCCCCGCTCTTGATGGTCGGCAGCCTGATCCTGATGGTCAATACCAGCAGCCGTCTGGCGCTTACCCTGCTGCCACTCCTGTTGGTCACTTCGGGGATCATCGTGTTCTTCATTCTCAAAACCGAGCCGCTCTTTCGATCCGCACAGCGAAAACTGGATCGGCTCAACACGGTTTTGCAGGAAAACATCGCCGGTGCGCATTTGGTGAAAGCCTTTGTACGAGCCGATTTTGAGGCCCAGCGCTTTGAGAGTGCCAACCAAGCCTATACCCGAAACTCGATCAGGGTCATGCAGTTCATGTCCAGCATGTCGCCTGCCCTGACGATCTTCGTGAACATCGGTATGATGATCGTTATTTGGGCTGGCGGGCTGCAGGCCATCCGGGGCGAACTAACCGTCGGGCAGATCGTAGCCTTCACCAACTACCTGCTAACAACCATGACCCCGCTCATTATGATGACCAGGCTCTCCAACGTTTGGGCCGGGGGGATTGCCTCGGCCCGGCGCGTCAACGAAGTGTTGGAGACCGTCCCGCAGGTCCAGGACGTTCCGGGTGCGCTGGGCTTGCCAGATCAGGCTCCAGGCAGAGTTGTCTTCGATCATGTTGGGTTTCATTATGATGGCAACCATAACCTGCCGGTTTTGGAGGACATCGACCTGGTCGTCGAGCCGGGGCAAACCGTGGCTATTCTGGGCGCAACCGGCGCCGGGAAATCGACGTTGGTCAATCTGGTGCCCAGGTTTTACGATTCCTCAGCCGGGCGGGTGTTGATCGATGGGTTCGATATCCGGCAACTTCAGCACGATTCCATACTTGAGCAAATAGCGATCGTGCCCCAGGAAACGGTCCTGTTTTCAGGCACGCTGCGTGACAACATCTGCTATGGCCGCCCGCATGCCAGCCACGCCGAAATGGTGGCGGCAGCCAAAGCTGCCCAGGCCCACGATTTCATCATGCAGATGCCGCAGGCATATGATTCGCATGTCGAGCAGCGCGGTGCCAACCTGTCCGGCGGTCAGAAGCAGCGCATTGCCATTGCCCGCGCGCTGTTGACCCGGCCGAAAATTCTGATCCTGGACGACAGCACCAGCTCGGTAGACGTCGAGACCGAGACCAAAATCCAGGATGCCTTGGCAGCGCAAATGGGCCAGCACACCAGCCTGGTCGTGGCCCAACGTATCAGCACCGTCCTGAAGGCCGACAAGATCGTCGTGATCGACAGGGGGCATATCGTCGCCGAAGGCACTCACCCAGAGCTGATGAGATCCAGCCCCATCTACCGGGAGATCTATGAGTCTCAGTTGGGGGACGGGCCTCACCCGGCCGAAGCTGCCAGCAGTGCCCTGCGGAGCGCAGACGTATGAACGACCAACCCACCAGCCAGGGGAGCAGCGATGTCCGCTCCGTCATGCAGCCCCGCAGGCCCGCTCAGGTTGGCAGGATCGAAAAGGCCCGCGACCCACGCCACGCCTTGACCCGGCTGATCCCCTATCTTAGCCCCTTCAAAGTAGCCCTGGTGATGGTATTGGGCTTTGTTTTGATGGTCACCGTCTTGGGACTGGTTGGCCCTTATCTACTGGGGGTTGCCATCGATCGATTTATCTCGACCGGAGACGCGGCCGGATTGGCTCGAATCTCCCTCCTGATGCTGGCCGCCTATCTTCTCAACAACCTGTTCCAGGCCGTGGCTGATTGGGTGATGGCAGGCATCTCCCAGAGAGCTTTGCAGCACATGCGCCAGGACCTGTTTCAGCATGTGCAGACTTTGCCGCTGAGTTTCTTTGACCGCAACCCGGCCGGGGAGCTGATGAGCCGTCTGACCAACGACATCGACGCCATCAACCAGGCCGTCTCTCAAAACGTCACCTCCCTGTTGGCCAGTCTGCTTTCCATGGCCGGCATCCTGATCGCCATGTTTGTGCTGAATGCGTGGCTGGCCCTGGTCACCATTCTGGTCATCCCCCTCATGTTCTGGTTCACCCAATTCGTGGCCCGCTACACCCGCACCGGCTACCGCCGACTACAGAAACAACTGGGGCAGTTGAATGCTCAAATGGAAGAAGCCATCAGCGGTCAAAAGATGGTCAAGGCCTTCCGCCGAAACGACTCCGTGATTGCGGCCTTCCGCGCCCATAACCAGGCCGTCTACCAGGCCGGCGTCTACGCCAACACCTATGCCCTGCTGCTGATGCCACTGACGAATGTGCTGGGCAACTTCTTTGTCATCGTACTGGCCGGTTTTGGCGGCTGGCTGGCCCTGCAGGGTCTTGTCAGTGTTGGAGTCATTGCTACGTTTATCAACTACGGGCAGAATTTTGTCCACCCCCTGCGCCAGTTGGCGAATATGTATAACGCTATCCAGGCTGCCCTGGCCGGGGCGGAGCGAGTATTTGAGATCATCGATACCAGT
>CP070811.1:1137007-1141336 GCA_020343875.1 Anaerolineales bacterium | reverse complement strand
GCCCTCCGGCTCGCTGGTGGGCCAGATCGCGGCTTCTGTTGCCGCGGAGTTGGGATTGGCACCGGGGGCGGTAGGCGTGACGGGGGGACACGATCAGCCAGCTGGAGCGCTAGGGTGCGGCGCGGTCGCGGAGGGCATCGCCATGGATTCCACTGGCACCGTGGAGTGCGTGGCAGTAGCTTCTCCCAGGCTGGTCCTGGGACCTGAACTCCTGGAGGGCAATCTGCCCATCGCTCCTCATACAGTGCCTGGTATGTACCTGGTCTTGGGCTATTCTTCCACAGGCGGCGCGCTCTTGCGCTGGTATCGGGACAACTTTGCCGGTGCTGAGCAGCAAGAGGCGCAACGGACCGGGCGGGATGTGTACGATCTGATCTTGGAGCAGGCCGTTGATGGACCATCACCGGTCTTGATCTTGCCTCATTTCTTTGGCAGTGGCACACCCTGGATGGACCCCGATTCGAAAGGGGCCATTCTGGGCCTGGATATGAGCACCAGCAAGGGGCAGCTCATCAAAGGCATCCTGGACAGCGTCACCTACGAGACCAAGTTGAGCGTAGACGTAATGGAAGCGGCTGGCATCTCCGTGCGGGAGCTACGGGCTATCGGCGGAGGTGCCAAGTCCCCGAGGTGGCTGCAGACCAAGGCGGACATATTTGGCAAACCGGTGGTGGCTATGGACGTCTCCGAGGCGGCTTGCCTGGGGGTAGCGATATTGGCCGGGGTGGCCACCGAGGTTTTCTCCTCGATCGAGGAGGGCGTGGCCCGCATGGTGAGGGTTAAACATACGTATGAGCCGGATATGGCCGTGCATGAACGCCACATGGAAAAGGCCGAGCGCTTTGCCCGGATCTACCCGGCCCTGGCGGAGCTCAATCACCAACTGTGAATTGGCCAGGAGGGAAGGGACATGAAAGCGGCACGACTTTATGCGCCGGGTGACCTGAGATATGAGGAAGTGGATATCCCGGAGATCGGCGCAGGCGAAGTGCTGATCCGCGTTAAGGCGGTGGGGATTTGCGGTTCGGATCCGGCCAGGGTTATGCTGAAGGGCACCTATTCTTATCCTACCACGGTGGGGCACGAGTTTTCGGGGGAGGTGGTACAGCTCGGCCAGGGGGTCAAGAGTCTGAAGGCCGGAGATCGGGTGACGATTGTTCCTTTGATCCCATGCGGTGATTGTGACTACTGCGCAATCGGGGAATATACCTTATGCGATGATTACAGCTATTATGGCTCCAGAGAGGATGGGGCCATGGCGGAATTCATCGCCGTGAAGGAAAGGAATGTTCTCAAGTTGCCGGATGAAGTCGATCTTGAGTCAGGCGCCTGTACCGATCCGGTGTCGGTGGCCCTTCACGCTATGAGAAAGGTAGATATGAGGGGAGGCGATACCGTTGCCGTCCTGGGGGTTGGCCCCATTGGAGGGTTTGCCGTTCAATGGGCCCGCATATTGGGTGCCAGGCAGATAATTGCCATCGATATCGTGGATGATAAGTTGTCTGTAGCCAGAGAGATAGGAGCTGATTTAACCTGTAACTCTACCCGAGACGACCCGGTCGAATTTGTGTTGAGTCACACCGCTGGGGCGGGCGTTAGCCGGGTGATCGAGATGGCTGGTTCCAGGGTCACCCAAGAGCAAAGTATCCGCATGGCCAAGAAGCAAGGCCGGATTGCCTTTTGTGGGATTTCTTATGACGACCTGGTGTTGCCGCGAAAGACCCTGGATCAATTGATGAGAAAGGAAGCGACCCTGGTCGGTTCTTGGAATTCGTCGTTCGCTCCACTGCCGCTTCATGAATGGCACACCTCGCTTCATTTCCTCTCCAAAGGGCAAATCCAATGTTTTCCCTTGATCAGTCACCGATTGCCGCTGAGTGACGCTCCAGAAATATTCAGGAAGATATGGACCAGGGATGGAACCTTCAACAAAGTTCTCTTTATGCCGTAAACTGACCGGCCAACCCGCAAGCTCTCAGCCTCGCATCGCCTGCGTTGTGTGGGC
Organism: Anaerolineales bacterium; assembly: GCA_020343875.1. Lineage (GTDB taxonomy): Bacteria > Chloroflexota > Anaerolineae > 4572-78 > NAK82. Next base: position 1,139,331 of record CP070811.1, on the reverse strand, counting down.
AGGCGCGGGGTGGGTAGGCTCAATAAACTAGCAGGAGGAATCCATGAACATCGGCAAAGAGTTCAGAATGAGCAGGCTATTCCGCCGGGATAGCAGGCGTATGGTGCTAATCACCATAGACCACGGGATCTGCATTGATCCTATGAAAGAGATAAACGATCCGGCGGCGGTGGTACGCAAAGTGGCACAAGGAGGGGCGGACGCTGTCTTGCTTACGCCTGGGATTGCCCGCCTGGTATACCGTGAATTCCTGGGCACGGGTACGTCACTGATGCTGCGCATAGACGGTACGGCCACCTCTGTTGGGCCGGACCTGACAAACGATGACCTGATCTCTTCGGTGGAAAGCGCCTTGCGGATGGGGGCGGACGCGGTGGCTACTTTTGGGGTGATCGGGGTTCCCAGAGAAGCCCAGCTGTCCCAGAAGATTGGCATGGTCTCAGATGAGTGCGATGTATGGGGCATGCCGCAATTGACCGAGGTGATACCCAGCGAAATCCTCACCCATCAGTTTCAAGATAGGGCGGACAGAAAATGGCCTTCCGATCCGGAGATCGTCAAATACTCGGCCAGAGTGGCTGCGGAATTGGGGGCCGACATCGTGAAAGGGTACTACACAGGAGACCCGAAGACGTTCAAAGAGGTCATCGAGTACTGCCCTGTGCCCTATGTGGTGCTCTCTGGACCAGCGGGGGGTGACCCGCAGGCTTTCCTGAAATTCGTCCAGGAGGCCATAGCTTGTGGGGCGTCCGGGGTCTCCGTGGGCCGCAATGTCTGGACCTACCCGGACCCGACCGCGATGACGCGTGCCATTTGCCGCCTGGTTCACGAAGAAGCCTCTGTGGAACAGGCCCTGAAGGAGTTGAGCTAGTAGCTGGTTGGGTCTAGCCTACCACACATCTACTCAACGAAAGGAGGCAGGTCATGAAACCACGGGCCATGCTGGTACCCTTTGGCTATCCCGATTATCCCCAGGAGTTGCTGGACCGGTTTCTGGAGAGTTCCAAGGAAGCCTTGTTGGCCAATGGTTTGAGTCTATTCTCAACCCCGCCAGTCATCGTTGACGAAGATGTGGCCTATGCCCGACGCTTTCTCAGGGAGGCCGACTACGATTTCCTGGTTGTCCTACTCCTGTCCTGGGTAGAAGCCCCCCTACTGGTAGCCACCCTGGAAGATTGCCTCACCAGTTGCCCCATTGTGCTCTGGAGCCACACCACTTTCGAGGGGGATGGGGAGCAGCTCACCTTGGGCCCCTTGCCGGCTGCTGGCGTGGTGCGTCAGACCTTGGAAGAAATGGGCGCGCAGTTCAAGTTCATCTATGGTCAGCCGGATAACCCAGACGTCTTCGCCAATGCCCGGTCCTACGCACTGGCGGCCCGTGCCCGGAAAGCTCTGCGCGGAGCGAAGGTCGGTCTCTTTGGTTACGTCTCCATGGGTATGTATACGGGCACCTTTGACCATACCAAGCTGCGACGGGAGATCGGGCCAGAGATCGTTCAGCTAGACCAGTACACCATAGTCAAGCAGGGCGAGCAGATTCTGGACGAGGTCGCGGTTGACCTGGTGGACAAGTACAAGGGTCAGTGGTTGCTGGCTGAGGGTGTGACCGACCAGGCCTTGGCTGCTACTATGCGACAGTACGCTGCTCTTCAAGGCTTGAGTACGCAGCATCGGTTCCAGGCGCTGACCGTCAAGTGCCAATACGAACTCTCTCGCTTGTTTGGGCTGGCTCCCTGTGTTGCGCTTTCCCTGCTGGGGGATGAGCTACCGGTTTCCTGCGAGGGCGACGTACCCCTCATCGTCAGTCAATTGATGCTTCATTATTTGACAGCAGGGGGCGTCACCTCTTACGGCGATCTCCATGACGTGTATCCAGGCCACGAGGTGCTCTTCGGAGCTTGCGGCTTTGCACCCATGTCCCACGCCGCAGGCCAGCCACGGCTTGGCAAGCACACCGCCCTGTATGAGGGGCTGCTCAACACCTCGCCTTACAAAGAAGGGAGCGTGACTCTGGCCCGCTTGGCCAATGATGGCCCCGGTTACAAGATGCACATCACTGCCGGGCAGGCCAAACCACCGCCTCCTTTCCGCGAGGTCGAGTGCCCTCCCTATCCCTTCATCCGCATAGCACTGGATGGGAGCGTGGACAGTCTCATGCAGAATCTTATGAGCCAGCACTATGCTATCGTTTACGGGGACGCTCGGCAGCCATTGCTGGAGTTATGTGGTATGCTGGGCATCCGCCCCGTACTGGCCTGATGCGTCAGCATTAGTAGGGCGCGTATCCATACGCGCCTGGATAAAGGCGTCAGCTTTGGAAAGCT
>CP070811.1:1134042-1136907 GCA_020343875.1 Anaerolineales bacterium | reverse complement strand
TGCGCTCCAGGTCCAGGGGAGTTAAGATCTGTTGGTACTCGATCTGCTGGCGAACGTCAAAGCCGTACGTCGCCAGTTGGTCCAGCACCCGCCCGGCGTAGCGTTCGGCCTCCTCTTCCCAGCGCCAGGCGGGTCCCAGCGGCGGAGCGTTGACCAGCACAAACCAGTTCTCGCAGCCGGGCGGCGCGTCGGCTGGGGTGACCTTAGAGGTGATGGCCACGTAGATGGTGGGCTGGCTGGGGGGCAGGCCCGCTTCGAAGATCTCCTCGAACTCGCGGGGATAGTCGGACGAAAAGAAGATGTTGTGGTGGGCCAGTTCTGGATGCCTGCCCCGCACACCCAGCATCAGGATGAACCCCGAGCAGGAGGGCTCGGATCGCAACAGCCGGGTCAGCTGCCGGGCAGGTACCGCCCCGGCTGGCAGCAACCTCTGGTAGACGGTGGCTACGTCTATGTTGGCCACGATGGCGGCCGCCGGCAGGTAGGCCCCATCGGCCAGGGTAACACCTCGCACCAGGCCGTCTTGCACCTGGATGCCGTGCACCGGGCGGCCAGTGCGCACTTCGACCCCCAGTTCCTGGGCCAGCCGGCTCAGCCCGGCCGCGATCTGGTAGACGCCCCCCTGGGGGTACCAGACGCCCTGATTGAGCTCCACATGGGCGATCACGTTCAGAGTAGCCGGCGCTCGATAGGGGCTGGCCCCCACGTAAGTAGCGAAGCGGCCCAGCATCTGCCGCAAGTGAGGCGATCTCACCCAGGAGTTGGCCGCCTGGCTCATGGTACGCAGGCCGTCAACTCGCCAGGCGTCCAGCGGGGAGACTCTCAGCAGGCTGCTCAGCCTGGGGGGGTTGCTGTAGATGAAAACGGGGCCCACGATGCGATGCAGGCGGGCCACGTAAGCCAGGTACTGGAGATAGCCTTCCACGTCCCTCTGGTCGATGCGCTGGATCTGGGCCAGGGTGGTCGCCAGCTCTCGGCTGACGTCCAGCACCGTCCCATCCGGATAGAAGTAGCGGGTGAGCGGTTCAACCGGCCTCAGGGTCAGATAATCAGCCATGTCCCGCCCGGCCGCGGCGAACAGGTCCTCAAATACGTGGCGCATGGTGATAACGGAGGGCCCGCTATCCCAGCGATAGCCCTGCGCCTGAATCTGGCCCATCTTACCGCCCGGGACCGGGTTCTGCTCGAGCACCAGGACTTGCCTGCCGGCCGCTGCCAGGCGAATGGCCGCGCTCAAGCCACCCATACCGGCGCCCACGACCACTATGCGGTCTGACATGACACGATCATCCCTTTATCCCTTGTGGAAGACCGTCCGCCCCTTCCACTGCGGCCCCCCATACCGGAAATGCCACCACAGCGCGTGGGCCGCGATGGCTGTCATCAGCAGCGTTGAAAGGGGTAACAGCCAGGCATCAACCAAACGTTGGTGGGTGACCGCCGCGCTCAGGGCCCGGACCCCCACCCCCAGGCCGATCAAAATCAGGGGCAACCAGGGCCAGCCCGAGCCCAGGTCCAGTGCCCCACCCAGTGCCAACCAGGCCCAGGGGGCCAGAAACAGCAACCAGTGAAAGAGCGCCGAAAACAGCAGCAGCAGCGGTTGGCCGCCGTGCCCGGCCAGGATGTTCTTGGCAAAGCCGTCCCGCACTTCCTGCCAGCCGCGGTACATGCGGCCGCCGATCAATCGATTGCCATCGGCCATCACCAACCGCAACCCGTTGCGCTTGGTCTGCCAGGCCAGGCCCATGTCCTCCACCACGTTGCGGCGCACCCCCTGGTGGCCACCAATCCGATCGTATGCCGGCCTTCGAAATGCCAGACACTGTCCGTTGGCGGCCGCAAATACCGGCCACGGCACAATCCGCACGCACAGCTCCGGCAGGTAGCTCATGATGGTGAAGGACATCATAGGTACCACCAGCCGTTCGGCCCAGGTGCGGGTCTCCTGGCTGGGCCAGACCGTGAAGGTATCCGCGCCCAGCTTTTCCATCACGTGCAGGACCCCCGCCAATGCCTCCCGTTCCCAGCGCACGTCGGCATCCGAAAAGATCAAAACCTGGCCCCGTGCCTGCTGGGCAAGCTGGTGACAGGCCCAGTTCTTGCCCAGCCACCCCTCCGGCAGTGGCTGACCGGCCATCACGCTCAGCCGGGGGTCTCCTCCGGCCGCGGCACAGGCCTGCTCCCGCGTGCCGTCGGTGGAGCCATCGTCCAGTAGGATGACTTCGTAATGGGGGTAGTCCTGCTGCAGCAGGCGCGTCACCGTCTCGCCGATCACCTCGGCTTCGTCGCGGGCCGGGATTAGAATAGACACCATGGGCATCCGGGCTGGCCGCTTTGGGCGCAGGCGGGGGAAGGTTAAGGCGTTCATCACGCTCACCAGCGCTATGACCAGCAAGGCACACAGGCCGAAAAGCCAGACCAGCGTCACGCTCATCGGCGGACCAGGCTCAATAGCCAGGGCCGGATGCCGGGAGGCTGTACCAGGTCCTGGCGGTGCTTGAAGCCTAGAATCAGCAGGTTGGCCAGCCATATCAACATCAGCTCGGGGGCGTAAGCGGCATACTGGGTCCACACAAACGCGCCGAAGCTGAGCATGGCCAGCATAACCGCCCACCCGCTGACCACCACGCTGGCCATCATCAAGCCCAGCATTAGGCCCAGCAGCATCGGGCCAGCGCCCAGCGTCAGGCCGGTCCAGACGCCAAAAGTGGCTGCCACGGCCTTCCCCCCCCGAAAACGTAGCCAGGGGGAATAGGCATGCCCCAATACCGGGGCCAACGCAATGGGGATGATTGGCCAACCGTGCATGCCCAAGAAGAACCAGGCAAAGCCCACCGGTATGGCAGCCTTGAAATAATCCAGAAG
>CP070811.1:1131246-1133942 GCA_020343875.1 Anaerolineales bacterium | reverse complement strand
GATCAGGTCAGGTCGTTTGGCTACAACGGCATCCAGCGCCTCCCGACCCGTGGCCGCCTCAAAGACAGTACATCCCTGGGCTGTCAGAGAGACCTGCAAGAAACGCCGAATGGCGCGCTCGTCGTCAACTACCAGTACTCTGGGGCCGGGTTCGCTCATAGAGCCTCCTCCAAGCCGGCCTCTTCTGGCTGGCTGGCGGGCAAGCTCATCGTGAAGATCGTCCCGCCTCCCAGGCGGCTATGAGCCCAGATTCGGCCGCCGTGGGCTTCGACGATACCTTTGCAGATGGAGAGGCCCAGGCCCGTGCCGCTGCTTCCGTTGGGAGGCTGCACGCGATAGAACTTCTCGAACACGCGCGTTACTTTGTCCTCGGGGATGCCCAGCCCACGATCGGCAACATCGATCTCAAGCTGCCCATTCACCAGGCGGGCTCCGATCTCGATGGGCGCACCTTCCGGAGAATACTTGTGCGCGTTGTCCAGGAGATTGACCAGCACGTGAGCCATGAGCACAAAATCCAGCGGCACCAGCGGTAAATCGTGGGGTATGCTGACCGCCACGGGCCGCTTTTGAAACTTGTCGGACAACTCGGCCAGGGCCACCCCGATCAGATCCTGCACATCGCACGGCTCTCGGGTTACTCGCATGGCCCCGGCTTGCAGACGCGTCATATCCAGCAGGTTGGCCACCAGGCGATTCATACGATCCGCCTCTCCCCAGGCATTCTCAACCAAATCGCGCCGGGTAGCCGGGTCCAGGTATCCCTGGTCATCGCGCAGGCTGCTGAGCACACCGGTGATCGAGGCCAGGGGAGTGCGCAGGTCGTGGGAAACAGAGTCAAGCAGGGCCGCATACAACCGCTCCGCCTCCAGCATAAGCTGGGACCGATGCGCTTGTTCAGCCAACTGCATCCGCTCTATGGCCACCGCAGCCTGGTTGGCGAAGAGCTCCAGCAGCCGAGTCTGTTCTGGCGTCAGAAGGCCACCCGCATCAGCCGGCTCAATGCCCAACACGCCGACCACCCCGCGCGCGGTCTTGAGGGGATGATACTGCAAGCCGGACCCGGCCAGCGTCTGCGTGCCCGGGCCCGCCGGTTGCCCATTCTGGAACGTCCAGGCGGCCACCGCACGTTCATGCTCATCCAGACCAAAATCAGGCACCAGCGTGTGCAAGCGTAGTTCATCCTCCTCCGGCAGCAGGACAATGACCTCACGATTAAATACCTCGCGCACGTAGGTGATGATGGTCTGGAGGGTGGCTTCAAAGCCCAGCGCTACCGCCAGGCTACGGCTTAAATCATACGAGGCCGCCGTCTGCGCCTCGCGACGCCGGGCCTCCCTGACCTCCTCCCGTAATCTGGCAGTCAGAATGCTGACCACCAGGCCCACCACCAGCAGTCCAACGAAGCTCAAGAGATATTGGGCATCCTCAACCGTCAGGGTGAAGCGGGGCGGGACGAAAAAGAAGTTGAAGGCTACCACGCTGAACACAGCCGCCGCAATGGAGGGGCCCAGGCCAAAACGAACGGCAGCTATGACTTCTACCAACAGGTAAAGCATGACCAGGTTGGCCGGATCCAGAAAAGGGCGGATGGACTGGCCTAGCAGCGAAACCAAGATGACCAGCCCCAAACTCTGCAAATAATCCGTCCAAGGCCGACCAGGCGTATAAGCTTTAGCCAACCCAGTTACGTACCGCAGCAAATCCCCTTGTCTCCATTCTGCAGGCTGTTAGCCCTGGTTCTCCCCGGTATCAGGAGCTGCTTTCAAGCCTGCATACACCGCCATCATAACACTGTCAGCCCCAAATGGCTAACCTCAGGCCTACTCACTTGCCTTTTGCCTGCCCAACCACAGCAGCCACAAAGCCGCTGGAATCAGGCCCAGTCCAGCCATACCCCACACCAGCCCAGAGATGCTGATCGAAGAGTCGAGCAGGCTACCGGCCAGGGATGCGCCCACCGCGCTCGACAAGGTGAAAATGGCAAACTCAGTGGCGAAGATGCGCCCTCGAATATGGTGGGGGACCAACTGAAGCAGGAGTTGGGTGGAAAAGACCCAAATAAGACCTCCACCTGCGCCCCGCAGCAAGATCCCAAACAGAAGCGTTCCAAAGTCAAGTAACGTGCCACTGATGGCCAGGCCCAGCGCCCCCACCAGATAAGCCAGGACGATTGCCCGGCGCAATGAGTGATCCCGGTCTCCCGTGAAATGGCGGGCCAGGATGGGCCCGATGCCGGTCCCCACCCCGTTGACCCCAAACATCAGGCCCAGGCTGATGCCGCCACCCACGCCAATCACAAAGATCTTCTCGGAAATCGCCACCTGGATGACCTGGAATCCAGAGAACATGAACAGGGAGACGGCGGCCTTATGCAAGGCGATGAACAGGATGTCGGGATATTTGGCCAGGTAGCGCAGCCCATCCATATACTGCTGCAAAGAAGCAGCCATCGTCTTGGCGGAGGCAGCCAGGCTTGGCCTGACCTCAAGTTTAATTTGGGCGATCAGCAGGGCTGACAGGAGAAAGGTCAGGCCGTCGATGACAAAGGCCGGATAAATGCCCCAAAATCCCGAAACAAGCCCCCCAATAGCCGCCCCCAAAGCTAACATGACCGACCAGGTAGCGGAGCTGAGTGCATTGGCTGCCCCAATTCCGGCTGGCGGCACAAGATCGGGCAAGATGGCATTCCGGGT
>CP070811.1:1127128-1131146 GCA_020343875.1 Anaerolineales bacterium | reverse complement strand
CGTGCCGCTGACGCTGCTCAAGCATCACCTGAGCCGCTATCCTGTGCCCGCGTGGGTGCACCAGCAGGTGTACCTCCATCCGTATCCCAAGCAAACTATCACGATGTCAAATCCTTTCCTGATTAATGCCGAGAAGGTGCGCTAGCATAGCTCGCAAAAGACAACCTTTTCGAAATTGCAGGCCAGATATGAGCCGGACGAGTGATACCAACCAACTGAACAGAGGCAGGCACAGTTTGCCAGCGACCAAGCAGCGGGCACTGTTATCCCTATCCTGGTATTCGAGCGTGCCGGAGGCAGGGGCTCACCAAACCTTATCCAGGGGTTCAGCGCCACGGAACGGGGGCGGTCCAGGCTTGGGGTCGAGGGTCTGGATAGCCTCAAGGAGCAGATCGGCCGACCCCCGCTCCGTCTGGCGCACTGCCCAAGGCAACAGCTCAGTTGCAGGGTTCACGCAAGCGGACGTTGGCCCGCGACGCGACAGCTGTCGTTGTGGTCTACATCTCGACACCTCGCTTGAGCACCAAGCTTCGCGAGTGCTGGTCACGTTGCATGGCCCACAGGATGCCCATGGCCCGACGGGCGGTGGCCACGCGGGCGACACCGGCGTGTTTGGTGCGGTGGAGGTCGGTGAAGTAGTCGTGCAGGACGGGCTGATGCCGGATCAAGGACATAATCGCCGTCATCAACGCCTGGCGCAAGTAGACGTCGCCGGTCTTGACGACTCGCTTGCCCTTACCTTTGTGGCGGCGCGTGCCCGAATCGTTGCGGCCACTGACCAGGCCGGAGCGGCGAAAGACCTGGGCAGCATAGGTGTAGTGGGTCGGGTCACCAATGCCGGCCGCCAGGCTGGCCACCTGGGTCAGACTGAGCCCCCGGACTTGGGTCCAGACCCAGTAGGGCGTCTGCTGCAACAAGGTGTGCAGTCGGTCTTCCAGTTCGGCGATGAGCCATTCCACCTGTGCCAACAATGCCAAGTCATAAGCCAGGAGCTGGCAGCGGATGGCGATCACTTCGGGGTCGGGCAGCAACACTTTCTGGGCATAGGTGATGATTTTAGCGGCTGTCTTGGGTCCAAGAGCAAAGCCCTGTTTGTGAAAAGCGCTCCTCAGGTCTTGGGGCGCCATCCTGGCCAACTTGCCCGGGTCAGGACAAACGCGGATCAGATGCTGCAGGGTCTGGCACGACCAAAAATCAGTGACAAACAGCGGTTCGTAGCGTTCCCTGGCCAGCTTGCCCTTGATCACCAAGCCAGGGAAGATGCGGTCCAAGTGACCGATGATCTGATTCTTCAAGGCGGTCTGGATCTTGACCTTGCTCAGTCGCACACGCGACAGGTGTTGCATCTCCAAATAGAGACCACTGACCGGCTGGAACGACGTGCCCTCGCCGCGCTGCAGCAGGTCGCCAATAGCGGCCACATCAATCTCGTCGTCTTTCTCCCGACGCATCATCTGCTGCTCTCGGTTTCTGCTGACGGCAAAGCTGTTGATCAGCGTCACCGGCTGAGGCCGTTGGTCCAAATGCCGGGCCAGGTTCTCAAAGTAATGGCCGGTCGGCTCCATGCCCACCAATACAACCTGGGCGTTCGTCCGAGCCACTGCCTCGTCGATGGCTCGACACAGCCGGTCAAAGCCGACCTGGAAGATGTCAATCTCAAACGCCATCGTCACGATCTCACCCAAGGCATTGTGGATCATCACCACATGAAAGTACTTGTGGATGTCCAGGGAGACGCACAGGATCTGCTCCATGGGAAGGCCTCGAATCTTGTCGGCAAAGGCTTGTCCTCGCTCACCCCGCAGGTGAGTGCGTTTCTTCCGGCTCATGGCTGGTACCTCCTCACTGTGGATGTCCCCGCCAGCGAGGCCGGAACGGGACAGACACCCTGTGCGTCTCCCGCTTTCCTCAACGGGCTCCAGCCTCGCCGTATCGTGGGGCGGAGGTACCTTATCACAAATGGCAGTCGTGTCAACCACCCACGGAATCTATAATACCAGGAGCTCATGTTGCGGAATCACGTGTAAACTTCTCGAATGACCTCTGCGACGTGGTATGCGAGCTGTGCAGTTTGCAGTCCAGTGATCATACACCACTTGACAAATGGTACCAATAATGGTATTGTTCTAGCATGGCCAAGGTCAAGGAAATCGTTGCCGATATGAGGCGAAACCCCAAAGGGATTCGCTTTCGAGAGCTGTGCAAGGTGTGCGATTTCTACTTTGGTGAAGCCCGCCAGACGGGGAGTAGTCACCGCATCTATAAGATGCCTTGGCCAGGAGACCCTAGAGTCAACATCCAGAATGCTGGAGGGATGGCCAAAGCCTATCAGGTTCGGCAGGTATTAAGAGCGATTGATCGCTTGGAGACATATGGCGATGCTAAAGAATGACCGTTACACGTATCGGGTGACCTGGTCCGAGGAAGACGAGGAGTATGTCGGCCTCTGTGTCGAGTATCCCAGCCTGAGCTGGCTGGCGCCAACGCCACAGGATGCGCTCTCCGGCATCCAGCAAGTGGTAGCTGAGGTCGTTGCCGATATGGAAGCTAACGAGGAAAGAGTACCCGAGCCCATTGCGCTCAGGCACTACAGTGGCAAGTTCACGGTGCGCATTCCGCCCGATCTTCATCGCCGCCTGGCGATGGAAGCTGCGGAATCTGGTATAAGTCTGAATCGGCTTGCAAGCGCCAAGCTTAGTCAATAGGATGAGTGCGCCCGTCACTGGAGTCCGTTAGTATGACCTCCCGCCGTACCCCAAAGGAGCAAATGGTTCGCAACTATCTGCAGATCTGAAGTAGATCAACGTAGGTCATAGGCTTTCAAACCAGGATACGGGCGGTCAAGCTTGGCAGTTTTTGTCGTTTGTGTCCAGTCTACTCCGAAAATAAACGCGCTATGCAGCGGCAGGTTGGAACTCAAGACTAACAGAACCACCTGTTAACCTCTCAAGCCGCCGAACCAGATAGCTGACTTTGACCTCTTTCTTGCGCTCATCCAAATAGTCACCGCCAAGTTCTTGATAAGGCTGCTGATAGGTGAGCATATACCATGCACTGACCAACATCGAATGAGCTACGGCCACAATAGCCCGCTTCTTCCCACGTCGTGCAGCTAAACGGTGGTAGCGCGACTTCAAGAAGGTATCTTTGGTTCGCACCGCCGACCAGGCACCCAGAACCATGATGGTGGCCAGGGACTTGTTGCCCTTGGTTGTGCGTCCAGAGTAGCGCTTGCCGCCACTCTGGTGGTTGCCCGGTGCCAGTCCGGCCCAGGAAGCCAGATGGCTAGCCGTAGGAAACTGACTCATATCCAGTCCCATCTCGGCCAGCATCACCTCGGCGACCCGCCGATTGACGCCTGGAATCGTATCCAACAAAGCCACTGCAGTGTTCCAGGTCAACGGCAGTTCCGATTGGTCAGCTACCGGGGTCCCTTCTTCTATGGCTTCGCCGGCATCTGGCATTGCTGGTTCCTCGGGCCAGCTCATGCTCTCAAGCTGGCGCTCAATCTCAAGACTGATGGTCTCAACCTTGTCATCCAAGAAGTCGATATGGTCCAGTTGTTGGGTCAGCACAAAACGATGATGGGGCTGGACAATACCCGTCAGGGCCATCTCTAACTGGGGAATCTTGCTACGCATCGATCCGCGCGCCAAGTCAGCCATCAGCTCGGCATCGGTTTGTCCAGCCACGATCTGGGCCAACATGGCTCGAGCCGACACACCCATGATGTCTGTGACCACCGACGAGAGCTTGATGTTCGCCCCTTCTAGCAACTTCTGCAATCGATTGACCAGCCGCGCTCGTTCTTGGACCAACTTTGTGCGGTAGCGCGTCAACTCGCGCAGCGCTCGTTGGGGCTTGGGCGGGATGAAGCTGGCACGCAACAGACCGTGCATCATCAATTGGGCTACCCACATGCTGTCTATGACGTCTGTCTTGCGCCCCGGTACGTTCTTCACGTGCCTGGCGTTCACCACCCATGTCTCGAACGTGTCTTCCAGGACATTGTACACCG
>CP070811.1:1122223-1127028 GCA_020343875.1 Anaerolineales bacterium | reverse complement strand
CTGGCTGGTGATGGGTTGCCCATGATGATAGGAACCAACTTGAAATCGGCCAGGGCGGCCTGCAAAAAGGGGAGCTGTACTTCCAACGAGTGTTCGCTGTCATGTCCGATATGGCGCAACGGCAGCTGCCTATCCAGGACAGCCACCAGGTCTTGGTCGATGGGTACGTCGCCCAGCGGCGTGTGCCAGGCGTCGAAGTCAGCAAAGGCCAGCCCACCGAAGCTGATCCCTCTATGGTCGGGCCCGACGAGCACAACCGTATCGTAGATCCTTTCGCGTACCTGCCGATAGCCGGCTCCAGCAATATGGCCCGAGAAGAAATAACCGGCGTGTGGCGCGATGAGCCCCACTACGTCGCCTGGCAGGTCGAGGTCCTGGGCGCGCTCAATGTAGCCACTTACTTCACTGTGCAGGGCCTCCGGCGAGGATGGGTACCAGCGGTCATCAGCACAGACAGGGGGTCGTACGGCATACTTAGCCATCTTTCTCACCTCCTGCATCCTTATCCTCGATCTCGGCTTCCTAACAATAATTGCGCACGAGCGCTTCTCGGTTAAGCCAGATCAAAGCCTCTTCGATCGTAGCATGGATTCAAGTGTGTTGCATCCCCGCCCGAGTCAGGGGTGTGTCTTGCTCTTATATTATCACAAAAATCGGGTGGGCGAAAGGGGGAATTCTTTGAGAATCAAGGTTATGGGAGGAGTTTTTCCAACTCGGCGACAAAGGCGTGGGCCTGGTCAGCCTCGGGAGAATCAGGCCTGAGGGCAAGGAAAGCTTCAAACTCTGCGATGGCGTCGGCGGGGCGGTCCAGGCCGATGTAGGTCAGGGCGAGATTCCAGCGCGCCTCAGCCAGGTTAGGCTCCAGGCGCAAGGCGTTCTGGAAGGCATGGCTTGCTTCGACCAGCTGCTCTTGCGTAGAGAGGGCCACTCCCAGGTAAAAGTAGGCTTCTGCTGAGGCGGGGTCGCGGACGACTGCCTGGCGGAGAAGCTCTTCGGCCGTGTCCAGCTGCCTGTTTTCGAGGGCGCGCTGAGCCCGCAGGATGAGGACTGGCGCCGACTGACGCTGTACAGCCATTGCGCCAAGCGTACCTGCCACCAGCAAGACGAGAGCCAAGGCCACGCCCCACCAACGGGTCCAGAGGCTGATCTGGTCGATGATTTGAGGTTCCCCCTGGTTATCCCATGCTACCTGGTAGTGAGGGGCCAGGACCCACCCCAGTGCCACACCGCTCAAAAGGCCAGCCAGGTGGGCCAGGTTGTCGATCCCCGGCACGGTGAAACCCAGTGCCAGGTTGAGGCCGGCGATCACCACGAGATTTAGCAGGCGTTGGCGCCCCCATTTGCCGAACTTCTCGCGGTTACGGCGGAAAAAGGCCAGCATCGTTCCTAGCAGCCCAAAGATGGCGCCCGAGGCTCCGGCTGAAAGGGCTGGTCCCAAAGCGAAACTGGCCACCGATCCCCACAGGCCAGCCAGCAGGTAAATGGTCAGGAAGCGCGTGCTCCCATATAGGCGCTCCACTTCGATACCAAACACAAACAGGGCATAGCTGTTGAACAAGAGGTGCGTTAACCCGATATGCAGGAACATGGAGGCCAACAAGCGCCATACCTGCCCATCTGCGATGAGGGGGTTGGCCTTGGCCCCGAATCGTATCAGCACATCTGGGTCGGTGGAGCCACCAGCCAGGGTCATGGCCAACCAGACGGTGAGATTGATAATTAGCAGGGCAAACGTCACTCTGGGTTGGGACAGGGGTAGGGGCAGGCTGCGAGGCCGGGGAGCCGGCGGCACAGGTTGGATAGAGTGGGTCACAGCCTTATCTCCCGTTGCCAGGCACGGCACTTCTCGGCTGTGATGATGGCTGCGATCTTCTCAACTGTCTGGTCCAGCCGGTCGGTGCGATTAATGACCACATAGTCAAATTCGGCAAGCCGTTCCATTTCCTGGCGAGCGATGGTGAGTCGGGTGCGCAATGCTTCTTGCGACTCGGTGCGGCGAGCCGTGAGCCGAACGATCAGCTCTTGTTCCGACTCGCAGGTGAGAAAGATCAGTACTGCCTCAGGAATCAGCTGGCGTATTGTAGCCGCGCCTTGCACGTCAAGTCGCATGACCACGTCTTGGCCACTCCGCAAAGCGCAGCGTACCTGGGCTTTTGATACGCCTTTATATTGCCCGTAGACAACCGCGTACTCTATCAACTCATCATCTTCAATCATTCGCTCAAACTCAGCGGTTGTCACGAAGAAGTAATCCACTCCATTTACCTCGCCCTGGCGAGGTGGCCGATCGGTGCTGGTGACAACGAAGTGAAAGGGGTAGCCCATCTCTTTCATTCGTTTGAGGGTCACGTCTTTACCTACCCCGGAGGGACCGGAAATGACCACCAGCAGTGGACTTGAAGCTGGGTTGTAGGGATCTGCAATTTGCCTCACGATGCCACCTTGCCTGCGTGATTCGGGTCGCTGGTTTTATGGTGACCATAGTACAGTCATTTGCCGGGCGAGGCAAACTGGCGAGGTTGCGTTTCATCTCATTCAAAGAGCTACACGCGGCGGGGCCGGCACGGTTGAGTACATGCTAGAACCAAGTAGGCCTGACTACTCTCCCCTTTTAATCCCTACACCACGCCTCTTCCAGGCGTCCCGCCTGGCCGAGCGCATGGGTATTCAGCTGTCGACTCGTATCATAATATGTTCCAAGGGGTAAATTGCTCAAACCACAAAACGCATTCCTGGCTGTTGTGGTCAGGTTTTTCCTGTAGTATACTGGTTATGCCTCCCATCATGACATAGCGGCCACTCAGGCGCCGGATGATATCTTACACAATTTGCCGGACGGGACGCGCCAACCAGGCAGACAAGAGGCTCTATAAGCTCAAGGTAGCATTATGTGCGAGAGACAGGCTACACAAAATGTTAGCGGATCATTGGGCTTGGGGCACGCCAGCAGGAACTTGGTAATCGCACGGGAACTCCGGAGGCAGATTCCTGACGTGGACGGGTGACGCCCAGACCTCAGGGGTCAGATCGGCCACCAGCAAGCGGGCCAGAGGCCAGACGTCGTGCTTGACGGTCTTGGCCCAGGCTGCCGCGATGAGCATGACTTGATACGAGTTGGCCCCCACAGGTTCGCCAATTAAGGGGGCAAGGAGCTTGCAATGGAAAAGGCACAAAACCCGCGCGCAACTCAACACAAGTTCGATCAGCTGATGAAACGCCCGCTAACCTACCGGCAGCGTTTTGAACTCGAATACACCTCTCACTTTATTCCTTACCTCAAGCTTTTGGAGAAAGAGATTGGTCATGAGCAGGTTATCGAGTCTCTGCAAAAATTGGCCCTCCACGAAGCCGAGGAGTATGCTAAGTATATTGTGAGGACCAAAGGGAAGAACGATCTGTCCGTTTTCAAGGAAGACTACAACCCCACCACTCCAGGCATAAGTGACATCTTGACCATCGCAGTGATGGAGGACACGGAAGAGGCCTATGGAATCAAGATAACCGAGTGTCTTTGGGCTGAAGTCTTTCGGAAAGCCGGTGCTGCAGACTATGGTTATGCCGCTGTGTGTTATGGTGATGTTCCCTTCGCGCATTTCGTCAACCCCCAAATAGATCTCGATCTAGATGGGACAATCATGGAAGGGAAACCCTTCTGCATACTGCGCTACTTTGTCGAGCCATGAGTCTGGGCAGAACGCGAATTCTGGAAAAGTAGATCAGCGCCTGGCTTTGGCTGAGCCTGACTATTAGCCCGTCCAGTTGTCGTGCAAGGTTAGATTTAAATCATGAGGTGGTTCCTAACCTTTTTAGCATTGACTAGTATGCTGTTGACTGTCTGTGGTGGTACGCCAGAGCCTAATCAAGATACGCCCGGACGAGCCAGCATTACGACCACACGCACCATACAGCCAATCAGTACATTTACGCCAACTCCGCTGGGTACTTGGTAGAAGTTATCGATGGTATGATTTACGACAGGCTAACAGAGCCAGGTAAGCCAATCGTTGGAGCACCTATTCGCTATGATGTTCTTCACTCGCTTCTTGTTGAACTCCAAGAAGGCAAGCCCAACAAGGCTAACCGACGAGCTTGGAGAGTTTGCGTTGCCTGTGATAGTTCACGACACTGATAGCATCGGGATTTTGATCGAGGCGCAGGGTCATATATCCTGTGAAGAAAGGCTTGTTGGCGTCGAACTGTATGGTGGGAGAAGTCTTGACGTCGGGCTAAGCCCCTTGCTGTCCGTAGAAGTTGCTTTCAATCGTGGTTTACTCCGTTTCCCTTCGGCGGCAGGTTAATTCAGCCATTGGGTAGCCGCCAGGCTACTCAAATGCTTCTTCGCCCAGCAGTTGGGCCACCACTTCATCAAGGGCTCTGTCTTTGGCTCGCGCCTGGGCAGTGCTCATCACCTGGGGCGCCAGTTGAGGCGCTAACTGGGCGGCCAGCTTGGCAGCCCGGTGCCTGGCTTCCTGGGCGAGGGCAGGCTGCTGCTCCGCCACAGCCAGGAGTTCGAAGGCACGCTCGGCCTGGCCCAGGTGAGCCAGCTGGTAGGCCAGCCCGACCAGGGCTTCCAGGGTGTTAGCTGGCCGGCGGGTTGTGTCTTCTAGCTGCAAGGCCTGGCGGAAATACCCGCCGGCTGCCTGGTGTTGCCCCAGGCCGAGGGCCGCCCAGCCCAGGCCGTTCAGGGCGGGGGGTGAGTAATCGGGCAGGCTTTTTGCTTGGGAAAGGGCCAGGCTTTCTTGAAAGAACTGATGGGCCGCGGGATAATCCGCCTGCTTCTCGGCCAGGTTGCCCAATCCCCGCAG
>CP070811.1:1111979-1122123 GCA_020343875.1 Anaerolineales bacterium | reverse complement strand
TTATAGTAGG
This sequence comes from Anaerolineales bacterium, assembly GCA_020343875.1. GTDB lineage: Bacteria > Chloroflexota > Anaerolineae > 4572-78 > NAK82. The sequence continues at coordinate 1,122,113 of CP070811.1, read as the reverse complement.
CCACGCTCAGCTCTTCGGGACTGAAGACTTGCTCAATGGCAGTGCGGGTGCAACCACCGGTCTCTGAGAAGTCCTCAGCCTCGAGTGTGACCGCGAAGGTTGCGTCGGTATTCTCGCCGAAGAGCGTGTGGTTGTAGGCATCCTGATCGGCACTGGGCAGGCTGTTGAAGATTTGTATGTTTTGTTCACCCAAGCCTATGCTGGCCGGAGTGTTAGCGCCGGCGAGCTGCGGCTGTGTGGTTATGCCGTACCCAAACGTAGCCGCGTACTCTTCATCACTCAGCCCAGGAGCCGTTTTGTCGGCGTCCATAGCTTTGCGCACAGTGGCGTAATCGACAGGGATGTACTCGAACCCGGCGTCACTCATGCATGTGGCGATCAGTGCCTCTACGGCCTCAATGCTCTTGACGAGCTCCTCTTCGGTTAGGCCGAACTCCTCCGTGCCCGGCAGGCCACCCTCGTCTTCCTCCGTGCCCGACAGTTCGTCCTCGTCCTCCTCCGTGCCCGACAGTTCGTCCTCACCCTCTTCTGTGGCTGGCAGTTCGTCCTCGGCCTCCTCTTCCTGAGCCGTAGCGCTGGCCTGGCCGGATTCCGGCGTGTTGGGCGATTGATCTGATGGCATCGAACCACTACAGGCAACCAAGGTCAGGCAGAGGAAGAGACTCAAGCCCAAGTAAATCAGTCGACTGCTGACGGGCAGGCAGGCAATGATCTTTTGAACCAAAGATTGAACGGTTTGCATAATCTATTTCCCTTTCTGTGGGTTGCTACATCGTTGATACTAGTATACCAAATGAATATGAAGGCTGCATGAAGTGAAGATGAAGTTTTCCTTCATCATTGTCATGTGCAGACCTTCTCGAGGGGGATCAAAGAGGCGCTGACGGAGTCAGACGAAGCCAGCGGGATGCACAAGTTGGGCCCCAAGCTGGAGCTCCTCGCTGGCAAGGTGGATGAGGTGTGGGTTGATCTTTGGTACTTAGTACCTGGTTCGACAGGCGTGCTACTTGCTGTCGGTAAACCCGTACTCGGTCAGAAGCAGATTCTGATCTTGAATGAGGCCGATTCCAGGGGCATACGTCTTATACTCTTTTTCCAAAGGATTGAGGGCTGTGCCTTCCTGCGTCTTCAGACACTCTGAGAAGTTCCCGGCAGGAGTATTAAGTACTTCGTTAAGGCTGACAATCTCGGCTCGGTCCATGGCCACGCCAGGGGCAATCTCCTGGTAATACTTCATGCCCAGCCCCGGATTGCCTGGCATGATTATGCCAGGCTTCGCATTCCTTTCCCCGGCTCGCCAGGCGCCGCTATGGCTGGCCAGCTTTCCCCCCGAGTACATGTCGACCTCTTCACCAAAATAGAAAACGTCTTCAGTCTCCTCACAGAGGGCGAAAAAATTCCTGGAGACTTCTGTAAGCTCGCCATTCCTCCATTCTCGTTCCTCAACCACGCGGGTCTGGATGCCATCTACATCGACTGTTTCATCCAGGACTGTGATCTTGAGCGTTTCCCTGCCCCCTTCTAACACGAGCTGGAAACCAGGCTCCAGAATGAAGAACTGGTTTCGCCCTGTGGTGACCAGGGTGCATGTTGAGAGATCGAACTCTTGTTGCCAGGTAGACTGTGCATCCGAAGATGAGGCAATCGCTGTGGTACGCGCCGGCGTTGGGGCTGCGCAGCCAGTCATGCACACTGCAAACACCAAGGTGACTGTTATGACTGGTTCGTAGAGCAGACGCTTCATGCTGTTCTCCTTTGTGTCGGACTCTATGATTGTCTGGAATAACTGCCGCCCGGCCCTGTGCCGCAAGATGCCGTCTTAAGGTATGACCAACATCAACCCCCGTGAAGCTGTATTGTGATCAGTATACTGTGTTCCATACAGTTTGGCAATCATTTCTATACTAACTATTAAGGTTCTGGTGCAACTGTACCACTTCGCTCATCCGTCACTTGTTCCCTCAGTCATCAGTTTGGCTTTGGGCTTCACGACGTCTTAAGCATACCAGCGGGAGCTTGGCCAGACAAAGAGCTAATTTGGTTTGGTAGGCGATAAATTCCCTCCAGCCTGTTTTGCGCTAATTGCTCTGGTTTGGTAAAATCTAGTACCAGCTTAGCATTTGGTACCCAGCTGAGTTTGCCTATGGCCCGGTCAGCAGGGGTGCCAAGATGACGCGGCTTGGATCATTACCTAGGAGATATCCCTTTGCTGAAAGTAACCACTGATACCCTTGAAAATTGTGAAGTGTTGATGACGGTGGAGGTAGATGAGCAGCAGACGCAGAAGCTGCTCAAGTCCGCTGCTCAGAGAATCTCAAAGCAGATAAGAATCCCCGGTTTCCGGCCCGGTAAGGCCCCCTATCGCATCGTGGTTCGACGCGTTGGGGAAGAGACAGTTCGCAACGAAGTGCTGGACGATTTAAGCCAATCGGTCTTTAAGCAGGCGCTTGAGCAGGCTCAACTGGAACCCTATGCCCTTGCTTCGATGGAGGACGTCACCTGGGATCCACTCATCATGAAAGTTCGGGTACCCACTGCGCCTGTCATCGAATTGAGCGACTATCGCGCGCTACGCTTGGAGGTCGAGCCGTTAGAGGTCAGCCAGTCAGAGGTCGCTCAGGCTTTGGAGGAATTGCAGGCAGAACATGCTACCCTGACGCCGGTGGAGCGCCCGGCCCAACTGGGCGACGTGGTCACCATGGCCGTCAAGGAGCGGGCTGGTGACGAAGCTCTGGCAGACAATGAGAACCTCGACTATGAGCTAGTTGAAATCGACGAGGAGCATCCCGGGCCTGACCTGTCCACGCCATTGATCGGGCTGTCGGCTGGCGACGAGAAAGAGTTTACCGTAACCTACCCCGAAAGCGCCACGGACCCTCGTTACGCCGGCAAAGAGGTGACGGTTTCGGTTAAGGTACATGGCGTTAAGGAAAAAGAGCTCTACTCTCTGGACGACGAGTTCGCGCAAACCTTGGGCGATTTCGATACGCTTCAGGAACTCAAAGAGAAGCTGACCGAGGACATTCATGAGCGCAAGGAACGCGAGTCCGACAATGCACTGGGCCAGCAAGCGCTGCAGCGCCTTATCGAGGGCGCTAAGCGTGTCGAGTGGCCCAAAGCGCTTGAAGAGGAGGAAATTGATCGGGCCCTCGAAGAACAAGATCGCAGGCTGCAACAATCAGGCCTGAATCTGGAGACCTACCTCATTATGCAGAAGAAGACGCGCGAGCAAGTACGTGAAGATTTCCGACCGCCAGTTCAGGAACGATTGCGGCGCTCTTTGGTTTTGGGCAAGCTGATTGAATTGGAAAACCTGTCTATTGCCGGACACGAAGTTACGGGTCAGATTGACCGGTTAAGTATGATGGCGGGTGAAAAGGGCCCTGAGTTGCGCCAGGCCCTTGCTGCCGCCGACAACGTGAGGTTCATCGCCAACGATCTGCTGACCTCAAAAGCGATGGAGCGACTGGTCCAAATCGTCAAGGGCAAGGCCGAGGAAGTAAAGGCAGAGACAGAAATAGATGCAGAAAATGCTGCTGGTACCGACGATACCCAGACCGATGAACAGCCGGAAGGCTAACTTCTTTGGCCTGGCGGGCCATTGGCCTCTATCGTTTTGCGTTCTTAGGTTTAGTGAAAGGAGTTAGTTGAATTATGAAGTCTCCCATTCCTCAGGCTCTTATTCCCATGGTCATTGAGACCACCGGCCGTGGCGAACGGGCATACGATATCTACTCCCTACTGCTGAAGGAGCGTATAATATTTCTGGGCACCGGTATCAACGATCAGGTTGCCAATCTCATCGTGGCCCAGTTGCTTTACCTCGATAGTCAGGATCCGGAGCGAGAGATTTCGCTCTACGTTAACTCGCCGGGTGGTATCATCTACCATGGTATGGCTATCTACGACACGATGCAACAGGTGCGCGCCCCGGTCAGGACGGTCGCCGTCGGCGTGACGGCCAGCATGGGCACTATGCTGCTGGCTGCTGGGTCCAAGGGTCGGCGCTACGCCCTGCCCCATGCTACCATCCATATGCACCCGGCCGGTGGCGGTGCGCAAGGCTACGCTCCTGACGTGGAGATTCAATACAAAGAACTCCAGCGTATGCAGAACTTGCTGCACCAGCTTCTGGCAAAGCACACCGGGCAAGCAGTAAAGAAGATCGCGGACGATTTTGATCGCGACCGGTGGATGAGCGCCGAAGAAGCTGTGGAGTACGGTATTATTGACGAAGTCTTGAAAGCACCTGAGGAGACCGAGGAGGATGGCGAATAGATTCCGGTCAGAGATTCAGATTTGCTCCTTTTGCAGACGCACCCAAGATGAAGTGAGCCGCCTGATTGCGGGCCCTGATCGAGTCTTCATCTGCGACGAGTGTGTGGACCTTTGTAAGGAGATCCTGGAAGAAGAAATCGAGTCAATCACGCCGGCTGAATTCTCGATGGGGCGAATTCCCTCCCCCAAGGAGATTTACCAAAAGCTGAACGAATGGGTAGTGGGTCAAGATCGGGCTAAGAAGGTGCTGTCGGTCGCGGTGTATAACCACTACAAGCGCATTGCTGCTGGCACACAGGATGAGGTAGAACTACAGAAGAGTAACATCTTGCTCATTGGCCCTACAGGTTGTGGCAAAACGCTATTGGCCGAAACGCTGGCCCGCATCCTGGACGTGCCCTTCTGTATTGCGGACGCCACCGCTCTTACAGAGGCGGGCTATGTAGGCGAAGACGTGGAAAACATCCTGCTGCGCCTGATTCAGAATGCCGATTACGATGTGCAACGAGCTGAGACGGGTATCATTTACATTGACGAGATTGACAAGATTGCTCGCAAAACTGGTGACAATCCATCCATTACACGTGATGTGTCGGGTGAAGGTGTTCAACAGGCACTCCTTAAAATCGTCGAGGGTGTTACCGCCAACGTTCCGCCCCAGGGCGGACGCAAGCACCCGCATCAAGATTTCATTCAGATTAAAACCGCCAATATTTTGTTCATCTGCGGCGGTGCCTTTGACGAACTGGACAAGATCATTTCCGAGCGGGTGGGCGTCTCGGGTCAGATAGGCTTCTCGGGCGGTAGTGCAAGCCAGCGGCGGCGTGAAGCTACTGCCACTGAACTGCTGCGCCAGATTATCCCCGATGACCTGCTGAGATATGGCCTCATTCCTGAGTTCGTGGGCCGCCTGCCGGTGACAGTTAGCGTGGAGCCGCTGGACCAGGAGACGTTGGTCAAAATCCTCACCGAGCCCAAGAATGCTATTGTAAAACAGTTTCAGCGATTGTTCGCCCTTGACGATGTAACCCTGGAGTTCACCTCCGGCGCGTTAAGCACCGCTGCCGAAGAGGCGCTGAAGCACAGAACTGGGGCGCGGGGCTTGCGCACCATCATCGAAGAGACGCTCCTCGACGTGATGTACGAAATCCCATCACGCCCCGACATCAAGAGCTGCAAGATCACGGCTGACACGATCCGGGGCATCACCGGTCCTGAGCTGTTCGATAGCTTCGGGCAGCCTATTGGTTGGGAGCTGGACAAAGCGGCGTAACAAGGTGGGTGAAAACTGCTTTGGTGCATAGGCCAGCTCTATAGCTGGCACGACGCATGAGATTTAGCCGGTCATTCTGATGGCCGGCTTTTTCGTGTTGGCGTGGCAAATTTGCGGGTATCCTAAGGGGGTCCGCTCATCTAACTCGTCTGGCTGCCGCGCGCCGCGCGCCATGGCTCCGAATCGGGTGTAAACAGCGGCGAGCCAAATTCCTCCACACCAAACTCTCCGATCTTCTGCTGGGTGGGCATCGAGATGAGCCAATCGATGAAGGTGTTTGCCAGGTCGACCTTGATTTGGGGACCTTTGTCCGGGTTTACCGCAATGACGCCGTAGGGATTGAACAAGATCGGATCGCCCTCCACTAGGATCACCAATTCAGTGCCTTCCAGGGTGCGGGCCAGGTAGGTAGCCCGGTCGCTAAGGGTGTAGCCCTGACCCTCATCAGCCATGGTCAGCACGGCGCCCATTCCCTGGCCAGCCGAGATATACCAGTCGCCCGCTGGCTCAATCCCGGCCTCCCCCCAGATGGCCTTCTCCTTGGTGTGCGTGCCGGACTCGTCACCTCGTGAGACGAAGGGAGCCTGGGCTTGGGCTATTTTCTGGAAGGCCTCGGCCGCGTTCGTTAGCCCCCCGATGCCGACCGGATCATCCGGCGGGCCGAGGATGACGAGGTCGTTGTACATCAGGTCTTCGCGGCGCACACCGTGACCAGCCTGCATGAAAGCGTCTTCCAGATCTCTGGCGTGGACCATGAGCACGTCGGCGTTGCCGTCCTCCCCCAGTTTCAGGGCCTGGCCGGTACCGACGGCGATGACGTCGGCTTGGGTATTGTATTCCCTCTCGAAGTCGGGTAGCAGATAGGCCAACAAGCCCGAGTTTTCGGTGCTGGTGGTAGTGGCCAGGATCAACATCTGGGGCTCAGTCGCTGTTTGGCTCAAGTAGGCAGCTGCTTGCTCCGCGCTGGGGATGTAGATGGTCCAGCCCACTTCGATGAAGTCAGGGTCGTCGATCCGCGTGTAAGTGCTGTCTTCTTGGGCCTTCAGGTTGTTGTGGTAAGCAATGGCCGGGTAGGCCAAAGGGTCGCCGTATTCTTTTTCGGCGATTTTGGATAGCCAGTCATCTTTCTGAACGGTGTAGACTTTGCCTTCCGCCTGAGACGGTGGGGCAGCCACTGCAAGGGGTACCACCAGCATAGCCGAGATCAAGGTGACCAGGACTAACGTGTTGAAGAACTTCTTATTCATGGCAGGGTTCCTTTCTTGAGATGTGAATAAGAATGATCAAACGATTGTCTTTCCTCCGTCACCTCTGATCAATACACCATCTCCCCGCGCACGAACGCAGCGGTGCGTGGATCGCGTGGAGACTCAAAGAACATCTCCACGTCGCTTGCCTCAACAATCTGGCCTTCCAGGAGCAGCGCCACCCGGTGGGCCAATCGCTTGGCCTGGAAGACATTGTGGGTCACCAGCACCACGGTAGTCTGCCGCTGGCGGTTGAGCGCCTGCACGATATCTTCAATCAGCCCTACGTTATACGGGTCCAGGTTGGCGGTCGGCTCGTCAAGCAGCAGCACGTCTGGTTGGAGCACAATCGCCCGGGCTAGGGCCACTCGCTGCGCCTCGCCGCCGGACAGCGTCCGCGCCCGCTGGCGGGCCATATGCTTAAGCCCCACCTCTTTCAGAGCCGCCTCGACCCGGCGCCCCGAGTTTCGCCGGCCGCGCAACCGCAACCCATAGCTGACATTAGCCCCAACGCTTCGGTTCAGAAGAAGGGGGCTCTGGAAGACGGTGGTCACGCGGCGCCTCAGTTTCAAAGGCATGGGCCGGCTCGGGTTGAATTCCGCCTCCCGGAAATGGATGCGACCCGTAGTCGGGTGTTCCAGGAAATTGAGCAGTCTCAGCATAGTGCTCTTGCCCGCGCCGCTGGGGCCGACCAGGGCGAAAATCTCCCCCGGTCGGATATCCAGACCATCCACCTGGAGTACACGACGTCCGTTATACTCCTTGGTGACGTCCCGAAGTTGATAGACGAAGTCACTCATTACTAAATGCCCTGCCCTGGAGGGAAAGCATAGCCACGTTGGCCAGGAAGGCCAGCCCCAGCAATATGACTCCGATGGCCATGGCTAGATCAAAGTTTCCCTTGCTCGTTTCCAGCACAATGGCGGTAGTCAATACCCGCGTGCGTCCCTCGATGTTGCCGCCCACCATCATCACCGCGCCTACCTCGGAGATGATGCTCCCAAAGCCAGCGATGATAGACACCACGACACCTACCCGGGCTTCCGTCAACACGGCCAGCGTCGTCTGCCAAGGGGTAGCGCCCAGGGAGCGGACTTGTTGGCGCAGCTGGGGGTCTACGCCCATGACGGCCGCCATGGTGAAGCCTCCCACCAGAGGAAACGAAATGATACTCTGTGCCACCACCATGGCCCCTGGCGTGAAAAGCGCTGGGATCAGAGGTGAGTTCAGGCTCCCTAATGGACCGCTGCGGGAAAGCATCAAGTAGACGAACAACCCGATCACCACGGGAGGAAAGCCCATGCCGGTATACAGCAAGGCGATGACCAGCCGCCGCCCGGCAAAGCGGCTCAACCCCAGCGCAGCGCCCAGCGGGACACCGACCAGCGTACTGAATAACAGAGCTGTGCTCGACACCCGCAGCGATAGGGCCACGATTTCGAACAGGGCCGGGTCTCTGGTGATGATCAATTGGATGGCCTGAAACAAACCGCTCAGGATCTCGTTGATAGTCCACTCCTAGGCTTAGGGTATCCACGTTTCCAGCCCGGTTTCTGACGTGTCGTAGCCGCCCAGGGCGGCGACGGCCTGCTTGAAACGGGGCGAGCGGATAACTGTTACCAGTGCCTGCGCTACCGGAGTGCTCCACACTGGCTCTGGGAAGACCAGGTCGTATCGCTCTTGGGTCAGAGGGATGAAATCCAGTTCGTAAGCTGAGGCGGCAGCATGGATGCCCAGGCCGACCGTCGCCTGACCTTGATCCACGGCGCGGGCCACGGCCAGGTGGGTGGACTCCTCCTGATCATAGCCCGGCACCGACTCGGGGGAGATGTCGAGCGCCTTGAACTGAGCGTCCAGCCAGACGCGCGTGCCGGAACCGGATTGGCGATTGATCAGGCGCACGTCAGGATGGCCTAAGTCCCACAGGTTCCGCAGCTGCTGAGGATTCCCAGATGGGGTGATAAGTCCCAGGGAGCGATGAGCCAACGTTACCAAGACCACCTGCCGCCCGGGCAACAGGCGTTGCACGAAGGGCAAATTGTAAGTGTCGGTCGTTTCATCCCACAGGTGGGTGCCTGCCACCTCGGCCTCGTTTCGAGCCAGGGCTATCAGACCGCCCAGGCTGCCCACATATTCGATGCAAAGTTGGGCCTGGGAGGCCTCTTCGCTCAGCATACGGGATATCAATTCGATGGTGAGATCGTGGCTGCCGACAAAGCGGAGCCTTTCTACGACCTGGATGGATGCTGGTGGCGGGGGAGTGCCTTCGCGCCCCAGATCTAGCCAGCGGGAGATGGCGGCCGATAGGGCAGCCTCGGCCTGGGCAGGGGTGTGCCCGCCTCTGATCGCGGCCAGTAAGAATTGCTCGGCCTGATTGATCAGGCTCGCCCAGTGCCAGGTGGGATGCTCCGGCTGCAGTGCATTGGGTGTGACCCGCGTCCCGCCGCCCCGATGTCCAGCCACCAGCCCTTCCTGGGCCAGTTGGGCGTAGGCGCGGCCCACTGTGCCTGGAGTACAGTCCCACTGCCGGGCAGTCTCTCGCACAGGCGGCAGCTTATCTCCGGGCTGGAGATCCCCCGAGGCGATCCGCCGGCGCAGGGATTCGGCTATCTCCTGGTAAAGAAAAGTCTCCGTTTTTACCATGATTGTACCTATTGTATGGATACAATCATAACAAACTTTTGGGAATTGTCAAATCAAGCACTAAAGTTCGCTGTCAGGGCTCTAATCCGGGCGAGCAGCCTGCGTCAACACAAAAAGACCGACTGGCGGCCCTATCGTCGCCAAAGTCGGTCCTATACTCGCGCCCGGGCTCTCTGCCGGCGCTATTATCCTCCAATCTGGCTCATAGTGCGATTCTGGGGATGAATGCCCTCTTGGAGCAGATGTCCCTTCGGCTTGGCCCAAATGGCACGTCGGAAGAGTGCCACCAGGTCTTCGTGAGAGCCATCCTGGCGCAACGTGTCCCGGAAGTTCAACTCCTTTTCCGAGAGAAGGCACAACCGGATCCGCCCGTCGGCTGTTAGACGCATCCGGTTGCAGCCGTCGCAGTATGGATCGCTGACCGGACTGATGAAGCCTACCGTTCCCATCGCTGCTGCCAACCGGTAGAGGCGCGCCTCACCCACGATGTCCCCGTTGTGAAGGGAAAATAACGGTCCCAGCGTCCCCTCGATGCGATCCATCGTCTCGCGGGTAGAGACATAGTGGTTGAACGCAATCTCGGCTGGCCCACCTAAGGGCATTAACTCGATAAAGCGCACATGCCAGTCTCGCTCAAGAGTGAGGCGCGCCAGGTCCACCACGTCTTCGTCGTTGAAACTCCGCGTCACCACG
>CP070811.1:1104099-1111879 GCA_020343875.1 Anaerolineales bacterium | reverse complement strand
TGGAGCTGGCTCTGGCCGGCGCAGCGCACATCACCATCGTCAACCGTACCCTCAGCCGGGGGCAAGAATTGGCGAAACACCTGTCAGACAAGACGCCCGCTGAAGTACAATTTGTGCCCTGGCGCGCGGACTATTCTGTCCCATGGGAGGCCGATATTCTGGTCAACGCCACTTCGATCGGGCTGTTCCCCCAGGTACGGGAAATGCCGCCGATCGTCATGGCGTCTATCCGCCCTGACCTGCTCGTCTGCGACGTGATTCCCAACCCGCCCCAAACGGCTTTCCTGAGTGCCGCTGCAGCCCAGGGTGCTGACACTCTTGACGGACTGGGCATGCTGGTCTACCAGGGAGCCATCGCCTTCCAGATGTGGACAGGGGTTGAGGCGCCCATCCCTGTTATGCGCCACGCCCTGGAGCAGGTCTTTGGCACCTAAACTCACGTAATGAAAGAGAGGAGCTCTAACCTGTCAAAAAGATCTCTTAAAGAAGCAATGGGAGGCAGCGTGCTGGCGCCAGTGCATGGGGACCTTCGGCCCACCTGCCCGGGCCAGGAGTAAGGCAAACCGCAACTGTGATGCCCTCTTTGGTAGCCTTTGCCTGAGATCTCTGCCAGGAAGTGCAGACAAGAACCCATCAAGGAGGAACACTATGAGCGGCGACAGGCCAACGATGTACGCCCTGCTGGTTGGCATTAACCGCTATGCCAGCTCGGACGTGCCTGACCTGGGAGGCTGTGTCAACGATGTAGATGCTATGGAGCAGTTGCTGCACGATAAGTTCAGCGTGGCCTCGAAAAATATCAAAAAACTGACGAACGACCAGGCCACTTATCAAGCTATCCAGGAAGCATTCAGGGAACATTTGACCACCCAGGCCCGGGCCTGGGCCGAAGCCGGGAAAGAAGGCGCAGCCCCGGCTTTTCTGTTTCATTACAGCGGCCACGGCTCCCAGGCTCCAGACGAGACCGGCACTGAACCGGACGGCCTGGACGAAACCATCGTCCCCCACGACAGCCGGATCGAAGGCGTGTACGACATCAAGGATTGGGAACTAGGCCAATGGTTAGATGAACTGAACAAGTACTCTGACAATGTCACCGTCATCCTGGACTGCTGCCACTCAGGCTCCGGTCTCAAGAAACCAAACATAGTCCGTGCCCGACGCTGCAAACCTGACCTGCGTCCCCAGCCAATGCAGCACCCCCCTGCATCCATAGCACGAACCAGGGGCCTGAGCAGCCCCAGTGGCTGGGTCATGGGTGAAAAGCATGTCCTACTGGCCGGCTGTCTTGACCGAGAGGAGTCCAACGAGCACATCGTCCAAGAGGGCGAGGGTTACCGAGAGCACGGTGCACTGAGCTACTTTCTGATCCAGGAGTTATCCCAGATGTCGCCTGAGCGTCCGCTCACCTATCGTGAATTGCACGAGCGGGTACGTTTTCAGGTCAACACCACCTACCAGGATCAGACTCCGCAGTGTGAGGGGGATCGGGACCGGCTGGTCTTTGGCGGCCTGCGCCCGGCTCGCGACCTTTTCTTGAGCGTGGTGGATACGAGTGAGGGGTTGATCTGGGTGGATGGCGGCGTCGCCCATGGGCTGACCGAGGGCAGCCAGCTTCACGTCTACCCCGCGGAGACGCGCACGTTGGAAGAGGCCGGGCCGCCCCTGGCCACCCTGTGCGTGGCAAAGGTAGGCGCCGTCCGCAGTGGTTGCAGCGTGGAAGATGGTGAGGAGGACATCCCGATTCACGCCCAAACTATGATCTACCGTCTCAACCACGGCGATATGCAACGCCGGGTGGTACTGGATATCCCCGAGGGGGAGATCCTGGACGCCGTGCGAACCCATCTAAGCCAAGATCTTATCGCACCTTACGTCAAGCTGGCTCCCAGCCACGTCCCAGCCGATTTTCGGGTGCAACTGGTGGATGCAAGCCTGGAGCTGCAGGACTCCAGCGGCAAGCGCCTGGTGGCGCCCTTCCCGCTGAACCAGCTGCCAGAGCTGGGACGCGACCTGGCCCATATCATCCGCTACCAGAACGCCCTCAAATTGCAGAATACAGCCAGCTATTCGGAGCTGGCGGGACTGATTGGCCTGTCCATCAAAAAGCTTGATTTCGATCCAGATACCCAGCAGCCCATTGGCGTACCTTTTGAAACGCCCCAGGAGGGGGAGATCATCATTGAGGCAGGTCAGCGAATTGTGTTGGAAGTGACCAACCACTCAGAGCAGGATCTCTACTTGGCGATCTTCAACTTCAGCCATGATTGGGCGATTCTCCAGCTCTACCCAAGTGTACAAGGGTCGCACGAAGCATTGCCGGCGGGCGAGGCCCTTTCTCTGGGGCTATCTCGCAAACGCATGCAACAGTTGGCACCCAGCTTGCCCCAAGAGCTAAACGAAGTCCGGGAGTATATCAAGGTGATCGCCACCCTTGAAGATACCGATTTTGAGGTATTGCAGCAGAAATCGCTTAAAGAACCTTACACCAAACGCAAGGTCAGAGCAATCGGCCACAAGCCGGTCTCCGCTTTGGGTGCGCTGCTAGGTCAGGCCATGAGCGGTGGTCGGGCGCGTGCGCTGGGTTCTCCGCCCGCATCAGTGGAAGACGAGTGGAACACGGCCCAAATTGCGTTCCACGTGATCCAACCGCCGCAGGGCTAAAGCATCCTGAGTCAGCATAAGATCAGGAGCCCAGCAGGCCCAGCCATTCAGCCACAGCGAAACTGCCTGCAAGCAACGAGCTTTCGGAAAATCGCCGCTCGCGTCTGAGGGCAGCGGCCGACTCCTTGTATGTGGAGCAAGCCGCTCAAGCGAAGTATGCACAGGCTGATGCGAGCAGCACTCTCTGAAAGGTCCCCAGAAATGTGAGGAGGAAGCGTCGTGAACAAACTAGGCTTTTACACCAAGAACTTTGGCGCACCAGGGGTCATTGCAGCTATCGAGAGCCTCAAGCCGCCTGTGCTTCTGACTGAGCTGGACGACAAGAGTATATTACGTAAGATACGCAACGAGTTGTCACCGGACACCTTTGTGATCGGCCGCCTCTTCTTCCCCCATAGCCTGCAGGGGCCAGCCCTGGATCACCCAGACCCGGTCAAAGTCGGGATCGAGCTGGCTGAGCACATCCTGGCCCACGATTTCAACTTTGCGACGCAACGCGGACAGAATGGGCGTCTCTTCGTCGACGCGTGGATGTCCTTGAATGAATCGATCCCTGGCCCAGCCTCTGCCGTCTTCAAAGAACACCCCGATTTGATCGCCCGGCGCTCAGCAACATACGACACCCTCCAGGTGGCCTTCCTGGAACGCCTCCGGGCTGAAGGCCTGGAAGCGATTGCCTTCAACTTCGCGGCCGGGAACTGGATCACAGGCGAAGACTACCTCGAGTACTTCCCCAAGACTCTGGATGCTTACACCTATCTGGGCTTTCACGAGTATGGCTGGCCACACATGAACCCGGACGAGCCGGGGACCAAGAGCGGGTGCGGGTTCTATCGGGACATTATGGCCAGGATACGCCAAGATTACGGCGACCAGCACCGCGTCATTATGACCGAGGCCGGCCTGGCCCGCATGTACATGCACTCCAAGGTACACCCCCAAGACGACCGGCCGGAAAAAGACGCCGATGTCGGCTGGCTTTACGGGTGGGATTCCGTTTCAGAGGAGAGCTACAAGCGGTCATTGCGCTGGTATAATCAGTCCTTGGTGGAGAACGACTACGTCATAGGAGCCTGCCTCTTTCAAGTAGGACCGGGAGGGAAATGGGTCACCTTCCGCCACACCGGCGAAGACAACCAGGGCCAGACACTTACGCTTATGGATGAATTACATGCCATGGCGCTGGAACCAAAGCCAGAACCAGTCGAAACGCCCACCCCCTCCGAGCCCCCTACAGTCCCGGAGTTGAGCCTGGAGGAAACACTGCGTGCGATCGGGGAGCCGCTGGTTATTCCTCTCAACCCCAAGGCTATGCTATACAAGGTAGCCCGGCAGAATAGCCTAGGTGAACGCTTGACCGGCGAGTTTGAAGCGACATATCAGGATCAATGCTACGTCGCCCAGATCTACGAAAAAGGGCTGGTTTACGCCCCAGTCGGTCAATGGGACCAGGCCCAGTTTATTCGAACGCCACGCACCCGAGACGTGGCCCCTGCCCCTGATATGGCCTGGACACATCACATCACCGGGTTTCTTGGCAACCGGTGGCAATACTGGGAAGGACACCTAAAAGATAAGATACCTGGCTTGACCTGGGAGATCTTTGCCAAGGAGGTTTTGAAGCATAACCCAGGCCTTGAGGCAGATGGTTTTGTCTTCAGAGCCCACAAAAGCTATGTGATGCCTCAAGTCGAGGGGGAAGTTCCAGCCCATGCGGAGCAGCCCGCCGTCGTGTCGGCTGCAGCCCAACCTCACCCCCCGGCTACCACGGCAGCCCCCTCACCCGATTTTGTGCAGGTAGTGGACGCCCAGTTCCAGCTCAAAGCACAGCCTATGCGCTTCGTCGGCGTCAATATCCGCGGTTTGGTCCACTATGGCCACGACCTTGACTACTTCAGGCATGCCCCCATTGAGCATCGTCGCCAACAACTGCATGCCGCCAACACGATGAATGCCCGTCTGGTGCGTGTGTTTTTGGCCCACAGGGACGCTACCCCCGAACAGATCGAGGCCCGCCTGCGGGAGGTAGTGGAGTTGATCAAGCAGCACTTCCCTAACATATATCTCCTACCATCACTGACTAACTTGTACGAAGACGTGCCCTTTTATGTGCGAGGTGATGAGAAGTTCTACGAAGTGCAATCCAGCGACGGTAAGAGAATGCTGAACAAAGCTTTCTTCGCAGGTGGGTATAAAGAGAACTACCTGCCACTTGTGGAACATATCGTTAAGGCCTTCAGGAATGAGCCGCACATTTTTGCCTGGGAAATTGGCAACGAACTCAAGGCCGAACGAGAGCCAAAAGTCTTTGTGGATTTCAACAAAGCTGTCGCAGAAGCCATCAAGGGCTGGGACTCCAACCACATGGTGACCACTGGCATGGTCAGCACCCGCCACGCCTGGATGGGCGACAAGCCAGACTTGCGAAGAGACCTGTACCGCTCCTGCCACATCAACTTCATCACCGTCCACGCTTACAACGGCAACGAGCACCCGCCGGAAATTGAGGATGACAGCGACCTGGCCAGGGAATTTGAGAAACCCTTCATCATCGAAGAGGCTGGCTTTGACCGGAATATTTACCCCAATCGCCCCGAAAAGACCCGGACCGACATGGCCAATTGGTTTAGAAAGGGAGCCAGTTGCTATATGCCGTGGGGCTTCGTGGCCACCGATCACGACAACAACGATGGGGACATCAATGTGGGCATGACCGGCCCACTGCACCCGGATTACCCGCTGCTCTTCGAACTCCACAAGCAATGTGGCCATCTCTTGCTCAAAAGTGGCATCTCAGAAGACGTGAGCCCTGCCATCGCCAATATCGATTTCCATCGCCAGCGCGGCCTACCCCCCGCCATGCCATGGCCCCTGCTGGCCGATGGCTTCGACTTCCCGGTGGGCAAGCCCGACGGTCTGGGATACTATGTAGCCGCCGATCTGGTGAATCAGGCTTATTATGCCGAACGTCAAGCCTGGCACACTGGCGAAGATTGGAACCGTAAGCTCGGGCCGGGTGATACCCCCGATGTCGACCTGGGCGACCCGGTCTACGCCACAGCCCATGGCAGGGTGGTGACCTCTCAGCGCTTCCCCACCTGGGGCAACATTGTGTTGATTGAGCACTGTCTGCCCTCAGGCCAGACGGTGTGGAGCCAATATGCGCATCTCCAGCAGCGCCTGGTCCGCAAAGGCGATATCCTAAGGCGGGGTGACCGGATCGGCCGCATCGGCAAAGGGGGGGACGACCATCTTCCGGCCCACCTCCATTTTGAGATCCGCCTCAAGCGCCTGCCTGCTTCAAAATGGGGCTACCAGAAGCCGGAAGATCGGGAGCAGGTATTGCTGGCCTATGCCCACCCGTCCAACTTCATCAACAGCTACCGGCCGAAGTAGCCATAGGCAAAGAGCGGGCATTCATCTCAAACTTTGGCTGAGCTTAGCCTGAGAAGTAACCATCCAGCAGCACTACATCCAGGGGGAGACTGCCAATGAGCGCCTATCAAGACATTGTCTACCTTGAAAACGAAGCCCTGGCCTATCAAAACAGTCGCCACTACCGTGAGGCTATCTTGGCTCACGGTCGAGCACTAAGCCTGGCCCAAACCTTGAAACGACCGCGCCTGATAGCAGTGCTTTTCAACCGGTTGGGTCAAACCCTGGAGGCGGATGGCCAGGTGCAAAAGGCTGTGATTGCCTACGAAACGGGGCTCAAGGCCCTGGCAAGAGAGACGCAGTTTGACATTGATGAGGTGCTGATCTCGCTGGGGGCTGTCGAGAAAACGTTTGTTGGGGGACGTGACCTGGTCACGCCGGATTTGTACGAGGCGGCCACGGCCCAAGACCTGGACCAGGCTGAAATCGACCTCGCACTACCTGTCAGGCTGTTGATCAACATTGGCAACGCTTATTTGCGCCAGCCGCAAGAAGCACCCGCCTTGAATGCTTACCAGCAGGCGTTGGGCCGTCCGGAGATAACCCATGTGCCTGAGCTGCAGGGGCATGCCTTGACGCATATAGCTATCATTCACCGTCGTCGCGACGAGCTGGAGACTGCCGCTGGCACACTCGGGGAGGCCTTAAGCGTACTCGAGGCGCATGCCGCGCCCACAGAGAAACGGCGCGCGCTAGGAGTGCTGGCCGGCATCTACCGGGGCCAGGGACAAACCAACCAGGCCCTGGAAAGCTACCGGCAGGCCCTGGCGCTCTACGCACAGGTTGACGACCCACGCGGCGAAGGGATAACGCGGGCCGGGCTGGCAGGCCTGTTGCTTGAGGCGGAACACTACAACCAGGCCCAGGCTGCCTTCCTAGAAGCAGCCGCGCTGGCGGAGCAAGTGGATGACGACGACACGCTGTGGTATGCCTGCTGGGGCCTGGGTCGCTGCCAGCACGTGGCCGGTGATCTAAATGGGGCTGCGGCTTCCTTCCGGCGCAGCCTGGACTTGATCGCAGCTCGCCACCGGGAATTGCGCACCGACGAGGGCAAAGTCACCTTCCTGGAGAGCGTTCTGGATATCTTCGACCAGCTGATCGTCGTTCACCTGGAGCAGGCCCAGACAAATGCTGGCGCCTATCAAGAGGCATTGGCTGTGGCCGAAGAGGCCCGGGGCCGGGCTCTGCGTGATTTGATGGGACACCGACGGCGTTGGCGACCGTCGTCCGCGCTTCACATTCGGTCCAGTAGAACACGCCCCTTCTCTGAACGATTTTCAGACTCGCCGGCCCAGATGGCACCTGGGACTCCCTCCTTGGCGGACGACTTCGACGTGATGGCCGCGATAGCCCCCATCGCCCCTCCCGGCCCCCTGGATCCTATGAGCATGGTATCTCAGATGGCTCCAAGCGTCCAGTCCAGCGCCCACACACTTTCTGGCGATGAACCAATCCCCGAAGTTGAAGACCGACCCAAATCAGCTCAGCCTCCGTCATTAGCCCGGCTGGTATTCCACGTCCTGTCCGATCGCACAGCGATCTGGGCCGTCACCCCCAGCGGGGAGGTGCACGGTCACGTGGCCGAGTTGGGCCGCGAGGCGCTTGCGGAACGGGTGAGACAATTACGCCAGGCCCTGGAGGTCGACGACGCTCCGCGCGGCATGCGTCCCATCCTGTGGGG
>CP070811.1:1091752-1103999 GCA_020343875.1 Anaerolineales bacterium | reverse complement strand
CGGCGAAACCCAACACACCCCGCCGCCAATCCGATTGATCGACCACACTACCATCTTCGGATCGGAGCAGCTGTAGGTTGGGTTGAGCCAACGGCGAAACCCAACAAACCCAGCCGCAAATCGGCTTGAACTACCTGAAACCCAACACTTCCCCCGAGCAGCTGTAGGTTGGGTTGAGCCAACGGCGAAACCCAACACACCCAGCCGCAAATCGGCTTGAACTACCTGAAACCCAACAGTTCCCCCGAGCAGGTGTCGGAATATACCGTGAAAATTTAACCTGATTAACTCGATCTAATTTGCCAAATAACGCGACTGATGGTATGATCAGGTAAGTATCCGTACTCAGATAACCCTCAAAAAAGGAGCTTTCGATGAATACAGCAGAGATTATCAGGAAGATATACGCAGCCATAGAATCAGGAGACATGGCCACAGCCGCCAGCTTTTTGTCGGATGATTTCGTGTTCAGTGGACCCGTACCCGAGCCCATTAGCGGTCAGCAATGGCTGGGACTGCACGTGCTGTTGAACGCCGCCTTTCCAGATTTTTCATTCAATCTGAGCGACGTGCAGGTGACCGGCAATGTGGCGCGCACCACCCATCAGATTACTGGCACCCACACCGGCGATCTGGACCTGTCGCCCATGGGTATGCCAGTCATCCCAGCCACCGGCAAGAAGGTTAAGTTGCCCGTCGAGCACGCCGAAGTTACCTTTGAAGGGAGCCAAGCGGTTCGCCTGCATGCGGATGTGCCGGCCGACGGCGGCGTGTCTGGGATTCTGCAACAGCTGGGGGTCGAGGTGCCAGCGCCGTCGCGATAGGTGGTAATCGACAACCAGGTCATCTTGGCAAGAACCACCAATCAATGCTTTTGCCAGCCCGAATAACTGCCGGCGCACACCTGACCCCATACCACACCCTGAGTGTGGTGTGTAGCAGGGGTGCGCCGGCTTCAAGATTATTGGGATAGGCACTTAGCGAAAGGCTGGTAACGAAGAACAATCCAGCCAATGGAGAACTATCAATGACAGCCCAAACTCTTGCCCGACCGGCTTTGCCGGAGCGATCGATCTTAATGCCTTTCTTATTGTTCGTACTGGTTGGTGGAGGCGCCTCAGTTGCCATTCGCATGACCTACGCCGAATTGGCACCCTTTTGGGCGGCAACATCCCGTTTTGCGCTTGCCGCGCTTGTTTTTTGGGCCTTGGTCTTCTTTCGGAAGATCCCCCTGCCCAAAGGGCGCGCGCTGTTGGGGGCTGTGCTGTTTGGCGCCTTAACCGTCGGCCTGGCTTTTACGCTGATCGGTTGGGGATTGGTGGCTACGCCAGCCAGTCGTTACCAGATTCTGATGGCTACCGTGCCCCTTTTGACCATTTTTCTGTCTTCGTTGCACGGCGTCGAAGCCATTAGCCGGCGCGGATTGTTTGGTTCGCTCCTGGCTGTGGGTGGGATTGCCTTTACAGTTGGCGGCGGGGTCTCGGGGTCGAACCTTTCGCTGCCGCACATTGTCGCGATCATCCTGGCTGCGGCTTGCCTCGCCGAAGGTGGGGTGTTGATCAAGAAATTCCCGCCCAATCCACCCATCATGACCAACGCAATTAGCATGACGGTTGGGGCCATCATCCTGGGCATCGCCTCGCTGCTCAGTCAGGAACGCTGGAATATCCCCACTCAAGCCAATACCTGGATCGCTTTCATTTACCTGGTCTTCTTCGTGACCGTGGTTGCGTTTCTGCTTTATCTGTTTGTCTTGGGCAAATGGTCAGCCTCAGGAACCTCCTACGGATTCGTGTTGGTTCCCCTGGTCACCATTTTGGTGGCATCCACATTGGCCGGTGAGGAAATCACGTGGAACTTCCTGATTGGGGCGGTGCTGGTGCTGGCCGGGGTGCTGGTTGGGGCCCTGCTGCCTTCCAAAGAAAAGCCCGCGGCTGTGGATGAATGTAAGAGCCGCTCCGGACAGGTATTACCGCGCTGCGCATGATGCGGGGTTGATCCCAGACCTTGATGCCTGGCCCGCCATCCGGCAGCCAGGTGGCGCTGGTCCTCTGGCCGCTCAAGGACTGCTGCCGTTTAGAAACACATAGCTGGCCGCCCGTTATCCGACGGTCGGCCTTTGTTTTTGGGTGGGGTCGCCCCCGTGTCCCCCATACTGGGGAAGCCCGCGACTAGCGCAGGGATCCCCCCCAATTTTTGGGGGGTTGGGGGGCTTTCATCTAGCCAACCAACCACTCCAACCCCGCCGGGCAGTGATCGCTGCCGGTCACCTCCGGCAAAATGAAGGCATCCTTGATCCGATCCACCGCCTCCTTGACCACGAAGAAGTAATCCAGCCGCCAGCCGATGTTGCGCTCCCGGGCCCGGGTGACCATGGACCACCAGGTGTATTGATCAGCCAGGTCTGGATGCACATGACGGAAGGTATCCACGTATCCAGCTTCGACCACCTGGTCAATCCAGGCCCGCTCTTCGGGCAGGAAGCCGGTGGTGTTCTGGTTCTCTTTGGGGCGGGCCAGGTCGATCTCCCGATGGGCGGTGTTCACGTCCCCGCAAAAGACCACCGTCTGGCCCTGAGCGCGCAAATCCTGGCACTTCTCCAGGAAGGCATCGTAGAAGGCCAGCTTAAAAGGCACCCGGCTGTGGTCGCGGCCCCCGTTGGGGAAGTAGCAACTGATCAGGGTAAAGCTGGGGTAACGGGCGATGATGGTGCGCCCTTCCTGGTCAAATTCAGGCATGCTCAGGCCAAATTCCACCTCCAACGGCTCCGTCCGGGTGAGCAGGGCGGTGCCGCTGTAACCCTTTTTGCTAAGCGAGCCGTTCCAAAAGGCGTGGTAGCCGGCCGGCTCAGCCAGGGCCGCCGGCAATTGGGCCGGCTCAGCCCGGGTTTCCTGCAGGCACAGGATGTCGGGATCGGCCTCGGCCAGCCAGTCCAGAAAGCCCTTCTTATGCACGGCCCGGATGCCATTCACATTCCACGAGAGTAGAGTCATGCTTTCGATCATCACGTCAGGACCTCTATCAAAAAAACTTGAGCACAATCCTGTATCCAAAACTCAGCCCAAATCCGATCAACACCAGGCCGGCGACCCCAGAGACATACCCGAATACGGCCGGTGTGATGGTCTTCCGCCCTCGATGCAGCAGGGCTGATAGGGCCAATAACCAGACGCTGACCCCCATCACGATGCCCCCACTCACCAGCGCCCCGTTCCGCATGCTGAACTCCCGGCTGACCAGATTCACCCCGATGATCCCGGACCAAAACAGAAGCACGGCCGGATTGGTGAGAGTGAGCAGTATGCCCGCCATGAAGTGCCTGTCGTCGTGGCCCCCATCCTCCAGGTTTAAGCTATGACGTCCAAAAAAGTCCTTGACGTTCATATACCCCAAATAGAAAAGGACCAGAATACCGAAAACGGACAGGGCTATGTTGAACGCTTCGACTTCCGTTAGAAAAGAGAACCCGGCGAAGACGGCCGCCAGGTAGGTTATCAGGGCCACGTCCACGCCAGCGGCAAACAGAACACAGGCTCCAAAACCACCTTTCAGCCCACGCCGGATCATCTCGATGTTCGTCGGTCCGATGGGAGCGGCCACAGATAGGCCCAGGATAAAACCCTCAAGGACTAGGTGCATTGTCTCCAGAAGCCAGGTGTGATTTCCCGCCGCACGCCTTCCGGCCCGAGTCTCGCGGCAAGATTTGGACGATGACGTTCGCGAGACAGCCGGCTGACGTTAAATGTGCAGCTCCACCACGTCGCCATCGGACAGCACGTGATCCCGGCCCACCAATTGCCCATCAAAGACGCCCTCGCCCCAGACACGGGCCAATTTCAGGTTTCTTACAAAATCCTGGTGCACCTTGCCCGCCAGTTCCTCGACGGTGTCCCCCTGCTTTAATACAAAAGGCCGGCTGAGATCGGGTTCTTGGCCGGGGATCTTGGAGTAAACCCGGATGATTTCCAGGCGCTGGACGACCACCTGCTTCATGCGTTCCAGGTTGCGGCCGGTGGTCGCCGAGACGGCCAGCATGGGCCAATCTTCCCCCAACAATTCGCAAAAGATCTCGTAGTTCTCATCTGCGCCCGCGTCGTCACATTTGTTGGCCAGCACCAGGATCGGTTTGAAGGTCACCCCCTGCCGTTCGACACAACGTTCTCTCAAATAGCAGGGCACGATGCGGTGCTCGCCCAGCATAGCCACCGTGTCCTCGAGTTGCTGGACCGGGTCTGTCAGCAGGTCCACCACCAGCAACATGAGGTCCGACCTGCGGATCAAATCCATCAAGTCGGGCTCGATAAAATCCCGGCTCAGGGGGGGCGTATCGATCAACTGGATCTGGATGCCTCCCACCTCCATCATGCCCGGGGTGGGGTTCCAGGTGGTGAATGGAAAGTCGGCCACTTCGGGGGAGGCGTTGGTCAGGGCCACGACCAGAGCGGATTTGCCCACGTTGGCCGGCCCGATGACCACCACCTGCCCTGCGCCTTCCTTATCGAAATGGTAGGCCGTCTCTCGCTTGCCGGCACCTTTCTTGGTCTGGGCTGCGCTCTTCAGCTTGGAGAGCCGCCTGCGCAGATCAGCCCTTAGCTTATCGGTGCCCTTGTGCTTGGGGATGGTGCCCAGCAGCTCTTCCAGGCAGGCGATTTTCTCGGAGGGCGAGCTGGCTGCCCGGTATCGCTTGTCAGCCTCAAAATACTCTGGAGGAAGATTCGTGGGCATGGCGACTTGCTCGCTTGCGCTCTTTTCCGATCGGGGGCAGAACCCCACATCCGCCTGACCACACCTGCGGCCAGGCGGCCCGCGATCCATGCGTTGCCTGAATCCATCCTACCTTGTGGCTGATTTTTTGTCAATCTGCGGCACCACCCGCCCGTACCCCGTTCGGGGCACAAAATCTAACCCATGTCTCTCCGCCCGGCCAGGGCACCCTGGACTGGCCGTCAGCCTCCCCTGGAGGCAGTCCGGGGGGCAGGCTTGCGCCGCGCGCAGTGCACTTACCCAGACTTTTGGGGTTTTCGAAACCCCAAAAGTCTTCTAGCTGTAGATGAAATTCGCCTCATCCTGGATTCGCTGTCAGGCTTGACCAGCTCGCTGCCCGACAAGACTTCACAGCGTAGCTACCTGCATTTGACGTCACTGGAATCTGGCTGGGTAGCCTCGGCCCAACGCCGCTCAAATTCCTGGAGATAGCGGGCGGCTATGTCGGGGTTGGTGACGATGATTACGTTTTCGTCGTTGCTCTTATCCGCGTTTTCCGAGAAGTTCAGGGAGCCGGTGACCACCATCTCCTCGTCAATCACAAAAACCTTGTGATGGAACGTGCCCGGATTGCCATCCTGGCGCACCGGCACCCTGGCACAGTATAGAGCGGGCATTTCGCTATACTCGGTCTCGCTGCCCCGCGTCTCAAAAATGCCCTTGACATCCACCCCGGCCCGGGCCCGGGCCAGCACGGCACCTCCTATCTCGTCGTGGGTGAACGAGAAGGCCATGAAGCGAATGCTGCTGTGTGCACCTTCAATCAGCGTCGTCAAGCGGCCGGCAACTTCGTCTTCAGCCGCAAACAAGACCTGGACGGGGGTGCCATCAATCACCACCGCCTGATCATACACCGTCGACGGGGAAGTTGGCCCAAACTCACCCGCCCACATCTCGGCAAACTCACGCTCATAGATGGCCGCCAGGGCAGGATCGTCGATCACCAGCACGTTGTTGTTGTTGCGGAAACTGCCGTTGGCCGTGATGTTGGTGGAGCCGGTCCACACCGTCTGGTCATCGAAAATCCAGAACTTGTTGTGCATGAGCCCGCCCCGCCCGTCGTCCTTGACCTGGATGCCAGCCTTTTCCAGCTTGGCAAACAGCTCCAACACATCGTCCTCATCCGCCTCAATACCATGCTCATCGTCGGTGACCCAGCGCACCTCCACGCCCCGTCGGTGGGCCGCAATCAGCGCCTCAGCCACCTGGGGCAGGTCAAACTCAAAGGCAGCGATATGGATGCTGCGCTGAGCAGCATCGATGTAGTCGATCAGAACCCCGGGAATCGAGCCCTGCAGCTCCTCAGGGTCGTTGATGCGCTGCGGGTCGGTAAAGTAGACCTGCCACCAGCCGTCGGTGGGCGGAATTATCACCTGGCCTGGATCCAGGAGTTCCAACGGGTCGGTGCCCGTCACCAAATAATACCCCAGCAAGATCACCAAGATCACCGCCACGAAGGCAACCCGGCTGAAGGAGCCTTTTTGTTTCCCGGCAGCAGCCGAGGCCTTGGGCTTAGACTTCTTGGGGTCAGATCTCTTGGTCTTGGTCTTGGTCATCATGTTCCTCCTCTGTTGCTCCTGGAGTACGGATCGAGTTTTCCAGCAGGTCACGCAGACTCTCAATTTTTGCTTGCGGATCGTCGATCAACACCTGTTGTTGACTCAAGAAGGCATCCAGCCGGACAGCGTCGGGAGGCGCGAAATCTTGTCCATAGATAATCGCCGCTTGCTCGACGATCTTGGCCAGCAGTGCAGCGCTGCCCTCGACGTCCATCTCCTTGCGGCCGGCAACCCATTTGTTCACCAAACGCATCAAACGACGAGTAGGCCGGAGTCGAGGCGACATCACCTCTTCCGCTTCAGTGTCATTCAGGCCAACCGTGCCGTGGGCGATCATCTCCGCGCAGGCAATCCCCCAATTGAGCAGCACCTTCGCCGCAGCATCGTCCAGGTCAGCTGTCAGGGCCTCGTTTTCCAGGATGCCTTCAACCACGCGATTGACACGCTGCGCCAGTTCGTCAACTACAGGGTTGCTTCCCAATGCTCGTGCCAGAGAATCCGGCAATCGGAACTTGAGTTTGGACATACACACCTTCCCTTTTTTGGCGTGCCCCGGTTGGGAACCTGGATGGAAAAAACGAATGGCCCTTGCTGATAAACAGTCTATCAACAAGGCCCATGCCTGAAATCAGGACTTGCACAATAACGTGTTAAGTGCAAAGCCGGCCACACCTGTGGCGAATATTCTTGGCTTGCCCCCTGGCGGCGTTGGCATACAACGAGCGATTGGGGGTTCTAATACGATTATATCAAAATAACTGAAATACATCAAGTACGCCCTCATACGCGCGATAGTTGCCACGACCTGTAGGTGGTACACGCTGTTCACACCCCTATATATTGTGGCAGGGGCGCAGGCTTTGCACCGGCCTGCCCAGGCCCAGGGTCTGCCCGAGATTTTGGGAGGAAATCCCGCCTGGTTTGCACGGATTTCCCAACATGTTGGGCGCACCCCTCGGCCCAATGCAGTTTGCCATGCCATCGCCCGCGAGCTATAATAACTTGGATAACCCAAGCCTGAGATGGTTCGCAACACGATCTGCGCAGATTGTCCTTAACAAGCGACACGGTCCACAGCCGTCTGGCTGCGTAAGGAGGCTCTTATGCAAGCACCACCCGAACGCCTGGGTACTTTCTATCTAGGCGCTGAATACGATCTGAAGAACAGTGAACGCACCGCAACCCCCCTCAACTACGACGCCAGGGATCTTACCACCCACGCTGTCTGCGTCGGCATGACCGGCAGCGGCAAAACAGGGCTGTGTATCGGCTTGCTGGAAGAGGCTGC
This sequence comes from Anaerolineales bacterium, assembly GCA_020343875.1. Lineage (GTDB taxonomy): Bacteria > Chloroflexota > Anaerolineae > 4572-78 > NAK82. The sequence continues at coordinate 1,096,388 of CP070811.1, read as the reverse complement.
CCTTGACAAGGTCCCCGCCATCTTGGTCGACCCCAAAGGGGATATTACGAATCTGCTGCTCCAATTCCCGCAGCTACGCCCGCAGGACTTCCGGCCCTGGGTAAACCCGGATGACGCCCGGCGCAAAGACAAAAGCGTGGATGAGTATGCCGACTTGATTGCCCAGCAGTGGCGGGACGGGCTGGCCGATTGGGGCACCGGGCCCGACCGGATTGGCCGGTTGCAGGAAGCAGCCGAGTTTTCCATCTACACCCCTGGCTCCGACGCAGGCATACCCGTCAGTATCCTCAGTAGCCTGGCCGCTCCCGGCCTGGACTATGACGAGCACGCCGAGGCCATTCGCGAGCGGATCAGCGGCACGGTGTTAGCCCTGCTAGGGCTGGTGGACATCCAGGCCGACCCCATCCGCAGCCGGGAGGCCATATTGCTGGCCTCGATTTTTGAACACTTCTGGCGCCAAAACCAGGACCTGGACCTGGCTACTCTCATTATGTCAATTCAGAACCCGCCTGTGCGCCAGTTGGGCGTGTTCGATGTAGATACCTTCTATCCTGAAAAGGATCGTTTTGAATTGGCCATGGCCTTTAACAGCCTGGTGGCCGCGCCGACCTTCCAGAGCTGGTTGGCAGGCGAACCGTTGGATGTAGATCAACTGCTTTACACCGATGATGGCAAGCCCCGCCACAGCGTATTCTACATTGCCCACCTCTCCGACAGCGAGCGCATGTTTTTCGTGACCCTGCTGCTGGAAAACGTGCTCATGTGGATGCGGCGCCAAGACGGTACCACCAGCCTGCGGGCTCTGCTCTACTTCGATGAAATCTTCGGGTTTTTCCCCCCCACTGCCGAGCCGCCCTCCAAACGCCCCCTGCTGACGCTGCTGAAACAGGCCCGAGCCTTCGGATTAGGCTGCGTTCTGGTCACCCAGAACCCGGTAGACATTGACTACAAAGGGCTGACCAACGCTGGCACCTGGTTCATTGGCAAGCTCCAGGCCGAGCGGGACAAAGCCCGGGTGCTTGAAGGGCTGAAGGGCGCCATCGCCCAGGCCGGTGGGCAGGGCGAAAAAGTCGACTACGATGCGCTGATAGGTCAGCTGGGCAACCGGGTCTTTCTGCTGCACAACGTCCACGAAGATCGGCCCGTGGTCTTCCAGACTCGGTGGGCCATGAGTTATCTGCGCGGCCCGCTGACCAGACCCCAGGTCAGTGAACTGATGCAGGGGCAAAAGGCCACCGTCAGAGGCAAAGAGCCGGACAGAACACGTCCCAGGCCACCTGCCGCTGCGGTCCCCGAAAAAGCCACGACCGGCCCTGCACCAGCCGGCCCCGAGGGGTATTTGCCAAATCCACCTGCGCTGGACCCCGACGTGTCGCAAGTCTTCGTGCCGGTGAAATTGAGCCAGCAAGAGGCAACCCGCCAACTGGCCCAGAAAGCAGGGCGAGACCTGGCCGTGCAGAGCGTCCAATTGCTCTACGAGCCGGCCATTGTGGGCGGGGCTGACGTACGCTTTGTAGAACCCAAGCGCAAAATCGAGGAGCAGGTAGAAAAGCTCTTGCTGGCTTGGGCGCCACAGGACGTGCGGGGCGTGACCTGGGATGAGGCTGAAGCGTTGCCCATCAGTCTTAGAGACCTGGCCCGTGGCCCGGAGCGGGTTGGGGCCGGGCAGGGGCCATTCTTTGGCAGCCTGCCAGAGGCTGCTAACAGCGCCCGTGAGCTGCAGAATATCCAAAAGGACCTGGCCGACTGGCTGTATTATAATAGTCGGCTGTCTCTCACCATTCATCCCCAGCTGGATATCATCCAACGTCCAGACGAAACAGAGCGCGCCTTCAAGATCCGCTTGCAACAGGCAGCCCGCGAGCGGCGAGATGCGGACATAGATGCACTGGAGGAGAAAGCTGCCACCCGGCTCGACAGGCTGGAGGACAGGCTACGCAAGAAAGAGCGGGACCTGGCTGATGATGAAGCAGAGCACGAGGCCCGCAAGCGCGAGGAACTGATTGGTGCCGGGGAGACTGTGTTGGGCCTGTTCATGGGGCGCCGCAGCACGCGTGGGATCAGTAGAGCCGCCAGCAAACGACGTATGACGTCTAAAGCGAAATTGGACGCCGAGGAAACCAGAGAAGAGATCGCCGATATTCAGGAGGAAATCGCGCAGCTGGAAGGCGAGCTTAAGGAGGCCGCCGACGAGGTCACCCACAGGTGGGAAGACGCCATGAACGAGTTAACCACCCAGGAGATCAAACCCCGCCGCAGCGATGTGAACGTACAGCTGGTAGCTCTGGCCTGGTCGCCGACCTGGCTGATCAGCTACGACGACGGCGGACGTACCCGCACGGACACAATCTCCGCCTATCCCCGCCAGGAGCTCGCATAGATCAGACGGCTCCCCGCGGAAGGAATCCTGCCTGATGTTCTAAGCCCCCGGCTGATCAAGAACCGGGGGCTTGGCATTGGACGGTGCTTACTTGACGCCAGGTAAGGTAAAGTAGAACAGGCTGCCTTTCCCTACCTTGCTCTCGACTCCCACGTGGCCGTTCAACTTCGCCAAAATGCGTTCAACGATGGACAGCCCTAGCCCATGCCCCTCGCCAATAGAAGAATCCAACCGGGTCCAGGGCCTGAAGAGCTGTCTCTGCTGCTCTTTAGTCAGGCCAGCTCCGTTATCCCGGACCCAGAATTTCACATTCCCATCATCTTGCACGTCGGCGCCCAGCTCCACTCGGGGAGGAGTGCCCCCATACTTCATGGCATTGCTGATGTAATTAAACCATACCTTCTCTATCCAGGGGGCGTATCCCATAGCCTGCGGATAGCTATCGGGGAGAATAATCTCCGCCTGGTAATCCCCAATCAAGTGAGCCAGGCGGCTCAACGCCTCCCCCACCACTAGCGCCATATCCAAAGGGCTTACTGCCACATCTTCCTTGCGAATACTGGAAAAGAGCAACAACTCATCAATCAGCTTGTTCATGCGGTGCCCATTTCGGGCTATCATGGTCAGGTAAGTATGCCGCTCCTGCGGGGGCAACGTTTCGTGTGCCTCAACCAAGAACTCGCTGAAGCCAATCAGTAATCCCAGAGACGAGTTGAGTTCGTGCGCCACAGTGTGTGCAAACGCATCCAGCTCCTCATTCCGCCGCTGCAAGGCTCGTTCGGTTTGCTTACGCAAGGTAACGTCGGTGATAAAGGCCAGAGCTAAAGGCCCGGCCTCAGTATCCAAAGGGCTTAGGCTGATATCAACGGGCAGCGACGTCCCATCCTTGCGCTTCCCAATCAGTTCAAGCCTCTGGCCCATTGGGCGCATGCGCGGCTTGCGAAAGTAGCCGGAAAGGTGTTGGGCGTGGATCTCAGCCACTTGATCCGGCAAGAACAGGCTCAGAGGCTGTCCGACTACTTCATCTCGGTGATAGCCAAACATCTCCTCCATACGGCGGTTGACAAAGACAATCAGCCCATCACCATCAACCACGATCAGCGCCTCAGCCAGAGCCTCCAGAACGGTCCGCACCATAGTATCGGCTTGGAGCACGCTGGCAGCCCGGGCCACCCGTTGCCAGGGCTCTGCCGCATCTTCCGGCCCGGCTGGCTCGGACAACTCATCCGGCAGCGTAGTCTTTTGCGTATCCTGATTGCTCAACTCGACTTCCTCCAACAAGAGCTCCGCCAGTCGATTCTAGCAGCCATTTGCCTGTTCGATTCTGATCCACACTCCACAGCCCGAGCGGGTGCAGCACCTGTTCTTGACGGTGAACCGTCGGATCGGCCAGAGTCACGTACCTGGCCCCGGGCAGGCCACACATTCAGAGTCCAGCAGGCGAATAGGGTTGGCGCCGAGGAAGAAGGGAGCGGCTGGCGTGAGGTCAGCGAAATGCGCCAACCTGGCCTCCATTCAGGTTGGACGTGGCCTAATGAGTTACGGCTGTCAAGGTCCCAGGCAGATCGACGCCAACATTCAAAAATCCAGCCAACTGCATCAGCTGCGCGACACCCTCCCAAGCCGGGAGGGCCATTTTTGAAATTCAGGCCAGGCTGCAGCGATCAGCAAAGAGCATTCTTTGCCCACATTATACCACATTCTGGCCAAAATGTGCACACGCCGGGCTGCGCCGGGTATCGCACGTGTTCCGTCTTGAAAGGCTACTTCCAAGGCCTGTTTATTAGCGGCCCGGGATGCTCGCCTCCATTACGAACCGACACAGCTTCGGAAGCATCAAACGTGTTGACATTGAGGACAATTATGCTATGATGGGCGCGCAAACAACTCAGTCAACATCAAGGAGGCTCTCCCATTGAGCACTACGCTCCAGGGCATCTATGGCAAGCAAGCCACTGCCCAAACCCAACGCTATCTGAAGGCCAAGCAGGCTTTTGTGGCCGCTTACGGACCGGGCGAGGTGTATGCCTTTCGCGCTCCTGGCCGGGTAAACCTGATTGGCGAGCACACCGACTACAATCACGGCTTCGTCCTGCCCGTGGCCCTGGATAAGGACATCCTGCTTCTGGCCCGCCCCCGCTCGGACAGCAAGGTCCACCTCAGAAACCTGGAAGCAGAGTACCCGCCTGTCTCTTTCATCATCAGCCCGGATATCCCAACCCGCCCCCCAGGCGACTGGAGCAATTATGCCCGGGG
>CP070811.1:1087355-1091652 GCA_020343875.1 Anaerolineales bacterium | reverse complement strand
TAGCGGTTGTCGCCATCGCTGAAACCCAATTCCAGCACCTCGTCTATCTCTTTCAAGACATTCAAGGTTTTGTAGACAGTCGCCAGGCTGGTCGTCGGGAAGTGGTCCTTGATCTGATCGTACAACTGAGACGCGCTGGGATGTCCTTCGCTGGCTGCCAGCAGCCGGAGCAAGGCAATGCGTTGCGGTGTCAGTCGATATTCTCGCTCACGCAGCTTATTGACCAACTCTTCAAACCTGACTTGTGGATTCACCGGACTGCTTTCTCGATAAAATGATAGTCTTTAGAGAATGAATTTCCAAAGCTATTATACAAGAGAGTGTGTCCGTTGTCAAAGTCGTCACAGAATAAACCCTGCGCACCACAGGCAGTACGCGGGATCTCACAAGTTCGACAGACCAATTTAGAATGCCTGATCCGTAGTCCAGACTTGCCACACTTTGCCCGCCAGGTTTGCTACGACCTTGAGGCTTGGCTTACCTGGCTACCAGTGGCGGCTGAGGTCAAGGGCGAGCCCAACGACAGAGCGGGGCGACAACCTCTTGACCGAATCACCAGACCAGAATCTTACAAAACTCGACCGATTGCTTGTAAATGACAACGTCCCTGCAGCGCAACAGGGCTGTTTGTGTTTATGCCTTCGGTCTTGCACTCGTGACACTGATGAATCGGATGTTATGATGGGGGCCTGAGCATGTTGTAGGCACTATGCAGGAAGTTACCCTTCAACGCCTCGTCAGGAACGCTGGCAGCCAGTTCCTGGATGAGTTCACTCGTTGCCGAAAACTCTTTCTCGGCCTCCTTCTGGTGGTCCGTGGCGCAATATAGGCGCCCCAGGCTGGCGTGTATGCGCCACAACAAAAATCGCTCTTCTGTTACCTGCGCGTTTTCCAGGGCGGCGCGCAGCAAAGAGCAAGCTTCTTCAGCACGTCCCATGGCGGCCAACGCTTCCCCCTTCAACTTCCACAGAAAAGTGATCACTCGCTCGGGCGACATACCGGGAGCCGAAGCAATCAAACGCTGCGTGATTTCCAGCGCGTGGGCTGGATCGCCCTGAGAAAGCGCCAGCTCTGCCCGCCTGGCCCAACAGTAGCGCTTGCCCATCGTATCCATTGGCGTTTGAGGTGAGACCACTTTGTCCAGACAGGCCTGGGCACCCGCTAGATCGTCCAATAAGTAACAGGCCCCTGCCAGCGCCCCGGTTACGTGGTGGATCCAGTATTGGGATCGCAATTCTTTAGTCAAGGCCAGCGCCTCTTCCAGTTGCCGCCGCGCCTCCTCAGGTGCCAGCAACTCAGCGTACAATACCCCCAGGGCGAACCGATTACCTACCGCCCACTCGCGATGTCCGATTTCGGACGCGATGCGCAGACCGCGCTGGATGACCTCCAGCGCACACCCCAAACGACCATACAGCGTGTGCAACAGGCCCAGAGACCAAAGCGCCCAGGCTTCATCTGGATGCGAGGCGATCTCCTGTGCGATCTGGACTGCCTCTTCAATATCGCGCGCGGCGTCAGGAGGAGCGACAGCGGGAGCCGTCGCCAGCAGTACCAGCAGCGAGACGATGGTGGCTCGGCCCATCAGGCTGGAAACAAGCCTGGGGCGGTCGTCCAGCTCCCGGAAGAGTGTGATGGCCTGATCATAGTACCGGACGCTGGCGCTGAGGTCGCCGCTCAACAGGTGAGCAATGCCCAACAGATCCAGCGTGTTTGCCAGGCCCCGCGGGTCGCCCAACGCCTCAAAGATGCTCAGGGCTTCCTGGTGATAGGCTGCTGCCCTGAGGGGGCTTTCGGCATTCGCATGCCAATTGCCCATCCGGTTCAGGCTGCTCGCCAGAACCGCCGGAGCGTCTATCCGACGAGCCAGTTCCAGCGCACGCTCGAAATGATCGCGGGTTTGGTCATAGTCGCGAGAGGCCCACAGCTTTCCCAGGTCGAGCAAGGCGCGCCATTCGGCTTGGGTTTCACCCGCAGCATGAGCCATCTGCAGAGATGCTTCGTAGTCAATGCGCGCCTGTTCGAACGCCCCCACAGTCGCGTAGGCCAGGCCCCGCCCCCGGTGCAGCTTGGCTACCAAGGCCACCTCTGGGGAGACCCGTTCAGCGATCTGGATGGCCCGTGTGTAGTGGGTGATGGCTTCGTCATTGGCATATGAGCGGGCGGCGCGCTCCGCAGCCAGGGTAAAGTACTGGAATGCGCGGGGGTATTCGCCGGCTTGGTGAAAGTGGTGAGACAGTTGCACCGCCATCTCGTCCAGATGCCCTTGGTAGAGCTTCTCCAAAGCAGCCGCGACATCCGCGTGCAACAACCGCCGTTCGCCGGGGCTGAGCCGCTTGTAAAGATAGTCTTGAAACAGGACGTGGCTAAACCGGTAACGGGACATCCGGCCCCGGACCGTTTGCACCTCTTCCTGTTCTATCACCAACCTGTGCTGCCTCGCCAATTCCCCCGAGAGCCGGCGCAGCGAGAACCTTTCCGCCATCTTTTGGACCTCAGCCACAACCTGGGCCGTGAAGTCCTTTCCCTCCACACTGGCGATGGTGAGAAGCTCCTGCAATTGGGGATCAAGCCGGCCGATGCGCTCCTCGATCACCGCCTCCGTTCGCGCCGGGAGCACCTCCCAGTCCAACGCCGATCCCTCAATCCAGCGTCCATCCTCGTCCTGGAGTAGATCACCCCGCCCCCGCATGGCACGCAGCAGCTCGACGGTAAATAGTGGATGACCCTGGGTGCGGCGCAGCAAAGCGGCCCGGAATCCCTCCCCCAACCGGTTGGGCTCACTGTCCAGCAGGGCGTCCACGAATCTGCGGCTCTCTGCGGCTTCAACCCGATCCAGGTCAATCCCCTCATCTCCGAAGGTACGTTTGAACTCGCTCAGGGCCTTCGCCAGGCGATGCCGCTCGTGTTCCCCTGAGCCTGCCGAGGGCAGAGGGGCAGCCACCTCCTCGGGCCGGTACGTGCAGGTGATCAAAACCCTGCCGGCCGCGTCAGCCAGCCGCCGCCCCAGGTGGAACAAGAGCCCGATGGAAGCGGCGTCCGCCCATTGCATGTCCTCAAGGATCAGTAGCAAGGGCTGTTTATCTGCCACGCTGCGCAGCAACTGGGTGACCTGTTGGAAGAGGTGGCTCTGTTCCACACCTCGCGAGCTAGGTCCTTGACGTTTGAGGTGCGCCCTCAATCGCGCCAGCCAGGGAGCACCAGCCCCCCCAGCGGCCACAGCCCGGGACAAAAGCGCCGCACGTGGTACAAAGACATGCATCAAATGGGGAACATGGTCCAGCAAGGCCTGAACCACCAGGGGAAATGCGGCCCAAAGACGGCGGGCGTGATCCCGGGTGATGGCACCCGCGTCCCACTTGGCTTCCACGTCCCCGGTCAGCATAGCCACCACGTCCCGGAAGGGCAGGTAGGGGTCCCCCACGCCTGAGTAGGCGTTGCAGTTGCCGCTGGCGACCAGCAGGCTGGGATGCGCCTCCATCGCCCGCCGGGCGAAGGCGTCCATCAGCGCCGTTTTGCCCCGGCCGGGCCCCCCGGTGATAAAAATCACCCGGCCTTGTCCGGCCAGCGCTGCCTCCAGGAAAGCGTCCAACTGGGCCAACTCGCGCTCGCGCGCCACAAAGGGCGGTCGCTCGGCGGCGCGTCTTGCCCCTTCTTCGGTGAGGAAGGCTGGAAGCTGGGGAGGGAGGTCCAGTTCGCCGGCCTGGATCTGCTGGTAAAGAGTGCTTGTCTCCTCGGCCGGCTCAACACCTAGCTCCTCCCACAACGTTTGTTTGCAGGCCTCAAACTGGCGCAACGCGGCCCCCCGATGACCGGTCCACGCCAGCAACCGCATGACCTGCCGATGGGCTCCCTCGTTCCAGGGGGTAAGCTGCAGCAGGCGCCGCGCATAGTGTAGCGCGTCGGAGTATTGGCCGCGCCGGGTGTAGCCCTCAGTGACGTGGGCCAGGATCGTTTGGGTGCGCCCCCCCCAACGTTCCCGTTCGCCCAGCAGCCAGTTCTCGAACGCCAGATTGTCGTCCAGATATAGACCTTCCAGGAACTCGCCGCCCAGCAGCTCGGCTGCTTCCCTCCAGCGTTCTTCCGCCTCCAGTTCCAGCAACGTGTAGAGGTCGACGGCCGTATGCGCTGGGGGAGTAAATGCCACCGTCTGGCGGTTCAGCTCCCAGCAGCCGGGTAGGATCTGGACCAGGTTGTACAGCTCGCGGCGCAGGTTGGCGCGTGCCTTGGAGGGCGTCTCGTCGGGCCAGAACCGGGTCGCCAGGAATTCCCGCGCAACAGGGCGCCGCTCAACAGC
>CP070811.1:1081952-1087255 GCA_020343875.1 Anaerolineales bacterium | reverse complement strand
CATGCGCTTCAGATACCAGTTCACACTTCCCACCGCCACGCCCAAGCGAGTGGCCAGGTCTGCCTGGGTCGTGTCGGGATTGCGCTCCAGGTACTCCAGGATTTGCAGTTCGCGCTCTAATTGGGTGTCCATCGATTTTGCGAAGCGTGCTATTTCAATATTCAGTCAATGAATTTTAGCATGTGTATTGTAACCTAAGATACGTTGCGCGTCAATTGGGAATCTAGTCCCAGTGGCGCGCCCTCGTTAAGTTACCTCACCCGCCAGCATCCCTTCGACGCGAGCTACAATCATCTCGATCGCTGTCTGGTTGAATCCCCCCGCCGGGATGATGACGTCGGCGTAACGCTTGCTGGGCTCGACGAATTCCAGGTGCATGGGGCGAACGGTGGTGAGGTATTGCTGAATGACCGTTTCCAATGTCCGATCTCGCTCTTTGATGTCACGCTGGAGGCGCCGGATGAAGCGCAGGTCGGCGTCGGTGTCCACGTAAAGCTTGACATCCATCATTTCCCGAAGGTCCCTGTCCACGAAGATGAGGATGCCTTCTACCAGGATAACCCGGCGAGGTTCGACTCGGCGTGGCTTGTCACGGCGCTGGTAGGTGGCAAAATCGTAGACGGGCACTTCGATGGAGCGCCCGGCCTGTAACTGTCGGAGATGAGCCACCAGTAACTCTGTCTCCAGGGCATCCGGATGGTCAAAGTTGAGCTGGCGCCGTTCCTCAAGAGGCAGGTGACTCAGATCGCGATAGTAGGAATCGTGCTGAATGTAGGTAATACGTTCTCTTCCAACACGTTCCAAAATCGCATCCGAAACGGTTGTCTTACCCGATGCGGTGCCGCCTGCCACGCCGATGATGATCGGCTTCATTACAGTTTCCTCCAAGGTCAACCCGCCCCTGCCAGGGGGCCTGCCATCGTCAGGGCGGCAACTACCCCAGCCACACATGCCAGAATCAGCAGGACGTAGGCCAGGCGGCGAGGGACTCCACCTTGTATCAAGCCATATCCACCGGCTGTTAGCAACAACCAGGTGGTCAGCGCCCAGATGAAGCCGCCGCCCGTCACTCGTCCCAGTCCCCACCAGGAGCGTATCAATTCCGCCGACAGCGAGACAGTCAAAGCCACCAAGGCGACTCGGAAAAAACGCCACTCCAGTGCCAATAGACGCGGGGCGGTCGCCAAACGGTCTAAAGAAAGCCGATCCCTCATTTTTGGAGGCGTGAAAGAGAGGATGATCAACGCTGCACCGGCGACCAGGCAGCCATAGCCCACCAGCCCGGTCAGCGTGCGAAAGGCCATCCACACCGGCAGAAACACCCCTGGCGGCACGACCTCAATCTTCCACCATAGCCGCCCCACCGCATAGGCCTGAATAGGGAGAGCAAACCCTAACGTGAGAAGAGTCGAAAGCCTCTCCGTGCGCCGGCGGGCGAGTATCATGTGAACAGTCAAGGCAGAAACCGCCAGCCCGGTCGCCAGGCTGCTCCGAGCCAGCGCCAGGCTGGTCGATACATCCCAAATAAGCCATGCGACGCCGGCCAGGGCCGTGACTAGCCCTGCCAGCGAGAGGCCGTCTGCCACCTGATTCAGGCTGGGTTTGGTCCGATACCAGCCGACAACGTAGAGTGTCCCGGCCAGGAACCATTCAACCAGTGCTACAGCGCCAGGTATGGCGTAAACAGAGTCCATCCCAATCCTCGTGCCTGTATCAAGAGCTAAACGTCAGTTATCAGGTGTCAGGGGTGAGCAGCGCTTGCAGCTCCTGATTAAGCTGTTTTGCATTGCTCAATATGTCCGCCATCAGGGTGACTTGGCTACCTTGCTCCGCTTCTTCCACGCTTCCTTGTGTGTAGATGGGAGATGCAACCGCCAGCACCATGATACTCAGGGCGGCTACTACCCAGCCCGCTGCGACGACCAACCACCAGGGGGTTGTGTTGATACGCAACGTGGCGTCGTAATCGAACGTTGCCAGGTAGCGCACGCCGTCGAAGGTCACCTCGCCGCCGCTTGGCAGGGACGCCGATCGGCTGGGGCTGGATTCGGCTCCGCGGAAGAAAGCCAGGGAAAAAGCTGAACCCGGTTGCTGATCTTCACCCTCGGCATCTGCCTGGTAATCCACACGAAACGTGACATTTCGTGAGGGTACCCCAATGAACTGCCTCTCCGGGTCCCCAGTCAAGGGCAGGCGAATCCGCTCCTGGGCCGGGGTACGTGGGGAAAAGGGTTGAAGCAGCACAGTTTCTCCGGTTGTGGCATCAGCCGCCGCCACTTCGGCTACCGGCTTCAGACCTGCTACCGTCAGGCGTATGCCCCGCAACAGGTAGCTATTGTGCAACCTGGGAGCCAAGTACTGACTCTCTCCCACCCCGGTCAACAGGCGCACCAACGCCACGCCGGTGGCTGGCGTCAAAGGATCGCTCCCTGTGACCGTCACCTCTTCCAGCACCAGATTGGGAGCGCCTGCCACCGGCAGAGGCACAGGATTGTCTGGTCCTAGGTTAACTTCTTGCACCTGGCCGAGCCAGCCCTCCAGAATTAGTCCGAGTGAGGCCAGCCCCAAACCCAGGTAGAGGCCCGCCAACGCCACCCAGCTCCACCGCCAGCGCCAGGCGATGAATTCCTTTCGATCCTGCTGCGGGGCGTGCGCTTCCTGCCCGGGTAAGATGCGGTAGCCTGCTTTCTCCAGCTGACGCATGAGTTGTTGGGCAACAGTATCGACTGGCTCGGATCGGTCACGCTCAAGTCGGATTGATTGGCCGAGTGAACTGAACTCACCGGCTGGCCCCCTCAAACGATGCCATATCGCCGGGCCTAAGGCAGCCAGCATCACCAGGGCATGTGCCAAAAACAAGCATAGCGGCAAGCGCAACCAGGCAGAGTCAAGCAAGTCAAATACACCTAGTGGCTGCAAGCGCTCGACGGCGGGGCGGACGCCAATTGGAATATTGGCTAGCCATTGGCTGCGGACGATGGGATCTTCGATATGAGGGGGCGCTTGAGGAACAACTGCGCTGAGCACCAGGATAATGACCACCCATGCCAATAAGACCACCGTGAGACGTGGCCAGGCCAATATGCGCCACAGCCGGTCAAGAAGGCCGGCCAAATCAGTTGCCCGGGGTGCAGATGCATCGTTCACAGGCACATTCCTGATAGCGAACGACAGATAGGGGATAGCTGGGGTAGGGGCTCAGTGCCAGACCTATCGGGTATTGATCATCAGTCGTCGACTACATGCTAAACAACAGAGCCCTCATCCGTGTTCAACTCGGCGGGGCTCTCTGGAGAGCCACCCATCGGACTTGAACCGATAACCGGCCGCTTACGAAGCGGCTGCTCTGCCGATTGAGCTAGGGTGGCCTATCGGGCAAATTATACCAGGCTGCACGTCGCCTGGCAAGTTGATTTAGGCCTGTGCGCGCGCCTAGCTTTTCGACCCTTCGGCTTGCTCTCGCACCGCTCGGATAAAGGCGCTAAATAGCGGATGGGGCCGGGTGGGACGCGACCGGAACTCCGGGTGGAACTGACTGCCCAGCATAAAAGGATGGTCGTGCAACTCGGCGATCTCCACCAGTCTCCCGTTGGGGGACTGGCCCGAGAAAACCATGCCGGCCTCCTCCAGGTCTTTGCGAAAGAGGTTGTTGAACTCAAACCGGTGACGGTGGCGTTCGAAGGCCAAAGCCTCCTCATAGGCGGCGTAGGCTTTGGTTCCTTCCACCAGTCGGCACGGATAAATACCCAGCCGCATGGTGCCGCCCATGTCAGCGATGTCCCGCTGCTCGGGCATCAGATCAATAACCGGATGCTTGGTGCCCCGATCAAACTCGGTGGAGTTGGGATCATCGTTGGCAAATATGTGTCGCGCAAACTCGATGACCATCACCTGCATGCCCAGGCACAGGCCTAAATAGGGCACCCGATTGGTCCGGGCAAATCGGGCGGCCACGACCTTGCCTTCGATGCCTCGATAGCCGAAGCCGCCCGGCACTACGATGCCATCTACTTGTTCCAGCTGATCCAGAGCGCGCCCTCGCTCCAATTGCTCAGAGCTGACCCACTCAATATCCACGTCGAAACCCTGGTGAATAGCAGCGTGGTACAATGCCTGCCGAACGCTGATGTAGGCGTCGTGCAACTCGATGTATTTGCCTACAATTGCCACCCGTAGCGATGGCTTAGGTTTTTTGATTTCGGACACTAATTTGCGCCATTCAGACAGGTCAGCTGGCTGAGCTGTCAGCTTCAGGCGCTCCACAACGAAGTCGCCCAGCCCTGCCTCTTCCAGTAACAGGGGCACTTCGTAAATCGTTTCGACCGTTGCCAGGGGGATTACGGCCTGCGTCTCTACGTCGCAGAACAGGGCAATTTTGTCCCGTAGATTGTCATCCATCGGACTATCGGCGCGACAAACGATCACGTCGGGTTGGATGCCGATGCTGCGTAGTTCGCGCACGCTATGCTGGGTAGGCTTGGTTTTCAGTTCACCGGTAGCACCGATGTGGGGCAGCAAGGTTACGTGGACGTAAAGGGTGTTATCGCGCCCGGCGTCTTTGCGCATTTGGCGCAAGGCTTCTAGAAAAGGCAGGCCCTCGATGTCACCTACCGTGCCCCCAACTTCGACGATAACCACTTCGGCTCCACTCTCACGTGCTACCTGGGTGATGGAGGCTTTGATCATATTTGTTACGTGAGGGATGACCTGGATAGTTTTGCCCAGATAATCGCCACGCCGTTCCCGAGCAATCACCCTCTGATATACCTGACCGGCCGTCACGTTACTGGCTCGAGTCAGATTCTCGTCGATGAAACGCTCGTAAGCGCCCAAGTCCAGGTCTGTCTCGGCCCCATCATCCAGCACGAAGACTTCACCGTGCTCATAGGGCGACATGGTGCCAGGGTCCACGTTGAGATAGGGATCCAGCTTCTGGACCGAGACTGACACCCCCCGGCTCTTTAGAATTCGGCCCAACGCCGCCGCCGTGACGCCCTTACCCAGCGACGAGACGACTCCACCCGTACAAAAGATATACTTGGTCATCAACAACTACCTCGTCCCACGTTCTAAGGTCTATTTGAAAAACCGTTGTGATATGCCAGCCGCGCAGTCCTCGAAAAGTTCGTGATGTTCCCTATAGTGCGGTGGGGAGAGCCTCCGTTGCCGGCCACTCTCCCCACCGCATCTTTCTCATGTTTCTCCCCGATGGGGAGCTGATGGTAAACACCTCATTACAGCTACTTGCCCTCCTGCTGGCCCGATGATAACACAAGTGTGTCCGGATGTCAACGACTATCTTT
>CP070811.1:1059341-1081852 GCA_020343875.1 Anaerolineales bacterium | reverse complement strand
GAAGGTCTGGTACCGGAAAAGGCCCAGCGGGCAGTCCTCAGAGGCTAACTGTCGCCCGGTCCTTTTGTCGGTGAGCTGGCAGATGGCTCCGCTTGCGGCGTCAAAGCGCAGCACGAAGTGATGGGTGTCGAAGATCGTGGAAAGATCAGGCACACGCGCAAGGCCCGCTCTATCGGGGGCAACCGGGGCAATTTCGATCAGCCGCTCCCGCACTTCATCAGCCAGCGAAGAACTACCCAGAGCTTCAACTGCCTGGTGTAAATAAGCGCGTTGTTCTGCCCAAGAGCTCTCAAAGGCTTTGAAAGTTGCTTGCTGCCTGGCCTTTGCCAGCTGATCTGGCCCGTAGTTCAGGGTGTCATCCAGGTGGGTTTTCTCGTCCAATCCCCAAGTGTGTTCAGGCACCATCAACAGGTGTCCTGAAAAATCGGCCCAGGACTTGGCATCCAGCTCGGCCCGTTTTTCGCTGATCCATTGGCTTCGCAGGCGACACATCTCCCGAAACTGGCTGATTTTCTTGGGGTCTGTGCCCGCCCCATGGATCCAGGTATCACCGATTTCGGCGGTCACCACGGGGAGCTGCGATTTCAGTTTTAGCAACTCTTGGGCGTAGGCGTTCAGATTGGATGCGACGATCTTGGCTTGGGGGAACTGCGCCCTTAGTTTCTGGAACACCTCCAGGATACCCTGCATGGATTGGGGGCCCTGGTTGTCATAGGTGTGAGCAAAGGCCAAGGCGTATGCCATCCCTGGCACGACCAGCAGGTCTCCGTACGAGTGCTGGACTATGACCACCACGTCTGCTTGGTCCTTGTCCCGCCATACGAACACAGGTGGCACCTGGGGCGGCGTTGAAGCTTCATTGATCCCGATGTGCAGGAACTGGATGCCAGCCTCCGCCAGCAGGGGCACCATGGCTCGCGTGTGCCCGGGCACGTCGGTCATCTTGGCCGCGATCGTTTGTTTGCCGAAGCGCCGGTCCAGGGCTTGCGAAAGGCTCAAGCCGTGCTTGAACAGCGAAGCGTCCATCAACTCGCTGTGGGTGGTGAAGGGCAGCCCGTGCCAGGTGATGTCGCCAGCCCAAATTGCCTCTTCCAGGGCTTTTCGTTCTTGGGGCGAAGCTTCTTCCAGGCATTCAAACACCAGCCAGGAGCCCGTGGTCCAGATAAAGCGCTCCGGTCTGCCTGCCTCACGTAACGCCTGGGCTGCCTGACATGCGGCGGGGATATAGGTGTCACGGTATTGGGCCACCACGTTGCGGGCCAGGTCAGTAAACCCCACATCCAGATGGGTCTTGAAAATCACGTGAATGACGTCAACTTGGGTTTCTGCTGGGGTCAATTCCATCTCCTGTTTGAGTCCTGGCTACCTGGCTACCAGCCACTCGATGCGCTTCTTTTGGCGTAAAACACGAAGCTGGGGCATACTTCTGCAGCTGCTTCAAGCGCAGCTGGGAACCGTGGCTCAGGAAGCGAGCCACGGCCGAGTGACCACCAAGGTTATGCTCCCAGGCGGTCTGTGACCGCCGCCTTGGGCTAAAGCCAGGCTCTGCGTGGCACAAGCCAAGGATAACAAAACCGCTCCGATAATCTACCAAGGACGCTGGCTGGAAAGCTTATGCCCATCCGACTGCTCGTATTAGACATTGACGGCGTTTTGACCCAGGCCGGGGGAAAAGCCCTGGACCTTCAATTACTGCAACGCCTGGCCGGTATGAACCGCGCCGCGCGCGACGATCCCTCGCGCCCGGCAGTCAGCCTGTGCACCGGGCGCCCGGCCGCTTACGTGGAAGCCATGCTGCAGGCCATCGACGGGCACGTACCTGCTGTCTTCGAGAACGGGGCCGGCCTGTATGTTCCCAACGATTACCAGTTTCTGCCTCATCCAGCCCTGGGGGACCGGATCCGTCTTCAAGCGGTTCGGCAGCGATTGGAGGAAGCATTGGTGCGGCCTGGACAGATCGTCTTTCAGCCGGGCAAGGAATACTCGCTGAGCATTTTGGCCAGCCATCCCTCACAGACAGGGGCATTGCGTGATCAGGTCGCCACAGCACTTGGCCCACTGTGTGAAGGGGTGGACCTGGTGTATTCTGTGTCATGCCTGAACGTACTTCCCCGCGGCGTACATAAGGGCAAAGGGATAGAGTTCCTGGCCAGCCAAGCTGGCTATACCCAGGAAGAAATGCTTGGCGTCGGGGACTCACATGTCGACTTGCCATTTCTGACAGGGGTAGGATATAGCGCTGCGCCAGCGAATGCCAATCTGGATGTCAAGCGAGTAGTTCAATATGTCGCACCTGGCTCGGCTGCGGATGGCGTGCGTGACATTCTAGATTATTTTGGTTTGGCAGCCTGACGCCAATCTCACGCCGACCCGGTCGGCGCCGCCTGCTCTTGTTCCAGTGTTTCGATCAGGGGAAGTAGATCGGGGGGGACCTTGATTGTGTATTGCGGAACCTCTATCGGGCCTGCCGGCACTTTTGGGCGGCGGGGTGCCCAGTCCAACCACACGCTGATCATGCCCACCTGATTGGCGCCTCTGATGTCCCGCTCAAGATAGTTGCCTACCATCACCGTCCGCCCATAATCCCCTCGGGCAATCCCCAGCTGATCCAGCGCATGGACGAACATGCGGGGATCCGGTTTTTCGACACCCACCTGCTCAGAAATGGCGAACGCATCAAACAGATCGTACAGGCCGTGCTGGGAAAGCACATTATAGTACGTGGCCGCCCGCCCATCGGCCACCAGAGCCAATCTATAGCCCAGCCGTTTGAGCTCGCGCACCACCTGCCCAGCGCCCGGAATCAGTTCGCCGCTCAGTGTGGTCAGGGTTTCGTCTTTGACTTCGCTGGCTTCGTCGACCAGCGTATCCCCAAAGTCAAAGCAGATAGCCAGAATGTGATGTGTCATGGGTGCATCGAATTCATTCCCCGCCAGATGGGCTATGGTGGATGCAAGGCACGCTGAATAATAAAGAGCGGCCCGCTATCCCAACAGGGCTGGCACTTCGGGCGGAAGCTGGAGGCTGACAGCTGTGCCTTCAGAAAAGAACTGATCTGGGCTTGGGTTGGGTAGATCTACGGTAAGCACAGTATCGTCATCTGCGGCGACCGTATAGCGTGCAATGGGACCCGTGAAAGCCATGGTGAGCACGCGAGCAGGCACCTCAGTCTGGCCAGCCTTTTCAATGATCAATGCTTCGGGGCGAAGCACGATCGAGACCTGGCCCTGCGGATCCTGGGGCGGCCGCCGACTGCGGATGGTTTGTCCCAGTACGCGGACTGTGGCTCCGTTGGCATTGGACTCCAGTACCTCAACCGGGACGATGTTGGATACGCCCACGAACTCGGCTACGAAGCGGTCGGCCGGCTGGCGATACAAGTCGCGCGGCCTACCCAGCTGAATCAATTTGCCCTTGTTCATGATGGCCACTTGGTCGCCAATGCTGAAAGCCTCTTCCTGATCGTGGGTCACGTACACGCTGGTGATGCCCAGTTGCCGCTGCAGGGCCCGGATTTCACTACGCATGCGGACACGCAGTTGCGCGTCCAGGTTAGAGAGAGGCTCGTCGAAGAGCAATACTTTGGGACGGATAACCAGCGCCCGGGCCAATGCGACACGCTGTTGCTGCCCGCCGGATAGTTGGGGAGGCGATTTCTTCTCGTGTCCCTGCAACTCCATCAACGCAACGGCATCTTGTACTCGGGTTTTGATCTCGGCTCTTGGGGTCCGCCGCGCGCGCAGGCCGTAGGCGATGTTATCCTGAATGCTCATATGCGGGAACAGCGCGTAACTCTGAAACACCATGGCCGTCGGGCGCGCGTAGGGCGGCACGTTGGTGACATCGTCGGTGCCGATGAACACACGCCCCATGGTCGGCTCCTCGAAGCCAGCAATCATGCGCAAGGTGGTGGTCTTGCCACAGCCGCTGGGTCCCAGCAGACACACCAGGGTACCGGCTTCGACTTCCAGGCTGACCTCGTCCACAGCCTTGACCAAATCGAAGTGCTTGCTCAGGTTTTCCAGACGGATCGATGCGGTGGAGAAAACTTCAGACATGTCCTTCCCCTTCTAAATTCTAAATAAGTCCACAAAGCTCTTACCCGTCACTTTGCCCAAGATGGCCAGCGCGATCAGAATGATGACGATGAGCAGGGCGGCAAAGGCAGCCGCTTCGCTGGGAGTGCCGGTGATCATCACCCGGAACATGCGCACGGTGAAGAGTTGGGTGCGCCCAGAATTCAAGAACACGGCCGCGCTCAGGTCCGTCATAGAGCGGATGAAGATGTAGATCACCCCGGCAAAGAAGGCCCGGCTCAACAAGGGAAACGTGATGCGGGTGAAGGTGCGCAGGCGGGATGCGCCCAGGTCCAGCGACGCTTCTTCCAAGACCGGGTCAATCTGCTTCTGGGCAGCGATGCTGGTGCGCAAGCCCACCGGCAGACGGCGGAAGGCGTAGGCCACGATAATGATAAGAAACGTTCCGGTCCAGAAATAGGGAGCTGCGTTGAAGGCGATAATGTACCCGATGCCGACCACCGTGCCGGGGATGGCGTACATCACAGTCGCGGAGAAATCAAGCGCCCCCCGGCCTGGAAACTTCTGCCTGGCCACCAGCCAGGCCAGCATGATGCCAATCACACCCCCAAGAACTCCAGACCCAACCGACACGATCAGCGAATTTTTCAACATCGGCAAGGCGCTCCCCAGCCCGTAGATGTTGCGCAAGGTGGGTGTGAAGTCAAAGCCCCAGGTCTTCACCGCCGCCCCCACGAAGATAGAGCCATACAGCAGGACGTTAAGTATTGCCATGAAGATGCATAGACTGAAGAGCGACCATTTGATCCAGCCCGGGAGAGGCCGAATGTGACCTGTGCGCGCGCCGCTGGTGACCGTCACGTACGAGCGGCGGCTGGTGATCCAATGCTGGAGTAAGAAGGCAGCCAGGGCCGGGATTACCAGCAGCATGGCCAGCGCCGCCCCCAGCTGCAAATCGAACAGCTCGATCAATTGGATGAAAGCCTGTGGAGCCAGCATTTGATAGCCGCCGCCGATGAGCATCGGGTTGCCGAAGTCGGAGATGGATGAGATGAAATTCAGCAAGGCCGCCGTCAGGATGGCCGGCGTGACCAGGGGGAAGGTGACCGTCCGTAATACGTACAGAGGCCGCCCTCCCAGGTCTTCGGCTGCTTCTTCCAGGTCGCGGCTGATCGAGGCGAACACGGCCGATAGAATCAATGCCGCCAGGGGGATCTCACTCACCAACTGGACGAACACGATGCCTTGCGGACCATAGATGTTGTACTGGGTGATGTGCAGCAGATCATACGTAATCAGCCCGCGACGCCCAAAGAGTAAAATGATGGCGAAACTGACCGCGAAAGGGGGTGATACGAGCGGTAATATAGTCAGGATGCGCAACCAGCGCTTCCACGGCACGTCTGTCAAGGTCAATGTGTAGGCGATCAGGGTGCCCACCAGCGTCGAAAGCGTGGCTGTGATGGCACCTATGAGTAGCGTGTTCCGGCTGGCGCGAGCTACCATCGGCATGGCCAGCAATTTCTCGAATTGGATCAGCGAGAAACCCGCTGCTTCTTGACCGGCTTTAAAGCCTTCCACGAATACCTGTGCCAATGGCCAGAGCACAAACACGACCAGCCCCAAGATGGCAGCCTGCAGTGTTACCAGCAGGACCGGCTCGCGCCGCAAGCGCTTGGAGGCCAAGGGCAGCCCCAAGCCGATTGCGATCAGGACCAGCAGCGGCGGATCACCCACGATCTCATTCCGGAAGTGAACGATCTCGGTGTCACCCACCGTCTGTCGGTAATCTTCAACCGCTTGAACCTGAAACAGTTGCGTCCCGATGAAAACCAGCAGCAACACTTCGACCAGGATCAGGGCCGCAAAGGCAATCCGCCGCTGCTGTTGCGCAGACCATCGTTGGGGGAGCGAAAGCAGGTTGTTGGCCATTGCCAACCTCCTCAACTACTGTGTCTTCGTCTCTGTATCCCCCCTCCCATCAGAGGTAGCCGGAGGGGAGGGGGGATTCGAGACAAAGAAAGGTGTTACCGGCCGGCGCCAATCTCTTCTTGCCAGCGGGCAACCAGGTCATCACGCTTGGCGGCCCACTCGGTCGGATCGTAGCCGTCGATGAGCTTCACATCTTCCAGGCCGACGGTGCCTGTGGCCAGCGCCACGCCAGGCACAACCGGCAGGCGATGGGCCACGTCGTTGTGATAGCGCTGGAAGGCTTCGCTGAAGACATAGTCTACCCAGGCCTGGGCAGCAGCCATGTTCTTGGCTCCCTTGATGATGGAGATACCACCAATCTCGAAGGAGGTGCCTTCCTCGGGGAAGGTAAGGATCACCGGCAGACCCTTGTCCTGCTGAACCTGGATGTCGTGGGCGAACGAGATGCCCACCGCAAATTCGCCGGCCGCAGCCATTTTGCCCGGTGCGCTGCCCGACTCGGTGTATTGGGCCACATTGGCGTCCATCTGCTTCCAGAAGTCAAAAGCCTCATCCTCGCCAAGCAGTTGGGCCAGTCCGCTCAACGTAGTGTAGGACGTGCCCGACGCGGCCGGGCTGGCGATAACAATCTCCCCCTCGTAGACCGGGTCCAGCAGATCCTGCCACGAGGTGGGGCATTCGGCCCCGAGCTCTTCCAGTCGCTCTGGGCTGCAGGCAAAACCGATCACGCCGTAGTAGAATCCGGTCCAGCGCCCGCCTGGATCCTTAATGGCACCCTGGTCGAAGAGATTCCAGCCCACGCCCTCATAGGGCTCGGTCAGGTCATCTGCGGCCAGGTTGACGTGTGACAGATTGGTCGTCCCAAACAGGACGTCGCCCTGCGGATTCTCACTCTCGGCCCGGATGCGTTCCAAGGCCTCGCCACTGCTCATGTCGAGGCACGTCACTTCAACGCCATATTGAGCCTTAAAGGTACTGAAGATTACTTGTAGTTTGTCGGGGTCAAACAGGCAGGCGTACAGGATCAGTTGGCCGCCGATAGGCGTGGGGGTCACTTCGACGACCTTCTCAACCTCTTTGACAACCTCTTTCTCGACTTCTTTTTCAACTTCGACGGTGACGATTACTTCTTTCTCAACTTGCACCTCTTTGGTGACCACCACTTCCTTCTCGATTTCCTTGGTGATCACCAGCGGGGTGGGGGTGGGGCCGCAGGCCGCCAGCAGCAGGCTGACTACGACCAGGATCAAAAGGGGTTTGAAGCGCTTCATGAAATTCTCCTCCTGAGCGTGGCTATGGGCCCTCTCCAGCTATGTCTCGGGCGAATAGCTGTCCTCGACCTACCACCATATCCGACCGAAAACACTCGCAGAGCGGGCAGATCAATATGCAAGGTAAAGGTTTGTCAACTTGGATACTGCAGGCTGAATTACCCCGATAGACTGCCTCCTTTCCTGTGGCGAACTCTCTCAAACACCCCTCCTGTGGGGGTAGTATCAGCGTTCCAGGAACGCTTTTCGAGAGGTCTCATTCCACCCTGAAATGCCTTTCTACAGCCCTCAGCGCCGCTGCCCGCGCTGCTGCCGCCAATTCCGCTGGGTCGCGTTGCCAGTATTCGGGGCGGAACAGCTCGAGGGAGCAAAGTCCATCATAGCCGGTTCGCTTGAGGCGCACCAGAATGTCATCCAGGGGGATTACCCCTTCTCCGGGCAGCAAGCGGTGGGCATCCTCGATGGTGTCCAGCGGGCGCTCCTCCACGTCGTTGATGTGAAAAATAAAGATCTTGCGTGGGTCAACTTTTTCTATCGCGCCTAGCTGCGATCCACCCGCGAAGAAGTGGCAGGTGTCTATCACCAGGCCGATATTGGGGCGATCGGTCTCGGCCACGATCTCCCAGCACTGCTCCAGCGTGCGCACCGAACACCAGGCGAAACCCAGGAACTCGAAGGCGAGTCCCACGCCGTAAGGGGCGGCCACCTCCGACAACTCGCGCAGCACGCGCACGGATTGGCTCTTGATCTCGCCCCAGCCCAGGAGTTCAGGCGTCGGGCTGGGCACCACCACGATCTTATCGCAGCTGAGTGCCTGGGCCAACTCGCACAACTGCTGGCAGCGGTCCTGGATGGCTTGGAACTCTTCAGGAGGGCGAAAGGTGATGAATTCGATAGAGTTGATGCTGGCTGGCTCCAGGTCGGCCTGGTCGAATAGCCTCTTTAGATCCTGGATCGAGTGGGATTCCAGGTAGGTGTCCATCTTGGCTGCCCAAATCTCCAGGGCTTTGAAACCGGCCGCACTGGCTGCAGTTATGTCTTCCGGGAGCGTGGCTTTCATCGTGGTGGCACCATTGAGAGCGAGCAGCATGGACATCCTCCTTGCATTCGACCACGAACTTGGGATGGCGTTCCGGCTCAGGATGGGCTGGGCGGGTCTTCAGTCGGTAGCGGTCAGGGCTGTGTATGCCTTCAGCAACTGCAGCGATTCGATGGTGTAGCGCCTCACTTCAGCGTGCCAACCCTCGCCTTTGACAGGGGTGAATGGATCTGGGCCGGCTGCCGTAACCTCAACGATTACGTCCCCCGTGTATCCAATCCGACCCAAGGCACGCGTCAGGGCCACAAAATCGGTATGACCGCGTCCCGCGGCCTGTCGATTAGAGTCGGCAACGTGAAACAAAAAGAGACGCTCTCCTGCATCCAGAACCGCTGAAGCAGGATCCGCCTCTTCGATGTTCATGTGATACGTATCTAGCAAGATGCCCACGTTGGGAGCTCCCACCTGCACAACAAAATCAAGCGCCTGGGTGGCTGTGTTCAAGAAGTGGGACTCGTAGCGATTGAGCACCTCCATGGCCAGGCGCAGATTGAGCTCGGCGGCCCGGGCTGCGATCTGTGCCACACCGGCCACGAAGGAGCCATACTCCTCTTGGTAGCGGGCCAGGGCCCGCACCCGGCCCACCGCGCCGTGACAGCTTACCACTGGAGCACCCACTGCCACCGCGAAGTCCAGCAGGCGCAGGTAATAGTCCACCGCCTTCGCCCGTACCGTGGGGTCGGGGTGTGGCAAGTCCACGTCCTCTGGCGTCAACGAGAGGACCGCCAGGCCGTGATCATCCAGGATAGCATTCACCTCCGCTGGCTGGTACAGCTCGAGGTCTCCCTTCAACTCGATACCGTCGAACGCTGCTTCGGCCAGAAAAGTGGCTGTGCTGGCCAGGTCTTCATCACCGAAAATCCAGTTGCAGACTCCGTACTTCATCGTACGTTCACTCCTAGGGCTGATTCGACAGCCAGGTTTTGCTGATCACTTGCCTGGACCGCGAATCTTCTGAGAGGAATAAGAGAGTGGTATGGTAGTGAGACTATAGGCCTGGATTGTAACACTGCCTGCCAGACTTGTCAATCCGCATCCAATATCTGCTTTTCAGAGCGGTGGGCGTTGCCAGCCACCTAACCCAGCCTCAATGCGCTGGGCCACCGCCAGGGCTACGTCCTCACGCCATGGGCGAGTGACTATTTGAACGCCAATTGGCAAGCCCTGAGGTGACGTGCCGCCGCGTACCACCGCGCCAGGCCAGCCTACCAGATTGTAGATCCGGGTGTAGGTCCAGCCATCCGCTTTTTCAAGGGCCTGTTCGTGAGGCATAGCCGGATACGCATTCACCGGACACAGGATTAGATCATAGTTCTCCAAAAAGGAAATCATGGCGCTGCGCAGCCTGTCTAATTGGGTTAACATGGCCGTTAGCTCCGACGAGGAGACTGCTTCATGCCCAAAGAACCTGTTTTTCAGGACCGGATGAACTTGGGTGGTTCCCGCCTCCTCAAGCAGCCGTCGTACCCACGCGGCCCCGTCTGCCACGGCCAGCTGCATCCACAAGCCTCCGGCGTGTTCAATTTCGGGCGGCCGGTTTTCTTCTACTAGGACACCTGAATCTGAAAGCAGGCTGGCAGCCGCCCGTACTACCTGAATTGTCTCAGGTGTGGGGGGCGTAATGCCGTTATCGGTGTAGAAGGCGGCTCGCAGGTTTTTGATGTCGACCTGTCTGGGATCACCCAGTGGCATGGGTACCACCCCGGGGTCGCGCCAGTCCACGCCTGAAATAATGGGCAGCGTCAGAATAAGATCTTCGACGAACCGTGCCATGGGTCCGATTTGTGTCAGCCGGTCCAGCGCCCCCAAGTCATAAGATATGATGTGGCCTGTCCTGGGCACCCGGCCGGAGGTGGGCTTTATCCCGGCGATGCCGCAGAAGTGGGCAGGCTGGCGAATGCTGCCGCCTGTATCGCTGCCAAGGTCGAGTGGTGAGCCACCGGCTGCCAGGATAGATGCTGCCCCTCCGCTGCTACCACCCGGCGTCAGCGTCGGGTCATAAGGGTTATTGGTTCGGCCGTAGATCAGGTTGTCGGTTTCGACGGACAGCGTCAACTCGGGGGTGTTGGTCTTCCCCAGCAAGATTGCGCCGGCGGCGCGCAGGCGAGCGACCACCGTTGCGTCCTGAGCCGGCACAAAGGGCCGCCGCCCGGTGGTCCCCCCCGTGCTGATCATACCGGCGGTGTCCAGCGAGTCCTTGATGGTGATAGGAACGCCGTGCAACGGGCCGCTGATCTCTCCACGGGCGAGAGCTGCGTCGGCTGCGCGGGCCTGGCTCCGTGCAGCCGACGCAGCCACCTGGACCACCGCATTCAGCCGGGGATTCACAGCTTCGATGCGCTCCAGATAGGCATTGACTACCTCTTGCGAGGAGACCTCTTTGGCACGAATGGCTTGTGCCAGGGCCGCGGCCGATGCATACACGAGTTCGTTCATGGCTTTGCCTCCAAACCAGCTTATGTTGCGGTAGTCTCATCGGGGGGCTACGGTGGGAATTCCGAGGGTGGCGGAGCTTTGCAGCGCCGGCCACCCTCGGGAATTCCCATCCTTTTTGGTTCGGCCCAAGACTGTTTTGCTACGGGGCCTTTCACTACCTGCCGTTGCGCCCGCCCAAGGACTTCTCCTCGGCGGCGGTGAGGGCCTGGTCGAAGAGGTACAGCCCTTCTTCTACAATCTCTTCTGAGACGTTGAGGGGGGGCATAAAGCGTATGGTGCTGACTCCACACGGCAACAGCAGCAAGCCTCGCTCGAACGCAGTCTGGAGCAAATCTTTCAGGA
Organism: Anaerolineales bacterium; assembly: GCA_020343875.1. Lineage (GTDB taxonomy): Bacteria > Chloroflexota > Anaerolineae > 4572-78 > NAK82. The sequence continues at coordinate 1,070,735 of CP070811.1, read as the reverse complement.
TCTGGCGGGCCGGCTCTTTGGTCGCTTGGTCCATCACCAGTTCCATGCCAACCATCAACCCCTTACCACGTACGTGGCCGATGCTGGGATGCCGGTCCATCATATCACGTACTTTCTGCTGCATGACGTGTCCCATACGGGCAGCGTTTTCCATCATTCCATCTTCCACCAGGCGCAGAGTAGCCAGGGCGGCTGCCGTGCAAAGAGGGTTGCCGCCGTAGGTGTTGCCGTGGGCGCCACGTCCCCAATGGTCCATGAGGGATTCTCGGGCGATGAACGCGCCGATGGGCATACCGCTGGCGATGCCTTTGGCAGATAGTACGATGTCAGGCTCAACACCCCAGTGCTCCATGGCAAACCATTTGCCGGTGCGCCCGATGCCACTCTGCACCTCGTCAGCGATGAGCAGGATACCATACTTGTCGCACAATCGGCGCAGCCCGGGGATGAAGCTATCCGGCGGGACGATATAACCTCCCTCGCCTTGGATGGGTTCAAGCAGAACGGCAGCCACTGCGTGGGGAGGGACAAAGCTCTGGAAGACGACGTTTTCCAGGTAATCGAGCACTGCCAGCCCCTGGTCATCACCCACCAGCAAGGGGCGGTAGGGGTTGGGGAAAGGAATGTGTACCACGCCAGGCATAGCCGGCGAGAATCCCTCCTGCTGGGTGTGTTTGCTGGCAGTGAAGGCCAGCGAGCCCAAGGTGCGCCCGTGGAAGCCACCGATAAAGCCGATGAAACGCATGCGGCCGGTGGCCCGGCGCGCCAGCTTAATGGCTCCCTCCACCGATTCAGTGCCCGAGTTGGTTAGGAAGGTTTGGCAATGCTCTTGAATGGGCACAATTTCGTCCAACTTCTCCGCCAACTCGATCATGCTTTTATGATAGAAGTCACTCGAGATGTGGATGAATTTGTCGGCCGCGTCTTTGATGGCCTGCACCACCTGCGGGTGGCAGTGACCGGTGGCAGTCACCGAGATCCCTGCCGTAAAGTCTATGAAACGGTTGCCGTCCACATCCCATACCTCGCTGCCGCGCCCGTGGGACATAACGAATGGGTAGACCCGCGCGTAGGATGGGGATATCGAGTTGGCGTCGCGCTCCACGATTTCCCTGGCCTTAGGGCCGGGGAGTGTCAGTAGTCTTTCTTGGGTTGCAAGGGTACTCATGATCGATCTCCTCGTCTGTGGACCCTACATGGTGCCCTGCCTCAGGAATCTTGAGGCCGGGCAACAGGCTGAGACTTCCGAATTCAGAACGGTCGAAAAAGCTGGTGTGTTCTGTGAACTCTTTGCGCAATAGGCTTCGTTGCACGAAGTCCCTATGGGGACTGGTAGCACAAGCGGGATGCTATGGCGCAATTTGGAATCGGATCATCGATTGAGTGCGGAGGCGGGTACTAGGTCCAACAACCCAGGGCGCGCAGGATTATGTCGGTGAAAGGCATAGGCGCCACCCATCGTCCTTTGGGGGATGGTATCCATGAGAGGGCAATACGTTGAGAGGAATCGCACACAGCGACTGCCAGCCTGCTGAGTATTCCAATACGCTTGGATTGCGCCAGGCGTGATGGCGTACCCAGCAGGTGGGCTGGTCGCAAGGCCATGCAGGGACAAGCGCCCCTGTAAGGGTGACTATCTTTTGAGGAGCTGAAACACGTTTGAGCCGGGCTACACATCGAACCCCTGAAAGCTACTCCTGGCTGACGCTGATCAACACGCTGGTCTGGTTTTCGTCGGTGCTGATGATGACACTGACTGACTCATCACCCTTGGTGTAGTTCAAGAATGCGCCACCTTCGAATGTCATGTTACCTTCGTCGGCCGTCCAGCCGTTGGCGGGCATTTCACCTTCGTAGAATTCGGCGGCCTCTTCCGAGTTGCTGCCGGTTAGATAACTGATCAATTCGGCGCTGGCGAATTCGACCTGAGCGTCAGGCAACATGGGAATGTCATCGCGACCTCCTGCCTGAGCCTCCGCCTCAGCCGGTGGTTGGATGTCGATCGGCTGATTGACGTCGGAGATGTCGAAGGTCATCTTGATGTTGCCTTCTTCAAAAAGCTCGTCCGGGTTAGTATAGCTGAAGTCGGCGTCAACCACAAGTCTTACCACGTAACCACCATCCACAGCCACGTAGATTTCACCCTGAGCCCGAGTCACCTCTTCACCTGCAGCCAGGTCACTCAGGTTGAAATCATTTTCATCGAAGGTATATTTGTAGGATTGCACCCCATTCACCTGCTGGGGAATTAGACTGCGCCGACCCTTGCTGACGTCAAAATCCTCCAGGAGGTCCTCAGGTTTGAAGAAGAGGCCTTCTGCGAAGTCGAGGCTGCCGGCAGGGACCTGCATCCAGGCGCCAGACTCGCCTTCGTGAAACCACGCGGTGTCGCCCACCTGGACAAATGAGACTGATCCCAGGCCTTGATCTTCTTCTCCCTCCATGCCCTGGCCCTCAAAGTAGAGTTCCTGAGCAGGTGGTTCGCGGACAAAAGCGGAACGCATTTGCATATATCCGCTGACAGGCTGCCCACCCTTATCGCCATTCCAGTCAAAACGGAAGGAAACGCGGTAGCTGTTTAGGTTTTCCAGGCCAGAGATGGAGCTGTTCAGGTCCAGCTCAGCTTCTTCCAGGTCTCCTGCTGCGCTCTCTGCCGGTGCTTCGGTGACTTCGGGCTCGGGTGCCTCAGTGGCTGCCACGGGTGGCGCCTCTGTCTCGCTGGCGGAAGCTTCCGTGGCCTGGGGAGGGGACTCTTCACTCTGGCTGGCTGGCTCTGTACTGCCCAGGCTGCAAGCCAGGGTGGCCATGGCCAGGATCAGTAAAGCTAGCACAATCATTCGTAGTTGTTTCACTTCTTCCTCCTAGGTTCCTTGAGATAGGTATTGTGATCAGCGCTAACCATCATACTTCTAATGGTATTACTCGGGCAAGTGCTCCAAGATGGTTTGTAGCCGCCGTTTTGGATTAAAGTCAGGCTCTGCATAGCAATAGGCAAGGGCTACAAATCCTCTCCGAGTTTAGCCTGGTTAGTAACATTCCAGGGCTGCCAGTTCCTGCGACAAGTATATTATAGCCTGCCTGGTGGGTCGAATTCAATAGCTAATATAGGCCAGTGCCTGCCGGCAACCCCGAGGATCAGCGCCTTCCTTACATTAAGGCAGTGGATGAGGAATTAACCTTCCGGCTCCTGCAATCCGATCTGGTAAACCACTATCTCACGCTCCGCGTCCAGTTCGAGCGTGTTCTTGCCAGGGGCCAGGGTCAATTGGCCTGTAACCAGACCTTGGGCTTGGGAATTGACAGTAAACTCCCCTGCTGTTCGCCCGTTTAGCTCCAGCTGCAGCCTCTGTGGCCCACCAGGGCTCAGAGCCTGGATGACAATGACTTGCTGCGTCTCGGGGGGCGCGATGACGTCGAAGGTTGCTTTGTCGGTGAAGCTACGCGCTGCCTGCCCCTCCAGCAAATGGCGTGGACCCCACCCACTGCCTAGCACAATGTACGGGACGCGCTCTTCTGGCGGCACCGCTTCGTAGGCCCGGAGCCGGTCATCCTCGTAGACAACCGGCCAGGCGCCGAACACAGATTGGACCAGGGCCAAGGTTGTCTCCCGGTAGTCACCCGGGGGGAGGTCGCTTTTTTGCAGGATGATGAAGCGCACATCCAGATCCGCCAGTACTGTTGGCGCGAGGGCTGCTGGCTCTCCAGCAATAATGTCTGGCCCCAAGAAGCGGAAATTCTGCAGGACGGGTGTCTTTTCGGTAATGGCCAGGGGATTGGGACGCGACTTAAAATCGGGCGTATAGGCTGAGATTAACGGCTTGCGATGTACCGTCTGGTATAACATTTTGGCTGGACGATCCCAATCCATGGGCAGATCCAGGACGGCGTAGTCGTCTGGATCCTGGGCAAGCCGGTAATGAAACGGGTTTGTTTCGGGCATAGAAAGGGGGTAAGGAGCAGGCCAAAACTCGAAGCACACCAACCCTACCGCAGCTACGGCAAGGCCCGTTCTTACGCCTGGCCGGGCCCCTGATCCCTTCACAATGCGCAGCAGCTCATTCAGGCCGTAAGCCGCCAGGACTGCCAGGCAAAGCATGACCATGACGTCGAAGCGACTCACCGAGCGGGCCAGGAACAGCAAGGGCACAACCCGGTTGAGCAACTCGTACGGCAAGGGGATATTGTCAAGGCCCAATATAGAGGTCTGGCCTCCGATGTGCAGAACCGGGCCAAGCGATAGCAAAAAGAAGACAAAGGCGCTTATGGCCCAGAAACGAACCCGCCGCCAGCAACATCGGATGGCCAGCGCACTCAGCAAGAGCACACTGTAGCCAGCGAAGACGATGTGTTCCGCCGGGCTGGCCGAGAAGCGCGTGCCCCAGGCGCGGGCCACCGCTCCCCACAGGGGATGAAACTCATTGGGGCTGAGGAAGGCCAGCAAATCAGCGGAGAGTGCTACATTGCTGCCGGGTGGCGGCAGCATATAATCGGCCGTCAGGGTCTCGGTCACGATGGTAACCAGCAAGGGAGACAGGGGAATCATAAACAGAACACCGATAGCCGCAGCCATGATCAGGGGCGACCACAGGAGTCTTCGTTTCCACATCGTCCATATTACGCCAAGGGCGGTGAAGAGAACTAAATAAAAGGCATAATACCAGTCGCACAGAGCGGTCAGGAGCAGAAACAAGGCGGGCTTCCAGGCTAGGGACAGGTAGGATGGCAGGCTAAGGGCTGCGGAAAGCGAGTGGTTGCTTATCCGATCTAATGACTGGAGCAGAAACAAGATGTAGAAAGGGAGCCATTCCAGGGAGATGAGCTGCATATGCCCCAGTAGGTGCGCGAAATGATAAGGCGAAAAGGTGTAAATTGCCCCAGCCAAAAACGCTGCCCAGGGGCGCCAGATGGCCGGGCTATGGCCACCTAGCACGTAGTTAGCCAGCAGGTAGGCGCCGTAGCCGCCGGTCACAAAGCTGAACAACACAACCGCGTTGTATGACACAAACAGATTGCTGGCCAGCGAAAACGGCAGAAACGTAAGCCCGTTGAAAATATTGAGCGTCTGAAAGTAGAGGGGCGCGCCGGTGGGATAGTAGACTTGGTACGTGAAGTAGGGCGAGGTGCGCAGCACCAGCAAGGATCGTTTCACCCACCACAGATTCCAGACGTTCTGCCACCCGTCGAAGCCATCGCCCGGTATTGCCTGCCCCAGCACACGGACCAGCGGATACGTCATGGCTAAGGTCAGGATCAGGTAGCCCAGCAGAGCCACCAGGTGATGCCGGTAGTTTCTTAACCAGCGCATTTCTCTTCTGGGAAGAAGCGATATTTGAATAGCACGTATACGTGAATGAAGAAATCTTTCCAGCCAATCTTTTTGCCCGCGCTCACCGAGCGTGGGTTATAGCTGATGGGCACCTCGCAAATTTGATACCCCCGCCGAGACACTTTGGCTGTGACCTCTGGGCAAAACTCAAATCCATCATAGACCAGGTTCAAGGATTTAATGACGTCGGCTTTGAAAAGCTTATAGCCGGTAGGCTCGTCGGTGATGTGCGTGCCATACAGTAGATTGGTAATCAGGGTGAGTGTCATGGCCCCCAGTAAGTAATGAACTCCGGCGATTTTGTTGCGGTGTTTCAGGCGCGAGCCGTACACTACTTGCATGCCAGCGCTGAAGGGGGCCAGCAGAGCCGGGTAGTCAGCCGGGTCATATTCTAGATCGGCATCTTGGACCAGGACAATGTCACCCCCAGCCGCCTGGATGCCGGTGCGCATGGCCGCCCCTTTGCCGCGGTTTTGCTCGTGGAACAACACGCGTACCTGCTTATCGGTCGGTAGCTGGCGCAATATGTCTCGGGTGCCATCCGTGGAGCCGTCGTCGACGACGATGATTTCCTTCTCAACCTCGCCCAGGTCGACTCCTTTTACGAGGTTTAGCAGATCGCCAATAGTTCGCGATTCGTTATAACAGGGGATGATGATAGATAATCTCAAGGTGCCTCGCTAACCTTGCTGTCCAACCCTCACGCCTTGACGTGCATGGGTCCAGCCGGGACCAGTAGACATGGAACGCAGCTCGTCCACCCTCGCCAGCCACTTGGGCTTATGGTTGGACGCGCTGCGAAGATCTCCACTTGCACAGTGTTTCAGGTGGGATCAGATTATATCAGCGAATTTACGCTCAGACAACATTCATGGGTGGTGGCGGCTGCCGGCTGGGGATATCTGCTGGTGAAGATCAGCTTACCTTGGCCAAGGGCCTGGCAAGGCTTTGCGTTGGCAGGGGCGAGGCAAGGCCTGTCTCGTCCCTGGCTGCCCAGCTATATGTGAATGCCTTGCCCAAGCACTACGTGAGCCGCCTCCATGACGACTTCCGAGAGGGTCGGATGAGGATGGACGGTGCGTGCCAGCTCTTCGGTGGTTGTCTCCAGGCGGATCATGCCAGCTGCCTCCGAGATCATATCCGTCACGTGGGGGCCGATCATATGAACGCCCAGTACCTGGTCATACTTGACATCGGAGACGATCTTGACAAATCCCTCGTAATCGCCTATGGCCAGGGCCTTGCCGTTGGCCCGGAAGGGGAACTGACCGACTTTTGTCTGGTAGCCTTGCTCCTTGGCCTGGGCCTCGGTCAAGCCAACGCTGGCCACCTCAGGCGAGGCGTAAGTACATCGTGGGATATTCGCGTAGATCAGCGGTTCCGGACTCAGGCCGGCAATAGCCTCAACGGCCACTATGGCCTGTGCCGAGGCTACGTGGGCCAGAGGCATCACCCCTGTCACATCGCCGATGGCATAAACGGTAGGCAGATTGGTTTGCATGGTCTCGTCTATGGTGATCCAGCCCCGATTCGTCTTTACCCCGACAGTCTCCAGGCCAAGTTCCTCGCTATTAGGCTGCACGCCGATGGCTACCAGCGCCTTCTCGGCCGCGATAGTCTGGGTTTGGCCGTCCCTGGATACGGTCAGGGTTAGACCTGAACCGTCCTCCGCCAGATCCACTTTCTCCACCTTGGTATGCGTGTGTACCTGGATGCCCTGCTTGCTGAGTGCCTTCTCCATCTGTTGGCCTACGTCGGTATCCTCCAACGGCAGAACGTTGGGCAGCATTTCAAGTAGGGAAACGTCGGCCCCGTAACTTCGCCATACATGGGCAAACTCGACGCCAATGGCCCCGGCACCGATGACGGCCATGGATCGCGGCGTCTCGGTCAGCTCCAGCGCGTGCCGGGCGCTGATGAGGCGGTCGCCGTCAATCTCGATCCCGGGGATGGAGCGAGCGCGGGCGCCGGTGGCCAGAATGATGTGCCTGGCCAGCAGGGTTTCCCCGGTGGATAGCGCCACCTCTGTGGCTGACTTGAGGCTGCCGGCAGCTTCGAAGACCTCCACCTGATTCTTTTTCATCAGGAACTCCACGCCTTTGACCAGCCGTCCCGATACTTGCCGGCTGCGCTTGTGGGCGGCGGCGTAATCTACGCGGAGGCTGTCCTTGTCGAAACTGAAGCCGTATGTTTTGCCTTCGTCCAGCAGGCGAATCACTTCGGCATTGTGTAACAGAGCCTTGGTGGGGATGCATCCCCAGTTGAGACATACCCCGCCCAGGTGTTCCCGTTCGACCAGAGCGGTCTTGAGCCTAAGCTGGCGCGCGCGGATGGCGGCCACGTAGCCGCCGGGGCCTCCGCCGATGATCAGTACGTCGTAGTCTGCCATTGTGTTGTACCCCTCTGTCATATGATGGTTTTTCGGTAGAGTCTTTCGGGCGCTAAGTTGTGGGATCGGCCCGCCAGCACAGCTATACGCCGTTCACCGGTTCGTTGTGTAGGTATTGATTGAGCCTACCACATTCCAGACAAATAGCAAACTCACCCAACCCTGCTGGCTACCACGGTACCCGGGCCGCCGGCGGGCTTATGCCCTCTACGTCCGGCTCTGTGCGGTGAGGCTGTGATTGTCACGTATCAGTACGTGTAGCTGCTGCCCCCGATGAACTCCCGAAGCACGGAGTCGGGCGGAACCGGCGAATCGTCTTCGACCGGTTCAATGGCCTGGAGAACCTGGTGTACTCGTGACGCGCGGGTATAGGCATCCAGGCGCAACGGGTCATCCTGGTACTGTGTTTCCCATTCGGCAAACAGGTCGAGCAAACGCGCCCGGTACAGTGGAAGCTCATATGGCATAGCGCTGTTGATGATGTAATCCGCCGTGCTGAGGTACGGAATGATATTGCGTAGCTCGCTGGATCTGACGTAGTGCCAGTGCTCCAGGGTATCCTTTGGCTTGTAGGCTCGGTGAACCGCGTCGCGCAACATGCGACGAATCAGGCGCAGATCAGTCCAACGGATGTAACGTCTATCCGGGCCTTTCATCTGCAGTAGGGGTTCCAGGTAGAGCTTGAACTTCTTCTTGTTGGGAATGTCCTCGCTCATCTTCGGGTAGAGCCCATGCAGGCTGTCGATCAGCAGGATCTCACCCTTTGCCAGTTTCATCAGCGTGCGGTTCGGATGGCGCATACCTGTCTTGAAGTCATAGTAGGGGATGCTTACTTCTTCTCCTTCGCTCAATCGCTTAAGGTGCGTGTTGATGAGTGGCAAATCCAGTGCCTGAGGTGTCTCAAAATCATAGTCTCCGAACTCATCCTTGGGGTGCATTTCCAGATCGAAGAAATAGTTGTCTATGTTAAGCGCCACTAGCTTTACGCCCCTGTGTTTCAGGCGCTCTTCGAGTTTGATCGTGGTCGTGGTTTTACCTGAAGAGGAGGGACCGGAGACTATGACCAGCGACAGTTCATCTTGTCGCTCGGTAATCAAATTGGCAGCCGTGGTGACATCATCCTCATAGGCTGCTTCTGATTCGTGAACAAGCTGTGGAAATTCGCCATTCACGATCCGTTCGTTTAACGCATCCACGCTGTGTACCCTGTGTGAGACTGCCCAATCGAGAATATGCCAGATCTTAGCCCACGGAATATTCTCGGACGGTTGCGAAGCGCGCCTGCCGTCTACCCGTCGCTGGCGGTTGCGCTCGTCCCGATACAGGATGTACGCTTTGGCTACTTGAGCGTGTCCGTTTTCGATCAACACTTTTTCGACGATGTCCTGAATCTCTTCAATGTGCGGGGTATGCCCCACTGGGGTCGTCTCTTTCAGGACTTCGACCACGCGCCCGGCCAACCACTCGGCTCGGGAGCGATCACGTCCGCCGACGGCCACCGCGGCCCGGTATATGGCATTCATGATTCGATCAGGGTTAAAGGGGACGATAGCTCCGCTGCGTTTGACGACGTGGGTGATCTCGCTCACCTTGACCTCCCTTCAGTTTCAAGTTCAAGGTTGTGTGTCTTGCACGCCTAGGAACTCGATGATAATCGAGTTGACCTGCTCCGGCTGTTCAGCCCCGATCAAATGCCCGCTGTCGAGAATCTCGACGCGCAGATCAGGAATGTCTTGGGCTTGCATCTTGGCATTCTCTGGGTCGCCTACCAGTTTATCCTTCTTCCCCAAGACCAGCAATACGGGGACATCCAGGCCCTGAAGCTGTTCGGGCGTAAACAGGGTGGGACGTGCTTTGCGCGGAAAGACGCCGGCCATTAACAAGCGAAACCACTCGCCAAAACCTTCATTCAACCTGGGATCATCCCCAAAAGCCCAACGAAACGTACTTTCCTGTACTGGTTTGAGCGGGTAAAACTGAGCCAGCATGATCCTCAATATCGAGGCGTTTGTACCAGCGTAGCCCATTGGACCGAGTAAGATCAGCTTCTGCACCCGTTCTGGTGCGTAGAGCGCATAATTGGTGCCAATGAACCCTCCCTCGGAGGCGCCCACCACATCGGCCCGCCCGATGCCAAGTTTCTCGGTTAGCTCCGTAATCAAAGCACTCTGGGCCGGGCCATCCGGCGGATAAGTATCCAGATCGTACAACACGCTTTTCCCGGCATCCCCCAGGGTATCGATAGCATAGGTCCGGTAGTGTTTGCTCAATTCTTCAACGTTGTATATCCACGACCAACCAGCCACACCTGAGGCATGCAACAGAAGCACTGGCGGTGCGTCTTCCGGCCCGCTAATGATGACATGGATTTTGCCATAAGAGGTATCCACAAAGACGCTCTGGTAGGCAACCGGCCACGCTTCCAGCCTGGCATCATACATCTCCATGAACCTGGCTTCAATCTCGGGCGACTTGTAGATGGAACTTGGCTGGTTGATGTTCATAAGCGCTACGAATATCGCCAGCAAGACAACGATCGAAACAACACGTATCCACACGGGGATCGCCCTGCCCAGGATACTCTGGACCAATCCTGCAAGGGGCGGAAGCAGCAGCAGGACAATGAGCAGCAGCGCAATAGCCTGAAGCCAGTTCTTGGTCAGAAGCATAGAGAGCGCTAAAAGGCCAAAAATGATACCAAAGAACCAACTTAATACGAGATACGCAACCTTCATTTTTGCATTCCTCCTTGATAGTTCGCGTTGTCATCCCAATGTCTGTGCGTGTTCTTCCACATCAGAATTGTTGCACAAAGCTCTTCAAGGCGAGCGCACACTCAAGAAGTTTTGTGGAATCAATGATATCAGGCGTATCTAGGGTCGTGTGAGTGACACGTGCCATAAGTTCAGAGATCTCTTCCGCCGTAAATGCCATGCATGCGACACCCTTCTGCACAAATATCATATGGTCGCCGCTGAACCATTGCTCTCCCTGGATAATGCCCTTGAAATCTGCTAAAACAGTCTCAGCTTTTTGCTGGATTTCGGGTGCGCAACCATAGTACGAATATGTGGTATTCCCTTTCTTGTACCCAACATCGTCTATGTTGATGGCCAGTGCAATCCTGTTGAATTCTTCACCATATCGAGTCAGGTAATCCTTCTGCCCACCAGCGCTATAGTGATCTTCGCCATTCAGGGCGGCTATCTCTACCCCCAAGGTGCCCCGGTATTCCGAGAGCAGATCTGCCAGGAGCAATAGAACCACAGTCCCTGAAGCATTATCGGAAGCACCCGGACTGTTTTCATAGGCATCCATGTGTGCCGTTACAACTATTTTCTGCGCCGCTTCGGGATTCTTCCGAGCAACGATATTACATGCTGTTGAGGGAAGCCGTTTTGCATCAATTCCTAGCCGAAACGTATCACTTGATTTTTCGGCAATCTCCTCACCAACTGTGTCTGTGCAATAGGCACTGGGGATATCGAAATCGCCATCCACAATCAATGGGAATGGATAAATTGCACCCACCAGCGCCGGATTCTTCTCGGTAGCTGTTATTATCGCAGCAGGCTTTTTCTCCTCAAGGAGAGCATAAATCCTTTTGTGATGGTCAGGATTGTAGAATACGAATTCCTTAGGCATCAGCTGTTCGGCGCAGATTGCCCCTTTCATCAAC
>CP070811.1:1051132-1059241 GCA_020343875.1 Anaerolineales bacterium | reverse complement strand
AGGCCTCCATGCGGTTGCGTCAATTCCTGTGGCTATGGCACGTTTTGTGTTCAGTATAGCACGTTTGTCGCGCGCCTTCAAGCATTTTATGGTTGAAAATAGCCCTCATCCCTAACCCCCCAGCCCATTCCATACATAGGTAGGTTTATTTCCGGTCGCGGCTCCGACCGGAGATGAAGTCGCCGGTCTGCAAAACGACGCCCCACCCGCACCTGACGGTGGGGCAGGTGTGAATGGGGCTTAAATCGGCCCAGCCGGATTGATCCCGCGCCGTCTTGTAGCCCTGAAATTCATTTCGGGGCGGGCCGTGCTGGCGTGAGCCGCCCCCCGGAAAAACCTACCCATGAAAGCCAGCCCATTCGGGCCACTTCGCTCTCCCAACGTTGGGAGAGGGGATGCTCGAAACGGAGTGGAGGGCGAGGGTGAGGGCGTATCGCCAATCGAGGGGGCCGGTCAAACATAACAGCGAATTTGAGGATAGGGCGAATTTCGCCTACAGCTCTCCGGCTATGGCTAATTCAAGGTGTTTGCCGGTCGTAGACCGCCCCGGAGATCAATCTCCGGGCTGTGGAACTACGCCGGATCAATCCGGCTTGCCCAAGCCGACCGAGCCAGAATGATCCCGCCTTGCTTTGAAGCCCGGAAACTTTACACTTACGCCGCGCGCTCCGTGCTGACCGCAGGACAGTGCAGCGCAGGTGTTTCCGGGCGGTCTGTGCTGGGAAGACATCTTCTGCTGCCCATCCCCGCTTCCCCTCTGCTCGCAATCAGCTATAATTAGCCGAAAATCCAGTTGGAGGTTCTGCTTTGAAACCACACCCTTCACCCCAGCGGGTGCTGACCCTGCTCGGCGCGGGCACGGCCATCTCTTTGCTGGGCGATGCCACCCTGTACGCGGTGCTGCCCAACCCGCCTATCGCCGCCCAGGCCGGGGTGACCATGGCCATGGTGGGCGTGCTGCTGGGCGTCAATCGGGGCACGCGGCTGCTCCTGAACGGCCCGGTGGGTGTCCTCTACGATCGGCTGCCCCGGCGCCGCCTGCTAATCACCTCGTTGGTGTTGGGCGTTATTTCCAGCATCATGTATGCTGCGGGTTGGGGATTCTGGCCTTGGCTGGCCGGGCGTGTGGTCTGGGGCGTGGCCTGGTCGCTGCTGTCGATCGGCTGCAACGCCGTCGTGCTGGACATCTCCACGGATGAGAACCGGGGCCGGCACAGCGGCCAGTACCAGATGTGGTTCTTTGTAGGTGTGGCCTTCTCTTCGTTTCTGGGCGGGCTGTTCACGGACGTGTTTGGCTTCCGGCCTGGGCTGTGGCTGGATGCCGCCTTGATCGGAGGCGCGGCGTTATTGTGGCTTTTCTTTTTGCCGGAAACCCGGCCTGCTCAGCCCCGTGAACGGCCGGCGAGCAATCCCCGCCCTTCATTCTCCTGGCGTATATTGTTGGCGGTTGCCCTGCCCATATTTGCCGTGCGTTTCCTCAGTTGGGGGGTGCTGGCTGCTACCACCATCCTGTGGCTGGCCGGTCTCTTCGGGGAAGGGGTGCGCCTGTCCAACCGTCTGATCCCCATTGCTACCCTGACCGGCTCCTTTATCGCCCTGAGCACCATCACCAGCATCAGCAGTGCTCCGATAGCCGGCTTTCTCTCGGACAGGCTGAGCCGGCGCTGGCCGGTGGTGGCTGGGGCCGTGCTGCTGGGCGGGGCCGGGGTCTGGTTGATGAGTGCGAAGCTGCCGGCCCTGGCCTTGATAGGGGGCTTTGTGGCGCCAGTCATGGGGGGCAGCGTGGAAACGCTTGTGCCGGCGGTTGTGGGTGATCGCTTCGGCCGGGCGCAACGAGGCCGGGCGCTGGGCCTGGTTTACACCCTGGCCGACCTGGGCAGCACCCTGGGCCCACCGCTGGCCTTGGGCCTGTTGAACGCAGGCTGGGTGTCGCTGGGCAGGATCTATCAGGGCGGGGCGATAATATTGGTCGGCGTGGCTCTGTTCGCGCTATTGCAAGTGCGCAGGGAAGGGCCGCCCCTGGTCAATCCAACTTCAGGATAGCCCAATCTGCGGGACACTAGAACAGCGGCCACAGGATGGGCACGCAGATCATGGTGACCACCAAAAGGGCCAGGGTGAGCGGCGCACCCACCCGCGTGTAGTCGAGGAATCGGTATCCGCCCGGCCCGAAGACCAACACATTGGCCTTGTGGCCAACCGGTGTGAGAAAGGCGGTGGCTGCGCCCAGGACTACGGCCAGCACGAAGGGCTTGGGGTCAGCCCCGATGCTCAAGGCGGTGTCAATGGCAATGGGCGTGATGAGGACTACCGCGGCTGCGTTGGACATAGGCTGGGTGATGAGGGCCACCAGGACGTAGATCCCGGCCAGGGCGGCCCGGGGACCCAGTCCGCCCACCGCGCCCAGCAGCAGGTCCGCCAGGAAGCGCGCGGCGCCGGTTGACTCCATGGCCGTGCCCAAGGGCAACATGCCAGCCACCAGGAAGACGGTGCGCCAATCTACGCTCTGGTAAGCTTCGTCCATGGCCAGGCAGCCGGTCAAGACCATGAGTACAGCCCCGATGACCATGGCCGTGGAGATATGCAAACCGCCCACAAGCACCAGGCCCAAGACGAGGCACATAATCGCCAGAGCGATGGGTGCCTTGGCCGGCAGGCGAAGCTCCAAGGCTATCGGTTCCAGCACCAGGAAATCCTTGCCATCCTGAAGCGCCGGTAAACGATGGCGCGGCCCCTGCAGCAGCAGCGTGTCCCCAAACGCCAGGCGTACATCACGCAGGCTCTGAACGATGACTTCCCCATAACGCCAGATGGCCAGCACACTGAAGCCATACCGGTTGCGAAAGCCTGTCTCGCTCAGGGTGCGCCCGGCCATGCTGGAGCGAGGGGCCAGGGTGGCTTCGGCCAGGTGCACCTGGTCGTTATCGAGGCGCTGCTCCAGGTGCTGCTCCAACTCTGTGGTCCCTTCAGCATCGATCGTCAGACGCAGCGCGTCCCGAGCTCGGATCAGATTCTGGGCGGCGCCTTCTACTACCAGCACGTCGCCGGCCTGGAAGCGCGTGTCTGGAGAAAGTGCCGCCTGCGCGGTCCCGTTGCGCTCGATGGCCAGGACGGTGAGTTCATACTCTGCACCCAACCGGGACTCGAGCAAGGTTCGGCCAACCAGCCGGCTGGCCGAGGTGACTTTGGCCTCGCTGACATATCCCCGTAGTTGGTAGGCGACTCCTGACGGGTCTGGGGGCCGGCGTACCGGAAGCAAGTGCCGGCCAACCAGCACCATATACACCACCCCAGTGGCCAAGAAGATGGCGCCGATGGGCGTGAATTCAAAGAAGGTGAAGGTGGGCAGCCCGCGGTCGGCCAGGATGCCGGTGCCCAGGATGTTGGCGGGCGTCCCGATCAGGGTCAGTTTACCACCCAGCAGCGAAGAGAAGGACAGCGGGATGAGAAGTTTGGATACGGGCACCTTGGTCCGGCGCGAGATGCCCACCACAGCCGGTAGTAGCACGGCCGTAGCGCCCACGTTGTTCATAAACCCGGATATGATCCCGCAAGTTAACATAATAACTGCGACCAGACGCGGCTGGCTGGTGCCTGCCAGGCGCAAAATCCCCCGGCCCAGTAAGTCGGCCACGCCTGTCTTGAATAGGCCGCCGGACACCATGTAGACAGCCCAGACGGTGATCACGGCCGGGTTGGCGAAGCCAGCGAAGACTTCCTCCGGGCTGACCAGGCCTGCCAGCGCCACGGAGAGCAGCACGATCAGCGCGATGACGTCCACGCGCAGCTTTTCAGTGGCGAAAAGCACCACAGCTATCACAACAATGGACAGCGTCAGGGCAATTTGGGGGGTCATCTCAATTCCCAACTCTTCAGGCTGGCACCCGCTGCACCCTGCCCGGTGCTGCCCGCTCTGGTGATTGCCCCTGCCCGGCCATTCGAGAGGGAGAGAGGGCGGGGCATAGGAGAAGCCAGTTTTGAGGGTCCGAACACAAGGCAGCATATGGGCAGGCAACCACGCCAGATGCGGTTCTTGTGCACAACTATAGCCGACTGATGTGCAAAATCTGTGATAAAAAGCTACCAAAGGTGTCACAAACAGGGGGTGCGGCTGACAATCTCGTAACGCCTGGGTATCTCGCCAGCCGGGCATACCTGGCAGGCAACGATGATTCGGTCGGGGAGCAGGAAATGAACGCGGATGTTGGGTTGTGTGGATGTCAGGCTGGGGGTAAGCCGTTATCAAAGCAATAGTACAAGCGTTGATAGGGCTGTCTGAATTCGATCACGTCCTCCAAGATGTCCTCGGGGGCAACGTTTTCCACCAGGATTCGGGCTATGAAGTCGGCAATCGTCTGCATATCCTCCTCGCCCATGCCCAGCCGGGCTACCTCGATGGTGCCAATGCGCAAGCCGCCGGGCCGGTCCCAATTTTCCGGCTTGTCATCCGGAATCAGGTTCTTGTTGGCGATGATGTTGGCCCGGGCCAGGCGTTGGGCCACCTCGAGACCGCCCCCAAACTGGCGTACATCGGCAATCACCTGTTGCGTCCTGGTGTAGCCTTTGTGCGCACCCAGCATGGGGATGCCCCGCTGTTGCAGGGCGTCCCCCAATGCCTGCGCGTTGCGGACAATCTGGCGCATATAGATCTCGCCAAAGGCCAGCATCTCGGCGGCCGACACAGCCAGGGCCGCCACCCGGTTTACCTGATGCGTGGCCACCAGCACCGGGAAGATGGCATCCGTAATGGGCACGGTCAGCTGGGGGTCATCCCAAACAATCACGCCGCTCTGCGGGCCGCTGAAGGTCTTGCCGGCTGAGCCGGTCAATACCCATGCCCCTTCTCGGATAGGGTCCTGGAATTGGCCGGCGGCGATCAAGCCCAGCTGGTGCGCGCCGTCGAAGAAGATGTGCCCACCCCATTCGGAAACGATGTCACTCATGGCCTGGACCGGAAAAGGGAAGAGCGTCATCGACAAACCCAAAGCCACCAGTTTGGGCTGCACCAGGGGGGCCATCTTGCGGAACAAATCCAAGTCGACTTCAAGTTCATGCGGATCGAACGGAATGTCGACGATCTTCAGGCCGCGCACTCCGGCTGGCCCATCCAGGCGATTGCTGGAGTGGCCGCCGAACGGTTGCGCGGCGCTCATGATGATATCGCCAGGCTGGGTGAGGGCGGCGTATACGGTCATGTTGCCCAGCATGCTGCCCATCAACCGGTGATCCGCATACCGGGTGCGAAAGACTCTCTTGAGCAGTTCTATGCACAAGGCTTCGATCTCATCGATATACTTGGTGCCTACAAACCAGCGGTTTACCGCTCCGATATGCCCTTCCGCGGCCCGAATGCCGACTTCGCTGGACAGCAGGGCCCGCGCCGTGGGGCTGGTGGGCGCCTCAGGGGCCAGCAAATTGATGCAGCGTTGGCCCCGCCACTCTTCGTTGCGGGATACGGCATCCAGGACGGCCTGTTGCATTTCCTGGACGGACTGGCAGGCGTCCAGCACCGCTCGCGCCTGGGCCAGGATTTCAGGATCGTGGACTTCTAGTTCGTTCTGCGGCATGGGTCTATCTCCTTGTGCTGAATCTGGAATAGATCTCTTCCACCAGTGCGCTGTAACGTTCATACTGATACATGTCATTCAGAGCGAAGCGAAGGATCTCATTATCGGCAAAGCTGGGGCTTCCCAGGCCAAGGACGAGATTCTTCACCTCCGCTGCGCTCCGGCTCTGAATGACATGCACATCAGAATCTCGGATACACTGTACTAACCATCCGCTGGGTCGACCTTCAGGCAGCCGATCACATTATCGTCGTAGGTCATGGTGATTTGCTGACCGGGCTCAAGGCGCAGGAAGTCTCCATCCCAGTCTCCGGCCAGCAATCGACGGATCAGCACCAGGTCTCCGCTGACCCGCTCATACATCCAGCCGCGCCTGGTCGCTTCGCGCTGAGCCACCGCTTCGACGGGCGTGCTGTCCCCAACCCCCATATCAATAAAGGCGGCCCGCTTATAATGGCTTTGCCAGGCTCCCATGACCTCCATGAGGTAGTTGGCATTGTCCTCACCGTACTTTTCCACATACTCATCGTAGACCGCATTGATATCGGTGTCCAAACCTGAGCCCAAGGACAAAGCCGTGCTGGCGCTGTCCTTGCGTTCTACGTAGTCCTGGGTGTACCAATACGTGCCCGGATGATTCTGGAATTCGTCCTGGTAACGTTGGCGATCGCCCAGGAAGAGCGTGATGCAGTCGTGGGCGCGGGGGACCACCAGGGGGACATCTCCAGCCGCCAAGCCGGCCGTGGCTTGACCACACAGCCCGTAGGCCAGGGTCACGGCGTCGTACCCCTGCCCGGCGGCGGCATCAATTCTTTCCTGCAGCCGGGCCCGCAAGTCGGCAGGGGTGTTGTGCAGGCCAAGCTGGAACAGCTCCACGTCCACCACGTGTGGGGACTGGGCGGCGCACAGGTAGACAATACGGGCCAGCGCGTCGCAAGCCAGGCATTTTAGTTTCATAAGTTTCTCCCAGCAGGTTGGCCACCCCTGTCTGGCGATTGGCTGAGCAGCGAACAGCCAGGTTGGGGTGGCAAGTCGGGTACACAATTAAGTGGGGATTTTGTATACCGGGAGGCGAGAAATGTCAAGCGCGGCCGGTGCAATCCCGGGCTAAGCGGGGATCGAGGTCGTGAATGCCTGCGCGCCACGCAAGATAGGCCAGGATCGGTTGAAATGCGGCATATGACAACCCTCCCTTGAATGGGTAGTTTTTCCATGGGGGCGGCTCACGCCAGCACAGCCCGCCTCGAAATGAAGTTCAGGGCTACAAAAGGTCCGAAAAGTTTGCATAATCGTATTGAATTCAAATGACTTACTCGCTATATAGGTCTATTTTTGATATAATTGTCTTGAACTCGAGTTTAGACAAAAAGTAGGGCAGAACCCTTGTCGGGAACTGCCCTTGGGTAGAAACTTGGTGTGTGAAAACACAAGAGACTACCCAAGAGCACATTCGAAGATGGAAAACTCACATATCCGATACAGCTCAAAAGGGTCTGGGGGGCAAGTGGCAGGATTCGCAACTCAGCTAAGCCCAGCCTGATTCAAACCAAGCTCCGAGGCGTGTCTGGGTAGCAACGTTCGAGAGCAGACTTAGAAGACGGAGACAGACCATGACATCGCGAGAACGTGTCCTAACCGCCTTTGATAGAGAACCACCCGACCGTGTTCCCGCCGTTCTATATGGCGAGATGGTCGGATATGTACCTGCCATCTCCGAGATGTTGGAGGAAAAATGCGGAGGGACCTCGCCGCTGGATTATTTCGGCTTCGACATCACCTCCTTCTCGCTGGCGCCATCCCGGAACAAACTGGATTTTGGGCGCTATATACCCATCGACGAGCACACCACGGTGGATGAATGGGGCGTGGGATGGAAGGAAGGCAGGTATCTGCATTACGCACAGATCCTTCACCCGCTGCAAAATCTTCCACTCAAAGAGATCCGCGAGTATCCCTTTCCCGACCTTGACCAGGCGTACCGGTATCAGAATGCCAGAGAAAAGAACCTTGAGCTGCATAACCAAGGACTGGCCACGGCTTACTTCGCTGGTTCCATTTTCGAGACGGCATGGTACATGAGGGGTATGGAGCAGCTGTTTATGGATATCATGACGGAGCCCGCCACAGCGAACTTTTTGCTTGATCGGATCACTGATATTGTGGCGGGGGCGGCACGTCATCTTGCCGGAGCAGATCTCGACCTTCTGATCCTCGGCGACGATATTGCCATGCAGACAGGCATGCTGATGTCTCTGGCTATGTGGCGCGAATTCTTCAAACCACGTCTCACGCGGGTCATTCGGGCCGCAAGGGAAGTCAAGCCGGACATACATATCTTCTATCACTCGGATGGTAATGTCTGGGATGCCATTCCGGATCTCATCCAGGCCGGCATCGACGTGCTCAACCCGGTTCAGCCGGAATGCATGGACCCGGCCCAGGTCAAAGAGGCATTCGGCGACCGGCTGAGCTTCTTCGGGACGATCAGCGTGCAGAAGACGATGCCGTTTGGCACGCCGGATGACGTGCGTGCAGAGGTGAA
>CP070811.1:1028322-1051032 GCA_020343875.1 Anaerolineales bacterium | reverse complement strand
ACCACGTGGTCAGCGGCAAAGTAATGGCTGCCGACGTGGTCACCCTCAGCTCGGCCGACACCGTGCTGGGTAAGCCAGTCTCTATCCGTGTCGAGGGTGGCAACGTGTTCGTCAACGATGCCCAGGTGATCATCACCGACGTGGAGGCCTCCAACGGCGTCATTCACGTCATCGATACCGTCATCCTGCCGCCTGCTGATGCACCGGCCGACCTGCCCGCCACTGGCTACAGCACTGCTTCTAACATGACCCTGATCCTAGCTGGTATGGGAGTAGTCCTGCTCGTGCTGGGCCTGGCATTCCGCGCCCTGCGGCCCGCCTGGCTGGTTGAGAAGAGCAGATAAGTAAGCTTTTAGAAAAGACATGTATGAAGGGGGCTGCACTTGAGCAGCCCCCTTCATCTACACAACACGAAACGCTTTAAGTTTCTGCGTAAGTACGCCGGGGCAGGTGAACCTGTCTCTTCCATTTTATGCCAGGATGGCGGGCACAAGCGAGCTGAACTGTGTCAACCAAGATCTTGACGGGCATTACCCGTGATGTGCCAGAGTCGCTGGTCGCCAAGTACGACATCACCGTCATCCCCCTGTGCATTGCCAGGGTGACCGAGGCTAACTTGACCAAGTTGAATGATCCCGTATGAATCGAAGTTTACTCCGTGATCGGCGCTCATATTGGACCTGGCTCTGTGGGCTCCGCGTGCGTCACGGTGGAAAAAGTATAGGCTGAGCCTTGCTTCGAGGGCAACAACACGTATGACATCTATAGAAGTATTCGGGGCTGTTGCCCTGGTCATCTTGGGCCTTATGACAGCCATCTGGTTGCTCAGTTTGGCCCTACGCAACTCCAGCATCGTGGATGTCTTCTGGGGAACGGGCTTTGTGGTGGCGGTCTGGATCACCTTCGCCTTGACGCCAGACGGCTTTCTTGGCCGCAAATGGCTCATCAGCATCCTCGTCACCCTATGGGGCCTGCGACTCTCTCTTTACATCCTGTGGCGCAACTGGGGCAAGGGCGAGGACTTCCGCTACCAAAAGTGGCGAGAAGAAGCAGGAGACAAATGGTGGTGGCAGAGTTTCTTCAAAGTTTTTTTGCTGCAAGGCATTCTGATGTGGATCGTCTCTGCACCGCTGCTGGCGACCCAATTCAGCGCCACGCCGGCTCGGCTGACCGTCCTTGACTTTACCGGAGTGATAGTATGGGCCACCGGCTTCTTTTTTGAGGCAGTGGGCGACTGGCAGTTGGCCCGTTTCAAGGCCAATCCAGCCAACAAGGGCAAGTTGTTGAGGGCCGGCCTATGGCGCTACACCCGCCACCCCAACTATTTTGGTGATGCAGTCCAATGGTGGGGCTACTATCTTATAGCGACCGCCGCGTCCGGCGGCTTCTGGACCATTTTTAGCCCGATTATTATGAGTTTCCTGCTGGTGCGCGTCTCCGGGGTGGCCTTGCTCGAAAAAAGCCTGAAAGATGCCAAGCCGGGCTACACAGATTACGTGGAAACCACCAACGCCTTTATCCCCTGGTTTCCCCGCAAGAGGCTTTCTTAATTGCCCGGGCCTGCAAACCGGCCAGTTCTTCTGGGGCACATGAGCACAGACACAATGACTAGAGCCATCTGGTGGATTCGGCGCGATTTACGAATAACTGATAACCAAGCCTTGGCCTCGGCTTTGGAGCACGCCAAAGAGGTGATACCTGCCTTCATCCTCGATCAAAGGCTGCTCGCGTCCGCCTACGTTGGCTCGAAGCGCGTGTCCTTTCTGATGGAAGGGCTGCGCCGCCTAGAGGCTGACCTACAAGCTCGAGGCAGCCGCCTGATTCTGAGGCAGGGTGATCCCCGCCAGGAGCTGGCGGCCCTAATGGCGGAAAGCGGCGCGGGGCTTGTCTTTGCGGAACAAGACGTTTCGCCATACGCCCGACGCCGTGACGCCCGCGTGGCTCAGCATCTGCCCCTAAACCTGGTTACTGGCCTCACCGTTCACCCGCCTGGATCGATCTTGAAAGCCAATGGCACCCCTTACACCGTCTTCACGCCCTTCAGCCGATCATGGAAAGCTATGCCGCTGCCCGGGGCAGATGCAATTCTAACGGCCCCCCAGGTGATTCCCACGCCGACCGGATTGCCCAGCCAGCCCATCCCCACGGTGCCTGCCCTGCCGCCTGGGGTGCCCTTTTTGCCGGGCGAAGCGGAGGCTCAACGCCGTCTGAGGCATTTTGTCGGTGGAGTCCAGCCCGCCATTCATGGTTATGCTGAAGGGCGCAATCGGCTGGATCTGGCAGGCACCTCCACGTTATCACCCTATCTCCGATTTGGGATGCTCTCGGCACGTCAGGCGGCGGTAGCGGCCCGGGAAGCCACCGAGTTAGCCCCTAACGCCCAGGCACGCAAAGGCGCCCAAATTTGGTTAAATGAACTCATCTGGCGCGAGTTCTATGTGGCCATCCTTTTCCATTTCCCCGCCGTGCGGGGGCAGAGTTTCCGCCCAGATTACGGCAGGATTGGTTGGGAAAACGACGAGAAAGCGTTTACGGCCTGGTGCGAAGGGCGCACCGGCTACCCGGTGGTGGATGCAGCCATGCGCCAGTTGGCCCAGACCGGCTGGATGCACAACCGGGCGCGGATGATCGTGGCATCGTTTCTGGTGAAAGATTTGCTGATTGACTGGCGCTGGGGGGAACGCTGGTTTATGCAGCACCTGGTGGATGGAGACCCGGCAGCCAACAACGGTGGCTGGCAATGGACGGCAGGCACCGGCACAGACGCCGCACCCTACTTTCGAATCTTCAACCCGGTATTGCAAGGCCAGAAATCTGACCCACAGGGAGCTTACGTGCGTGAGTGGCTGCCGGAATTGGCCCGCGTGCCCGACAGATTCATCCACCAACCGTGGACAATGCCGAAAGAAGACCAACAAAAGGCGGATTGCAGAATCGGACGAGACTACCCGCCGCCCATTGTTCAGCATGCCCAGGCGCGCCAGCGGACGCTGGCCGCTTATGCCCAGGCCAGGGGAGGAAAGGCTGGGGCTGAACCCTATTCCAAGTAGGTATGTTGCCTGACCAACTCTTTGAAGCCAGCCATGGGTAACAGCACAAGCAATACGGCTGACATAGCTATGACCAGATAGGAGTCGGGCAGGGTGCCTCCTACGTCCGATATCAGCGCCCCATCAGGAGTAGTGGTAGGCTCCCAGGTGACAGTCTGAGCACTAACGGCGGTCAGCGGCTTGCCATCGGGTGTCGTATAACTGTCCACAGGCGGCTTATCACCCAGGTAGAAGCCCAGGTATACCGTGTAGGTATCGGTCAGGCCACTGGTGTTCACGACCACGTTGGGGTTGATTGCGTGACCGTCCGGCGGTAACTCCAGGTTCACGTGGGCCACGCCTGCGCCCAAGTTATTGAAGAAGAAATAGCCGTTGTCGTCGGTGCCCCAAGCGGTATTCCAGCTACAACCAGACAGAGTTACCCCCATGCCTTTGACTGGGACAGGAGGGCCTGTGCTAAAGTCGTACACGTAACCTACCACAGACGAGGTGTCGGTCACATCCTCATCGAGTTCGCCCCCACCCGTGCACTCGCAGGTAGGGGTGGCCTGCGGGCCACCAGCGTAGCCAGGTGTGGCCGCGCCGAAAGCCAATGTCAGCCCGCACAAGGCGACCAGAGCAATGGGGATCACTAGCAGGTGGCGCAATTGGGTGTCCATAAGCGCTCCAGTTCTGCAAAAGAATTAGCCCAAAGTCGGTAACCCACTGATACCATTCTATCACAGTTTAGGCCGAGATTCAACCCCCCTTTTTTCCCCCCCTGCGGCTGGTGCGGTAGCCCAGCATTAAACCGTGTTCGGCTGAGAGAAACCCAATAGAATGCTCAAAGGGGTCTGAGGCGCCCGTCTCGAAGGAAATAGGCGCCATATGGGCGAAAGTCGCGGGTCACACACCCGGTCAGAGCAAAACAGGGCCAGTCAATTGGTCACCACGGCTTGGTTTGTGGTCGTACCGCTCGTACAAAGTCAAACCCATTTGGCTTCGCCTGGCCAGCACACCTGCGTCGCGGCAAAAAAAGAGTGAGGCCTTCGCCCCCCTCGGAAGGTCTCACCCAGCATAGTTTCATTTGCCCACTACTGAATAATGCCCGTGCGTTTGCCCACTTCCTCGAAGCCCTGCAGCACCAGATCCAGGTGCTCGCGGGTATGAGTGGCCATATAGCTAGTTCGCAGTCGTTGACCACCAGGCGGCACACCGGGTGAGACGACAGGGTTGGTATATATGCCTTCTTCAAAGAGGCCCATCCAGAGGCCGATTGTGCGGAAGTCATCCCCGATGATGACAGGCACGATAGGTGTCTGGCTGGCGCCTGTGTCGAACCCTAGACGCTTGAATCCACTCAACATGTAATGGGTGTTGTCCCAAAGCTGCTCGACCCATTGGGGTTCTGTCTCTATCACCTCCACGGCCGCCAGGACTGCCGCCACGTTCGAAGCCGGCATGCTGGCGCTGAAGATCATGGAACGAGCATGGTGCTGGACGTAGTGGATAACCTGGTCATCTCCAGCAATGACACCCCCCAAGGAGGCAAACGACTTACTAAAGGTGCCCATAATCAGATCCACCTGGTCGGTCAAGCCAAAGTGGGCAGCGGTACCGCGCCCGTTGCCAAGCACCCCCAAGCTGTGAGCATCGTCCACCATCAACCGGGCCCTATATTGCTTGCAGAGTTCAACGATTTCAGGCAAGGGGGCGATGTCTCCGCCCATACTATACACGCCGTCTACCACCACCAGAACGCCACTGGCGCCCTTCGAGTTTTCCAGGACATATCGCAAGTGATCCATGTCGTTGTGGCGAAAGCGCTTCATAGTGCCCAGCGACATGACGCAGCCGTCAATGATGCTAGCGTGGTCTTCCTTGTCGGTGATAACCACGTCCCCTTTGCCCACCAAGGCTGAAATGGTACCCAGATTTGTCTGATAGCCAGTACTGAAACAGAGGGCCACTTCTTTGCCAAGAAACTCGGCCAGCCGGCGATCCAGTTCGTGGTGGAGGGCCAGCGTACCATTGAGGAAACGCGAGCCGGTACAGCTCGTGCCATATCTTTCAATCGCCTCCACAGCCGCCTGGCGAATCTTGGGGTGGGTGGTCAGGCCCAGGTAGTTGTTTGACCCGGCCATGACCAATTTCTTATCCCCCATCGTCACCACGTTGCCCTCCGTGTCATCCAGCGGCATGAAGTAAGGGTAGTAGCCGTCGCGCATCGCCTCTTTGGCCCGAGTGTAAGCATAGCATTTGTCGAAGAGATCCATAAGTTGCCTCCGCAGCAAGTGTGGTGTTCAGCCCTATGAGTGGATTTCGGATATCTACTTCACCGCGCACCTAAGAATAGCTCTCTTTTGCCTGGGAGTCAAACTTCATGGCGAGAAGTCCAATTTGGAACGGATTGACAAGGGGTCGGAGTAATTGTACAATCACTTCACTACATCAGGCAGGGGGGAGCACCATGGATCAATCGTACACGATTGGGATCGAAGAGGAGTATCAAATCATCGACCCGGAGACCAGGGAACTCACATCCTACATCCAAGAATTCCTGGAAAGTGGCGCAGTGGTGTTGCGAGATCAAGTCAGGCCTGAGTTCATGCAATCGCAGGTCGAGGTGGGTAGCCAGGTGTGTCGTAACATCAAAGAGGCACGTCAAGAAGTGATGCGACTGCGCCGGATGGTAAATGAGATAGCGGTATCCAAGGGTCGTAAGATTGTGTCCGCCGGCACGCACCCTTTCTCGCGCTGGATTGAGCAAGAGATCACCGCTCGCGACCGTTACTACGGGCTGGCCAAGGATATGGGCTTCGTGGCCCGACGCTTGCTTATCTTCGGCACACACATCCATATCGGTATCGAAGACCCGGAGCTGCGCATCGACATCATGAACCAGGCACGTTACTTTTTACCCCACATCCTAGCGTTGTCGACCAGTTCACCCTTCTGGCAGGGTCGGGACACACAGCTCAAGAGCTACCGAAGCGTAATCTTCGAGGACTTGCCCCGGACTGGTATCCCCGGTCACTTCAGCTCCAACGCAGACTATCAGGGATACATCCAGACTCTCATCAAAACCAAGTGTATAGATGACCCCACAAAAATCTGGTGGGACGCACGCCCCCACAGTAAGTTCCCCACGCTGGAATTTCGCATTTGCGACGCTTGCACCAAACTAGACGAAGTCATTGCGATCGCGGCCCTTTTCCAGGCGGTGGTGGCCAAGCTGGTACAACTGCGTCGCAACAATCAGACGTGGCGCCTCTACCGACCCGAACTCATCGCCGAGAACAAATGGCGAGCCATCCGGGATGGAGTGGACGGCAAGCTGATTGACTTTGGTCTTGAGGAACAAGTTCCCCTTCGCTTTCTGATGAACGAATTGTTCGAACTGGTGGACGACGTGGTTGACGAGCTGGGCTCGCGAGAAGAAGTTGAGTATGTCCGTACCATTCTCGCGGAGGGCAGCAGCGCTGATCGCCAATTACGTGTGTACCGGGAAACAGGGGATCTCAAAGCGGTGGTTGACCTGCTGGCCGAGGAAACCATGCTGGGCTGTTGTTAGCCCTGCACATCAGGCTGCCGGCGTCCAGAAAGAAACCGCCGACCCAATTGGGTCGGCGGTTTGCATACAGGGGAGCCCCCGCTATGCCGTGTGCAGGACCAGCATCTTTGAACCTGCTTGCGCAGGTGGGGACCTATCTGGCTGGTTCAGCCTTGCCCTGTAGCAGGCTACCGCATCCCCTCTCCACGAATCCAGCCCCCAAAAAACGAGTGTTGGCTCAAAACGCATGGCGCATCACGTGCACAGCAGGGTCCAAGCATATCCTAGCACAAAAGATTCAAATTGACAAACTTGGATTTGATCTGCGGCTGGCTGACTTCGGAGAGGACCCGCCCCTACTCGACCTCAACTTCCATTTTCTTGTCGACCGCCATTGATATGGCGGACGGTGTCTCTGCCTTGCGAAAGATCAGCCCTTCCTGGTTGGCGTCTACCACCACCACATCCTCCGCTTTGAACTCACCACGCAGCAGCTTCACAGACAGAGGGCTCTCAACCCTCTTTTGAAGAGTTCGCCGCAGCGGACGCGCGCCAAACTGCGGGTCATAGCCTTCATTGGCCAGCCATTCACGAGCAGCGTCGGTCAATTCAATGCTAACACTGTGTTCAGCGAGGCGATGGGCAATCTCTTTCATCTGCAGATCCACAATCTGGACCACCTGTTCTTTGGTCAGAGTGTGGAAGATGATAATTTCATCAATGCGATTCAGGAATTCAGGTCGGAAGGTACGTTTCAAAGTGTCTTGGATATCAGCACGTAACATACGGTCATCGAAAGTGCCTTCATCCCCATCACGACGGAAGCCAATAGTGCCTCCCTTTGCCCCGAACTGGGTGCCCACGTTGCTGGTCATAATGACCACCGTATTGCGAAAGTCTACGATATGGCCCTGCCCATCGGTCAGGCGGCCGTCTTCCAAGATTTGCAGCAAAGCGTTCCACACATCGGGATGAGCCTTTTCGATTTCGTCGAAGAGGATCACCTGGTAGGGACGGCGGCGAACAGCTTCGGTGAGTTGGCCGCCCTCATCGTAGCCCACATAGCCAGGCGGTGCACCAAAGAGCCGACTAACCGTATGGCCTTCGCGATATTCGCTCATATCTACGCGCAGTAGTGCATCCTCATCATCAAAAAGGAACCAGGCCAGGGCCTTGGCCAACTCAGTCTTTCCCACGCCGCTGGAACCAAGGAAAAGGAAACCGCCGGTCGGGCGCTTGGGGTCTTTCAGGCCAGATCGGGCACGGCGGATGGCGTCGGCAACGGCGTGAATGGCTTCATCCTGGCCGATGATCCGCTCGTGCAATTTCTCCTCCATTTCCAGCAACTTTTCGGCCTCAGTCTGCATCATGTCGCGGATGGGAATACCGGTGACACTGGCAACCACCTCGGCAATGTCGCTTACCTCGACCAGCTCATCCAGGTTCTTCTCCTGTCGCCACTTGTCGCGCTCTGCCTGAAACTCTCCCTCCAAGCGCAGTCGTTCACTTTTCACCTGAGCCGCTCGTTCGTAGTCCCGCTGCTGCCAAGCCTCTTCTTCCTGCGTTTGAAGTTGGTTAAGCTGCTTCTTCTTCTCCTTCAGGTGCTCTGGCATTGAGTAAATGGCTACCCGCAGCTTGCTGGCCGCCTCGTCAATCACATCAATCGCCTTGTCAGGCAAGTGGCGGTCTGTAATGTAGCGATGGCTCAAACGAGCAGCTGCTTCCAGGGCCTGCTCAGTAAACTCAACGTTGTGATGCGCCTCGTAGCGATCACGCAGTCCCTGCAGCATCTGAATGGTTTCTTCCACCGTAGGCTCGTCTACAAAGACGGGGGCGAAGCGGCGCTCTAAGGCCGAATCGCGTTCGATATATTGGCGGTACTCATCCAGGGTGGTAGCGCCAACACATTGCAGTTCTCCCCGAGCTAAGGCTGGCTTCATCATATTACTGGCATCCACAGCGCCCTGGGCAGCGCCGGCTCCGACGACCGTGTGCAGTTCGTCAATGAAGAGGATAATCTCGCCCTGGGCACGCTGAATCTCCTCGATAGCAGTCTTTAGACGCTCTTCAAACTCACCCCGGAAGCGCGTACCGGCGATCATGGCGCCCAGATCCAGGCTGAGGACGCGCTTGCCCATCAATATTTCGGGCACATCGTCATCCGCAATCTTTTGAGCCAGCCCCTCAACGATAGCTGTTTTGCCCACGCCCGCCTCACCGATAAGCACCGGGTTGTTCTTCGTGCGCCGACTAAGCACCTGGATAACGCGCAATATTTCATCGTCCCGGCCGATGACCGGATCGAGCTTTCCCTCGCCCGCCAATTGTGTGAGATCGCGGCTGTATTTCTCCAGGGTGCGATAGCGGCTCTCGGCCTGCGGGCTGGTGACCCGTTGCCCACCACGAATCTCCTTGATCGCATCCAGTACGCGATCGCGGGTGACACCTACCTCCTGCAAAATACGCGCAGCCGGAGTACCTCGTTCGCTGCAAATAGCTAAGAAGATGTGCTCAGTAGAAATGTATTCATCATTAAGCCGGCTGGCCTCTTCATTGGAAACATCGAGCACCCGTTTGAGGCGAGGCGTGATATACACCTGCCCCACGGCCATTGGCCCCACATCCGGCGCACGCGTTTTGGGGCTGCTCCGCAGCACACCTTCGACCCGTTCATGCACCAGGTCGGGATCCACGCCCAACGACTCAAGAATCTGGGAGATAAGCCCATCAGCCTGCTCTAGCAAGGCCAGAAAAAGATGTTCCGTATCAGCCTGATTGTGCTGATAGCGTTGCAATATCTCGTACGCCCGCATAGCGGCATCCTGAGCCCGTTCGGTAAATCGATCAAATCGCATCATAGTTCAGTCACCCTGTTCCGTTCCAATCTCGTATGCCGTCGACTCTTTATCATTTTTCGACCTGTTTCCGGTTCAAGCTACCCTGCCAAACAGTATAGGCTACCACAACCTGAATTTACAGCTTATCTCATTTGTGTTAAACTAACACAAGAAAAGTAACAGAATCGCATTAGAATACCCGTCCAGGAGCTATCTACTCCTACAATTATTATATCATAACCCGCGTTTCAAGGGTAGATACCATTGACTCTTTTGTCAAGCGGCCAGCCTTCAAGTATAATTGGCGGTTGGACATCAGATCAGGGAGACCCAGTTGTGGCAAAAGAAGGCAAAAAGCTGCGGGAAAGCCTGGCGCGAACGCGAGGCTCTTTTTTCGGACAAATTGCAGGCCTGTTAGGGGCCAGTGAAGTCAACGACGAGCTGTGGGATGACCTCGAGGCGTTACTTATCCAGGCTGACGTGGGGATGGATACGACCCTGTCCCTGGTAGAGACGGTCAAAGGACAGGTTGCCCGCCAAGGTATCACAAAGGCATCCAGAGTGCAACATGTCTTGCGGGAAGAGATGCTGGCATTGCTTGATGCCAACGGCAGCGAGCCCTCAGTTCTTGAGCGAAAGCGCTTGTTGACGGTAATACTCGTCGTGGGCGTCAATGGATCTGGCAAGACGACCACTATCGCCAAGCTGGCCCACTATTACCAGAAACAAGGTCAACACGTCATACTGGCGGCTGCCGACACGTTCCGCGCGGCAGCGATTGACCAACTCAAGGTATGGGGTGAACGGGTGGGAGCTACGGTCATCGCCCATCGACCCGGCGCAGACCCGGGAGCAGTCGTTTTTGATGCCATCAAGAGCAGCCAGGCCCGAGGTGCGGAGATGGTCATCATCGACACTGCTGGTCGCTTGCACACCAAGTATAACTTGATGAAGGAACTGGAGAAGATCCGTGGCATTGCATCCAAGCAGGTTCACCAAGCCCCGCACGAAACGTTGCTGGTGCTAGATGCGACCACCGGACAAAACGCGCTGAATCAGGCCCGACATTTTAAGGAAAGTGTGGGCCTGACCGGCGTGGTGCTGGCCAAGCTAGACGGTACAGCCAAGGGAGGCATAGTCTTTGCCATCGCCCGGGAGCTAGGCGTGCCAGTCCGCTTTGTGGGGACTGGCGAAAGTATAGATGACCTAGCCAGATTTGATGCTCAGACCTTTGTGGATGGATTGTTCGAGACATAGAAGCGAGGTAAACATATTATGGAAGAGCTTAAGGCTAGACTTACCGATCTAAATCAGCGGATCGGTGAAATCTTGGTGCGTCTTTGACGTAACCGGGAAAGAGAAAGAGATCGAGACGCTTGAAAAGGAGTCCGCCTCGCCTGACTTCTGGAATATCCAGGCCAAAGCGCAGGCGCAGATGCGCCGACTGTCAGATCTGCGGTACGAAGTAACAGTCTGGCGTGACTTGAGTCGTCGGGTTACCGACGCTCTCGACCTGGCTGAGCTGGCGGAACTGGAAGAGGACGAATCCGTAACGAGCGAGCTATTGGCTGAGTCAGAGGCAGTCGAAGTCTATTTGGAGAAATTAGAATTCCAACTGCGGCTGTCTGGCAAGCATGACCGGGATGACGCTCTTTTGTCTATCCACGCAGGGGCGGGGGGCACCGAAAGCCAGGACTGGGCACAGATGTTGCTTCGCATGTACCTGCGCTGGGCCGAAGCCAGCGGCTACAAGGCCGAAATTTTGGAGTCTACCGATGGCGAAGAAGCCGGGCTGAAGAGTGTGACAGCACTGGTCGAGGGATCTTGGGCCTATGGCTACCTTAAGACAGAACGCGGCGTTCATCGGCTGGTACGCCTGTCTCCCTTCGATGCGGCCCATCGCCGCCACACCTCCTTTGCGCTGGTAGAGGTGATGCCTGATATCGAAGACGACATTGAGATCGAGATCAACCCGGATGATCTCAGGATAGACATCTATAAGTCGTCAGGGGCAGGTGGGCAACACGTGCAGAAGAATGCCACCGCCGTTCGACTGACCCACGAGCCGACAGGCGTCGTAGTCACTTGCCAAAATGAACGCTCCCAAACGCAGAATCGCGAAATGGCGATGCGTATACTACGGGGTCGCCTGTATGAATTGGAGCGGCAAAAGCGAGAAGAAGAGCAGGCCCGCCTCAAGGGGGAACACGTTGAGGCAGGTTGGGGCAACCAAATACGGTCCTACGTATTGCATCCCTACAAGATGGTAAAAGATCACCGAACAGAATATGAAGTCGGCAACGCCGAAGCAGTACTCGACGGCCGACTGGACGATTTTATCGAAGCTTATCTACGCCACACGGTGGGACAAAACTAGAGGCCAGCGTCGCTTTGGGCACACCTCAAGCGCCTGCCTGAACCTGGGTCCTGTGATCAGGTTCAGGTGGGCGACCAGTTTTCTCGGTCAGGATCCTCCTTGATAATGGGGAGTGCAAACGAGAAGGTGCTGCCTGCGTTGAGTTCACTCTGAACCCAAATGCGCCCGCCAAGTCTCTCCACAATCGAACGAGCAATCGCCAGCCCCAGCCCGGCCCCCTTGGTGCCAGCTATCTCGGGTCTCCCCACCCGGTAGAACTTGTCGAAGATAAATGGCTGGTCAGCCGGAGGTACGCCTATGCCCGTGTCCTGGATGGAGACCACAATTTCATCTTGACTGCAAGTGGCTGCTATGCTTATCCGCCCCCCTTCCAAGGTGTACTTAACCGCATTGTTGATCAGATTCGACAACACCTGGCGTAGTCGCAAGGCGTCGCCCATCACTGGCGGCAGATTTGAGCCAGCTTCGACATCAATTTGGAGGTCTTTGTCCCGGATTTGAGGTGCCAGTTGACCGACCACCTTAGTAATGATCGGAGAGATGGCACAAGGTTCCAGCTCTATGTCAATGTTCGCTTCAATGCGAGCCAGGTCTAACATACCATCGATTAGTTCCGTCATCTCGGAAACTCGATCTTCGATCGTCTTCAGCAAGCTGTGCTGATTTGGAGTCACCTCCCCCATCTTGGAGACCATGTGCGTGGCAATGGCAATGCCCGACAGGGGAGAGCGTAGATCGTGGGAGACAGCGTTCATAAAATCCGTCTTCATTTGATCTAGCTCTTTCAAATAGGTGACATCTTGCATGGCCACCACCCAGCCAGCAATCTGCTGGTCGCCGCTGGAGATAGGGGACAAGCTGGCACGGAAAGTACGCCCGTCCGATAATGGCACCTCGCCAAAAATGGCCTGATTCCGCTGTGCTTTGCCAAACAACTCGAGCAGCGCCTGGTTGTGTACGGCCTCCGATAGCGGGCGACTCTCCCACGTCTGGCCCTGGCCAAAGACATCGCGGGCGGCCGGATTGGCCAGCACAATCCGATGAGCACGATCAACCACAATAATCAGGTTGGTGGTGCTGGAAAGAAAAGCTTCCAGGCGGGCACGCTCTCTCTCCACTTCGCGGAAAAGGCTTGCGTTCTCGATAGCAGCCGCTATTTTTGACACAACCAATGAGTAGATGCGCAGGGTCTCACCGGCAACATCCTCCATTTTACTCGAGGCCAAGTAGGCAATCCCCGTCAGGCCCAAGTGAGAGATAATAGGTAAAGTCAGTTTGGTAACCGGCGCCCAGTTCGCCGGCATTGGATCTTGGCCGGAAATGACCTCGCGGCGCATAGGGGCCTGGTCATCGATTTCAAAAACCGGCGTCAACGCACCAATCATCTCCTCAATGATCTCATCCAAAAACGCTTCCTGGGCAACAAAAGGCAGGGTTACGCCCCATTGTCCCCCATCTTCATCCAGAATCAATAAAGCGTGAATGTCTCCGGGGATCAGACGCGACATGAAGCTCAGCGCGATGCTCAAAACCTGGCTGGCATCAGTGGTGGAGGCCAGTTGCTGCCCCATCTGGTTCAAAGCCTGTAGAGATGCCGTACGCTGTTCCATCAGATCAAACAGGCGTGCTTTCTCGAAGGCAATACTCAGTTGGGGGGCAATTTGAGCCAAGGTCTCCAATTCTGGCTGCGAGTAAGCATCGGCCTGGTTACTGATCAGGTTGATCACTCCGCGTACCTTGTTCTGAGCTACCATGGGCACACTGACCATCTGACGGGCAGTAAAGTCCGGAAGCATGCCAACGCTCAGACTTAGCTCTTCTTCCTCCAAGTTCGCTATGCGGGCATGGGCGTGCTGGATAATCCATTCCAGACCCGAACCTTCGAAGGGGATGGTCAGTGAGGGCTGATGATCGCGCCCAGTCTCCTGCGCCAGATAGTAGACGTTTAAATAGCGAGTGCTATCGTCGAGAAAGCAAACGGTAGCGTAATCAAAGGGAACCAGCCTATACAAATGAGCGGCAATCGCCTGGCTTGCCTGGGGCAGACTTGGGCTGGCGTTGATCGCGCTGGTGATATCGTTGATGATGGCGGTACGTCGGCCCTGCTCCCGGGCTTCGCGGTAAAGACTGGCATTCTCTAGAGCGATTGCCAGCGAGGCGCACATAGAGATCAGCAATTCCTGATCATCTGCTGTGAAGTACCCCTGGCGCTTATTGATGACCTCCAGGGCACCCGTAGGTTGGCCCTGGATAATCAGCGGGGCACACAACACCGATCTGGTTTTGAAGCCAGTGGCCTCGTCAATTTTGCCGTAGAAGCGGGGATCGGTGCTGACATCGTTGACCAGGGCTGGCAAACCATGGGCTGCCACCCAACCAGCGATACCCTGCCCCATTTGAAGCCGAAATGCAGTGATGCTCTTATGCTCACCCCGCAAAGCGATCTTGAAGTACAACTCATCAGTATCTTCATCTACCAGAAGTAGGGAACCCGCCTCCACGTCGAGAATCTGGTTGATGCTGGCCATGGTGCGCTGGACAACTTCCTCGATATCCAGACTGGAGGTGAGAGTATGGGCGATACGGTTCAAAGCAGCCAATGCCTCCGCTTGCCGTCGAGAAGCATCGCGCAGATAGGCACTCTGGAGTGCCACCCCCAGATGTTCACCAATGGCCTGCAGGATACTGGTAGGTAATGTTTTGGAGGGGCCATCTCGGTCAGCCACCACCATCACACCGACAGGCTCACTGCCAACCAATAAAGGCACAATCAGAGAGGGGCGCACCTGCAAGGTTCTCAGCAAGGCATCGGCCAGGTCGTTATCCAGATGTCCATCTCCAAAGGGGTCTTCGTTGATCAGGCGCGGGACGCCCGCGCGCAATGCCTGGGCTGTAGAGCTATCTGCATCCGAGAAGATGGGCGGCGGGGCCAGGTCGGTAAAGATCACACACGCGTTAGGATCGCGGGGCAGAGGCGATCTTATGACGCCGCAAGCAATACCGCTGATGGGCGGTGAGGTCAGCAGCCAGACTGCGTCGCTGTCCAGCAGGCGCAGCAGACTATGTCCAATCTGCTCCAATCGCTCTGACCAGGGGGTGGTCTTCATCAGGAGCGAATCAACGTCTTGCATCACCCGCCACGGTTGAGCATAGTCGTTCATGTGTAGGCGTCACGCCTCCCCTCTTCTTTCACCGAGCCCATGGCAGGCTCACTTGCAGGTGAACCTCGACCTGGCCCATTGTATCACAGTCACGCCGCCCAGACAAGATCACAGCCAGGTAGGATGTGTGCGTCCAGATCTTGAGAGTCAGGGACAAACCTGGGAGGATTCGCCCCCGCGCCTTCCCAGTTTTGGGGATGCGCCCGCCAGCTCTGCCCATCCCCAAAA
This sequence comes from Anaerolineales bacterium, assembly GCA_020343875.1. Classification (GTDB taxonomy): domain Bacteria; phylum Chloroflexota; class Anaerolineae; order 4572-78; family NAK82. The sequence continues at coordinate 1,035,847 of CP070811.1, read as the reverse complement.
AGCGATATCTTTGCTACAAAGGTATGAGACGTGGTAGAATGAGCCCATGACGCACTCTCACCCTGCCGAAGCTCAGCCACCCGTCCAGCGCAGCGTTTTGGGTATGGCAGGTATGTTTGAACGATGGAGCCATGCGCCTGGAGGCGGGCGCATGGCTGAACTGGTCTTGGTCCTAGTCATGACAGTTGGCCTGCTGGCGACACTTGGCCCGCTGGCCTCCAATCGCTTCCATCGCGATGAGGCCATCTACAGCAGCTGGGGACTCGACATTGCCAGCGGGCGCGATCTGCTGATCAGCGGCTCTCCGGTAGACAAACCCCCACTCTTTCTTTATGCCCAGGCGCTCAGCTTCCTTCTCTTTGGCCCGACCGAGCTAGCAGCCCGGCTGCCGTCCCTGATTGCCGGCGTGCTCAGCGTGGGGTTGATGTATGCAATCGGAGAATCGGTCTACGGGCGGGGTGTAGGCCTGCTTGGCGCGTGCCTGCTGGCTGCTTCCCCCTACACCATCCTCTTTGCTTCTACGGCCTTCACGGACTCGATGATGGTCGGCTGGGTGCTGGCCGGTTGCCTGGCGACCGTCCAAGGCTACTGGGGATGGGGGGGCATCTTCCTGGGTCTGGCCGCCATCACCAAACAACAAGGAGCCTTCTTTGTGCCTTTGGCGCTCGCTATGGGACAACTCTCAATTCGAAGCCCGGCAAATCAGCGGACCGCCAAGGCCATGCCTCCGATGGTATCGTTTGGGGTGGCTTTTCTGTTTGTGTTTGGCCTGGCCCTGGGCTGGGATGTAGCCCGCGCCCGGGAGCCGGGCTTTCTGGCCCAGAGCCTGGCCAGCTACGGCGGCCTGCCCCTCTCGTTAGCAGCGGTCCAGGAACGATTGCTTGGCTTTGTGGACCTGCTCGGTTATGGCACAGGCTCGCGGGTATTGAACACAGTCCTGTTGGCCGGCTTGCCGCTAATATTCATGGCAGACATTCACCTTCTATTGGCCCGCTCAGGAATCTCGCCAGGGGGGTTGGGCGAAGCCGATACCCGGAGTCAAGCACGAGCTGACCTGATCCTGATGGCCTTCATCGTCCTCTTCCTGGCCGGTCACTCGCTGGTTAGTTTTGCGGTTTGGGATCGCTACCTGTTAGGCCTGATCCCCTGCTTGGCTCTGCTCCTGGCTCGCGTGCTGACTCTTCCCCAGCGCCTGATCCGGCTCTCGTCAGCGGCCAATCTTCTGTGCCTGCTCTTCATCCTGTGTATGCTGGCTTTCACCCTCCGCCCAATCCGCGACGCATCCGCCAGTCGTTTCCCCATCGGAGGAGATCACGGTGCGTACCAGGGGATTCAACAGGTAGTAAGCTATTTGCAGAGCGTTCCCGCCAATACCAGCCTATATCATCGCTGGTTAGGATGGCACTGGCGATTCTACTTATGGGGCAGCCCCTACGATTTGCGCGCATGGACTTCACCAGCCGACCTGGCTGCCCAAGCTGCTGCCCGCCCCCGCGCGGAACGCTATATCGTTTTCCCCAGTTGGCACTCATCCACCGAGGCGCGGATAGCACTGTCCGAGGCCGGTTTGACCCTGCGCGAAGTACAACGCGCATTCCGGGACGATGGCAGTATCTCATTCATCGTCTACCGTATTGAGGAGGCGCCATGAGAAACAACCGCCTCCGCTCTCTGGGTGCCGCCCTGCTCGTGGCTGCCTTAACCCTCTTGTTCTTTTGGAAACTTATCTTCACCAACCTCATCCTGGTTGGCGTAGACTCCTTCCTGTATTTCTATCCCTACAAAGCCTATGTGGCCCAGGCATTGCGCGACGGTCGCCTCCCATTATGGAACCCACATCTCTTCATGGGCGTTCCGCTCCTGGCCAACATGCAGACTGCCATTCTTTATCCACTCAACTGGCCTTTGGTGTGGCTACCGGCCCCCCAACAGGTGGCAGCCTCCATCGTGGTGCACGTGACGCTGGCAGGATGGGGGGTATTGGCCTTCGCCCGCCGCTCGCTAAAACTGGGTTGGTGGGGCACGTTGACAGCAGCACTCATCTTCGCCTTGGGGGGCTTCACAGGGGCAACGGTAGAGCACATCAACCAGCTTAACGTGATCGCCTGGTTGCCATGGGCGTTTTTCCTGGTCGACGTGTCGGCAGAGAATCGGCGAAAAGTCACGCCAACCCTAGGGCTGGGAGTGGTAATTGCCTTGATGATCCTAGCCGGTCACGCACAGGCAACCTACATTTGCCTGCTGGGAGTAGGAATGTACACCCTTGTCGGAGGCTTCGGACAGCTGATAATTAACCGAGGTCAGACTTCCGCCTCTACCTCCCCCTTCCGAAGTCGGGCCTGCATTGCTGTCTGGCGAGCGTATATTGCAGAGCGTTTGCCATACTTCTGGGTGTTTGTGAGCGCGATTGCCATGGCCATCTTGTTGGCCGCCGCCCAATTGCTGCCCACGCTCGAGTTGTCGCGCCTGTCAGTGCGCAGCGGGGGGATGCCCTATCGAGAAGTCGTCTCTTTTAGCCTGCGCCCCTGGCACCTGCATTATACGCTGCTGCCCCCCTTTGGGGTTGATCTCTCCCAAGTTTTTGGCGAAGCATTTAGTGAGTACGTGGCCTACATAGGAGTGCTCGGGTTGGGACTGGTGACCTTCGGGCTGCTGAGCGCATGGCGGCGACGGCCTGGCACGCACTTCTGGGCACTGCTGGCAGCGGCAGGCCTCTTCTTGGGGCTGGGGGCCTTTAACCCGGTCTATTTCCTGCTTTATAAGATCATGCCTGGCTTTGACCTGTTCCGCGCCCCGGCCCGCTGGATGCTGCTGTATTCCTTCAGCACGGCAATGCTGGCCGGGGTGGGCATGGATGAAATGGCAAATCTCCGAATTCCCCGCTTCCAGCCCCTGATTCGTGGCCTCCAAGCCCCGATCCTATTCTTGCTGTTAGGCACAGAGCTGTTCCTGGCCAGCCGGAGCCTGCGTTATAATCAGCCGACAGCCCCCGAAGCCTTCACCTTCCTGCGCCCCTCCGTTGCGCACCTCAAGACCGATCCAGGCCTGGGCCGTTTCCTCAGCCTGTCGGGCATCGTGTATGACCCAGGAGACCTGGCCGAGATGTACGCCATCTTCGGCCGCCAATTACCCGAGAAGGCGATATACGACTACGTCGTGGCCGCAAAAGAGAAGGAAGTCCTTTTCTACAATCTACCCCTGCTCTACGGCCTTTACAGCGTTGACGGCTACGATGGGGGGCTGCTACCATTGCGCGACTTCGTGACTATGGAGCGCCTGTTTCTTGACGAAGAGGATTTGTCGGTGGACGGACGGTTGCGCGAGAACCTACGCGATGTACCGCCCGGTCAGTTGCTTTCGCTGCTGGGTGTCAAATATGTCATCACCGACAAAGTGTTCGACGTGTGGATTGACGGCCTGTTCTATGACCTCCAATTCCCTGCCCGGCTGAGGGCCAGTGGCGTACCCGAAGTGAACACAAACGACCTGCCTGATTTTCCAACCACTGCCCTGGGCCTGATCTCACATCTGGAGGGAGCCAGTGACTTGCCAGACGGCACACCGGTGGCCCGTATTACCGTTACTGACGAGAGGGGTTGGTCGGAGACCTTTGATCTGCTGGCCGGATTCGATACGAGCGAAGGGCGCTACGAGGGCGATGTTGCCCACCGGCAAGCACAGGTAGGATATGCCTCAGGTGACAACTCCGGCCCCAGTTATTATGTTAAATTGATTCTCATAGGTGCCCCCCGGCGGTTGGTTACCATTTCGGTGCAGAGCCTCGCCCCAGCCGGCGAGTTCGTCTTGCGTGGGCTCAGCCTGGTGGACACGCGCACCAACACCAGCCGTCAGGTGACCCTATCTACACAGGGCTACTACCGGCTGGTGCATTCCGGCGACGTGAAAATCTATGAGAATCTGGATGTACTGCCGCGGGCGTTCGTCGTGCATAAGGCCGAAGTCATCCCCGACGCCGAAGAGACTATCGCCCGGCTGCGTGAGCCTGCCTTCGCTCCCGCCCAGACGGTCATCCTGGCGGAAGGGAAATCATTATCGGGCGAGGGAGTCGGCGTGGCAGATATCGTCCACTACGCGCCGGAAGAAGTCATCATTGACGCAACCAGCGATACCGCTGGCTACCTGTTGCTGACCGACACGTTCTACCCTGGCTGGGAGGCGACTGTGGATGGCCAGCGGGCCGAGATACTCCGCGCCGACGTATCCTTTCGCGCCATCCGGCTAGAGCCAGGAACTCACGAAGTGGTATTTCGCTACCGGCCCGTGTCTGTGCGGCTGGGGGCATGGGTGAGTGGCCTAGCTGTGTTGCTGTGCCTGGCAGGCCTGGCCTGGTCGACACGCCGGCAGCAAAATATCCCCGGCTAAGCGCAAGTTTCCCCCGGCCCGAAACACGACGGACAAACCAGAAAGACCTTGTCACAGCTATTTAAGTATGATATGATGATTGCAAGCCTGTACCACATTATGGGCTCGGCCTGGGCTTGTTAGTCCCAGCCATTTTCCCCGTAGGATGGGCAGGATTCTTCAAGCCAGCGAAAGCAACCTGTACGCTAATACGCACGCAGACCCCAACGTCAAGCGAGGATAGGGGCATTTGAGAAGGATAGGAGCGTGTAAACCATGAAGAGCAAGATTCTTCTGCCGGCCGACCGCTACTTCGATCCCGAACCCCGGCAAAATAAGATCGCCCAACATCTGTACGCTGCTGTGGCCAACTTGCCTCTGGTTTGCCCCCACGGCCACGTAGACCCGCGTATGTTTGCCGACGAAGACTATTCCTTCGGCACCCCGGTTGACCTATTGATCATCCCCGATCACTACGTATTTAGAATGCTCTACTCGCAAGGCATCCCCCTGGGACACCTGGGCGTCCCCCGCCTGGACGGGGGCCAGGTCGAGACAGATCACCGAAAGATATGGCAGATTTTCGCCGACAACTTTTACCTGTTTCGGGGTACCCCCACCGGCATGTGGCTGACGCACGAATTGCACTCGGTCTTCGGCATCGATCAAAAACTGAACGGCGAATCGGCCCAAGATATTTACGACCAAATCGCTGCCTGCCTGGAGTCACCTGAGTTCCGACCGCGCAAGTTATTTGAGCGCTTCAACATCGAGGTGTTGTGCACAACCGACATGGCCACCGACCCGCTGGACCACCATCGAGCCATCCACAAGTCAGGCTGGGGTGGGCGAGTGCTGCCCACCTTGCGCCCCGATGCGGTGATGAACATAGACAGCCACGGCTGGGATAAACATATCCATGCGCTGAGCGACATCAGCGGCCTCGAGATCAAGAGCTACCGGTCCTTCATTCAGGCGCTGGAAAACAGGCGCGCCTATTTTAAGGAGAACGGAGCCACTGCCACCGACCACTCGACGCTGACTCCTTACACGGAAGAGCTCTCGGACCTGGAAGCAGAGATAGTTTTTCAGCGGGCCCTCAACGGCCAGGCCAGCGCCGAGGATGCGACCCGCTTCACCGGTCACATGCTGATGGAGAGCGCCCGCATGAGCATCGACGACGGGCTGGTGATGCAACTTCATCCAGGCTCGTACCGCAACCACAATCCGCTCATCTTCGAGCGCTTCGGCACAGACAAGGGATCCGACATTCCTACGCCGACCGAATTCACTCGCAATCTGCGTCCCTTGCTGAACAAATACGCGAACAACCCGCGCTTGACATTGATCCTTTTCACCCTGGACGAGACAACCTATGCGCGAGAACTGGCCCCCCTGGCCGGACACTACCCAGCCCTCAAACTGGGGCCACCCTGGTGGTTCCACGACAGCTTACAAGGCATGCTGCGATACCGCCAGCAGGTCGTCGAAACGGCCGGGCTTTACAATACGGTTGGCTTCAACGACGATACCCGCGCTTTCCCCTCGATTCCTGCCCGGCATGATTTGTGGCGCCGGGTAGATGCCAATTGGATGGCCGGCCTGGTAGCGCGCGGCATCGTAGATATGGCCGACGCAGAGGAGATGATCATCGACAGCGCCTACCGCCTGGCAAAGCAAGCCTACAAGCTGGATCAGGTCCAGTAAGTCGCGGATCCCCGCCGGCTGGCCGCAGTGGAGTCCGGCAAGGCAAACCATTGCGGCGACCAGCGGTCAACAAGAGAGGAACAGCCATGGCCGGTATCAGAAGCTTTGTCGCCATAGAACTGCCGGATGAGGTCAAGACCGCGCTAGCCAACCTGCAATCAAATCTAAAAGCACAGACTCCACCCAAAGTTGTGCGTTGGGCTCGCCCCGAGTCTATTCATCTCACCCTTCAATTCCTGGGTGACGTGGCCCCCGGCCAGGTCGAATCCATCGGTCATGCACTTCAAGAGGTGGGGGCTGACCAGGCCCCCTTCACCTTCCAACTCAGAGAGCTGGGCGTCTTTCCTAACCCCCGTCGCGTGCGCGTGGTGTGGGTCGGTGTCGAAGAATCCAGCGGTGAGCTGGCTTCCTTACAGAAGCGGATAAGTCAGGCATTGAAGTCCCTGGGGTTCGAACCCGAGAAACGCCCGTTTTCACCACACATTACCCTGGGGCGGGCAGATCGGCGTGCCGGCCAGCGCGACTTGGCCCAGGTAGGAGAACAAATCGTCAGCTCCCAGGTGGGGGCCGTCGGCCAGGTGCATGTAGATCACATCACGCTGATGAAAAGCGACCTGAAACCCAGCGGGGCCGTGTATACGCCCCTGGCAATTGCAGCCTTCGGTAAATAGGCACGACGGCTTTTTTAATGGGCTGATTCTCGAGGGTGTAAGAATGCAAAACGCAACCAGGCCGATTGTGGCTGTGGTAGGCGGCGGGTTCTGCTCCCCACAGGAGGCGATCCTGGCCGAGAGGGTAGGGCGTCATCTGGCCCAAGCCGGCGCCATCCTGATCTGTGGCGGCATGGGAGGCGTGATGGCGGCTGCCTGCCGGGGGGCCAAATCGGCGGGTGGGCTGACCATCGGCGTGCTACCTGGCTTCAGCGCCGAAGACGCCAACCCCCAGGTTGACATCCCGATTGTCACAGGGCTGGGTGAAGCGCGCAACGTCATCATCGTGCGCAGCGCAGCAGCAGTCATCGCCGTGGGCGGCGAGTTCGGCACCCTATCTGAGATCGCTTTCGCGCTCAAGCTGGGCCGTCCAGTGATCGGGCTGGGGAGCTGGGAACTGGCCAAGGAAGGGCGTCCCAGCCAGGCCATCGTCAAAGCCCAAACTCCAGAGGAGGCAACCCAGCTGGCGTTGGCTGCCATCTCCGGCTCCAACTGGTAGCGTAACCTGTGCACGGGTTAGCTGCCTGGTTCGAGAACAGAATTCAACTCCTCCGGCACGTCGCCCTCGTCCGTCTCCACGACCTCGTCGCCTAAAGGCGGGGTCTCGGCCTGCGGAAGAGAGACCTCTTGGTCGTCACCACCCACCGGTTCAGGCGCAGGACCGAACTCCAGGCCAGTGCGCTGCCAGGCATGCGTGACACCGGCTAACACTTGCATCAGCAGCCAGCTCAAGCCGAAGGACCAGG
>CP070811.1:999472-1028222 GCA_020343875.1 Anaerolineales bacterium | reverse complement strand
CCTTGTCGGTGACGCGCGAGCAAACCTCAGAGCCGAACAGTTTGCAGATGGCTGCCTCACGGGTGAAGGGCTGATTGGTGTCTATCAGCCAGGCGGTACGGTAGACGAGGGAACGCAACGCTTCTATTTCGGCTGCCATATCGGCAATCATCCACTGGATAGACTGCTTGCTAGCAATGGGGCCACCGAATGCCTGGCGGGTAACAGCCCAGTCGACAGCCAGATCAAACATATACTGGGCGCCACCCAGCGACGCCGCGCCGATGGTGGTTCGCCCCACGTCCAAGGTTTTCATAAAAGTGACGAAGCCTAGCCCGACTGGCCCCAAGACGTTCTCTTTTGGCACGCGCAGTTCCTCCAACACAATCTCGCAGGTGGGACTACCGCGGATACCCATCTTCTCTTCAAGCTTGCTGACCTTGAAGCCTTCCCAATGGCTTTCGACAATGAAAGCGGTCATGCCACCGCGCGGGCCCAAGACCGGGTCGGTAAGAGCCAACACCACACATATATCGCAGATGGAACCATTGGTAATATAGTGCTTTGTGCCGTCCAAGATGTACGAGTCTCCTTCGCGTACAGCTCGGGTGCGAGTGGCGGCCGCGTCGGAACCGGCACCTGGCTCGGTCAAGGCAAAAGCGGCAATCTTCTCACCCCTGGCCAGGGGAACCAGGTATTTTTGCTTTTGCTCTTCGGTGCCGTCCAGGTAAATTGACATGGCGCCGATGCCAATATGTGCGCCAACTATCGTGGCAAACGACGGAGAAACTCGATTAAGTTCCTCCTCCAGAATGCAATAGCCAGTCTCGCCAGCGCCCATGCCCCCGTATTCTTGCGGGAAAGGCACCCCAAAGATGCCATATTCGGCTGCTTTCTGCATGAGATCTGCTGGCGGGCCATTTTGGCCCGAGGCATAACTATGGGTACTGTGCTCGATTTCCTCTACGCGGGGTGCGATCTCTTGCTCGGCGAACTCGCGGAAGGCCTTGCGTAACAATTGATGTTCTTTGGAAAAGGTGAAATCCATGGGCGGCACTCCTCTGTTTCGGCGTCTCAGCGCCCAGCAACTTATGAAATGCTGAGACGCTGATCGCTCGCTACGGCACTAGGCGGCTATTGTTACCCCATAGGGCTTGAACAGTCCGGATGCCAATACAATACGCTGCATGTGCCCTGTGCCCTCAATCAGATCCAGGGCGCGACAGTCGCGGTAAATACGCTCGATGGGGTACTCCTTCATGTACCCGTACCCGCCGTGGACCTGGACCATTTTGTTAGCGACCCACATGGCCACCTCGGCACCAAGTAGTTTGGCAGCCGCGGCCTCTTGGGAATAGGGCATGCCCAGATCGGCCAACCAAGCTACGTAGCTGACCAGGTGGCGCAGCGCCAGGATCTTGGCAGCACTTTCGGCCAGATAATTCTGAATGGCCTGTTTCTGTGCAATAGGTACCCCGAACTGGATGCGTTCGCTGGCGAATTTCACCCCGTAGTCGAGAGCCTGTTGCGCGGCGCCCAATGCGATCGCCGACACGCTCATTCGCCCATAGTCCAGGGCGCGCATCGCCTGGGCATAACCTTGGTTTTCCACGCCCCCCAGTAGATTGGAGGCAGGTACGCGAACCCTGTCCAGATGAAGCGAGGCCATGCCCAGCCCACGCAGGCCCAACGTGGGCTCGGTCCGGCCCACCCGCAGGCCTTCCGTCTCCCGCTCGACGAGGAACGCGCCAAGACCTCCCCCCGAATTGGTTCTGGCGAAGACGAGGAACAACCCGGCTATCGCACCGTTGCTGATCCAGGCCTTTCGGCCGGTAAGGATGTAGTCGTCACCATCTTTGAGTGCCCGAGTCAGCAGGCCGCCTGCGTCCGAACCGGCATTTGGCTCACTCCAGGCGAAGGCCCCAATGCGCTCACCAGCCGCCAGTTGGGGCAGATATTGCTCCTTCTGCGCGTCGCTGCCTTCGGTCAGAATGCTCATGCCCACCATCCCGCCATGGATGTGCACGGCGACAGCGGTTGTCATGCAAACCTTGGCCAGTTCCTCCAGCCACATTGAGTAGCTGAGGGTGTCCAGCTCTGCGCCACCGTATGCCTCTGGCAAGGTGGCTGTCAGCAGGCCTTGCATGGCAATCTTCTGAAGGTTCTCAGTCGGCGCTTCTTCAGTCTTGTCCAGGTGCTCCGCATTAGGTGCAATTTCGCCCTGAGAAAAGTCGCGGAACATGTCGCGGAACATTCTTTGCTCTTCGGTGAGGCTAAAGTCCATGTGTCATTCTCCTGCATGCCAGGGCTCAGGAAATGGGAAAGTTAGGGATCAGGGATAAGGAACTTGATGCCTGATCCCGATTTCCTAATTCCTTGATCCCTCAATCGCTGGGCGCCTATCGATCCTTAAACTGCGGCTGTCGCTTTTGCAGAAAGGCCTGAACCCCTTCTTTCATGTCATCGCTTTTGGAGATGGCGCCAAACTGCTCGATTTCCACTTCTAGCGCCTCGGCCAGTGGATGATGGCGGCCGCGTTCGATGGCATCCATGGCACAGGCAATGGCGACGGCGCTCTTGCTGGCGATCTTGCGAGCCAGTCCTTTGGCCTCTTTTAGCACATCGCCCATAGGCACCACCTTGTTGACCAGGCCCAGCCGGTAAGCTTCCTGGGCGGTGATGGGATCGCCGGTGAGGATCATCTCGGCTGCCTTGCTGGGGCCAACAATACGCGGCAGGCGCTGGGTGCCCCCCCAGCCGGGGATGATGCCCAGATTGATCTCCGGCTGCCCGATACGGGCCCGGTCACCGGCAACACGCATGTGGCAAGCCATGGCCATTTCCAGCCCACCTCCTAGGCATACGCCGTTGATGGCAGCGATGACCGGTTTTTTTGCCCTTTCAATCTTGTTGAGCACCTCTTGTCCTGCCCGGGCCAGTCCCATTGCGTGGTCGGCATCCTTGATGCTATTGATTTCGTTGATGTCTGCCCCGGCGACGAAGGCCAGCTGGCCAGCACCCGTAATGATGATGACTTTGACAGCCTCGTCCTCCAGCGCCATATCGAGGGCCGCGCTCAGGTCTTGGACGGTCTGGGCATTAAAGGCGTTAACTGGCGGGTGGTCAATCGTAATGATCGCAATGCGGTCTTCTACCGCATAATTGGCGTTTTGTAGGTCAGCCATTTTTGTTTGCTCCTCTATTGTGTGTATTCGTAGAATCCCTTGCCGGCTTTCTTGCCCAGGTGCCCGGCACGGGCTTTCAGTTTCAGTAAGCGTGATGGACGGAAACGCGGGCCGTATGTGGCCGCCAGGGCTTTGAGGCCTTCCAGGACCTCTTCAAGCCCAATCATGTCGGCTACGGCCAATGGGCCCATCCGCTCGCCACTGTAGGTCATACCAGCGCCTGCAATCATAGCCATGTCGATGTCATTCACACTGGCGATGTGCTCTTGCACACATAGGGTGGCTTCATTGATAAGCGGGTAGATCAGACGCTCCGGGCTGAACTTGGAGTCGGCAATCCCTTTTTGGACTTTGATCTCGTCAATGAGCGCCAAGGTTGGTTCGTCGCTTTGATCACCGTAGCCGTAAAATCCGGCGGCGCTCTTTTCGCCCAGCCGGCCTCTCTCGACCAGCTTTGGCAAGAGCAACGCACTTTCCATTCGCTCGCCGTATTCCTCGGTCAAGTAGTCACCTACGTGAACGCACACATCCAAGCCCAACATGTCCATCAAGGTGAAGGGTCCCATAGGCCATCCCCATTTGACCATGGCTTCGTCTATCTCACTGGCCGAAGCCGCGCCCTCTTCCAGACACATGGTGGCCTCATTCAGGTAAGGCATTAGCAGGCGGTTTACCAGGAAACCCGGGCATTCTTGGACCACCACTGGCAGCTTGCGCAGGCTTTCGGTGAACATCACGACGTCGTCCACTGTCTCCTGGCTGGTATCCAAACCGGGGATGATTTCTACCAGCTTCATTACGTGGGCAGGGTTGAAGAAGTGCATACCGACGATCTTGTGTGGCTTCTTGGTGGCCGCAGCCATCTCGCTTATGGACAATGCCGAAGTGTTCGAGGCAAAGATGGTTGCCTCCGGGCAGACGCCTTCCAACTCTTGCAAGACGCGCTTTTTGACACTCATTACCTCGGGTACAGCTTCGATGACAATGTCCACATCCTCAAAGCCGTCGTAGGTGAGTGTAGCTGTGACCAGGTCCAGCTTGCTTTGCATATCACTGGCTGACATTTTGGCCTTGTCGACCCGGCGCTGGTAGATGCTGCGGATTTTGTCCATGCCAGTGTCGAGCATCTTCTGATCAATGTCCTTCATGACCACCGGCATGCCAGAATAAGTAATCACCTGGGCAATCTCACCGCCCATCGTGCCGGCGCCGATGACGCCTGCTTTGAAAATGTACATGGATACACCTCCTTGTGTTTGGCTCTTGGCAACTGCAGTAAACTATTGTCGACAGATAAACATAGAGTCACATAAGCCCCAATAATGCCCGCCCCACCAGTTACTAGCTTATCAGTCTATGCCTCAACTAGTTCAAATTCTCCAGAATCAAGGCTCCACCCTGACCGCCACCCACACACATGGTCACCATGCCATACCTGGCATTGCGACGGCGCAATTCAGGCAACAGCGTGGCCACCTGGCGCGAACCGGTTGCCCCAACTGGGTGACCCAGGGCAATTGCGCCGCCATTGGGATTTACTACTTCGAAGTCCAATTCATATCCCTGATTTTTGAGTTCAATGCCATCGGCCAGCACCTGGGCGGCAAAGGCTTCGTTCAATTCGATGACCTCTATGTCTTCCAGTTTCAGGTTGGCCCGCCTGAGTACTTTTGGGATGGCGAAAGCCGGCCCAAGCCCCATATAGGCCGGGTCCAGGGCAGCGTAGGCGTAGGCCACAATGCGCGCTTCGGGCTGAATTCCGACTTCTTTGGCTTTATCGGCAGTCATCACCAGCATTGCGGCGGCCCCGTCGCTGATAGGGCAAGCGTTGGCAGGCGTGACACTGCCGCCTTCTTTTTTGAAAATGGCTGGATAGAGAGCTGCCTTCTGTACACTGAGCGCCGGATTGATGCATTCGTCTTGCGTGATATTCTCCCGGGCGACCTCTTGCCCGGCTACTTTCTTGATCACCTCTACTGGCACAATCTCTTCTCTAAACTTGTCCATACGGGTCGCCATAAAGGCCTTTTTGTGGCTCTTTACAGCGTACTCGTCTTGCTCTTCACGGCTAATCTCATACCGTTCGACCAGGTTTTCAGCCGTGCGACCCATAATCTGCCCGGCGATGGGGTCGGTAAGACCTTCCCAGAGGGCGTCCGTGAGTTGCGCATGGCGCAACTTCAGCCCCCAACGGGCATCCTTCAGGACGTAAGGAATGTTGCTCATGCTCTCAGTGCCACCCACCAAGAAGAGTTCACCATCATTGGAGTTAATAGCCTGCACCGCCGAGGTGATGCTTTGGATGCCTGAAGCGCAGTTGCGGGCCACTGTGAAGCCAGGCACTTGGATGGGTACTCCTGCCATCAATGCGGCTACCCGGCCGACGTTGGCTGCGTCCGATGGCTGGCCTATGTTGCCCAAAATGACTTCATCCAGAGTCGCCGGATCTATGCTGGTCCGCTCGAGCACGGCTCGGAACACGACCTCAGCAAGGTCTTGCGCGCGTAGCGATTTTAGCGCACCCCCATGAGAGCCGATAGGGGTGCGCACGGCGCCGGCAATTACGATTTCTTTCATCTGTCCTACCTCCTTAATCAAAGTGACGCCTGACTGGGTGTCTTGCCAGTAGTGCTTCCGCGTTTCGACGACATTCTGCTACCAAGCCGCCACGGCGCTAACCTGTAAATGAGACACTAATTCTGTAATCCACGCAGCATCCCGTCGAATGTGATCCAATAGAGAGACTCCAGATCCGAAGCAATTATTTCACGCCGTAGGGGATGTCCCAACAGTACCAGCACTCCATTCAGGCAGGCCCACAGCGCAGCCGCCGTCTGACGTGGTTCAGCTGCGGTAAAAACCTGCTGATCCATTCCATGCTGCACCGCCTGAACCGCCCAATGGAAGCCTCGCAGGCTACGGGCCAGCACCTGCTCATAGACTTCAGCCGGAACTGACTCTTGGAATCGGCCCCGGTCAAAGGCCATAATCAACCGGAAATAGTGTGGGTTAGCCTGAAAGAAGTTTAGGTAGCCCATAGCCAGACGTCGCAAGCGTTCGCCGGGCGCAATATCTCGCTCAGGGGCATAGGCCTCTTCCAGAACGGCAACCAGCTCGTCCAAGCCCTCCAAAAGCAAATGAGCAAGGAGGGTTTCCTTGCTCTCGAAATACAAATATACGGTACCTTTGCTGACTTCTGCCCGCGCAGCGACGTCATCCACCGTGGCAAGCTGGAAGCCGCTTTCAAAGAACACCGCGTGCGCTGCCTCGAGAATCGAGCGGCGCCGGCGTTCCTTCTCACGCGCGCGCCGTTGCGTGGTGGACATTACTTTTCTCCCTGGCTTAGTAACCATTGGTCATTTAATGACCAATGGTCAGTATAACATACAAAGTGGCAGATGTCAAGCTATAGTTTGATTGAATTTTACGGTTGTTTGGAGCGCCGGGTCAGCTCTCCTACTTGACGGTCACCTCTTCAATCTCATCATCCCCTTTCAGGGTGTGATCGAAGAAGCTGGTCACTCGCTGCATGAACAGCTCCCAGCTCTCGCCCTGGAGTGCGTGGCCTTGGCCAGCATAGCTGAAATACTCAATCTCTTTCCCGTCAGCCTGTAAAGCGTCTCGGATAGCTTCGGCCCACTTAGGGGGAGTACTGGTATCTTCCGTGCCTTGGTGTATCTGGACCGGCGCCGTAACAAAGCTGAAGTAATGAATGGGCGAGGTCAATTGCAGAAACCCTTGATTGCTGCTGGCTGTCTGGTAAGCACGCGACAGTGAATCGTTGGGGCCACCGCCTCTCCCACGTCCCCAACGCCGTATCACATCCGTGTCGTCGGCGCTAACGGGGGCGTACAGTATGGCAGCTTTGATCCGCCGATCGATGGTGATAGCCTTGGTCGTCACCCCACCCCCCATACTATGGCCCCACATGCCCACTTGTTCTGAGTTGGCGTTTGGGAGTGAGGCAAGCGAACTGGTAAGGTTGAGGACATCTATCACCAGGCCAGTGCGAAAGAAGTTGTCGCCGGAGTCAGAGCCACCCCATCCCCGGAAATCAGGGCTGATGGTCAGATAACCGTTGGTTGCCAGGTGATCCGCTGCACGCCAGGTGTCCGCGCCGGACCAGAAACGACTCGGGGGAATGTAGCCGTGATTGAGGATAACTATGGGGAACGGACCTTCTCCCTTAGGCACGTTCATCATGCCAGTGATGGTTAGGTCGTCGCTAGGGTAGCGGATGAGATATTTGGTGAAGCTATCTGTCTCTGTAATGGTGTGAGTGGTTTCAATCACCCCACCAGGGTAGACACGCTCGCGCAATCCTTCGATCGTGTAGCCAGCCAGAGGATGAGGCGTAGGGGTTGGAGTAATGGTTGACGTCGGAGTAACAGTGGGCGTTGGGGTATCGGTTGGCGTTGGAGTAACAGTGGGCGTCGCGGTTACTGTCAGGGGCGGCGTTTCAGAAGCCACCGGATATGCTGTAGCGGTGGGCGATAAGGTGGCCCTATAAGTCGGTGAGGGGCTTGGTGTAGGTGTGGGGAGTTGTCCTATGAGCGGGGCAAGGGGCGTGCTGCGCCCCCCACAGCCGCTCAGGGCCACCATCAGCGCTACGCAGGCAAGAAGATTGAAGTTTCTGAATAGATAAAAAGGATGAATATTATAGTATTTTCCGCCAGACTTTTTCACCAGGTGTCGCATTATTCTCACGCTCACATCAACTTATGCAGGGGGGATTATGAAAGAGGATCACTGGGACCACTCGGTCGGCCGCCTCTCCCAGCGATGCGGGCGCAGCTTGGCGTGCAGGTCTGCCGGCAGTGGGCCGGCGTCGCTGGTGGCGAGGTTCTCCTCCAAGTGGCGCAACTTGCGCATCCCGGGTATGGTGGTACTGACCATCGGGTTACTGAGGATGAAGCGCAAAGCCATCTCAGCCATTGTCATGCCCTCAGGGACCAGTGGCTTTAGGGCATCCGCCCGCTCCACGCTGGGAATGAGGTTTTGCGCTACAAAATAGCTGTTGCGCCAGTCGCCCTCTGGCCATTTGCTGTCTTTGCTTAGCTTTCCAGTCAGTGTTCCTTCATCAAAGGGTACCCGGGCGATGACTGCCACATCCATCTCGGCACAGGCGGGGAATAGCTCATCTTCTGGATTTTGGTCAAAGATGTTATATATGACCTGCACAGCATCAATCAGCCCGCTGCGTACCGCTCTGATGCCGTTCCACGGTTCCCATCGATTGACACTGATGCCCACGGCCTGGATCAATTCCTGTCGGCGCAGATCACCCATCTTCTTGGCCCATCGGTCGTCCTCCAGCCAACCATCCTCCCAGGTGTGAAACTGCATCAGGTCGAAGCTCTCCAGCCCTGCGTTCTGCAGGCTCTTATGGACGTATTCCTCAATATGGTCGGGGGGAAAGCAATCTTCCAATGTGTATTCACGACGGCTGGGCCACTTGAGATTCTTGGGTGGAATCTTAGTGGCAGTGTAAAGCTTCTGGTTGGCATTGGCTCGTACCAGTTGTCCCAATAGCCACTCACTGTGGCCATTTCCGTATCCCCAGGCGGTGTCAAAGAAGTTGCAGCCCAGTTCCACGGCGCGTCCCAAGGAACGCAATGATTCCTCGTCGTCTGAGCCACTCCATCCCCCTCCCATAGCCCACATGCCATAGCCTATCTCGCTGATCATCCAGCCGGTGCGCCCAAAGCGTCGGTAGTTCATCCGTATTTCTCCATTTGTCGATCTTTTTCGCAGAGACTCATTCCAGATCACACACAAGTGCTAGAAGTTGGGTCCGATTATACATCGGAATTCTCTTATGGGCCACATACAAGCCTGAACCATGGCCGGGATAGCCTGCGGTTAAGTTGATATGCGCACTATTTCACAGTAAATTTTGGTGGGCTTTTGGGGATGTGGTATAATGTCGCCTACTTGGGGCGTCTATATCATAGAAGACCCTGGGTTGGCTTCAGGTTGGAATAGGAATAGCCTGGGGCTGGGATTGAATTGTGTATGGATAGGCTGTGTTCGAATCTGGAGGTAGCATGCCAAAAAAGTCAGATTATATGATAAGCCGGCGTGGCTTTGTGGGTGGCGTCGTGGGGTTGGTAGGCACCGTCATATCGGCCGTCGTAGGACTGCCTGTGATCGGCTACGTCGTATCACCTGCCCTTAAGAAAGGGGCTGAAGAAGAGTGGATTACCTTGGGGCCGGTGTCGGCTCTTGAACCAGGGATACCAGCTCCTTTTACCTTCTCCCAAATGAAGGAGGTGGGCTGGAGGCGGGCAAGAATCAGCCAAACCGTATATGCTGTTACTGACGGCAGTGGGAACGTGACAGTCTTCTCCGACGCCTGTACCCATTTAAGCTGTAAGGTTCACTGGGAGGAAGGGCGGGGCGCATTCATTTGCCCTTGCCATGACGGACTCTTTGACACGGAGGGAAAGGTGGTCAGCGGCCCACCCCCTAAACCATTGTATAGTTTCCAAACCCAGATAGAAAATGACCAACTTATGATTCTGGTGGAGGGTTAGTATGGCGACAAGAACTGCAAAGGTGATTGACTGGCTTGACGATCGAGCGGGCTTGCTATCTGTTTGGAACTCGGTCTTCGATCGGAAGGTGCCCAAGGTCAATTGGTGGTACACGCTGGGTAGCGCGACACTTTTTGTGGCTATGATGCAAGCAGCAACCGGCGTATTCTTGAGCATTTATTACATCCCTACCCCTGAGGAGGCCTACAGCAGTATTGATTACATCATGAACGATGTGGCTTTTGGCTGGCTGGTGCGGGGTATACACCATTGGGGGGCTACGCTGATGGTGATCCTGGTTTTCCTGCACATGCTGCGGGTGTTCTACTACGGTGCATACAAGTATCCGCGTGAAGTCACGTGGCTAACAGGGGTCGTGCTATTTCTGGTAACGATGGGGCTTGGCTTCACTGGCTATCTCTTGCCTTGGAATCAACGCTCTTACTGGGCGACCGCAGTGGGGAGCAGCATTTTGGGGACGGTTCCCATAGTGGGGGATTTCTTGCTGAGAGTGATGCGCGGCGGCGACGATCTGACCATCCTTACTCTATCCCGATTCTATGGAGTCCACATCTGGTTCCTGCCAGCTTCGTTGTTTGGTCTCATGGGCGTGCATCTATACCTGGTCATCCGCAACGGAATCAGCTACGTACCCAGGCGGGATGAATAACGTGGGGAGAAAAGATCTGTGAACGAACACGACAAGCAAACAATCCAGCAACGCTTCCAGGAAGAAAAAACAAAGGGAGTCAAGTTCTTCCCCGACATCATTTACAAGGACACAATCGTCGCTTTCTCCATCTTCATCTTGATGGTAGGACTTGCCATGTTCATCGGGGTACCTGAGGAACCACCGGCCGACCCAAACGACACCAACTACATCCCCCGGCCGGAATGGTACTTCCTGTTTCTGTTTGAAATGCTGAAGTTCTTCCCAGGGCAAATCGAATTCATAGGTACAGCAGTTCTTCCTGGTGTGGCCGTGCTCCTGTTGCTGCTGTTGCCCTTTTTTGACCGAGATATCAAGCGTCATCCACGCAACCGGCCAGTGGCGACGATCGTCATGTCTCTTATTGTAGCTGGCATGGTGGCGCTGACCATCCGTGCGGTGATGACCACGCCCCCTCAGGCTGAGGCCGTGGGCTTCTCCTACCAGGAACAGGTGTCAGCCGGGCAGGAACTCTACAAGGAGCATTGTGCCGAATGTCACGGAGAAGACGGCGAGGGGGGCGTGGTCGAAGGAGTTGAGGGGTTGGAAGGGACTTACCTGGAGGCCATCAACAGCGAGGACTATCTATATACGCGGACCGACGAGACCACTTTCCTCATCATTGATTACGGCCAGCCCAACTTGGGTATGCCCGCTTTTGGCCTGTCCAACGGCGGCGAGCTGAATACTCAGCAGGTGAATGCAATCGTCACCTTTGTTCGAAGCTGGGACGACCGGGTGGTCATCGAAGAGGAAGCTGTGGCTATTCCGGCCTTGGCCGAGGGAGAGATTCCCGATTACGAGACTCACGTCTATCCCATCTTCCGGCGCCGCTGCATCTCCTGTCACCGTGAGGGCAAGGAGAAGGGCAATTACATTATGACCGACTACGAGAGTGTGATGACCAGTGGCGACTATGCGCCCAACGTCATCGGCGGTGACCTGAGCAGCAACATGATCCGCATGATCAACCGGGAGGAAATCGAGGCTGGCGGCCCCATGCCGCCCACCCGGCCGCTGCGCCCGGAGGAGATAGACGCCATCACCCGCTGGGTAGAGGCAGGCGCCCTGCCCGTGCGAGCTGAGCCAACTCTGGAAATACAGGCTACTGAGAGCATCACTGGCACGCTGGAAGCGACCGAGGTGGCAACCGAAACGGTCGCAACGGAGACGCCGGTCCCATAGCCTGTCTGCTGTGGGCCCGATAGCTGAAACTGAATGCACTCCATTGGATAGGTAGGCGTAGGGGCGATCATCAAGATCGCCCCTATTTCTTGCCCAAATCCACGATCAACGGTAAAGTATGCGCGACTCACTGGGAACGATTAATTAGAGGTGCTCGTGCTCATCTTTAGACCCTCCCTGGGGAAGTGGTGGGGGCAACTGCTGTTGCCCATATTTTTGCTGGCGGCCTGTGGCCATCCGTCGACCGCAGTCGGTCCCACCTTAGACGCCGCGCAGACTGATGTTCCTTCACCCACGATAGCAGCTCGCGTTAGCCCTTTCCCTACTTCTACTCCCACCTTCCCTGTGCCGACCAATGAGGCCACACCCTGGCCGACTCGCTTGTCGACACCCACACCTGCCCTTCCGCCGATGCCGATTCCCACCCCTTCGGGACCACCAGTCGACACCTATATCGTCCAGCCAGGCGACACGTTGGGTGCCATTGCCCTGTATCGATGTGGCTGTGAGTTGGAAGAACTGGCGGCCCTGAACGACATTCAAGACCCGGCCAGCTTGCAGGTTGGCCAGACTCTCCTCATCCCGGTCCAAACTGATCGGGTTGGTCCTGCCCTCCCCTTGCTGCCAGACAGCGAGGTTGTCTACAGCCCAGCGTATGTGGGTTTTAGCGTGGCTGAGTTCGTTCAGCAGCAGGGTGGCTACCTGGCTGACTATCATGAACTAGTAAACGGCAACCAGGTCATTGGCGCCGATATCGTGGAGATGGTTGCGCAGCGCTACAGTGTTGGGCCTCGCGCCCTGTTGGCACTGCTAGAGTATCGAGCTGGATGGGTGAGCGGTAGCCCGGCGACCGAATCGGAACAGTACTATCCGATTGCGCCGGGAAACGTCGCCCAGGCTGGGCTTCATTATCAACTCAGCTGGGCAGCCAACCACATCAACGAAGGCTATTATACTTATAAGCGACTGGGCAGCCTGGCTTTTCGCTTCGCTGATGGAGGACGTGCCTTGGTGGGGGATGATTTGAACGCAGGCACGGTCGGGATCCAAAACGTGTTAGCCCTTACCTCCGATTGGGACACCTGGCGCCGCGCAGCGGGATCCGGAGGGTTCATTCGTACTTATAACGCCCTCTTCGGTGACCCATATGCGCGAGCCATAGAGCCTCTCATCCCAGCCACCCTGACTCAACCCACCTTGTATCTACCTTGGGAGGGGGGATATACCTGGTATTTCAGCGGCGGCTCTCACCCCGCCTGGGGCGATGGGGATGCGTGGGCCGCCCTGGACTTCGCTCCACCAGATGTGCGAGGTCACTGTGCTATCTCCAGTGAGCGAGCGACGGCAGCCGCCCCTGGCCTGGTGCGGCGCAGCCGCGATGGCCAGATTCTGATTGATCTGGACAGTGACGGCTTCGAACAGACAGGCTGGGTACTTTTTTACTTGCACGTCACGCCGGGCGAAGGGGTTCAGGAGGGGATGAGCTTGGCACAAGGTGATCTCGTGGGGTATCCCTCATGCGAAGGGGGGCAAGCCAATTCCAGTCACTTGCACATTGCCCGTCGCTATAACGGCGAGTGGATGGACGCCGCCGGGCCAGTACCGATGGTCCTTTCGGGTTGGAGAGCCGTGGCAGGATCGGGGCAATACGAAGGGGAGTTGGTGAAGGAAGACCAAGTCCGTCAGGCGTGCGAGTGCTGGGAGGATGAGAAGAATGGCCTGGTTTCAGATAATGCCGTGCTCGGCGCCGACCCGTGAGGACTTCAGGCCTCAGCTAAGTCACTGAGATGTTGGGAAAACGTTCCCTGAAATAACATTGCAGGGCCCCGTTTCTTCAGTTCAGGCAGTTTCACCTGGCGAAGCATGCCGCGCCGACTGTGCCACTGCCCCCTGGTAGTAATCGCACATCGCTTGCAAAGGGCAAATCTCACATTTGGGGTTCCGTGCGTGGCAGACCTGCCGCCCATGGTGGATGACGTTCAAGTGGAAAGGATAATAGAGGTCGGGGTGTACAAGTCTCTCGAGAATATCGTGCGCCTTTTCGGCTGATATTCTGGGGCCAATAAGACCCAATCGCCGGGTGACGCGGTGGACGTGAGTGTCCACCGGGAAGGCCGGCATGCCCAATGAGAAGAGCAGAATGATGGCCGCGGTTTTGGGCCCGATGCCCTTCATTTGAGTGAGCCAGGCCTTGGCGTCGGAAACCGGCAGTTCCTTCAGAAAGTCAAGATCTAGATCACCGCGTTCCTGGGTGATGAATCTGAGGGCCCCTTTGATGCGGGGCGCTTTTTGTTGAGCCAATCCTGCTGGCCGGATGGCTGCCTGGATGGCCTCTACCGGCGCGTCACGTACCATCTCCCAGGTGGCGAAGCGTGCCCTCAGGCGCTCGAACGCTCTATCCCGGTTGCTGTCGGAGGTGTTTTGGCTGAGGATGGTGCTGACCACCTCGGATATGGGGTCAAGATGAGGTCGCCATTGAGGTTGGTGGTAAATCTGTATTAGTTGATGATGAATGGCCTGGGTCTTGGCTCTAAGGTGCTCGTGGCTATCAGTCATATGGGTAGTGTGTGTATTGTGCCTTCTGTGGTCGAGCTATTTGTCCAGCAGCGCGGCGACGCCTGGCAATTCTTTGCCTTCCAGCAACTCTAAGGATGCCCCGCCTCCGGTAGAGATGTGACTCATCTTGTCGCCCAGGCCGCTTTGTTCCACGGCGGCTGCTGAGTCGCCGCCGCCAATGATGGTGGTGGCATCCTGCAGCCCGGCTAGGACGCGAGCAATGGCGAAGGTCCCCTGTGCGAAACGGGGGAATTCGAATACGCCCATAGGCCCGTTCCAGACGACGGTCTTAGCCGCTGCTAACCGGTTGGAAAAGTGAGCCACACTGGCCGGGCCGATGTCCAGAATGCGCCATCCGGCGGGCACCTGGTCGACGGGCACGACTTGGGCCTGGGCCTCGGCTTCGAAGCGGTCGGCGATAACGCAATCCACCGGCAATATCAATCTGCCACCCGCCGAATCCAAGAGTTCACGGGCGGTATCCAGAGCCTCATCTTCCACCAGCGAGTCGCCTACACCAAGTCCCTGCGCCTTGAAAAAAGTGTTAGCCATACCACCGCCGATGAGCAGGGTATCCACCTTAGCCAGCAGACTCTGGATGACACCAATCTTGTCGGAAATCTTGGCACCTCCCAGCACAGCCAAAAAGGGCTGCTCGGGGGTAGCCAAGGCACGCCCCAGGTAATTCAGTTCCTTCTCCATCAAGAAGCCAGCCACGGAAGGCAGATGTTGGGCGACCCCCGTCGTACTGGCGTGGGCGCGATGGGCAGCGCCAAAGGCGTCATTTACAAATAGCTGACCCAAGCTCGCCAGACCTTCTGCAAGCAATGCGTCGTTTTTTGTCTCGCCCGGTTTGAAACGGGTGTTTTCCAGCAGAATCACCTCACCCGATTTCATCGCCTTGACTCTATTTTCCACCTGGACGCCGACGCAGTCATCCAGCTTGGTGATAGGGATCCCAAGTAGTTCCCCAAGCCGCTCGGCAACTGGATTCATGCGAAACTCTGGCTTGGGCTCGCCCTTGGGCCGGCCCAGGTGACTCATCAGCACCACAGCTGCACCATGGTCGAGCAGGTATTGAATGGTAGGCAGCGCAGCCCGAATGCGCCGGTCGTCGGTCACGGCGCCATCTTTGAGGGGAACGTTGAAGTCAACGCGTACCAACACGCGCTTACCCTTCACGTCTACGTCGCGAATGGTTTTCTTATTCATGGTTCCTCTTCGTGGAGGAGTCAGGGAATCAGGTGCTTGGTGCTCTAGAATCCCAGGCCCTGAGTCCCTGACCCCGGATCGTAGCTTATAGTTTGGAAGCCATAAGATTGGCCAGGTCAGCAGTACGGCATGAGTAACCCCACTCGTTGTCGTACCAGGTAACGACCTTCACCATATCTCCTTCACCGCCCAATACCTGGGTGAATTGAAGGTCTACTGAGCTGGAATGAGGGTCTCCTTTGTAGTCAATGGAAACCAGCGGCTCGTCCACGGCGGCCAGGATGCCCTTCAGCGAGCCAGCAGCCGCGTCACGGAAGGCCTGACGCAGTTCATCGGTGGTAGTCGCTCTTTCAACGGTGGCAGTAAAGTCCACTACTGAAACCGTAGGAGTGGGTACACGCAGTGCATAGCCATCGAACTTCCCTTTGAGTTCGGGGATAACCAAAGCCACGGCCTTGGCTGCGCCAGTTGTGGTGGGGATGATACTCAAAGCAGCCGCCCGGGCGCGGCGCAGGTCTTTGTGCGGCAGGTCGAGGATACGCTGATCATTGGTGTAAGCGTGGATGGTGGTCATCAGGCCTTGGATGATGCCAAAGCTGTCGTTGACGACTTTGGCTGCCGGCGCCAAACAGTTGGTAGTGCACGAGGCATTAGAGATAATGTGATGTTGCGCCGTGTCGTACACGTCATCGTTGACGCCCAGGACAACGGTCAGGTCTTCGCCCTTGGCCGGGGCGCTGATGATGACCTTTTTGGCACCTGCCTGGATGTGCTTGCCAGCCCCCTCGCGGTCACGGAAGATACCGGTTGATTCAACGACAATGTCCACACCCAAGTCACCCCAGGGTAGGTTAGCTGGATCACGCTCGGCCAGGATCTTAAGCAACACTCCGTCAACCATTAGGCCCTCGTCGGCGACTTCGACCGTGCCGTCGAATTTACCATAGTTCGAGTCGTATTTGAGCAGGTGAGCCATGGTTTTAATGTCACCGATGTCGTTGGCAGCAACCACTTCGAGGCTGTCAGGGTAGAAGTCACGAATGGCTTTGAACACCTGACGGCCGATACGGCCAAATCCGTTGATACCAATCTTGGTACTCATGAAAATCCTCCTTACATGGAAAGTGTTAGAGTATTTGGAAAATATCGCTGGCGCTGACGACACCAATGACGTCTTGTCCATCGAACACAAAAACCCGACGGATGTGATCGCGTGCCATCAGGCGAGCACACTCCTGCAGCGATGTGTCAGATTGAACGGCGGTAATGGGTTTCGTCATCACTTCGGCTACCTTTACCTGAGCTGGTTCTTTGCCGGGAGCCACTACCTTTTGTACCACATCGGTTTGAGTTATGATCCCCCAGGTGTCGGACGGAGACAGCTGTTCAACCAGCAGGCTGCCGACTTGACGATCACGCATGCGCTGGATTGCCTCAGCGACGGTCACATGAGGGTGGATGGTAGCCACGTCCTTCGTCATAACTTCCTGTGCGGTCTTCATTGTCGAGCCTCCTTGTCGACTCTAATAGTTGCTTGTAGACTCGCTACGCAGTTTTCAAGTGCGACTGGGGTCTTCATTGTCGAGCCTCCTTGTCGACTCTAATAGAGACTCCTCAATGAGTCTCCTCTTGAGTCTCACCTTGTTTATACCTTGCTATCAACACCTGGGCCAATTTGCCCGGGTCGTGCCGCCATGGCCGTTGCTCATCAACCACGTCGGCAGCCATAAGTTGGTAACTGGCACTGGCCGGCGTTATCAGTGGGACCTTGGCCGGGGTCTGGTTGGGGGAAAAGCGGTCATTAAAATTGTTGTTGGCCACCACGAGCGAAAAAAGGCCTGGGCCGACATGGCGCTCAATCGCTTGGACGTGATCGCCCAGGCTAAAGTCATCCGTCTCGCCGGGTTGTGTGGCCACGTTGCACACGTAGACTTTGAGCGCGTTACCGGCCCGGATGGCGCGTGTGATGTCATCCACCAGGAGATTGGGTAACACACTGGTAAAGAGACTGCCTGGCCCGATGATAATCAAATCGGCGTCCAGGATGGCGCGCAAAGCTGGTGGATAGGCTGGCACATTGGCCGGCTCAAGGTAGACACGCTCAATGGGCAGGCGTGCCTCAGGGATGGCACTTTCGCCTGCCACGCGTCGGATAGCTGCTGCCTCATCTACCAGGTCGGCACACAGGGTTACATTCTCCAGAGTTGAGGGCAAGATCTGGCCCCGGATGGCAAGCACCCGTCCCGCTTCCACCAGGGCTTTTTCAAAGCTGCCGGTGACATTGGCCATTGCAGTGATGAACAGATTCCCAAAGCTATGGCCATCTAGGGTATGCTCGCTGCC
Source organism: Anaerolineales bacterium (assembly GCA_020343875.1). Taxonomy (GTDB): domain Bacteria; phylum Chloroflexota; class Anaerolineae; order 4572-78; family NAK82. The sequence continues at coordinate 1,010,517 of CP070811.1, read as the reverse complement.
AGCCTTCCGACGTGAGGTTGGGAAGCGATACTGGAACAGCTGGGTAGTCAGTGCCTCATCGTCTGCCAGAGCAGCGATGCAATTGCGGAAGTCACCAGGGGGCAGCACACCTAACTCGCGGCGGAGTTTGCCGGAACTACCCCCGTCGTCAGCCACAGTGACGATGGCGGTAATATGATCGGTATAAGCCTTCAAGCCACTCAGAAGGGTACTTAGCCCAGAGCCGCCTCCCAACGCGACCACTTTGGGGCCTTGTTCTCGTTGCTGGTAGACGATATCTACCACACTAGTGCTCCCCGGCGGCATAAAAGCAGCCAGCCATCAACAATTGAGTTGGCAGATCGAACATACTGACAGTCCAGGGCCACTTTACACCAGGCGCAATGCATATATGGTCTGCAGGTTTAAAGTGCGCCAGACCAGTGAAGGGGGGCGGCAGGAGCTACGCAGGACATAGTGCAAGTGAGCACAGCCCGGTCCCAACCCGGTGATGTCTGGCAACAACAAAAGCAGCCACCGTTTGACTCCCAAACCATAGTGGAGCCATCTCCGGGCGGCTGTTGCCATGTATCACGCTACTCACCTTCACGGGTGCCATTCACGTCCAAGATAGCAATTATAACCTATCTCCAGAGCTGAGTCAAAGGCAAACAGATACCTGAGACACTCGAACCTGCCGGAGAAAGACTGAATAGCTACCCCTTACTTCTCATATACTTAGACTTGCGCTATAATGACCTGGAACGTCAGGCGATTATGCCGGGTTGGGGCCCGGCGGTTATCCCATCCCAGGAGGTTTCAACGTGGAACTCGAACCCAGACAGCGCAATGCACTCATCGTGGGGGCCCTGGTAGGGGCGGTGCTGGGGGCTGGTACCGGCTGGCTCCTCGCTCAGGCGGCAGATGATGATGCTGGCGAGGCAAAACAGCCGATCCGTCCCGGCGACGTGCTTAAGTTCGTCAGAAATGCCGCTAGCTTGTTGCGCCAACTCGATGATCTGCGACACCGAATGTAAGGTTGTATCCAAAGGGGGACACTTATGCCAGCCAAACGGAAAGAAGCATCTAAAGAAGGATCTAAAGTAAACAAGGTGGTGCTCGCCTATTCAGGTGGCCTCGACACGTCGGTGATCGTCCCGTGGCTCAAGAACAACTATGGCTGCCAGGTCATTTGTGTCACAGCCAATCTGGGCCAAGGAGAGGAACTGGAGGGGCTGGAAGATAAGGCCTTGGCTTCGGGGGCCAGTAAGATATACATAGAAGACCTGCGTGGGGAATTCATCACTGAGTATATTTATCCCACCTTGATGGCTGGGGCCATCTACGAGCGCAAGTACCTGTTGGGCACATCCTTCGCCCGGCCCTTAATCGCCCGCCGCCAGGTGGAGATTGCTGAGATTGAGGGCGCCGAGGCTGTCTCTCATGGCTGCACCGGAAAGGGCAACGATCAGGTTCGCTTTGAGCTAACTTACCAGGCTCTCAATCCACGTCTCAAGGTCATTTCTCCCTGGCGTGAGTGGGACATTCGCTCTCGCGAGGATGCCCTCGACTACGCGGCCGAGCACAATGTACCGGTGACTGCTACCGAAAAGAGCATCTATAGCCGTGATGCTAACATATGGCACTTGAGCCACGAAGGGGGGATTCTGGAAAACCCTTGGCAAGAACCGGAAGAGGCAATGTACCAGCGGAGTGTCGCTCCTGAGAAGGCGCCCGACGAGCCAGAATACGTAACCATCGATTTTCACCAGGGGATGCCTACGCGAGTCAACGGCGTGGCAATGGGCCCTATCTCGCTGCTAGAGACGCTCAACGATCTGGGCGGTCGCCACGGCATCGGCCGCGCGGACATCGTTGAGAACCGGCTGGTTGGAATGAAGAGCCATGGTGTCTACGAGACGCCCGGAGGCACCATCTTAGTCGAAGCGCACCAGGCACTGGAGCAACTTTGTCTGGACAAGGAAACGCTGCACTATAAGCAACAAGTGGCTCTCAAGTATGCTGACCTGGTTTACAATGGTCAGTGGTATACACAGCTACGTGAAGCCCTAGACGCCTTTGTGGAAGTTACCCAGCGGGATATGACTGGTCAGGTTAGGCTCAAGCTCTACAAGGGAAATGTCCTCCTGGTCGGGCGGCGTAGCCCCTTCAGCCTGTACCGTGAAGACTTTGCCACTTTTGGAGAGGAGGATGTGTACAACCAAGCCGACGCTGAGGGCTTTATCAAGCTTTTTGGACTGCCCCTCAAAGTCCATGCCATGCTAGACCTGGAGGGCGCGCGGCGCGGGCTGCACGAAGAGCCGGACTTCAGCAAGTTTAAGCGAGACTGATGAGATGGAGCGCATTTTTCTGGTTGTGGGTTCGCTGTCGGCCATGATTGCGGTGGCCGCGGGCGCCTTTGGGGCACACTCGCTACGCGGTCGCATCTCTTCTGACCTGCTTGATATATTTGAGACAGGCGCCCGCTACCAAATGTATCATGCGCTGGCCTTGCTCTTTGCTGCCTGGGCCGCCGCCCGCTGGCCGAGCCCTCTGGCGACCTTGGCAGGTTGGCTCTTCCTTGCGGGCACGCTAATATTCTCTGGTAGCCTGTATGCCCTGAGCCTGAGCGGACTGCGCTGGCTGGGGGCTATCACGCCGCTGGGCGGCATTGCCTTCATCGGCGGCTGGCTTTGTCTGGCCCTGGCTGCCTGGAGAGGAAACGGGTGAGGGCATGACCACACTATGGGGTGGGCGCTTCGCTGACCGTCCCGATGACCTGATGCGTCGCTTTGGCGATTCTATTGGTTTCGACATACGTCTCTGGGACGCCGACGTCACGGCCAGTATGGCCTACGCCAAAGCACTGGCCCGTGTGGGCATCATTGATGAGGACGAGCGCTATGCATTGTTAGAAGGACTGGCCCGGGTGCGTACCGAGTTCGCCGACGGTGAGTTTTTGGCACAACCCGATGATGAGGACATTCACACTGCCATCGAGCGGCGGCTGGGTGAACTGGTCGGAAGGGTGGCGGGCAAGCTCCATACCGGCCGTTCGCGCAATGACCAGGTGACCACCGATACCCGGCTTTACCTTCGCGAGCAGATCGCTCGATTGCGGCAGCAGCTGGCCCAGCTTCAGCGCGCCATCGTTGACAGGGCCCAAGCCCACATAGATTTGCTGATGCCGGGTTACACCCATCTGCAACCGGCCCAACCGGTACGTTTCAGCCATTGGCTGCTCAGCTTTTTCTGGATGTTACAACGTGACCGAGATCGGCTGGAGGGGCTGACTCGACGAGTGAATGTTCTGCCCTTGGGCGCAGGAGCCTTGAGCGGCAACCCGTTTGGAATTGACCAGGCTTACCTGGCCCGTGAACTTGGCTTCGAGGCGGTCGCCCTCAATAGTATGGACATCGTCAGTGACCGAGACTATCTGGTTGAGTTCTTAAGTTGGGCTAGCCTGACCCAGATTCACCTTAGCCGCTTGGCCGGGGACCTTATTCTCTACAGCAGCCGCGAGTTTGGCTTTATGGAAATCGCTGATGCTTATGCGACCGGCTCGAGCCTAATGCCTCAAAAGAAGAATGCCGACTCGCTGGAACTGATTCGTGGTAAAACCGGGCGCGTGGTCGGCGACCTGGTGAGCATTTTGATGGTGCTCAAGGGTTTGCCCACAACCTACAACAAGGATTTGCAGGAGGATAAAGAAGCCCTGTTTGACACCATTGACACGCTGACTATGACGCTGCCTATCTCTAGTGGGATTATCGAGACACTTGTCGTTCACCCTGAGCGGATGCAAGCTGCCTTAACCGACGAAATGCTGGCTACTGAGTTGGCCGATTACCTGGTGAGGAAGGGAGTACCATTCCGGGAGGCCCATCACATGGTAGGGCAAGTTGTCCAAAAAGCTCTGGCGCAGGGCGCTGGCCTACGAGACTTGCTCCTCTCTGATTACCAAGAGGTGTCAAGGTTGTTTGACCGGGATTTGATGAGGTGGCTTAATTTTGAGCAGGCCGTCGAGCGCCGGGACTCGGTCGGCGGCACAGCGCGAGCGTCGCTCGAAACTCAGTTGGCGGTAGCAGAGCGCCTGCTGGGATAAAAAAATTCCCTGGCTATGCAGCTTAGCATCGAGAAGCACTTAGGGCTGGACTGAAGACACTTGTTTGTGGGACTCGTATTTCAGTTTGCTTACAGTCTGGAGCGACATCGGCTGTTCAATGTCAGTTTGCGTCGCTGGCTCATCTTGTTGTGTCTTGTTCTGCCGCTGACGATGTGGTTGAGATTGTGGGGAGTAAGTTATCTCGTAGCGGGTTTTGTCACTATGGGTGCGGTGACTGTCCTGGTCGTGATGTGGTGGGCCGACCGACAGCAGTATGTACAATTTATGACATGCGCCCCTGATGCAGTGTCTGCCTTTCCACAGGCGGATGAGGAGGAAGTCGATGGGGCAGCAAATCGGCAACTCCTGCCAGCGATGGACAAAATCCACGTCCGTGCCACCGGTTTCTTCGAGGTCAGCCGCATGCGGCGTTACTTCGTGGAAACACCGGCTAACTACACCACCTTTGAAACTCGCGAACATTGTGTGATGACTCACATATCTCTGGCCCGCTTCTTGCTGTTTGGCGTGTCCAGTCAGGATGAGGTGGGGTGGTGGTATGCTTTCTTCCAGCCAGCCATGATCCGGTCGGTGGACGTTGGCTGGCTTCACTTTGGGCTGCGCCCACGGGCTGCCTTGCGCCTGCAAATCACGCTGTCCGACGATTCCAAAGATGAGATTCTGTATCTCTCTTTTGACGACGAAGCGACCTCTTCTCTGGTTGTAGCCGACCTGCTTTACGATGCTGGCATTGGGTACAGGGTCAAGTAATCTCCCCGTGGCGAAGCGAATTACGAGGATTACCCCCCGCCTAAGCCCTGTCCGATAAGGATGCCTGTGGTCAAGGCCACGATCACCATTAGAGTTATCACAACGATCAGTATAGCACAGCCAATCCAGGCCCAGGAAGGTAATTTTCCGCTTTTGTTGGCAGGCAAAGGATAATTGCTTGGAGCAGGCCTCGGCCTGGCCGCCGGAGTAGAGGGCGGCGGGTATCCTGCCACCTGGTCAGCTTGTGGAGAATGGGGTGACGGGAGGGTGTGGAACACGAGCTGTGTATCGCCAAATTGGAGCGAATCTCCATCACGTAAGCGCACCGGCTGTGTGATGCGCACGCCGTTGACGAAGGTGCCGTTGGCGCTGCCTAAATCGGTAAGGATGTAGGTGGTGCGGACAGGGTCAAGCCTGGCGTGACTGCGCGAGACTTTACCGTCAGTGAGGGTAATTGCGCTAGTCCGACTGCGCCCGATGCGCACCTCCCCACGCAATTCAAACGTTTGCCCCCGGCCGGGGCCGGTCGTGACCAGTAGATAGGGCACTGGCTCACTATCCAAGATTGTGCCAGTGTCGGGCAATGGGGGGCGTTGTTCCTCTTCGTCTTCTTCCACTTCACTGGCGAGTTCAGTGCCACAATTACCGCAGAAACGAGTGCCTGTCAGCACCGCCTGACCGCATGTTGGGCAGTTCATGGGCGGACTCCCTTTTCTTCAGCATCTCTTTCCACACCAGTCGTTTTCGGGTGGTATTGTAGCACAAGTTATCTGGAGACGTCAACTTCTCATATTTATGTACACTTGAGGGTAGGATTGACGTATTGACTTTGCCTAGACGATGTGTTAAACTTGCCCTCACCTTTCGTCAGGGTAGTGTGTTCAAATACACGAGGTGGGGGCGTACTGTGCGTACCAAATTGATTGTTAATCCTGTGGCTGGTAAGGGGCACGCCGGCAATGTGCTTTCTCAAGTGCAGACGTACCTGGCCCAGTATGGCGTGGACTACGACCTCACCAGCACCCAAGCGCCTGGTCAGGGAGTCGATCTTGCGCGACAAGCGGCGCAGGCCGGGTATGAGCGGGTGGTGGCTATGGGGGGTGATGGTACTGCCGATGAGGTGGCCAATGGCCTTCTGTTGGCTGCTGAGGATGGGTACCCGGCGGTGATAGGGGCGATTCCAGTCGGCTCCGGGAATGACTTTTCCTATGCCGTCGGAATCCCCGCTGACCTGGAAGAGGCCTGCCACCGGTTGGCCGAGGGGCGTGTGCGTACCGTAGACGTGATACGCGTGACGGTTGACGGTCAACCCCGTATTTTCGACAACAGCGTAGGCATTGGCTATGACGCGGACGTCTCGCTGGAAACGCGAAAAATGAAACTGTTACGTGGCTTTCCCATGTACTTATGGGCCGTGTTTCGGGTCCTGGCAACTAACAGCAAGTGGCCCTATCCTATGCGTATCACCGTTGACGGCCAGCCTTTGCCCCACCAGGCGGTTACTCTGATTACGGTGGCTAATGGCCCTCGGGCCGGCGGCGGCTTTTATCTGACTCCGGATGCCCAGCCTGACGATGGTGTGCTCGACGTGTGTGTGGCCGATCAGTTAGGGAGGCTGGGCATTCTGAAGCTACTTCCCCATACCATGAAGGGCACCCATGTGGGTAAGAAACCGATTATGATGCTCCAGGGCCGACATGTGCTGATCGAGGCTGAGCGAGGCGTGCCTGGCCATGTGGACGGTGAGATTCTGTGCACTCAGGGGCGCCGCTTTGAGTTTGAGATTCTGCCTGGCCGGCTGAAGGTCTGGTGTTGAGTTGAGAGGGGTTAGTCGGGGGTAAGTAGCATTACCTATCAACTATTATTACTGCTATTATCCGGCCTCTTGGGCTACCTCATCGGAGCTTTCCCCACCGGGGTGGTAGTCACCCGCCTGTGGGGTGCGCCTGATGTGCGCCAGGAGGGCAGTGGTCACGTTGGCGCGACTAACACCTTTCGCCAGGCGGGGTTGGGGGCAGCTGTCCTGGTTGCCCTGGTGGACCTGCTTAAAGGCGTGGGGGCCGTTCTAGTGGGGCTGGCGTTGACCGGTGATGCCTGGGTTGTGCCGGTTGCGGGGGCATCCGCCGTGGCAGGGCATTGCTGGTCAGTTTACATCGGCTTCCAGGGTGGTATGGGATTGGCGACAGCCGGGGGCATATTCCTGTGGCTGTTACCTGGCGGGCCTGTAGTGTTTACTGCCATCTGGTTGGTGGCTCGTGCTCTGTTGCGCCATTCAGCCCGGGCGGTGATGGTGGGCCTGACGTTGGGCGCGCCAGTCGCGTTGCTGATTTGGCGGCCGGCCCCGCCGGTGACGGCCTATGTTCTGGTAGGGGTGGGGGTGCTCTTGGTCAGGCATGTCTCTGATTTTTACCGGGAGTATGCGACAATACGTGAGGCGTAACCCAATTAAGGGTTTGCCCTGGGCGTTTGGGGGCCACCGGTAGACCGCAGAGCAGGGCTTGAGTCCTGCTTCTTTGTTTGTTTGGCCAACGGGGGCGAAAGGTGCTGAGACAGCCATCAGGCTCACTGGAGTATATTCAGGGCAGCGACCGGTAGACAGACAGGAGAAATTCGGCGATGAGATTTGAATTTGCCACTGCCACACGCATCTTATTTGGCTCCGGTACCCTTCAGGAGGCTATACCCATGGCGGCTGAGATGGGGCGTCGGGCTATTGTCGTCACCGGTCGCACCGCTGAGCGTGCTGAATCACTTTTGGAACAGCTGAACGAAGAGGGTGTGGAAACTATCCTGTTTAATGTTTCAGGGGAACCAACCACTGACGTTGCCCTAGCCGGCGCACAGCTCGCCCGGGAGACTGGGTGCGATTTCGTCATAGGGATGGGCGGTGGCAGCGTACTGGACACTGGCAAGGCGATTGCGGCGCTCCTCACCAACAGCGGCGGCCTGTTAGACTACCTGGAGGTGATCGGCTCTGGAAGACCGCTGACCCATGCCGCTGCTGCCTACATGGCCATTCCTACCACGGCTGGCACGGGGGCTGAGGTCACACGCAACGCAGTACTGGCGTCCCCTCAGCATCGGGTCAAGGTCAGCCTACGTAGCCCATTGATGCTACCACGCCTGGCTGTGGTAGACCCACAATTGACCCACTCGATGCCACCGGCTGTCACTGCCAGCACTGGCCTGGATGCGCTCACCCAGGTTCTGGAACCTTACGTTTCTAACCAGCCCAATCCGATGACAGACGCGCTATGTCGCGAAGGCCTCCAGCGCGCTGCTCGTTCGTTGCGGTGTGCTTATGAAGATGGGAGGGATGTGGCAGCGCGCGAAGACATGGCCCTGGTCAGTCTTTTCGGGGGCCTAGCACTAGCCAATGCCAAGTTGGGAGCCGTGCATGGCTTTGCTGGCCCGCTGGGGGGCTTGTTTCCTGCGCCGCACGGAGTCATCTGCGCCCGTTTGTTACCACCTGTTATGGAGGCCAATGTACGTGCGCTCCAGGCTCGTATGCCTGACTCGCCCACCTTGGCTCGCTATGACGAGGTAGCCCAGCTTGTAACGGGAAAGGTTACGGCGGCAGCGGTTGATGGTGTCGCCTGGGTACAGCACCTTTGCGAGGCTTTGGGGGTGCCGCCTCTGTCTGATTTTGGCTTGACGGAAGAGGATATCCCCAGCGTGGTAGGAAAGGCCAAAAATGCAAGCAGTATGAAGGGGAACCCTATCATGTTGACAGATGAGGAGCTGACCCACGTCTTACGGCAAGCCAATTAGACCGCTTGGCCCACATCCTGGGCAGCTTTGCCGCATACGCAATAGAGGAGCAAGACGCCTGGCACAACGTTGCCGAGATGACACTTTGAACAAGACCAATTTCAGCGGTTGATGGGAGCATTCAACCTATGCGAGCGAATCGCCGCAATCTTACTATTCTTTTCTTCACCCTAGTCGTCATCATGCTCGGCTTTGGGATGATCATTCCCATTTTGCCGTTTTACATTGATACCTTCGGTGCATCTGGGAGAGCACTGGGCATCCTGATGGCGATTTTTGCTACGATGCAGTTCATTTTCGCCCCCATGTGGGGCAATCTCTCGGACCGTTATGGGCGTAAACCGATCCTTATGATTGGTGTGTTGGGTAATGCGATCTCGCATTTATTCTTTGGCCTGTCTACCCAATTGTGGATGTTGTTCGCCGCCCGAGCTTTAGCTGGCGTTCTGTCGGCTGCTACATTTCCCACGGCAATGGCCTATATTGGTGATAGCACTTCTAGTGAGGATCGTGGCGGCGGCATGGGTATTTTGGGTGCAGCCATGGGAGTAGGCATGGTGCTCGGTCCCGGGATGGGCGGCTGGCTGGCGGTTAAATCGCTTTCGACACCCTTTTTTATTGCAGCCGGGCTTTCGATGGTTGCCCTGATGTTCATTTCACTGATCTTACCTGAGTCGTTGCCCAAAAGCGACCGCCAAAGCTCCCAGGGTGAGCTGCAGGGCCCACAATTTGGGCAGCTGTGGCGGGCTCTCTTTAGCCCTATTGGCTTTTTGTTGTTCCTGGCTTTCTTATTGAGTTTCGGGCTGACTAACTTCGAAGGTATCTTCGGGCTCTATGCCTTGGAGCGCTTCGGCTATGGTCCACAACAAGTTGGAACCATTCTTACCGCTATCGGGCTGATCACCGCCATCGCTCAAGGTGCGCTGACTGGCCCACTGACCAAGCGTTGGGGCGAAGTTACGATCATCAAGGCTTCACTCTTGGGCACTGCGGTGGGGTTTGTCATCATGCTGCCGGCCGACACGTTCTCCGCCGTGTTGATCACTGTTAGCTTGTTCATCCTCAGCAACGCTATGCTTCGCCCGGTGGTTGCCTCGCTGACCTCCAAGCGTGCTACGAGCGGACAGGGCGTCGCCATGGGATTGAACAGCTCCTTCATGAGCCTGGGGCGCATCGTCGGCCCCGTCTGGGCCGGTTTCATCTTCGATTTTAACCTCAACCTGCCCTATATCAGCGGGGCAATCATCATGCTGGTGGGCTTTTTGGCGAGCATGTTGTGGCTGGGGAAGGAACGTCTCCCAATGGCCGAGATTGAAGCTTCTGCCGTTTCCGATTAGAAGAGTGTGCTTAAGGAAAAGCTCTTCTTAGTGCCGAAGAGGAGCTTACCTAGATTGCTCTAAATTGCGATTGTTATCTAGCGGTCGCTTCTCTTGGCGCTCACTCCTCCGTGATCACGACTCGATTGATTGTGTCACTGCCCCTTATGGCCTGGACCACATCCATACCCCCAGTAACCTGCCCGAAGACGGTGTAAGCGCCATCCAAGAAGGGGGTGGCGGTCAACGTAATGTAGAACTGGCTCCCGCTGGAGTCGCGCTGAGGATTGACCTGGTCGGGCAGGCGGGCCATGGCCAGTGCTCCCTCGATGTGAGGTAGACTGATCTCGGCTGGCACTACGTAGCCGGGGCCGCCGTTCCCAAGGCCCAGCGGGTCACCTCCCTGGATGACGAAACCTGGCTCATAGCGGTGGAAGGTGAGGCCATCGTAAAACCCTTGGCAGCTTAAAAAGACGAAGTTGTTTACAGTCTGGGGTGCGTCGACGGCATCCAGCACGAGCTCGATGTCGCCGCGCGAGGTCTGGATGGTGGCTCGGTAAGTTTTGGCCGGGTCGATGACCATCTCAGGTAGGCTGCTGTAGTACTCGTTACGCTGCGTTGCCTCGACGTTGGCCAGGGGGCGCGGATCGGTGTTACACTCGCTTGCCTGGTTTGCACTGCCCGTCGGTTCTGCAGAGCCACCACAGGCTGCCAGGCCCAGGGCCAGTGTCACCATCACGGTTATCAAAATAGTTCGTCGCATGTTGCATTTCCTCTTTGATTGGAGTTTGTCTTGTCAGGGCTGAGGTGGCCTATCAACTCGCGCCACCTAGCCGAATGATCTTATCACTTCCCTGCTGTACCGTTCGCGTGGCGTTCACTGTGTCGACCACCAGGCGGGCGTGATTCACTACCCACCCATAGTCTACGCTGGCGTGCCCGGTGACGATGAGGACGCAGTCGGCCTGGGCCAGCGTTTCGGGCGTGATGGGCACTGAGTCGAAGTGTATCGCTTTGCGTAGAAAGACATCGCCGCCGACTTGGAAGTGGGGCACGTAAGGGTCATAATAGCTAATCTGTGCCCCTTCTTTCAGCAGAAGTTC
>CP070811.1:925113-999372 GCA_020343875.1 Anaerolineales bacterium | reverse complement strand
GAAAGGTCGCCATCTCGAAGGTAGAGCAATAGTCCTGCCGCTGACGCATCACCGGGACCCGGTAGATTTCAACGCCTTCGATAAACTCGACACGCTTCAGCCCCCGGATAGGCATAATCAGCTCCCAAATCAGCCCGGTGGCCCGCAGAATAAAGCCTGTCAGCAACAACAGAGTGCCAAGCAGGGTGAAGCCGTGATCGCTGATGTCTTCGCCCCAACTCAGCTTGGCATAGGCCAGATACACCCAAAAGCCAAATCCAAGCAACAGGCTGACGTTGCCCATCAGGGTGTAGAGCTGGGTGGGGCGCGAGGTTATGACCCGCACGCTGTGACCCATCTCCACCAAACACTCAGCGATCTTCTGGGATGCCTGGCCGCCGCCAGCGCCAATGGGAGGGAATTCATAGTTGACTATTAAGATACGCATAGCAAAAGAATCACACCTCTTCAGTCCCGCCTGAGCCACATCATCCGCAGGGGAGGCAGTCCTACCCTCCCAGGGAGCACGCGCGGCTGCAGAGTTTTGAGAAACGTCCAGCCTAGGCTACAGCATAGAAAACACGAAAGGCAATCAGCGCCTCTCGTGTCCTCCCTTCGCCCATATTTTAACGCAAAGAAAGGGAAAAGCAAAAGGGTCACGAATAGCAAAAGCGCGCGCCCCACTTCAAACCCTGCACAGGGCCACAATAGGCAAGTCATCCCCCCAAGTCAGGGTGAAACGGTCACACTACCCAGCTGCACTGAAGCCCCATCCCCAGCAGGTGAGATACACCCCCCTGTCACTGGCAGGCCTGCCAGAGTGATCGCCTCGTAAACCACCGCCTCCAGGGAGTAGATGCCAGGCATTGTGCCAGGCGGGATGGGCAAGCTATAAACGTTGATAGCCTGATTGAGGCGTGGGTCATCCTGAGGCCAGGCCGAGGTGCGAAAGTGTCGGTCGTTCAAAAGATCTTTGTCGGTGGGGGGGAGCATGTCCCCCTGTGGGTCACGCAAACGAAGCGAGACACGATAGTCCACATCAGTATTGCGTAGCAGAGTGAAATGCAGGGTTGCCCAGGCCATGCCCCCCACCTGGGCCGCATCGGAAAAGTCCAAACCATCCAGCTGGATTAGTTCGCCAAAGGTAATATGACATCCCGCACTTTGTGACAGGTCGTCAGGCAAACTGAAGTGAGCGCCACCTGGCAGATCCCACCACGCCACGTGATAGCCTCGGAAATCGAGTTCTCCCGCCCGACGGCCCGTCTTGTCCAACAAAAAGGGGATGACCCCGCGCGGGTCTGTGTCACTACCACGCCATGTCACCCAGAAGAGCCGCTCGCGGCCAGCGGCCTCGGCATTGAGGATTTCGGCTGCCGTGTGCACGTCCACAAACAGGTAACGGGTCGGGGCCGGGATACGCTCGGCATAATAATGAAAGGGGTGAGGCACGTCCACATACACCACGTCGTTTGGGTGGGTCTCGGCGGCCAACCAGGCAGTCACGCCTGCGCTGTCATCCTTATAGGCCTCGACGTTGGTGAAATAGGACCACGTGCCCCAAGCGAAAATACCCAGGGCCAGGGAAGCCCCCAAACCACCCCACCAAGTCCAGCGACAACTGTTTCCTGTTAACACCCAGGCCAGCAACAGCATCAGGGCCGGGGTAACCAACATCATATAGCGCGGTTCAAAGGATGGTCGGCGCTGCAAAACCAGAAAATAAGTGGCTAGAGGGGCAAAAAGCCAGCCACCCAAAAAGGCAAGCCTGCCCAACTGATCGGCCCAGGCACCTAGTCGCGCCATCACTATCCGAAACAGCATGCCAAGGCCGAGTACAGCTACCGCTCCCCAGGCCAGTCGCCCAGCCACTACTGGCTCTACAGCAGTGCCAACGGTGTAAGCCAGCCACGAACGCCGAAGAAACTCGGCTACTCCTGGCGGATTCAAATTAGGATTGGCATAGGCGACGGTCTGCTGCCAAGCCAGGGGAAGTTGCGGAGACAAGAGGAGCAACACGGCCAATTGAGAGCTGAGCCAGAGCATAACCCGCCCCGGCCCCAGGCCCTTTGGCGGCCTCAATATCAGAGCCCATATCAGCCAAACCAGATTCTGAAACAAAAGCAGGAAAATGGTAAAATAATGAGTGTAAAGACCGGCCGCCGTCGCCAATACATAACCGGCAAAGGCCCAGGTGCGAAGACCTTCTGCAGGGGGCTTATGCAAAACCAGCCACTGAAAATACACACTTGCCAGGGCGAAAAAGGTGACCACCGCATACATACGCACCTCTTGCGCGTAGGCTACATACAGCGGCGAGAGGGCCGCCAGTCCGCCGGTCACCAGCGCAACCCGAGAACAAGACTGATCGGCGGGCAACCCCACCAAGGCCTGCCCAAAGCGTATCAACAACGCCACCGTCAGTAAGCTGAAGGCCACCGACAGGTAGCGCAGCGCGAACTCGCTCCGACCAACAAGAGCCATCCATTGGTGCAGTAAAACGAAGTAGCCCGGCGGGTGTACGTCCATGCCGGGCAAGTTAGGGATCTGCGCCACAGGGGCCGACGCCATTCCAATCGAATGCCCCTCGTCCCACCAGATAGACTGAACATCCAGCCGATACACACGCAGGGTAAAAGCGATCAGCAAAATGACAGGCGCCAAAACCAACAGCTCAAATCTGGCCCTCACGGAAAAAGTTCCATTTTGGAATTCCACAGGGTCGTCACGAACTGTCCTCACCTCTGGCCCCCAAGCCCTTCACCCCTTGCTTCTGCGCTAAGGCGCATTCTGGCAACCTTTTTCCCCTTTATTGAAATATTCCAGCGTGTATGGACAGCTGCTTAGCTCGCGCCCTTGGCGGGCGAGACGTCTCCATCATCCCCAGACTCCTCTCGCACTGCGTAGATTGGCTTGTTCTGGCTTTCGTAATAGGTCCGCACTACCATCTCACCCAGCAAGCCCATAGTCACCAGCTGCACGCCGACCATGACCAGCAGGATTGCAAACAGGAGTAAGGGCCGCTCGGCGAGGGCTGCACCGTAGAGAAATTTGATGACAGTCAGATAGACACCGATGCCCATTCCCAGCAAGACAGATAGCAACCCAAGTAGGCCGAAGATATGAATAGGGCGGGTGGAATAGCTCAGCAAGAAGCGAACCGTCAACAGGTCGAGCAACACCCGTACCGTGCGCTTTATGCCGTATTTGCTCTGGCCAAACCGGCGTGGTCGATAGTTGACTGGCACCTCGGCGATGCGCACCCCATAATAGCTGGCGATGGCCGGGATAAAGCGGTGTAAGTCCCCATACAGCCGGACTTCCTGGATCACATCCCTGCGGTAGGCCTTGAGGGCACAGCCATAATCGTGCAGAAAGACACCGGTCACCCTAGAAATCAGCCAATTGGCCGTCGCCGAGGGGATGCGGCGGGTGAAAAAGGCCAGCCATCCCTCTTTCCAGCGCTCCTGCCGCCAGCCGCTGACCACATCGTAACCCTCGTCCATCTTTGCCAGCAACATGGGGATGTCAGCCGGGTCGTTCTGCAGGTCGGCGTCCATAGTGATAACCACGTCGCCTCCGGCCCGATCAAAGCCTGCCGCAAAGGCCGCTGTCTGGCCAAAGTTTCGCCGGAAGCGCACAGCTCGCAGCCGACCGTCGCGCGCGCTCAATTCCTTCAGCTTTTGAAAGCTCGCGTCGCTGCTGCCGTCATCCACCGCAATGATCTCAAAGGACGATCCAGTGGCCTCCAAGATGGGGACCAGCTCAGTATATAGGTGAGGAATGTTCTCCGCCTCGTTGTAAATGGGCAGGACGATGGAAAGATCACGCATGAAGACTATTCCTTTTATTATTATTGGTTTCGACAAACAATCTGATGCCAATCCTTTCAAAAAGCGTCGCTTGTTCGGAAGCTGCTATGAGGCACTGTAAAATGCGCCATTCATTCAAAGCGTTAGGGTACCCATCCAGCAATCAACCGTCCGTAAACGGTAGTTATGCTACTCTACGCTGATAGTCGTTACCTCAAGGACATTACCTAGAGGCTGCCCTCCTTCATCTGCAATCTCCAGCCGTTCCCAATTCTCGGGATTGTATACCCCAACCGTGACAGGATATGTACCGGGCGGGGTAGCTGGATCCAGTGTCACCCGAAATTGCCCCGCGCCAGTCTGCGGTGGGCGCCATTCGTCAGTGCGCACCCGGCAGACCGGGTCGTCGTCGTGCTGCCCCCACATGCGATCCGTCTCGATGTGGACGAACGCCCGGTAGCGAATGTCCATAGGTGCCATAACCTGCCAGTGGAGCGTCAGGGCCAGAGTCTCGCCCGGCGCAAGCCGGGTGCTGTCTATATCATAACCTGTCAGCAACAACTTATCACCAAACATTACGCGCAAAGGATGCTCAGGAGACTTTCCTTGAACGTACCGCTCAGGGGTCGCTGAACGGTCATAGAGCCGACGATAGTCGCCCACGTCGTATATCTCCGGCTCATCCGACGAGGAAACTCCCTTTTCAAACAGGTAAAGCTTGGGCTGGTGATCCACTCGTACAATGCGGGTCAGTCCGTACCCTGTAGCCAGCAATTGGTCCACCTCTTCTGGCACACCCCGGGCATCAATACGTACAAAATAGTTTTGGGGATCACTGAAGCAAGATCGCGGAGTCTGGTGTGTATACCAAATAGGCACCGCGAACGACTCGTTGATGCTGCGAAAGTCCCCTTTCAACTGACCATTGTCATATAAATATCCAACGACTTTCCAACCTCCTAATCGGGGGTTACTAAACAACTTTCGAGGTCGCGGCAAACCACCGTATAGGAGGCGGTAAATCGAGTCTGGGTTATACTTGGCATCGGCCTCGGCACGCCAATAATTAGTGACCGTGCCCACAAACTGAAGATGCTGATAGTACAAGGTCAAACCCAGCGCGCAAACCAGAACCCCTAATATGACTATTCTCCCCCAACCAAGGCCAAGGGGCTGAATTCGACCTGAGGTGCCAGCCAGCCGATTCCAGAACAACTGTAGGCCCATCGCCGCCAGCAACGACCAAGCTGGGTAGGCAATCTGAATATGATCGGCAGCATCTTTTGCCAAAAACTGCAGTGCCAGGAAGGGAATGCCAAACCAAAGCACCAGACTCTTGACCTCAAATGAGGTAAGAGGCGAAAACGACAGAACCGCAAATAGAATTACATAAGGAAGGAAAGCAAGGGAGACCGCTCCCCACTCCCAGGGTCCTGGAACGAGCACTGTACTAACTATGGCTGCAGCGACTAACAGTGAAAGCAAGAGGCCCGCCCGCCCCAAGCGACGCAATTCCCTGACAATCACTATGCCAGAAAAGATGATCAGCAGGGGCGCATAGTAGCGCGTGCTGTAGAGGCGATCCTGTTCAAGCATACTCGCCACGCGATTGTATAGAACCTGGGTGCCGATGCGTTCCGCAGCGAAGTACTCTTGTGTAAGCTCAAAATTGGGATCGCGAACATACGGGACGTAGAACACGAGGGTTAGGCTCACAAACAGCAAAAGGCCTGCCAGCAATGATTTCCAGTACCCCTGCCATTGCCCCCTACCCCGCCAATACGTCAGCGCCAACATAAAACCAAAGGGGGGCAAAAAAAGCAATACATCGGGATGAGCCACCAATCCAATTCCTAGAAACAACCCCCCAAGAATCTGCAGCGAGGCAATACGCTCCTGGTAGAATCGATAGGCGCACCAGGCAGCCAGAATCCCCCACAAGATAATCAGGCTAGGATTTTCGACGTACCGCGCGTAGGCCACAAAAAAACCATTAATTGCCGCAAACCCGGCGCCAATCACACCTACAGTTGGCCCGTCCATACGCCGACCCAATGCATAGACAGCCAACAGGCTCAGCATGCTACAAATCGCAAAGGGTGTGCGGGCTATTGCTTCATCACCCCAACCGCGCAGTAACCACAATGAACCGGGCAGCAACCAATGAACTGGGCCCTTGCTGTCCAGAAAAGGCGCATACTCCTCACCTCCCATGGCACGCACCGCTAGCCGCACGTTTTCAAGCTCATCCTCGTGAAACTCGCCGTAGCCGATCGCATACCAGCGCAGGAAACCAGCCACACACAAAATCACCAACAAAGCAACGCTAATCCGCAGAGAAGGCCAGACTAACTTCCCGGACTCTGGCCGGGCCGGATTCAACAGCCCGAAAGCGACGCCCATGAGCGTAGCTACGTCAAGGGCGATCAACGTAGGAGACAGTGCCCAGGGACCTGGCCAATAGACCGCCCCTAACAGGGCAATCGAGGCGATAGCCACCGAGAATCCTGCCCCCAGTACAATACGCTCGACGCCCTGCCAAGTACCAAACCAGTTTAGGGCTTGCAGCCAGGCCAGCCCGGGCAAGATGAAAAGCAGTGCTAATCCAGCCACCAAGCGCAGCCAAGAAATCTCGGTGGCCAAGACTACCACATTAGCCAGCAATAAGCCACCTGGAACCACGAATCGCCATCTGAGTTGAGACATGTGCCAGCTCATAAGCCTTGTTTGGCCTCCCCATAACTGCGCGCGCCGCGCACCAAATATATGATACCCCCTACCAGTCCGGGCGACACAGTCCCCAGGGCGTAGACCAGTAACGATAGAGAAAGCGCAACTTCTTGGGCCATCCCTGCCTGCGAAAATAGGAACACGTAAGTTCCTTCGCGTACCCCCAGCCCCGCGAAAGAGATGGGTAATATCAACACCAGAGAGGTGAGGGGTACGAAAATCATGTAATACGGTAGCGGCAGATCTGCCCCCAATGCCACACCGATAAGTATATTGGACGCGACGAGCAACACGTTGAATACCACCCCCACCCCAAGCGAGCGTAACAAAGCAGATCCGCTGTAGCTCTGTAAGGATGATACCAGCGAGTCCACAGCCTTGATCGAGAGCAAGCGGTCGAATAGCGGCACCCAGCGGGCCAGTACGTCCCATAAACGCCGGAATGAGACTACCCAAGCAGCCAACAAACTCGCTCCAAAGACGGCAACCGTCAAAATCACAATCTCCGCCGGTACCAGTTGCCAGGCAAACCCCAGGGCTATCAGCCCGATGGCCTGCAAGGCCAACAGTCCCATAAAGCGGTCTACCAGCACGCTGCTCACCGCATCGGCTCCACGCTTGCTGCGGCGAGATAGCTCATACATTTTGATCGGGTCGCCGCCGAAACCACTGGGCAGCAGATTGTTGAAAAGGAATCCCACAAAATAGAGAGCAGCCAGCTCCCTCAGCGACATCTCCACCCCTTGGTCTTGAACCAAGATCTGCCAACGATACGCCCGTACCAAAACTCCCAACAGGAGTGCAAGCAACGCCAACAATAGGTACCAAGGACTGGCATGTCGCACCACCTCCCACAGCGCCTTCACATCTACACTGCGCAAGATGACGAGAATGAGCACCAAACTGACTACAACTTTGAGGAGATCCAAAAAACGTTTGCGATTCACAAAGCCTCCTGGGAGACCCAATAACCGGAGGCCGGCAACAGGCGCCCCTTGGGTTTTCCCGCCTCCAGACTGACAAGCCAGCCGATACGCTGGTTCACTCCACAATGCCCCGGTATGCGGTCACGGCATCGGCCCAGCGGCCCGCATCAGCCAGCAAGGCCGCTTCCTCGGCGCGCGTGCCCTGCCAGGCGGGATTGAGAGCAACCGCCTGCTGATAAGCCACGACCGCCGCCTGCGGCTGACCGGTCGATTCGTAAGCCTCAGCCAGTGTCACATATCCACCCGCTGAGGCCGGATAATCAGCCACCATAGCTTCATAGGCGGTCACTGCCTCCTGCAGGCGTCCGGCCGCGCGATAGGTGTCACCCAGGAACAGATAGGCTGCCGCCCGGGCCGCCAATGGGTCTGGGTCCAGAACCCCTCTGGCCGACATCTCGGCCGCCCAACCAGGTGCAGCAGCCACCGCTTGCTGCATCAGGTCTATCATAGCAGACGCCAGCAGGTCTGGCTCGTAGATAGTTACCACCGGCTCCGAGACAGTCAGGCCAGGAAACCGGATACTCTGCACTGCTCCCACCGATGCCGGCTGAAAGCGAGTTACCGCCCACACACGACCGCCACTGGCCCTCATGGAGGCCACACGATCGGGCAGGCTGGCCACCAGAACGGCGGGAGGCATCAATTCGGCTGGACCATCGTAATAATAGTCCAAATAGCGCCCCACGTCGAAAAGCGGGCCGGTCACGATTACGTCTCCCGGAATCGTGCGCGCTGCAAGGTAGGCGCCTGCACCACGCCAGTTAGGCTTAGTCCGCTGGTAATAACCGGGCAGGTAAAGAGCGCTGGCAAGCGCCAAGCCTAGCAGCGTGACTGCACGCAGGAATCGGGTGGTCAGGAAAGCAGAGGAGACAGGCGCCCGTTTTTCCGATCCACTCCTCCAGGGCACTCTCGCTGGGTGACTCTCAGTTTCCCGCCACCCGCTGGCTATCAGTTCCCGCCCGCCAGCCACTGTCACCATGCCTCCTTGCGCCACAAACAACAGGTAGACCGGCAGCAGAAAGACGTAGCGCAGGTGCAAGGCGCGCGGGTCTCGGAAGACAAAGGGCAAGGCCAAGGGCAGAACCAGCCACAGACCGCCGAAGAGAGCCACGGCAAACCTTCGCCGCACAGCAAGGCTTCCCAGCCCAACCATCCAGAATCCCAGGAAGAGCCAAGCAGGCCACCCCGGACCCGGCCCCAGCGAATAGACTCCCTTTACCAGGAATTCCAGGGGCGGTCCGACGCCAGATTCCACATCACTGACAGCCAGCCTTCGAGTCACAATAGTCAGCAATGTCGGCCCCCAGGGTAGATAGAGAGCTAACGCGGCTGCGACGCTTACCAGCCAGCAAATCAGGCGGGGCCCGATGGCCAAGCGCCGGGGGACTAACACTGAGGCCAGGCAGCGCACATCTCGCGGCTGGCGGCTAACCGCCGCCCACAATCCTTGCGCCACCAATACCACAAATGCCAAATACACTGTGTATAAGCTAAAGGCTGTGGTCAGGGCGTAGGCCAACCACCGTCTCAGCTGTCCTGGCCTGTCCAGCGCCCGTGCCAGCGTCCAAGTGCTGAGCGCCACCGCCAGCAAGAACAGCCCGTGCATGCGGGCTTCCTGGCCGTATTGGACTGCCACCGGATTGATTGCCAGCAAAACCATGCCGCCTAACCCAACCCACCGGCCTAGCAGATCAGCCCCCAGCCTATAGGTAACCGCCACAGCCAGTGTCCCAGCCAGTGTCGATGGGAATCGCCACAGCCAATCGGTCAAGGCCGAAGGAGTCAGGTCAGCCCAACCCAGCCAAACAGCCAGCCGTCCCACGATCAGGTAGTAGCCAGGCGGGTGAATATCGCGTGCGGTCCAACCCAGCAACTCACCAATAGGAAGCGCCGACTGGGTGGCAGTAAAAATCTCGTCGCCCCACAACGAGTCCGCCTCGAGTTGGTATAGGCGCAGCGCCAGCGCCAGGAGTAAAATCAGGAAATAAAGGAAACGAGAATCAGAAATCAGGAGGCCACGGGGTCTCGCTTCCCCCCTGTCTAAGTCCCTCATTTCTCCATCCCTGAGTTCCTGATACTCCGATTCCCGGGGCCTTTCATTTCCTTATCAGACCAATTTCTACTTGTTGGCTCCAGAGACACCACCCAACTCCACAGCATAGTCGGCTAGCGGGCCATCGGGGCCGAGGGCAGGCACCCGCTCGCCGGTGTCCAAGCGATACAAGCCGACCAGCAGCCGATAGCGACCGGGTTGTGGGGGCCATTTGGCTCTGTCCCCACCCGAACCCAGGGGGTGCTCGTCTACAACCGTCTCCCCTGCCTCCCACCAACTGGTCGGATAGTCACCTCCGATCGGCGGCCCATCGAAGCCGGCCACCTGCTCATTCTCGTCCCACATCTGAATGAAAACGGTGTAATCGGCCGGCGGCCGGCCGGTTGCCTGCCAGTAAAGAGTCAAACTCTCGCCCAGATCATAGCCGAGTAACGAGATTGTCTCTCCGAAATGCACCTGCAGCGGATTGGACGGGTCTGCCTGCGGCCAATCCCACGGGGTCAGCTTGGCCGTCGCCAGCCTGGGTTCGACCGGCTCTCCGTGCTTATTGAACGTTGGCAGCCCAGGGCGGCCCGGCTCATCGTAGCGATACAAGCCGGCGTGCACACGTACCAGACTGGGCGACTCAGCAAACGGATCGATCGGCACTTCATACGTGTCAGGCACCACATCCCCGGGCTTCAGCTGGGTGGTGGGCCATCCCCCCAGGCCAGGATAGGTGTTCACCTGTCCTACCACAGCCCGGTCCCGCCCCAGCAGGTGGACAAAGACACTGTAATCGGTCGTCATCGGCGCCAGTGCCTGCCAATAAACCGTCACCGGTAAGGCCTCAGCAGGATGCACAGTGCCCCGCTCTAAACGGTAGCCCAGCAGACGCATCTCGCCTTCAATGTCCCAGTTAACACGTTGGACGTCACTGGGCAGGTCAGCCTCTGCCAGCAAAGTGGGACGTGCATAGGCAGGTTTAATGTATCGAAATGGGCTGATGGCCGCTATCAACAGCAATCCGCCTCCTGCAATAGCAACCATCACTGGTCGCCAGCGCACGGGGGCCAACCTGCCCAGGCCAGCCGCCAGCAGTGCCGAAATGCCCCCAAGCGCTACGAACATCAAGCGCCCCTGCGAGGCATAGGTTTGCCACGTCCAGCGAATCAGAGAGGCGAAAGCCAGCGTCACCCAGGCCATCAATAGGAAGTAGGAAATGGGACGCACGGATCGACCGACAAATTGGCTGACCTGCCGACTGGCTGGCTTGATCAATGACACCCCACATACCACCACGCCCAGTCCGCCGGCCAGCATCAGCGCATCAAGAATCGGGTAGATCCAGCCGTCCATCAAGATGTTGACACCGCCGAAGAGTCCCCAATACGAGATGCGAAAGCCCTGAAACTCGGCCCACAATCCGCCCAGCGTGAGTGGTTCATCCCGCCGGCCGGCGATGTCGAGCATGCGGCTCAATCCGGTCGGGTCACCGTAGAGTACCCAGTTGCGCCAGTACCACCAGCCCGCAATGAGAGCCATAAAGACGATGATAAGCACCGCATTCAACAACCACGCCCGCCAGGCCCGGCGGCGCCAGGCATCCCAGGTCAGCCCTACAGCCACCAATGGCACCAGAGCCAGCGCACTTAGCTTGGTCAGCGCCCCCAGCCCCAACAGAGCCCCCAGCCAGAGCCCATCTCGACCACTTTGGCCCCGATGCAGGGCACGCAGCAATACCAGCATCACCCCAGCCGCCAACGGCGCCGCAAGGTTGTCGTTGTTCACCGATGCACTGATGAAAAGGAACATGGGGTTGAATGCAGTCAACATAGCCGCTAGCAGTGGAATCTGATCATCGGCAGCCCAGAGCCAGCGGGCGATGCGCCACGTCAACCAGACCGTCGTCGCACCCAAGCCCACCGACAGCAGCCGAATCAGATTGACTGCCAGCGTAGTTCCCCGCCAGGGCCAGTGCTCGCGCCCCGAATGAATCACCATGTTCTTGTTGCCTATAACCAGCGGTAGCCCGACGACGGCGTGGGGGTTCGGTTGTCGCACATCAGAGAAATCGCTTGTGTCAATCCAAAAGGTGAGGCCGGCCGCCAGCAGGTAGTAAAGCGGCGGCTGGCTTCCCTCCTGATGCCAGGCGGTGGAGGCGTCCAGATCCTGCACCGGAAGACCCTTCCCGCTAGCGATGTGCCTGACAACCGGGTAGTGCCACCACTCATCCGATGCCTCGAAGATGGGCGTGACCAGGCCATAGGCGATGCCCATAGCCACGAACAAGGTTAGAACCAGGGCCAGCCCTGTCCCAGTATTGATACGGCGCAGCTGATTGACCTTCTCTGAGAGAAGTTCACTCAAGCCCCAACCTCCGGTAGAGATCTAAGGTACCCTGGGTGATGACCGGCCAATCGAACAGGTGCCCCAAAGCACCGGCACCTGCAGTCAGACGGGCACACAGGTCGGCGTCATGGGCCAGGCGGGCGACGGCCCCAGCCAAAGCATCGACATCGCACGGAGGGGCAAGTAACACGTTGTCGCCATCACGCAACTCGGCCAGGGGTATAGCCGGATGGGTGGTCACCACCGGCCGCTCGTGGCGCAAGGCGGCAATGAAAGTAGTACGCCGGAAGGACACCCCGTCTCGGTAAGGCATGACCACCACATCGGCTGCCAGCAGGTTACCAGATACCTCCTCTGGTGACGTGTAACCAGTCCAATGCACTCGCTTTGCCAACCCCTGCGCCTCGATGAGCAATCGAACCCGATCGGCGTAGGGGCGGTTGGTAGGGTCCACATCTCCCAGCTGCCCGCCGATCATTAACAGGTGCGCATCATGTCCCTGGCGCACCAGGCGTTCCAACGTCAGGACCAGCTCCTCGCCCCCCTTGCTCTCGTTGAGAAAGCCAAAGTAGGCCAGCAGCAGCTTATGATCGCCCAGGCCCATCTCGGCCCGCCAGCGATCTCGGTTGTAGCCGGCAGGCAGCTTCAGGTCTACGTTGCTGCCCAACGGAATTCGAGCCAGCTGCCCAATCTCCAAAGCCTGCCGTAAAGCCTGCTCATCCTCCACGTTGGTGACGATGACCGCATCAGAATAGCGCGCCAGAGCCAGTATACTGCGCCAGCGCAACGGCCCTGCTTTGGGGAAGAGATAGGGCACCCGCAAATCATGAAAGGTGGTGACGACACGCGGCCGGTCCTTCCACCACCGCAAGTACCACGGAAACCAATTGACCCAGCCACCCAGGTCATAGGCCGCCGCCTGGTACTGAATGTGAAGCACATCGGGGCGATGCTCGTTCAGCCAGCCAGAGATCTGTCGCCAGCAACTTAAGCCCCAACCGTTAATGACAGGAGATAGGTGCAGATCGGAGGCCGGAGACCGAAGCACAGAAGCAGCCTTGCGCGTGGTAAGGACACTCACCTCCACTCCCAACCCGAGAAGGCGGCGACCCAGATGAGCTGTGTGATCCGCAATACCCCCCTGCATAGGGGGATATTCGCCAGTGAGGAAGCAAACTTTCATCTTCGCTCGTCCAATCGATGCGCCGCCCCTGCAGCGGACAGATGTCCGCTGTCTAACTGCTTACCCTGGGCTGCCAGGCCCGACCTGAGCACTTGCCAATAGGAGGCCACGCGCTCCCGGCGCAGCTCCCGCTTATGCCCGATCAGCCATTTAAGCCATTCCTCACATAACTGAAAGGCGAAGGTCCCCAGCAGGAAGAAGCGCACGACCAGTGCCCAACCTGGACCGTAATACTTTTGAAAGTATCGGACCTTGCTGCGCTGAAAACGGATGACCGCTGCCGTCACCACCTGTTGGCTACTTTTTCCTTCGTAGTGCACGATCTTCGCCGCCGGCAAGTAATGGATTTCCCAGCCGGCCTTTCGGCAGCGTCGACACCAGTCCAATTCCTCAAAGTACATAAAGAAACCCTCGTCCAGAGGGCCGGCCTGCTGCCACGCCTCCCGCCGAATCATCAAGGCTGCGCCCACCAGCCAGTCCACGGGCTGCGGTACGTCAGCCGGGCGGTCGGCCAGGTGATAGAGGCGGGCAACACGATTACTGGGGAACCACTGGTGCAACAAGGTGCTTTCCCAAAAAGCAGTCGCCAGCGTGGGAAAGCGCCGGCGGGATGATTGGAGAGTCCCATCTGGATATTGAAGCTGCGGGCCTAGGGCACCGACCGGCGGATTCTCGTCCAGATAACGGACCATTGTCGCCAGAGTGTCGCCCACGACCTCGGTGTCCGGATTCAGAATCAACAAGTAGCGGCCGGTGGCCTCGGCCATTCCCAAGTTATTGCCCCCAGCGTAGCCCAGATTCTCATCGCTGGCGATCAGCCGCACCCACGCAAACTCACGCCGCACCATCTCGACGCTACCATCCGATGAGGCGCAATCCACGACCACGACCTCGGTCGCCGGGGCAGAAGGGACGCGCGTAGCTACCCCTCCCAGTGACAAAAGGCAGCGCTGCAACAACTCCTTTACATTCCAGTTTACAATGACAATTGAGAGATCCACCTTGCTACACAGCACGCCCAAAAACAGATTGCGTCAGGCCCTGCGTGGCCTGACGATACTGACTACCAGGCAAAAAGCCCGGTTTCTACACACCCGCACCGCCAGCCGGTGTACCTCCTCGTAATCAAGTCAATGCCAATCAGGTCACCAATGACAATTGAAAGAGACGGAGAGTGTTATCAGTCAATTGGCGCGATAGCTCGTCCGACGGCAGGGCACTCAATTGGGCCAATCGCTCCAACACCAGGGCCACGTGGGCCGGCTCATTCCGCTTGCCTCGATAGGGATGTGGCGTCAGGTAGGGTGCATCGGTCTCTATGACCAGGCAACTCGGCGGGAGGTGGGGGATGATTTCAGGCAATCGCTGAGCGCTGCTACCCGCAGTTCCCTTCCGGAGAAATGTCACCGGGCCGCCGATGCCCAGAAAGAATCCTAACGAGAGGGCTTCGGTCGCCATCTCCAGGTCACCGGAGAAGGCGTGTAACACACAGCCCGGATGGCCGTCCAGAGCCCAGTCTTGCAAGGCAGCCATCACATCGGCCGCCGACTCACGCTGATGGACGATGACGGGCAGCTCAAGCTCGGCAGCCAAGGACAATTGGGTCTTGAAGGCATCTCGCTGCTGCGCTCGCGGTGACAGATCACGATAGTAATCCAGCCCAACTTCACCGATGGCGACTACTTTGGGGTGCGAAGCCAGCTGGCGCAGCTCAGACAAGGTGTGGTGGTCCAAGGTGGAGGCGTCGTGGGGGTGGATGCCAACCGCAGCATAAACGTTGTTATATCTCTCACTCAAGGCCACCGCTCGACGACTGGATTCCAGGTCGGTGCCAGGATTGATAATGGCAGCCACGCCAACTTCGATCGCTCGTGCCAGCACTTCGTCCCGGTCTTCGTCGAAGTGAGGGAAGTCCAGATGACAGTGCGAGTCAATCATCCCTTGTTCGTCTGCAATGCCTTCATGTCGGCATCTACCATCATTCGAATGAGTTCTTCAAAGCTTACCAGAGGTTCCCACCCCAGTTTGGCACGCGCCTTGCTGGCATCACCCACAAGCAGGTCAACTTCAGCCGGACGGAAGAATTGGGGATCACTCACCACATACTGGCGCCAATCCAGATCAAGGTAGCCGAAAGCTACCTCACACAATTCCTGCACCGAATGCGTTTCACCCGTGGCGATCACATAGTCAGCTGGTTCATCCTGCTGCAACATACGCCACATCGCTTGCACGTAATCCCCTGCGTAGCCCCAGTCACGACGCGCCTCCAGGTTGCCCAAGCGCAACTCGTCGGCCAGCCCCAGCTTGATGCGCGCTGCCCCATAGGTGACTTTGTGAGTGACGAACTCCAAACCACGACGGGGACTTTCATGGTTAAACAAGATACCTGAGCATGCAAACAGGTCGTAGCTTTCACGGTAGTTTACCGTGATCCAATGCCCGTATACCTTGGCTACGCCATAGGGGCTGCGTGGGTAGAAGGGAGTGTTCTCGCTTTGGGGCACTTCCCGAACCTTGCCAAACATCTCGCTACTCGAGGCTTGATAGAAACGAATCTTTGGGTCCACAATGCGGATCGCATCCAGCACACGCGTCACACCCAGCGCGGTGAATTCTCCCGTCAACACTGGCTGCTTCCATGAAGTAGGCACAAACGACTGAGCCGCCAGGTTGTAGACTTCCTGGGGGTGGAATTCTCGCAGAATGTCAAGCAGAGACATCTGGTCCAACAAATCGCCCTGCACAACCGTGATCCCATCTTGGAAATGGCGGATGCGGTCGAAATTGACTGTGCTGGTGCGCCGGACCATCCCCAGCACTTCATAGCCTTGCGAGAGCAAAAACTCCGCCAAGTACGAGCCATCCTGCCCCGTAATACCTGTGATAAGCGCTCTTCTCTTACTCATTGGTTCTCCTCTGAACAAACGTATCCCGGCTGCCGTACCACCTCTCGCCAATAATCCTGCACCCGAGCCAGACTCTCTTCAAAAGGAATAGTGGGCAGCCAGCCAGTATCGGCATGCAGCTTGGTGATATCACCGTAGATGACAGGGATATCGGAGGGACGCATTCGGGCCGGGTCCGGTTCAATGCGGACCTGCACCGAACTCATCCCTAATAAGGTATCAAGCACAGCCCGCACCGACCGGGGTTCGCCTGAGCCGATGTTGTACGCCTCGCCCGACCGGCCTTTTTCCATCAATAACGCGTAAGCGCGCACCACGTCCACCACATCCGTAAAATCACGCTGGGCCTGCAGGTTGCCCACGCGCACCACCGGCTTGCGCAAACCCGCCTCTGCCTCCGCAATCTGGCGTGCGAAGTTGGCCGCCACAAACTGGGGGCTCTGGCGAGGTCCCAGGTGGTTGAAGGCACGTGCCCGGATCACATCAACCCCGTGACTCAGAAAATACTGGCGGGCCAACAGGTCTTGTACCACCTTGCTCACCCCATATGGGTTATGGGGCTCCAGCAAGGTGCCTTCGTCCACAGGAAGCCTATCAGGGGAGACGACCCCATACACTTCATTAGAGGCCACCACCAGCAGCCGAGCCTTCATGCGCTTGCGCACCATCAGCTGAAGGATATTAAGTTCTGGCCGGACGTTGTTTTCAAAGGTGTTCCAGGGGGCCTGCCACGACGTTGGCACGTAGGCTTGAGCTGCCAGGTGGAATATTTGATCCGGCTTCACGTCAAGCAGCAGATCCTTTACCACCCCCGGGTCTCGCAAATCAGCGATAACCAGCGGAACCGGCTGGCCAAGATGATCTAGCCCGTAGCCCCTGTCGTGCGCCACGCCACACACCTCAATGCCGCCAAGGGCTAACAAATGTGCAGCCAGGTGTCCCCCTGCAAAGCCCGTGATGCCGGTAATCAATGCTCTAGCCACGCACGCTGCTCCTTCTTGTTTTTAAGCTCATGTAGCGCAGACAGGCGCCCAGAGGCAGGCAAAACATTATACCGCACTTCCAGTTGAGTCGCAAAGAGCGAACCAAAGGGCATACCTCAGCTTGACCACCCAATATTACGTCAACTTTAAAATTTTCCACAGGGGGTAGACAAGTGGATCAAAGTGGTGTATAATGTGGTTACTTGTGGGGAATAATGGGGCAAAGTGGGGGAAAGAACATATGTTCTGGCCCCCAATATAGTCTCTGTGGGGGAGAACGACCCACGATGTTTCTTGGAGAGTTTTCGCACACCCTAGATAGCAAAGGACGGCTAACAGTCCCAGCCAAGTTTCGGGATGAGCTAGCTGGTGGCTTGGTAGTTACGCGGGGCATAGATCGTTGCCTCTCCGTATATCCACGTGTGGTGTGGGACGACCTGGCTGAGCGCATCGCCAAACTCCCCCTCACTCAGCGCAACGCCCGTAATTTTGGGCGCCTGATGTTTTCGGGCGCTGCTGACTTCATCCCAGATCGGCAAGGTCGTGTGTTGATCCCGCAAGGCCTGCGTGAATATGCAGAACTTAACAGTGATGCGATCATTATTGGCCTATACGACAGGTTAGAAATCTGGAATCCTGCAAATTGGACCAATGTGAAAGCGAAGGTTGAGGAAAATCCTGAGTCCATTGCCGAACAGTTACAAGAACTGGATATTTAGCGGTGGAGGAACCAGCGTCACACATTCCTGTTCTTCTCGACAAGGTATTAGAGGAACTCAACCCCCACCCCGGCCAATGCTTCATTGACGGCACCGTTGGTGCTGGGGGGCACGCCGCAGCCATTTTGAAAGCCACCGCCCCCAATGGGCAGTTATTAGCCCTAGACGCTGATTCCACTGCCCTAGATGTCGCTCGCCAACGGCTCGCACCTTACAATGACCGCGCCCGTCTCGTCAACGCCAACTTTGCCCAACTACTTACCATTGCCCATAGATACGATTTCGTCTCAGTGCAAGGTATCTTACTTGATCTGGGACTGTCATCGATGCAATTGAGTGCCACTGAGCGCGGATTCTCATTTCAATGCGAAGGTCCACTGGATATGAGATACGATCTGAGCGGCCCTACGACCGCCGCCGATTTAGTCAACAACTTATCTCAAAGCGAATTGGCCGATCTGCTGTACCGTTTCGGTGAAGAGAGGCGCAGCCGAGCCATTGCCCGCGCCGTAGTCGCCGCCCGTCCGATGCGCTCCACGCGCCAGCTGGCTGATGTAGTGACCCGAGCGGTAGGTGGGCGGCGAAAGGCAAGGATTCACCCGGCCACGCGTACCTTCCAAGCATTGCGCATTGCGGTCAACGACGAGCTGGGAGCACTAAGTAGCACCCTGCCAGACGCGGTGACGCTGCTGTCTGCCGGCGGACGGCTGGCTGTAATCAGTTTCCATTCCTTGGAAGATCGGATCGTCAAGAATTTCTTCGTACAAGAATCTAGAGAATGTATATGTCCACCTGGGCAGCCCATTTGTACCTGCAATCATCGAGCTACGTTACGTATTATAACACGAAAGCCAATTACCGCCAGCGGCCAAGAAATCAGCGTCAATCCCAGGGCCCGCAGCGCGAAGCTGCGGGTCGCTGAACGCATTGAGGGGTAGCATTATGTCTAGCCAAACGATACACACCGTCCAGACTCTGTTTCGCCCCGGGTCTCTAACCCAGAGCTTCACCTGGCGACTCGAGCGCAAAGCAGCCCTGGGGATGTTACTGATCCTTATCACCGTCAGCCTCATCGGTTGGCTTTATCTCACGCAGGCAAGTTCTTTGGCTACCATTAGCTTTCAGACTGAGAAGCTTAGAGCTGAACTCTCTATGTTGAACCAGCAAAACGCCCAGCTGGAACTGGAGATAGCCGAGTGGGAAGCTCTACCCAGGATCGAACAACGAGCGCGCGAACTTGGCTTCGGGCCACCCAGCCAAATACTTTATCTATCGGTACCTAATTATCCGGTCGCAGATCAGGCAAATCAACAGACATATGTAAACCCACCGCCTGCTGCTTGCTCCGCAAGCGGTAGCGAATGCACAAGTGTTAGCCAATCAGTAAGATGAGCATGGCGTACCGTTATCTAGTTTCTCAGGAGAGA
The DNA here is from genome assembly GCA_020343875.1 of Anaerolineales bacterium. Taxonomy (GTDB): domain Bacteria; phylum Chloroflexota; class Anaerolineae; order 4572-78; family NAK82. The sequence continues at coordinate 980,260 of CP070811.1, read as the reverse complement.
AGTTTTTCACGATGACAGCCAATTCTGGCACACGCTGGCGTATCATAGTCCTTATGGCCATTCTATCGGCTGGCGCTCTGATTCTCGTCGCGCGGCTCTTTCGCTGGCAAGTGCTTGAGCATAACACGCTCCTGGCTTTGGCCGAAGAAGAACATCAGTCAGAAGTCACCATCCGACCACGTCGAGGCTCAATCTACGACCGCAATGGATTCCTGTTTGCAGCCGACACTTTTCAATATACAGTATCTGCCTCACCGTCGATGATCAGCGACCCTCAAACCACTGCTGACCGACTCCACCCGCTGCTAGGAATGAGCCGAGACGAGGCATTGACGGCACTGACCAGTGAGGCTGCGTGGGTTCCCCTCTCACGCGCAGTGCCCCAGCCAATGGGTGAGACGATTCTCGAATGGGATATTACGGGCATTCAAGTGGAGACCTACCCCAAGCGAGTCTATCCAATGGGCACGCTAGCTGCGCACCTGACCGGTTTCGTCAACGACAATGACAACGGGTTCTATGGTGTTGAGGGCTACTACGACGCCACGCTGAGCGGGACCCCAGGTCTACGCCAAATCGAACGAGACCCCTTTGGCTCATCTATTCCGATTGGGCCCGGACACTACATTCCTACCCGCGATGGTAAGAGTCTGGTGCTCACCGTAGACCGCACTGCACAATATATCGTGGAACGCGAACTGGCAGACGCCATGGTTGAGTATCAGGCAGCCAGTGGCACCGTGGTGGTGCTTGACCCAAAAACAGGCGGTGTTGTGGCTATGGCTAGTTGGCCCAGCTACAACCCTAATGACTTTGCTGAGGCGGATCAAAATCATTTTCCCGATCCTGCTGTGAGCGAGCAGTACGAGCCAGGCTCCGTGTTCAAAGTCATCACTCTGGCGGCCGGCCTTGACTCAGACATCATCACCCCCCAGACAACCATCTATGATGGCGGCACTATCGAGGTAGGTGGTCGAACCATCTTGAATTGGGATCGACAGCCACATGGCACAGTAGACATGACCACTGTACTGGGCAAGTCGCTTAACGTGGGGGCGGCACAAGTCGCAGTCATGTTAGGCAAGGAGCGATTCTACACTTACGTGCGGCGCTTTGGCTTTGGGCGCATCACGGAAGTGGATTTAGACAGCGAGGGACCTGGAACCCTCAAGATACCGGGGGATCCCAATTGGCACGAAAGCGATCTGGGAACCAACAGCTTTGGGCAAGGCATCGCCGTCACTCCATTGCAGATGACCGCGGCAGTGGCTGCCCTGGCCAACGACGGCTTGTTGATGAAGCCCCATATCGTACAAAAGATCGTCGAAGACAACCGAACTCTATCCGTACAACCCACCGTGGTGCGTCGGGTCATTCTAGGGCGTACAGCTCAAACGATGACTGAAATGTTGGTGGCAGCGGTGAACCAGGAAACTGAACTGGCACAGGTACCTGGCTACCGCGTGGCAGGCAAAACTGGCACAGCTCAAATTCCCATCCCAGGGGGCTATCATCCTACCTTTACAGTTGCCTCATTCGCTGGCTACCTGCCAGCCGACGACCCGGCTTTCGTGATCCTGGTTGTCATCCACAAACCTCAAACCTCGCCCTGGGGGGGACAGGTCGCGGCGCCAGTATTTGCCCGCATCGCCCAACAGCTGATGACCCTGTTTGACATACCGCCAGATGAGATACGGCTTAACCAATCGACAGGCCAACAAATACCTACCCGCCCTGTCTCCCTGTCGTCCACAAGGCTTACAGTCGGCACAGGTCGGTGCTGCACCCAAAACGCAATTTTGCGATGGGTGGCTGCAGAGTCACTAATTCCATCTGTCTCTACGAATGAAGTAATATGCTAACACTTGCAGACATAATCGAGGGCTTAACTGGATACCGGTGGCCAACCGCCGAAAGTCAACGCATCAGTCAGGTAGTCATCGACTCGCGTCAGGCAACTCCCGGCACACTGTTCGTGGCGTTGCCCGGCGAGCATCAGGACGGGCACGACTATGTGGCTGACGCCTTCGACCGAGGCGCCATCGCCGCCATCGTGCACCGGACGCTGGACATCAGGGGCTGGACTCTGGATGTTGAAGAGCAGAGATCACACACACTGGTGCCTGATTCCCTGAGCCTTCCCGTATGCTTCAAAGTTACCCACAGTCTCAAAGGTCTGCAACAATTGGCTACCTATTGGCGGGCCAGATTCAACCCACGTGTGGTAGGCATCACGGGCAGTGTCGGCAAGAGCAGCACCAAAGAACTGGCATGGGCGGTCTTGCGCCAGCGCTTCAACACCCTAAAAAGCCCCGGTAACCTCAACAACGAAATCGGCCTGCCGCTAACATTGCTTCGCCTGGATGATCTCTACGAACGGGTTGTGCTCGAAATGGGCATGTACGACCTGGGTGAGATCAGCGAATTGTGCGCCATTGCCGCGCCCGATGTTGGTGTAGTCACCAACGTTGGACCAAGCCACCTGGAGCGGCTGGGAAAGATCGAGCACATTGCCCAGGCAAAAGCGGAGTTGGTGCAGGCTTTGCCAGCTGACGGTGTAGCCATCTTGAATCATGACGACCCGTTCGTTCGTCAAATGGCGCAGCGGACGCAGGCCCGGGTATTTACGTACGGCCTGACCTCAGAGGCCGATCTATGGGCCAGCGATATTGTAAGCGAAGGATTGGAAGGGATTCGCTTTGTGCTTCACTACCAAGCCGAAGCCATCCATGCCAGGGTGCCGTTGCTGGGTCGTCATAGCGTCCACACCGCACTTCGGGCAGCTGCCGTGGGACTCATCGAAGAGATGGCCTGGCATGAGATTATGACCGGTCTACATGACAACGCTGTCCAGTTGCGGCTGGTTAGCGTACCAGGCATTAACGGCGCGATACTGCTCGACGACACTTATAATGCTAGCCCAGCTTCAACGATTGCCGCGCTGAACCTGCTGGACGACCTGAGCGGGCGCAAGATTGCAGTCATAGGGGATATGGCCGAGCTGGGCGATTACGAGGAAGAGGGGCACCGAAAAGTGGGTTGTCGCGCTGCTGATACTGTGAGTTTACTCGTCACCATCGGCTCCAAGGCGCGTCTGATAGCCGAGGAGGCACACTCCTGTGGCCTGCCATCCGACGCCATCATTCAAGTTGAGACCAATGACCAGGCAATTGCCTACCTGCGCCAGACTGTGCTACACGGCGACATTGTCCTAGTGAAAGGCTCGCGCTCGATGGCGATGGAGGAGATTGTGGCTGCTCTCCAGGTACCAGCAGGCTGAGTATTGACAATGGCTTACTCTCTGACACTTGGGACAATTTCATTCTTGCTGACCGTCATTTGGGGCAGGCCGCTTATCAACCTGCTGCGAGGGCTTCGCATTGGCAAGCAGATTCGCATTGATGGGCCCAGCACGCATCAGACTAAGATAGGTACTCCCACCATGGGAGGATTAATGATGCTGGCGCCAGTACTGATCATCACTGGCGTTTTGAACTTGGCCAATTTACTAGGCCTGACCCTGATTGGCCGCTCGATTCTGGTGCCGATGGGAGTCATGGTGGCCTACGGCGTCTTGGGTGCCCTTGATGACTTAACCGGCGTGCGCCGTATGCCCACCGGCATGCTGGCCCGCTACAAATTCCTATGGCAGACAATTTTCGCTGCCATCACTGCGCTGGCCTTACACTTCATTCTAGACCTGCGGAGCGTGGCCTTGCCTGGGGTGCCCGAAAAGATCGACATCGGCCTATGGTATGTTCCGGTTGCTATGTTCATCATTGTCGGCACATCAAACGCAGTCAACCTGACTGATGGCCTGGATGCTCTAGCTGGCAGCCTGGCCGCCGTCGCCTTCGCAGCTTATGGCGTCATTGCTTTCTTGCAGGGCCAAATATGGCTGGTTGCCTTTGACTTTACCGTGGTGGGGGCCATCTTAGCCTTCCTTTGGTACAACGCCTATCCTGCCGAATTGTTCATGGGTGACACCGGCTCCCTGTCCCTGGGCGCCACCCTGGCTATCGTAGCGTTGATGACCGGCCAGTGGCTGCTGTTGCCCGTGGTTGGCTTTACATTCGTCGCCGAAGCTATGTCGGACATCCTGCAAGTAGGGTATTTCAAGCTCACTGGCGGCAAACGACTGTTCAAGATGGCTCCACTCCACCATCACTTTGAGCTGTTGGGTTGGTCCGAAACGCAGGTGACACAACGCTTCTGGCTGGTTGGAATACTAACCGCGATGCTCGGCATCGCCTTAGCCTTGGCTTAGCAAACCCTTCACTAAACCTAAGGAGGACAAACAGAATGGGACACTCACCGACAATTACGTTCCCCAATGGCGGCCAAAGAGTTAGTCGAAACGGTCGCAGTGGTAAGGGCCAAGCAGCATCTCGCCCCCACTCCCAAGATGCCGACGCCCGCTACGCGGCAGCTCTGAAACTGGTGCAGGCCATTGACCATAATTTGCGAAATGGCACACAGCACTACTACGATACCCAGGGCAAGCTCCTGAACAGTCTGGATGAAGTGATCCATGCCATGCTGACCGATAGCCTTGCCCCGGGCAAACCAACCCAGTACCCACAAGACGCTGAGAGCGTTCAGTGGGTATCGGTCAGCGAGTTGGTGGCCTGACAAGCTTAGGTCTACATTGTTTTTCCTTACTCTCAGCCTTGACGGACACTGGACCTGACAGCTGAACAATCAGGCAACCAGACACGTAGGCAATGTGACAAACAGTGTCTCAGGCCTGTCGACTTGTCGGCTTGCCAACCCAGCACAGGAGACTATAAGTAATGAAACAACAACCGTGGGCAATTGTTATCAGCAAGAATGGCCTTAGCATTGAGGAGGGCCAGACCGACATTTTTCAGCTATTGGCAATGTTGGAGAGCACTGAGAAGCCGCCGGTGAAACTCTACTTCACCACCGAGGGCGTATCGCTAGTCGCTGCTGGCTCGCCGATCCTATTCAGGCTGAAAAAACTTCAGGATAATGGCGTTGAGATGGTCGCCTGCCGCACATGTCTGGATTACATGGGCCTACGCGACCACGTCGAGGTCGGCCACGTCAATGCGATGGAACACATCATAGCTGACATGGAACGTATCCAAAACGTAGTGTCACTCTGAACGAACCGTATCCTGGGCTTGTCAAACGCCAAATCCAAACGCGCCATTTGACTGTTGCGATTTGAGATTCGACATGATGTCAGACTTGCTTCCCAAAGAGGGAAAAGAGCCCCTTGACAGGGGTAGAATCAACCTGCACGGCCGACGCTTGCTGGTCGTCGGTTTGGCACGTGAAGGCACCGCCTTGGCACGCTACCTGAGTCAGCAAGGCGCCTACGTGGCGGCTACCGATCTCAAGCCACCCAAGGCCTTCGGCGATACATTGACGCCGCTGATCGATGCCGGTGTGGAGTTGGTCCTGGGCAAACATGCGCCCCGCCTGCTGGAGGACTGCGAGCTCATATTCGTCAGCCCAGGCGTGTCCTTTGACGCTCCTTTCCTGGAGGAAGCACGAATCCGGGGTATCCCGTTGAGTACTGAAAGCCGTCTCTTTTGCCAGCTTTGCCCGGCGCCCATTGCCGCCATCACCGGCTCCAGCGGCAAAACGACGACAACCGCATTGGTGGGCGAAATGCTCAAAAAGGGCCAGCAGGAAAAAGCTGATACCGGGCGGGCGCCACACGGCCGCACCACCTGGGTGGGCGGGAACATTGGGCAGCCACTCATCGAACACGTGGACCAGATTCGATCGGACCACAACGTCGTGATGGAGCTATCTAGCTTTCAACTCGAATACTTTCATCCCTCGGCCAATGAGCACGTGCTTGACTGCGATCCGATGTGGTTGCCATTGCTGAGCGGTTGGAGTCCTCCCGTGGCTGCTATCCTGAACATCACACCCAATCACCTGGACCGCCACCCCTCCATGGAAGCCTACACCCATGCCAAACGAGCCATTGTGGCCTACCGTAAGCCTGGTGACACAGCCGTGATGGGCTTAGACAACGCCATAACGCAGGCCATAGGCCAAGCATCAGCCGGCCGAGTGCGATGGTTCAGCGCAGGGCCTTACGAGCGCCACCTCCCGTCAGGGGGCGATGGGGCGTATCTAACAGGTATGAATCGTGAGGCCCAGATTGTGTTACGAAATCCTATGCAGGACGCCGAACTTCCCGTTTGCCGCGTAGACGAGGTTCGGCTGCGAGGCGATCACAACGTGAGCAACGTACTGGCTGCCTGCACCATTGCGGATACCCTCGATGTATCCGCCGGAGCTATGCGAGAGGTGATCACCACGTTCACTGGAGTCGAGCACAGGCTCGAACTGGTTGGCGAGCTGCGTGAAGTTCGTTACTATAACGATAGCATCGCCACCAGCCCAGAGCGATTAGTGGCAGCCCTCAAGTCATTCGATGAGCCAATTGTGCTGCTCTCTGGCGGCCGCGACAAACACCTGCCTTGGGACGAAGCGGCTCGCCTGATGCTGAAACGGACACGGCATCTGATCTTGTTCGGCGAGGCAGTCGAATTGATTGCCGGGGCAGTCGAAGCGGAAAGCAAGAAGCTGGCAGAAAGCCAGGCGGCAGGGAGTCTAAGAAAGCCGATGCTCCACCGCTGCGTCACGTTGGAGGATGCGGTGGCAGTAGCAAGTCAGGTAGCCCATCCCGGCGACGTGGTACTTCTGTCACCCGGTTGCACCAGCTTCGACGCCTTCAAGGACTTCGCCGAGCGAGGCGAACGATTTCGGGAGCTAGTTGATGGGCTTTCTAATGTGGTAGCAACCCGAGCAGGTTCAAACAACCGCTAACAAATACAGGACACTCACTGCCGAGACGCTGATGAAAAGATACTAATTATGAGCCAAGCCAAGGCACGACGAACTAACAACTCAGAAACCACGCCGAAATACGATTATTTACTCATCGTCACGATTGCCGCCCTTCTCATCGTAGGCCTCATGATGGTCTACAGTGCTACCTTTGCCTTGGGCTACCAACTTTACGGGCAGCCAACCTACTTCTTCGTCCGCCAGCTCTTGTGGGCTGGATTGGGCTTGATAGCCATGGTTGTAGCCGCCCGCATCGAGTATCATACCTGGCGTAAGTGGTCTATCCCCATTATGGCCAGCGCATTGTTACTGCTGGGCCTGGTACTGGCGGTCGGTAGCGACCGCTTTGGCGGCCAGCGCTGGCTTCTCAATGGCTCGGTGCAGCCCAGCGAACTGGCGAAACTGGCTGTTATCATTTACATTGCTGACTGGCTCTCGTCCAAGGGGGCGCGTATTCGACAGGTAACTTACGGACTTATTCCCTTTGCTATTCTGCTTGGCTTTGTGACCGGCTTGATTATGCTCCAGCCCGACTTTAGTACCGCGACACTGATCTTTATAACGGCCATAGCCATGTTCTTCATAGCTGGTGGTGACTTGTGGCAGATGATCGCCAGTGGCATCTTGGGAGGTGCCACCTTCACCCTACTCATCACCCGCTCCGATTATCGTTTGGCGCGCATTACTTCATTTCTTAATCCAATGGGTGATCAGCTTGGCAGCAACTACCAGATACGGCAGATACTCATCGCGCTGGGGTCGGGCGGCATTACTGGATTGGGATTGGGGGCCAGTCGCCAGAAGTTCGGCTATATTCCCGCCTCGCACACGGATGGTATCTTCGCCATATTGGGCGAAGAATTGGGCCTCATCGGCTGCTTAATAGTCATTGCGCTTTTTGCACTCCTAGCCTATCGCGGATTTCGGGTGGCAATGGTCGCTCCTGACGCCTTCGGCACCGTGTTAGCAGCTGGCATCACTTGTAGCCTGATTTTTCAGGCACTAATTAACATCGCCGTCGTCACTGCTACGGCACCGTTCACTGGCCTCCCCCTGCCCTTCATCAGTTTTGGGGGATCGTCACTGGTGATCTCGATGACAGGAGTGGGTCTTGTGCTGGCTGTTTCGCGGGGCACACTCCCTGAAGAAGTGGAGTACCCCGAGGATCAGGAAGAGATGGTTGGCCGTGCGTCTAATGATCTCCGGCGGTGGGACAGGCGGTCACGTGTATCCCGCCCTGACCGTCGCCGACTGGCTGGCAATAGATAACCTCCCGCCCCCAGCCATTTGCTGGGTGGGGAGCACCGGAGGCGCTGAAGAGAAACTGGTCGCCCGTGCCGGCATCCCGTTCGAGGGCATTTCGGCTAAGGGCCTACGGGGAAAGAATCCCCTGGCAATCTTGGATGGACTCTGGACCTTAAGACGAGGCATTCAGCAAGCGCGCCGGCTGGTGGCATCCTTCCAGCCCGACGTCCTATTTGTCACCGGTGGCTATGTATGTACACCAGTGACCTTGGCTGCGCGACTGGCTGGTGTGCCTGCCCTTATCTATCTGCCCGATATGCAGCCAGGGCTGGCCATCAAATTCTTAGCCCGCTTCGCTGATCGGGTGGCGGTAACAGCCCGGCCGGCCATGCGCCACTTCAGGCCCGGCCAGGCAGTCGTAACCGGCTACCCGGTCCGTCGTAAGTTGTTCGAGCGGGACCGAGCCGAGGCACGGGCGCGTTGGGGCCTTGGTCCTGAGGACAAGCAGTCGGTGCTGTTGGTCTTTGGGGGAAGCCAAGGTGCGCGCAGCATAAACCAAGCGGTGAGCCGGGGTATCGAAGCGTTGCTTTCAATAGCGCAGGTGATCCACATTAGCGGTCAGCGTGACGCTGACTGGACCCAGGCTGGCCGAGCATCGCTGCCCGAATCGTTGAAGGCACGTTTTCATTTGCACGCTTACCTACATGAAGAGATGGTAGACGCGCTGCTGGCCGCCGACCTAGTCGTTTCGCGAGCAGGAGCATCTACGCTGGGCGAATTTCCAGCCGCCGGCCTACCGGCAGTGCTTGTACCGTACCCATACGCGGGAGCACATCAATGGGACAACGCCCAATACTTGGTCCAGGCCAACGCGGCCGTCACCATTGATGACGCCGACCTGGGAACAGACCTGCTGCCGACGGTGTTGGACCTGTTGAGGGACAGTGACCGTCGTGCCGAAATGCAGCGGGCGGCCCGTGCACTAGCGCGGCCGGACGCGGCGCAGCGCATCGTCCATGAACTCAAGGAGTTGGCTCAATGACCGACTTGATTGAAATCGATTACCAGGCACTGACCTTCATGATTGTGGGTGCATTTGGCCTGGTTGGATTCTTTCGGGGCTGGTGGAAAGAAGCTATCACGACCGGGCTGTTAACATTGTTGTTGCTGATGCTCAAGGTACCCGACGTCGCCTCCCGCATCGTTGAAACGGTTGATGGCGTCGTGAACGCTGTCTGGGATCTCATTCAATCACTCAGCCAGTCGTCAGACTTTGTCGCCTCGGCCGTCGAAGTCGGGCCGCCGCCCGATGTGGACCCGCAGCGATATTGGGTGTACGTCATCGCCCTGGTTGTGCTAGTCATAGCCTCTTATCTAATCGGCAAGTCTGGACTGACCCAGTACGGCCTCAGTCCTGCGGCCCGCCTCTTAGGGGCAATCTTTGGTTTCTACAACGGTTTTGTCGCCGTCTCACTCGTACGAGAATTTGTGATTGGCCGCTTCTTGCCCGGCGCATCGGAAGTTGCAGCAACTGCCGCTCCGCCTTCCACAGTGACTGTTCAGGTAATGGATCTACCTACGTCGAGCATCGCCGATGGGCCGGCCAGCTTCATATTGATTGTGATTGGTTTCCTGCTCCTGATTGCAGCGCTCGCAGGAGGCTGGAGCCGCAAGAATCTAAAGATGTCACGCAGAACACCCTGGGGATACTCACCGCCCCCCAAAAAGAAAGATGAGATAGCTGAACTACTCAAGAAACTATCCAGTGCAAGTTAGAGCAAGACCATGGGATCTCCAAGAGGGCCTCAACACATCCATCTGATCGGCATTGGCGGCGCGGGCCTGTCGGCCATCGCGACTGTGCTGCTGGGGCAAGGATATACCGTTTCCGGGAGCGACTTGCAAGACTCGCCGACCCGAGAGCGGTTGTTCCGGCTGGGGGCCACCGTCCACGTAGGGCACGCTGCGGCTAATGTGGGCGACGCCGACCAGGTCGTGGTCTCATCTGCCGTGCCAGATACGAATCCAGAGCTGAAAGAGGCCTATCGGCGAGGGGTACCTGTGGCCAAGCGGGCGGAGTGGTTGGGACAGATGATGGCAGGCAAACGGGGCGTGGCTGTCGCCGGCACCCATGGTAAAACAACTACCACAGCTATGATCGCCCTCATTTTGCGCGACGCCGGCCTGGATCCCACTTTCATCGTCGGCGGCGACATCCTTCAGTTGGGAACCAACGCCAACGCCGGCCAGGGCAGTGCATTCGTGGTCGAAGCCGATGAATACGATCGCACTTTTCTGGGCCTGCGGCCGGAGATCGCCGTCATCACTGTGTTGGAGTGGGATCACCCCGACTGCTATCCCACGCCAGCGTCCATGCAAGAGGCCTTCCAAGAGTTTGTGGCACTGGTGCCGCCGCATGGCTTAGTGATCGGCTGTGGCGACGAGCCAGGTGTGCGAAGCCTGTTTGCAGAGGCCCCTATGACCACTTACGGCCTGGAGGGGGACAACGACTGGCAGGCTCTCAACCTGCAGCCCAATGAGCGTGGCGGCTTTGACTTCAGCGTGGCTTCCGATCTTGTGGCTTTTCAGGCTTCCCTCTGCGTGCCAGGGATACACAATGTGAAGAACGCCCTGGCCGCACTAGTCGTTGCTCACCGGCTGGAGGTGCCCTTTGCCAAGGCGGTAAATACCCTGGCCAATTTCACCGGCATAGGTCGTCGTTTCCAGATAAAAGGTCAGGCAAAAGGTATTTTGGTGGTAGATGACTATGCCCATCACCCCACCGAGATCCGAGCTACGTTGGCAGCAACACGAGTACGCTATCCTGATCGTCCCATCTGGGCAGTTTTCCAACCGCACACCTTTTCACGCACCCGGGCCCTACTGGACGACTTCGCATCAGCCTTTGTGGATGCCAACCACGTCATCATCGTGGACATCTTCCCGGCCCGCGAAGTAGGCAATGGATCGATCAGCAGTCGCGATATTGTAGGGCGAATGAAGCATCCCAGCAGCCGCTACATCGGGGCGCTGGATGACGCCGCTGGCTTCCTCGTCGAACGATTGCGCCCCGGCGATGTACTCATTACCTTGGGTGCAGGCGACGGTTACCGGGTGGGAGAGACAGTGATCGGGGCTATAGAGAATAGGAATTAGAGAATGTGCAGGTCAGGCCAAGGTGATTCGGAGTGGTCGGTATAGCGAAAACGTCAAGGTGCCAGCAAGATGTCAAGCCACTCGAGGAGTAGCCAGGATTGTGAACGCTCGCCATTCAACCGACGTTGATGCCCTGGCTGAGGTCCTGGGTGATCGCTTCGGCCAACGCCTGCGGCTCGACGAGCCCCTGGCAGCCCATACTACCCTCCGGGTGGGAGGTCCGGCTGACTTATGGCTAACCGCTGCTACACTCGATGAGTTGATCGAAGCAATGTGCATAGCATGGCAACACCAGGTGGCCACCTTCGTGTTGGGAAGCGGCGCCAATCTGCTGGTCAGTGATCTGGGTGTGAGAGGGCTTGTAGTGCAAAACCGATGCCAGGGGGTGACACTTCCTGAAGGAGAGCCTACGGATGAGGCGAGCGACCCACCGCGGACAGTCGTCGAATCGGGGGTTATCTTGCCCTCGTTGGCGCACCGACTGGCCCGCCAAGGACTGAGTGGCCTAGAATGGGCGGTTGGCGTGCCAGGCACAGTCGGTGGGGCAGTAGTTAACAACGCAGGGGCCCATGGCTCCTACACCGCTGACTGCCTGGTTCGGGCCGAACTCTATTCCCAGCGCCACAGCCGACGCGAATGGCGGTCAGTCAACTGGTTTGAGTACGGATATCGTTCAAGCCGATTGAAGCAGTCAGGAACCAGGCAGGCCGGCGAGCGCGCAGAACAATTTGTAGTATTGCAGGCCGAGCTAGCGCTGAGTCGCAAGTCGCCAGCGGAGATTGAAAATCGGATGGCGGCCTACACACAGCGGCGCCGGGCTACCCAGCCACCAGGAGCAAGCATCGGCAGTATGTTTAAGAATCCGCCGGGAGATTACGCCGGTCGCCTGATCGAGGCAGCAGACCTAAAAGGAGTCCAGATCGGCGGTGCGCAAATCTCTCCGGTTCACGCCAACTTCTTTGTCAACCAGGCGCAGGCGAGCGCCTCCGACTTTGTGGCTCTCATAGAGCTGGCGCGCCAAACAGTGAAAGCGAGGTTCGACGTTGACCTGGAGCTGGAGATCGAGAGAATTGGAGATTGGGGAAACGAACAGCCAGTTGCCCATACCTAAGCCTAACCGGCAGTCCCCCACTATGCCTCACGTAGCACAATCAGGTCAGACTGCACCGGACGAAACAGGGCAGTCTTCGGGGAGCGGCCAGGTACAGGACGGGGGGGCAGTATGGCTACAGCTGGTCCTTTGCTTGATTGTCAGTCTGACGCTGTTGCTGGCGTTAGCAACACTGCCACATCCGTGGTAATCACGAAGAGCGCTATGGCCAAAGATAAGATTCGAGTCGCTATCCTTTTTGGAGGGAAGTCAGGTGAACACGAGGTAAGCCTGACTTCTGCCCAGGGGATTATGAAAGCAATTGATAAGAACAAATACGAGGTGGTGCCCATTGGTATCTCCCAGGAGGGGCACTGGCTGGTAGGTGGCGATCCGATGAAGGCATTACGGGCTGCCGCCGAAATACCCCCAGCCTTAGCTGCCATGGCTGAGGAAGAGGCCGAAGCGCTCCAGACTGTGCTGGTTCCGCTGGAGCCAGGTCAAAGCCCGCTGACTACAGTGAATGCCCCCTTGGAACTGGATGTGATCTTCCCCGTGCTCCACGGCCCTTACGGAGAAGACGGTACGGTGCAAGGTCTCCTGGAGCTGACAGGGCTGCCTTACGTGGGGGCTGGGGTCACGGCCAGCGCGGTGTCCATGGACAAGGCCATCGCCAAAGACATCTTCTGCTCTCACGGCTTCCCAGTCCTTCCCTATCGCGTCGTCTTGCGCAAGAGATGGGAGACCGATCCAACCAGTGTAATCAGCGATTGCGAAGCGGCATTGCGCTACCCTATGTTCACCAAACCAGCCAACCTGGGTTCCAGTGTTGGCGTTAGTAGGGCCCGGAACCGGCAAGAACTGGTTGCCGGCCTGGATCAGGCGGCTCACTTCGACCGCAAGCTCATTGTTGAACAGGGCATCCAGGCGCGGGAAATCGAAGTCAGCATATTGGGCAATGAGGACCCTATCGCCTCTGTGCCAGGGGAGATCATCCCCTCACGTGACTTCTACAGTTACGCCGCCAAGTACATTGATAATGCCTCGGACTTGCTCATACCGGCCCCTATCTCTGAAGAGCTGACCGAGCAAGTCCGTCAACTGGCCATCAAAGCTTATACATGCGTGGACTGTGCCGGTATGGCCCGAGTCGACTTTTTGATGGATAAAGTGACCCAAGAACTCTGGCTGAACGAGATGAATACGATTCCCGGTTTCACCCCCATCAGCATGTATCCCAAGCTTTGGGAAGCCACTGGCATAAGCTACACAGAGCTAATAGACCGGCTGATTCAACTTGCCTTCGAGCGCCACACGGATAAGAGTCGCACAGAAACGTCATTTGACACGTCCATGGCGACGTGAAGAAAGATGGAATAGAGAGTACAAGGTATTCGATTCACCCAGGAAGTGAAACGTGACGCGCAGACGAGCGGGCCGTCGCTCACAACGGCGGCTAGGTACCCAATATTACAGCACCGCCCCACGCACTCCCTTCTCGCTGGCGCCCGCAGCCCCAAGATGGCAGGCAGTTGGGCCAAGGCTGATCGCGGCTTTGCTGCTGGTGATTTTGGGCTGGACCACCTACTATATCTTCAGCTCTCCTAGATTCTACGTCTACGGTGTGGAGGTGCAGGGCAATGTGTTGGTGGCTGCAGAAGAGGTATACGCTGCGACTGAGTTGGAAGGTGTGAGCATTTTTTGGGTGGACTCGGACCAAACGGCGGCGCGGGTTGAGGCACTGCCCAGCGTGAAATCGGCGCAGGTAAAAGTGCGCTTACCGGCGCATGTGTTCATCACCATCGAGGAACGGAATCCCGAATTCGTTTGGCAGATTGGTGATGCCCAGTGGTGGGTTGACGTCGAGGGGACGGTCATACCCTCTCGCACAGTCCTATCCGACACCTTGACAATCATTGATATCGATGCTCAGCCAGTCTCGCCCGGCCAGGCGCTGGATCCGTCTATTATAGAGGCAGCTCACTCACTGCGTCGGCTGCTACCTGACCTACGGGTAATGCACTACTCACGAGCTACAGGCATCAGCTTCAATACGCCAGAAGGTTGGCCGGTTCACCTGGGAGATGGACAGAATATGGACGCCAAGCTCACCATTTTGATCAACCTGCGCAAAGATTTGCTGGCACACGGCACAGCGCCGGAATTCATTGACATTAGATTTGTGGAGAAACCGTTCTACAAGTAGACCAGAGAAACGGAATACTATATGTTGTGGTATGGCCCCTTGTCAAACACAAGAAATTGTGGTACACTGGTGGTTACAGATTCCATAATCATGGCAACCACCACTTGCGAAATAATACCAGGTGGAGGTAAAGCGTGGAGCGCACCATCGTCGGCATAGATGTCGGCAGCACCAAGATTTGCACCCTGGTCGGCGAGGTTGACGAGACGCGCGGCCTGCGCATTGTAGGCGTGGGGGTTACTCCGTCCCGCGGCATCCGCAAGGGAGTGGTTGTCAATGTGCAAGACGCTACCGACGCCATCGCCACCTCGATCGAAAAGGCTGAGCGCATCTCCGGCTACACGATCGAAAACGCGTACGTGGGGCTGGCTGGGGCTCACGTCTCTGCCATTAACAGCCGGGGAGTGGTAGCAATCAATCGAGGGGAACGCGGCATCCAGCCGGCCGACATCGAACGCGCCCTGGACGCCGCCCGCGCTGTTGTTATCCCTCATAACCGCGAGATACTACACGTCATCCCACGTGGCTACACCGTGGACGACGACGGTGGCGTGCGTGATCCACTCGGCATGCAGGCCTACCGCCTCGAGGTAGAATCGCACATTATCACCGGAGCAACCTCCTCTATTCATAATTTGGTCAAGTGCGTGCAAGCAACCGGCATGGGCATTGATGCCTTGGTACTGGAGCCGCTGGCCTCAGGCGAAGCCGTATTGACCGATGTAGAGCGTGAAATGGGTGTTGTCTTGGCTGACATTGGTGGAGGCACTGCTGACATTGCCATTTTCATTGAAGGCAGCATCTGGCATACCGCCGTGCTGCCTACCGGCGGAGAGCACATCACCAACGATATTGCCATCGGGCTGCGAACTCCCTTCACCACTGCCGAGGAACTGAAGATCAAGCACGGCCATGCTCGCCCTCAGTCCATCCGGCCTAACGAGACCTTCGACGTGGCCGTATTCGGTGAAGGAGAACGGCAGCAGGTTTCACGCCAGTTTCTATCTCAGATAGTCGAGGCCCGCACAGAGGAAATCTTTGACCTCATTCTCCAGGAGATCAAACGCTCGGGCTACGATGGTCTGCTGCCGGCCGGGGTGGTTCTGTGTGGTGGCACCGCCGACTTGGCTGGCATCCGTGATCTGGCACGGGATGCGTTGAACCTACCAGTCCGCATCGGCGCCCCGCAAGACTTGCAAGGCCTGGTAGATATCTTGGGTAGTCCATCCTACGCCACCAGCGTTGGATTGTTGCAGTGGGGTTTGCGCCACGATGCACCTCAACCAGATCGCGCCCGGCGTAACGGGCACTTCAGATTACCCGGCTGGCTGAGAGCATTTTTACCGGAGAGACAAATCAGAAATTAGGAACCGGAGTCTAGGAGTTGATCGTAGGTTTTCGCTCCCAGCACCCAGTTCCCCAAAAAGCAAAGGAGAACGGGAGATGCAGTACGGAAATCAACTAACAGAACCTGAACATTTTGCCCAGATCAAAGTCGTAGGAGTGGGTGGCGGCGGCTCCAACGCCGTCAATAGGATGATTGCCGAAGGCCTACGAGGTGTTGACTTTGTGGCAGTCAACACCGATGCCCAGGCTTTGCTGATGAGCAACGCTGCCCAGCGCATTCGCATCGGCGACAAGTTGACGCGGGGCCTGGGAGCTGGCGGCGATCCAGAGATCGGCGAAAAGGCAGCCGAAGAGTCATCAGAGGATATCCAGGACATCCTGACCGGTGCCGATATGGTCTTTGTCACCTGCGGCATGGGAGGGGGCACTGGCACTGGTGCCGCACCCATCATCGCCGAACTGGCCAAGAAAAGCGGCTCACTGACCATCGGCGTGGTCACCAGGCCCTTCACCTTCGAGGGTAGTCGCCGCCGTGCCCTGGCCGAAGAGGGCATCGAACGCCTCAAAGAAAAGGTAGATACCCTGATCATCATCCCCAACGACCGGCTGCTGGAGATCGTGGAGAAGAAGACCTCGATCACTCAAGCCTTCGTGGTTGCGGATGATGTGTTGCGCCAGGGCATCCAGGGCATTTCCGAGTTGATCACCGTGCCGGGGCTGATTAACCTCGATTTCGCCGACGTACGCTCGATCATGAACGAAGGTGGAGCTGCGTTGATGGCCGTAGGCAAAGCCAACGGCGAGACCCGGGCTGCCGATGCCGCGCAAAGTGCTATTGCCAGTGCCTTACTTGACGTGACCATCGATGGCGCGCATGGCATCCTGTTCAATGTCACAGGTGGCTCCAACCTGAGCCTGTTTGAAGTTAACGAAGCGGCTGAAATTATCCGGGCCAAGGCCCATCCCGACGCCAATATCATTTTCGGGGCTGTCATTGACGAGGGAATGGGCGATGATATTCGTATCACCGTCATCGCCACTGGCTTCGACGCGATGAGCCAGCGCAAACCTTATGTGGCCGGCAAGAGGAAGACCATCGACTTTCCTGTTCAACGCTTCGACCAAGATGACCTGGACATCCCAGCTTTCCTGCGGCGACGATAGCCGGTATAAGGGTTAAGGCCACAATGCAACCAGCCAAACTCGGTACGCCGGGTTTCTTCTGACGCTTATCTTCCGGCGTACCTTCTGCCAGCCCCGCGGTTGGGCTAAAAACCGCAACTGCATCCCCGCGCGCCCCTGGTCATTCCGGCCAGGGGCGCACCCTTTACCCAACAGACGTTTAGGGGGTTCTTAACAAGAAGTGGACCTCTATCTCGACCTTCCCTCTTTCAGAACGATCCGCATTTATCGTATGAAAATTCCTGAGAGCCGCCAAGCCAAACACCTCCGGAGACTCTTCAAGCAACAGCTGGTTCACTTCAGCCGCCAGCTTGTTCCCCTCAGAAGGCTCAGGGGATACACCAAAAGCCAAGACGATGCCAGCTTGCTGCGAGCTGTAAGATCTAAACATGTCGCGAATCTGCTGCTTTATCCTGTTGCGTTCAGCATCCTTTTGCATACCGTCTGGTCCCAACAGTACATCTGCATCAGTCTCCAAGACAGCGGTGAACGGCTCCCTGGCAATTGCAAAAGTTGATGATGTGGAGCTGATGCGTGTAGAACTTGGTGCTGAGCTTGGGGCCCGTGTCGGGTTGGGGGCCACTGTCACAGCCAGCAGGGCAGGCGAGGTTGGAGTTGTCTGGCGGCTGACCCTGCTAAACAGCAAAAGGAGTACAGCCAGGCATAACAGAAGGGTGGCAATCCACAATATGGTCAGGTTTGCATTGTCTCCATAAGGGTCGCTCACCCTGGTTTTAGTTTTCATCTCATCATCACCTCTAAACTGTGCCCGTCCTTAAACGGCAAGGAATGCTGGGCCATTGGGTGAAGCAACGCACCATATTGTGACAATTATACCACATTTCTCACGCGTACCCCCCTGAGTCCCAAACAAAGGGTGCACCCCAGATTCTTGGGACGCACCCCAAACAAACCGCTTTTGGCACCGATTGCGCCTTGTGTTACAATTCCCATCACCCTGAAGCACAAATTGGTTCTCAGTATGTCACTGCGCAGAACCTTGGCTGTTGCCCTGAAAGAATTGCGCCACATCACCCGAGATCTCCGCACCCTTTTTCTGGTGACGGCGTCCCCGGCTTTTATGTTGTTTACATTCGCCTATGTCTTTTCTTTTGACGTAGATCACGCCAACTTGGCGGTTATGGACCTGGACAAGAGTCAACCAGCACGAGACTACATAGCAGGCATATTCAGCGGCGACGCGCTCTCGATGGTGGCCCTGGCAGATGACTACGACACCCTCGACCAGCTGCTAGTGGCTGGGACAGTGGACGCAGCCCTGGTCATCCCACCCGGCTTTAGCGAGTCGGTCGATGGCCGGCACGTGGCCCAAGTTCAGGTTGTGATTGATGGTAGCGACACGATCGCCGCTAATCAGACGATTGGCATGATCGCAGCCGCATCTCAAGCTGTGGCCACCGAGATTCAGCCGCTGCCACATGAGCTCTCCGTCCCCTTTGATTTGCGGGCTCGGGCCTGGTACAATGTCACCCTGAGGTCGCTTATCAGCATGGTTCCTGGCCTGATAGGGGTGGTTCTGGCACTGCCGGCGCTGGCATTGAGCCTGGGTCTGACCCGCGAGAGAGAACTCGGTACGCTTGAGAGACTGTTTGCCACCCCGATTCAGGGAATAGAATACCTGTTGGGCAAAGTCAGCGCCTATGTGTTGACGGGGATCAGCAGCGTTTTTCTAGCCTGGCTGGTGGCAGTCTTGTGGTTTCAGGTCCCCTTTCGGGGGAACATGCTACTCTTGATCCTGTTGACGGCCGACTACTTCGTGGCTAGTATGGGGCTTAGCCTGGTTATCTCCAATTGGGTTGCCAGTCAGCAGACGGCGACGTTCATTGTGCTGATGGCCTTCTTTGTTCCAAGCTTCTTTCTATCGGGCCTGGTTGATCCCATCAACCAAGCCTCGTGGCGCTCGGTGCTGTCTTCCTCAATCCTGCCTACTACCCATTTCATCACCATTTCGCGGGCAATATTTTTGAAAGGGGTGGGGCTTTCGTATCTGGTGGCACCCAGTGTAACCTTGCTGGGGATGGGAGTGGCGGCTCTGGTCACTAGCCTGGCACTCTTTAAAAAGAAACTATAATTCCCGTGCTGACTCGTATCTGGCACATCGTCATCAAAGAGTTCATCCAGTTCAGCCGCGACCGGCTGTTGACAGTCTTTCTATTCACCTTCCCGGTCATGCAGCTGGTATTAATAGCCCAGGCCACAGGCACCGGGGTGAGTAATCTGCGCACAGCAGTCCTGGACCAGGATAACAGCCGCACCAGTCGGGGCATGGCACAGGCTCTTGACAATACCGAAGAACTGGGCCTGTATTACTTTCCCACCCGCAAGAAGGAGGTGCAGCGCCTGATTGACAGTGGCCGGGCTGGTCTGGCGGTCGTCATCCCGCCCAACTTCGAGCGGGACCTGTTTGACCCGGATACCTCTCCGCAGGTGCAAGTTATTGCCGACGGCTCCAACAGCATGGCCGGAAGTACCGGACTGCGGACCGCCGAAGGTGCGATCAATAGCTACTTGGCCCACCTGCTCACCACGGCTGGCATATCTGGCCCTGTGGATTTGCGAATGACGGTTCGCTTCAACCAATCACTGGACGGCCGCAATTATGCCATCCCGGCCCAGCTTGCCTTCATCACGTATCAGGTCACCTTGGCGATCGCCTCGTTGGTGCTAGCCCGCGAGCGCGAACTGGGTACCCTTGAGCAGCTCAGTGTCACCCCGCTACGACGCTTCGAATTGCTGGCTGGCAAGGCCCTTCCCTCGGCCATGATTGGCCTGGCCAACTTCGTGATCATGTTTTTCATCGTCGTAGGTATATACAACGTACCGATGCAGGGCGCTTGGGAGCTTCTATTCTTGCTTTCAGCCCTGTTCATTGCGGCCGAGGTCAGTTGGGGGCTGATGATCTCTGCTATCTCACGCACACAACAGCAGGCTGTCCTATTTGTATTCATGCTGGCCATAACCGAGATTATGCTATCCGGCTACCTGGTGCCCGTCGAGAGTCTGCCGATTGGGTTAAAAATCGTGTCCATCTTCTCCCCTATGCGCCACTTTATGATTATCTTGCGGTCTATTATGCTGAAGGGAGCAAACTTGATGACCCTGTGGCCCGAAGCACTGGCACTGCCAGCCCTGGGTCTGGGAATGGCTTATTTGAGCATGCGTCGGGTAGCGCGAGCATTTGAGTAGGAGCGCATATGCCAATCTACATCGATGTGGCTGCCGCCGTGCACGGCCGGGCCGGCTTGGGGCGGTATGCCGAAAGCCTGGCCGGGGCACTGGTGGTCAAAGATCCAGCTCGCTTTGCCTTGTTTTTCAACCGAAGCGGCCAGGTACGCCTCCCCACCCGGCTGCAAGAAATTCCAAGTCGTAGCGTACGCGCTGGCTACAAGCCCTGGCGCATGGCCATCTGGCTGGGACAACTGGCGGGATTAGGATTCGACCGCCTGCTGCCCGGCGCCGAGCTCTACCACGCCACGGAGCATCTGCTGATGCCCCTGCGCCACGTGCCGACAGTCCTGACCGTCCACGACCTCATTTTTCGGCTATTCCCCCAACACCACAAGCGGCTTAACTACTGGTATCTCAACGCAGCCATGCCCCTTTTCTGCCGCCGTGCCTCAGCCATTATCGCCGTCTCCCAGGCAACGAAGCGAGATCTGGTAAACTTCTACGGCCTGGACCCGGCCAAAATCAGCGTAGTTCACGAGGCGGCCGCGCCCCACTTCGCACCCGCCCCACCCGACCAGGTTGCCCAAGTTCAGGCTCGTTACCGGCTACCAGACTGTTACCTGCTCCACGTTGGCACCATCGAGCCACGCAAGAACTTGAATCGGTTGCTGAAGGTGGTCTATCGGCTGCGACGAGCGGGCGAGGATATACGAGTGGTGATAGTGGGTAGCAAAGGGTGGCTTTACGAGGACTTCTTCCGGCAACTGGAGGAACTGGCTCTGGGCGACACCGTGGTTATGCCCGGCTTTGTGCCTGACACCGACTTGCCAGCCTTATACAGCGGGGCGAGGCTGGTGGTCGTTCCGTCACACCATGAGGGATTTGGCCTACCGGTCCTGGAAGGAATGGCCTGCGGCACGCCGGTGGCTTGCAGTGACGCCTCAAGCCTGCCTGAAGTGGGTGGCCAGGCAGCACGCTACTTTGATCCAACGGACGTGGCGGCTATGGCAGATCAGATTCTCGCCATCTGGCGCGACGAGTCGCTGCGAGAGACAATGCGCCAGCAAGGTCTGGCCCGCGCCGCCCAGTTCTCTTGGAAGCGAGCTGCCGACGAAACATTAGCCGTCTACACGCGGGTGACCGGCAGCAAATAGCAGCTGGCAACCTCTTACTCGCCCTTCTCCGCCGCAGGCTCCCTAGTCCAAGCAAGCTGATGCATCCTGTCTAGCCCTTTATGACCGCCAAGGGCCGCAGCTGGGCCACTTTTCGGGCGATACCCGCGCCGTGAACCACCTCCACCACCCGATCCACGTCTTTGTAGGCAACCGGCGCTTCTTCAGCCAGCCCGGCCATGCTGCCCGCCCGGATGTGGATGCCATCAGCCTCTAGTTTCTCACGCAAATCGGCGCCCCACACCGTCTTCTTGGCCTTGGAGCGGCTCATGGTTCGCCCGGCCCCGTGACAGGTAGAGCCGAAAGTCTGCGCCATAGAACGTTCGGTGCCCACCAACACCCAACTGGCGGTACCCATCGAGCCAGGCACCAAAACCGGCTGGCCGATGTCCCGGTAGACATCTGGAAGAACGGGCGAGCCTGGGCCAAAGGCGCGGGTTGCCCCCTTGCGGTGAACGCAAACCTTCACCCGGCGACCGTCCACCTGGTGCTCTTCAACCTTGGCCATGTTGTGCGCGATATCGTAGATCTGGTAAACGTGATAGTTCTTAACCTTGCCGGCCAATACTCCCTCGAAGCTGCGCCGGACGTGATAGGCAAGCACCTGGCGGTTGGCGAAAGCATAGTTGGCAGCCGCCTTCATAGCTGCCAGGTAGTCCCTTCCCTCAGGGCTACTGAGGGGCGCACATACCAGCTCCCGGTCAGGCAGTCTGATACCATACTTATGAATCGCCCCTTGGAAACGATTCACGTAATCTCCACAGACCTGATGCCCCAAACCACGTGAGCCACAATGAATCTGGACCGCAACCTGGTCACGGAAGAGGCCCATGCGTTCTGCCGCCACTTCATCAAAGACCTCGGTCACCACGTCCACCTCAATGAAGTGATTGCCCGCACCTAGCGTGCCCACCTGACCCTGGCCCCTGTCTCTGGCTCGCTGGCTCAACTTGCCAGCGTCAGCGCCCTCCAAGCAACCGCCCTCCTCGGTGCGCTCCAGGTCGGCCTGGGTGGCATAGCCCCGATCTCGTGCCCAGCGCGCGCCTCCCTCCACCAGCCGCTCCAATTCGCCCCGCTTGAGTCTGATGTTGCCTCCCTTGCCCACACCGCTGGGACAGTTAGCGTAGAGGGCCGAAGCCAGGTCCTCCAAGTGTGGAGTCACCTCTTCCTGATGCAGGTGTGTGGCCAACAGGCGCACGCCACAGTTGATGTCGTACCCGACTCCGCCTGGTGAGATCACGCCATCGGGCAATTCGGTAGCCGCCACGCCCCCGATGGGGAAGCCATACCCCTGGTGAATATCAGGCATAGCCAGCGCATGTTTCACAATCCCCGGGAGCGTGGCTGTGTTGACCAGTTGCTCCAGGCTCTTGTCGCCCAAGGCTCCTTCTAGCAACTCGGGATCGGCATAGAAGCGGGCCGGCACCAGCATGTCCTCTCGAAATGATTGAGGAACTTCATACAGGTACTTGTCAATCCGCTTGAAATCACGGTTACTTACCATCGCGCTACCTCCTACACGTCGAACACGACCGTCGTCTCCAGCCCGTCGTTGGTCTCGATGATGTGTAGATTGTGGTATGTGACCGCTTTGATGTGCTTGTGTAGGCTGGGGACACGGTCACCCTTGACCACCGCCTCAAGATGAACTGGTGTCACCTGGCACAAGTCAAACTCGCAAAATACCAGCATCTCTGCTTCGGTCCAGTAAGCCAGCTCGCTCAACCATGCCACCAGCAGGCTCTCGGCGTCATAGGCATCCAACTCGAAGCGTCGTTCCACTGCTGGTGAGATAGTCACCAGGTCAGAGACAAGCAGGTAACTCATGCCCCGGGCAGCATTCACCAGTAACTCGCGCAAATCCCGCCCGTATACGCGCAGCGCCCAGTCGGCAGTATGTTCCACTTCTTCAAATTCCATTGGGCACCTTCCGCAAGGCAAAACGAGCCACCCCGCCCATACGTGCCGGCGCGGAATTTTCACTCTGGTGGCCAGCCCGGGCGGAAATGGACACACACCCTGTGCCAAGCACATTATAACACAGCTGACCCCATACCTCAACGTACCCGGTCGGCACGCATTGATGCAACAAGAAAAAGGCACCCCCCTCGTTACCATAAGTTGCGAGGCCATTCCTTTCGTAGTACAATGTTTATGGAGACGCGCATTAGCCTCCTCTCTGGGAACGTCACCGCTTTCCTCAATCACCTGAAACTCGTCCACACCTGCCGGTGCTCAGTCAGTGACGTTTGCCAGGTGTATTTTTGTTTTTCCCGACCAGAGACCTGGTACCTACTCTAAGAAACAGGGGACAATTGCATTATGAAATCAAGTATTCGCCTTCTGATGTTTCTGGCGCTGCTGGTGATCACGGCTGTGCCGGCAGCTGCCAACCCTGATCTGGGCAGTAGCCCCTACGCCGCCCAAGCGCTAAGCAGTGGGCTCAATGTTGGAACGCTGGCGGCAGGCGAGGATTTCTGGTACGCTTTCAGCAGTACCGAACTGAACGATCCACCCGCTCGGACTGTGGTGCTCAATTTGGTCTACAAGCCGGGTGGGCACGAAGTGGCGGCTTATGTCAACTTCCAAGTCTTCGCCGGCCAGCAGATTGATCGCTGGTTGCAGGGTTATGCTGATCAGTATATTGGTATGGGGACTTTTACCACCACTGACTTTGATCAGGAGACAGCCGAGCGGCTCTGGTCGGGCAGCCTGCTGCCAGATGAAACGTACTACGTGCACGTCTTCAACAATTCAACTCAAAGCGTGGAGTACCACCTCACCGCGCTCGGCCAACCGGAAGTAAATGCGCTGCAGCCAAACAGTCTTGCCAGGCAAGCCTCAAACGTAACGCCTGCCGCATCCCTCGAAAGCAACCTGGGGCCAGGCGCAACCTCGGAAGAGACACAATGGTTGCTAGTGGCAGCAGCTATACAGGGGATGTCTACTGAAGATGCTGCAGCCTGGCTGGCTATGGCCAACCAGTTCGGCTGGCTGCCCCCAAATGCTCTGGAGATGGGCAATGCCACAACTGCCGGGGCTGTGCTGCCTGCTACCTACTCCGGGCAGCCAGGCCTCGCTTCGCCTGAGCGTGCAGCGCTCATCGAGACGATCGAGATGCCGTATTCGGAGGCTGAAGCAGCTCCCAGCGTAGCTTCTTCCACATTGCTTGATATCTATCCAAACGTCTACCCCACCGCCCCCTTAGCTCTGCAGGACGGTGCCAATACGGGCAAGCTGGCACCCGGTGGAGAACACTGGTTCAGCTTCATCCGGGAGGACCGAGACAGTGAGTGGCTTGAATACTTGCCTATGACTCTCTTCTCTACGCCCACTGATGGCAACAGCTCGCATCACGTTAACTTCCAGATATTTGACGGCAGCCAAATGCAAGTATGGAAACGTGGCACACCCGAAGATATGGTGCCTATGGGGGCTGGTCAGTGGGTATCGCGCGACAATGATCCGGTGACAGGTGAACGGGTATGGGCAGGACACGTAATAGATGGCAGTCTATATTATGTGCGTGTCTTCAATCACTCCGATCGCGTGATTGACTATTACCTGATCACCAACGACGTCATCAATACCGAACTGGGCGACCGGGTGTGGGAAGCCAACGCCACCTATCGGCGGACCTTGTGGCAGCCAGGTGGTTTCATTCGCACTGCCTCTCGCTAATCCACGATAAGGCCGGGTTCGGCACATACCTGATCCTGCCCGCACCTATGGAGCCACACATTCACAAGAGGCCCAGAGCGGGCAGCCCCAAACTGTCAAAAAAGACTCATCCCTCAAGTTACGGGATGAGTCTTTTGGGGTAACGGCAAGCGGTCCGCGCTCAGCCAGTGGCTCCCCATGCATTCAGCAATCGGTTGCCATCCACGTGGCGCCAATTG
The DNA here is from genome assembly GCA_020343875.1 of Anaerolineales bacterium. GTDB lineage: Bacteria > Chloroflexota > Anaerolineae > 4572-78 > NAK82. The sequence goes on along the minus strand of CP070811.1, from coordinate 954,937 downwards.
AACGTCCGGCGGTAGCCATAGTCGGTGCTAAAACTGCCAAACACCTTGGTCGGCATGCGCGATACCGGGTGGCGACGCAATGTACGCCTGCCACGCCGGGCCATGCTCACGGGACTATAAACCTGGCGGCAGAACCAGTCGTAAGTCTTCTCCAGTTCTTCCACTGACATCCGTTTGGGATAATAGGTGACATGAGCCGTGTCGTAGTAGCGCCAGGGCTTATCCATCAGCCGCTCCTCGGCAATCAGCTGGGTGCGGAAGGGGGTGCCGGGGTAAGGTGTCAGAACAGTCATGCTGACGCTATCCAGCTCACTCTCTCGTACAAAGTCCCAGGTATCAATCAGGGTTTGGGGTGTGTCGTGGTCGAACCCGAAGACGAACAACCCCACCACACCGATGCCGTGTGACTGGATAGTCTTGATGGCTTCTTTGTATTGGGCGACGAGTCCTTTGCTTTTGCCACCCAGCTCGCGGCGATTGGCCGGGTTCACAGACTCGAAGCCGATGAAGAACTTGTCAAAGTGAGCGCGCCGGGCGAGTTTGAGCAGATCAGGATGGGTGCTTACCAGCATCTCAGCCTGAGCAGTCCAACCATGCAGTGGCAGTGGTTCAAGTGCCTTGAACAAGGCCTCGATGTAGTCTGGATTGGTACGAAAAGCCAGCCCAAAATTATCGTCGGTCAGAAAGAAGCGCTTGATACGCCGGCGCTGAATCTCGTCCACGATCTCCTCTATGGGGAGAAGCCTCATGCGCTGCCCGCTGACCCGAATTGCAGTGCAGAAGGTGCAATTGCGCGGGCAGCCACGGGTGATCTCCATCATCGGCGTCCAGTAGTCCCGATTCTCGCCCATCATTTCGATGACGCGATCGGTGATGGGTGCCACGCCGGCCAGGTCAGCCCACTCGCTATCGTGATAGTGAGGCTTCAGGTCGTCATCCACAAAATCCTGGATGATTTGGGGCCAGGTGCGATAGGCCTCACCGGTGACGACCACGTCTGCCCAACGGGCCACGTCTTCTGGCATCAACGTGGCGTGGGCCCCGCCGACCACCACGGTCTGCACACCTGCCTCGTGCGCGATACGCGCAAAGCGTTCCGCCGATTCGATAGCCAACGTTTTGCTGGTGATACCTACCAGGTCATGAGATCCTAGCTGGCGTAGCTTCTTGTCTAAAGGCTCCAGGTTCTCATCCCATATCTCCACCGGGATCCCGGCGGGCACCAGAGAGGCCAGTCTCATGAGCGTATAAGGAGCCCCTGTCGCCCGGCCCCAGATACGGCCCTCACGCCCCGGGTGGATCAATACAACCTTCCTAATCTCCAATCCTGTTCTCCTTAACTTGTCAGATAGCCAACAAACACAATAAATCGGACTGGTAAACGCGGATTAGTCTACCACAGGACAGGTGATGAAGCAATTCTGTCCAAAACAGCTCATGCCATACAGACAAGGGCAAGTTCTGCCCGCCATGGTGTGGCCGTAAGATATTACCCACTTATTCCATCCATGTAAGTAAAGACGGATTTACTTTGAGCAATGTATTGCATGAGGAGGTTACAGGATGCGTTTGATCGTCTTGTTTTCAATAGGTCTGACGGCTTTGGCTCTGACCGCCTGCAGCCAGTTAGTGGGCACCCCGTCGGCGCAGGTGACCGCGGACGACACTCTGACCGCTACCCCGGCAGCCACACCGACGGACTTACCAGTACAACCGCAGGCATCCCAGCCAGTAACCGAGCCTTCAGCCACCCCATCGCCATCGCCGGTAGCTACCGCAACCCCGGCCCTGCTGCCCGAAGAGCCGCTGCCGCCTGGGGCTGCTCAGTTCAAGACCGACTTCAGCAAGCACAGTGTGCCGTATAGCGAGATTCTTTCGGGAGGGCCGACCAAAGACGGTATTCCGGCGATTGATGAGCCCCATTTCATCAGTGTTGACGAAGCTGATGCCTGGCTCAAGCCGCAGGAGCCAGTGATTCTGTTTCAGCTGGGCAGCGACGTGCGCGCCTATCCGCTCCAGATTCTCATGTGGCACGAGATTGCCAACGACATAGTGAACGATGTTCCCGTCACAATCACCTTCTGCCCTCTGTGTAACACAGCTATCGCCTTTGAGCGAACCCTGGACGGGCAAGTGCTAGACTTTGGCACCACAGGCCGACTGCGCTTCAGCAACCTGGTGATGTACGACCGGCAGACCGAATCTTGGTGGCAGCAAGCTGGCGGTGATGCCATCGCCGGCGAGTTTACCGGCCGTCAACTGAAGTTCCTGCCGGCCTCCGTCATTGCCTGGGCAGATTTCAAAGAAACGTACCCGGATGGCCAGGTCCTCTCACGCCAGACAGGCTATACTCGCAATTATGGGCACAACCCTTATGCTGGCTATGACGACATCAACCGGCCGCCGTTCCTGTATCGCGGCCCAGAAACGCCAGGTGCGCTACCCCCTATGGCCCGCGTGCTGACCATTGACCTGAACGGAGAAGCCGTGGCTTATCCCTACCACGTCCTACAAGAGGCCCACGTGGTCAACGATACCGTAGGAGGCGTGCTGCTGGCTGTATTCTGGGATGCCGGTACCGCCTCTGCCCTGGACGCAAACACCGTTTGGGAAGGCCGCGATGTTGGCACAGTCAACGCCTTCTCCCGCGACCTTAACGGGCAAAGTCTGCATTTCAGCTTCGACGATGACAAAATCACCGACGAAGAGACAGGCAGCGAGTGGAATGTATTGGGCTATGCCACAAGTGGTCCACTGGCGGGCAGCCAACTGACGCCTGTCGTGGGCATCAATCACTTCTGGTTCTCGTGGGCCGCCTTCAAGCCCGAGACAAGGATCTACCAATCATCGTGAATCAGCAACAGTCAGTCAGCCACAACCGTGGTGAACTCTGGATCCGACATTGAGGTTGATCCATTCCATACCGGAGGTAAAGATGAACATAAAGAACATAGATAGAACTCATCCAAGAGGCGTGCCAGGCCACCCAGCTGCAGATCAAATCGCCAAGCGTGCCTCGAAATTGGTCGGTATGGTGGTGGTCACCCTGTTTGCGCGGGCAGCTTGTACTACGCCTGGTCAGTCTGGCGTTGGCACATCGTCTATAGGATCCCAATCCGAAGGGGCAGGATCCGCCGTGGCCCTCCTGGCTCCCGGCAACCGCAACCAGCTCCCACTTGACTTCCAGATTGCTGTTTACCAAGGCCAAGGTTTGTTAGGCGGGCAAGAGGTGCAATTCTCAGAATTGTTGGGGCAGGATAAGCCCATAGTTCTCAATTTCTGGGCCGGACTTTGCCCACCCTGCCGTCTTGAGATGCCAGACTTTGAAGAAGTATATGGGGAATACCAAGACAGGATTTTCCTGGTCGGGGTAGACGTTGGTGTCTTTGTCGGATTGGGAAGCGAAGCAGAGGGCCGGGCCTTGCTCGAGGAAGTAGGGGCTACCTATCCAGCTGGCACAACCCCCGACGCAGAAGTGATGAGAGCCTACCAGGTAATTGGTATGCCGACCACGATATTCATCACCCCTGACGGGAAGATCACCCAGAAATGGACTGGTCTCCTGACCAAGAGTAAGATGGAAGAGCTGGTAAAAGAGTTAATTGAGGAGTCTGGTAGCTCCTAGAGTGCCTGTTGCGGCGAAGCTGTCTTGACCCATCTACCCAGCAGGGGCGAGCAAATGCTCGCCCCTGCTTTAGATCTCGCCCGTGCCCTGACGCCCCTCATTATGCACGCCAGAACGCATAGATACGTTAGACGTCCCGCCTCACGCCCAGGGTGATCGGTATTCCCTCGATCTGGTGAGGCTCAACATACGCGCCGCCCGCGGGAGAATCCGCCACCAATTCACTGGACAGGGTTTCCGCTCGAATGTAGTCGCCCCAGACAATCACCACGTCACTCAATTCGCCTTCAGCAACATACCAAGTAGTGATACGGTCTTCGATATTGAAGCCAGCCTCCTTGCGCATGGTTTGCACCCGACGCACGACCTCACGCGCCAGCCCTTCCGCCCGTAACTCCGGCGTAACAACTGCATCCACGGCGACCGTGACACCCTTATCGGCCGCAACAGCCAACCCCTCAACCGGCTGAGTCTGGATCAACACCTCCTCCGGGCTTAATTCCACACTCTCGGCGCCAACTCCCAGGGGCACCGGCAGCCCGGCTCGCACCTTCTTCACAACCATGGTCGGGTCGGCGGCGCTCAATGCAGCCCGCACCTTGGGGAACTTCGGCCCGAACTTCGGGCCCAGGATTTTATTGTCCGGCAGCAAGCGATAAGTGACCAGTGTCCCCTCTTCTTCAACAAACTCAAACTGTTTCACATTCAGCTCATCAGCCACAATGGCCATTAACTCAGCGTTCAACTCCGCCTTGACATCACCAGCGTAAGCCATGGCTTTGGCGAGCGGCTGGCGTAGTTTGATATTGGCACTGCCACGCGCACCTAGTCCCAGACTGGCAACGCGTCGCGCCAGCGCCATCTGGTCAAGCAACTCCGGCTCAATGGCCGCCTCGTCAGCCTGAGGCCAATCGCAATGATGGATGCTCTCATAAGCCTCGGGCTGAACCAAGCGCACCAGATTTTGATACATCACTTCAGTGACAAAAGGGGTCAGCGGAGCCAAGAGTTTACTCAGCTTGACCAAGACGTGGTATAGAGTAGCATAGGCCGTCCGCTTGTCAGCGTCTTGCTCGCTCTTCCAGAAACGACGGCGGCTACGACGCACGTACCAGTTGGTCAAGTCATCCAGGAATGCCTCGACAGCGACCGTGGCGCTGTAAGCGTCCGAGTTTTCCAATGTCTCCGTACAGCGAGCAGTCACCTGGTTAATCCGGGCCAGGATCCATCGGTCAAGGGGGTTGTCGCTAACCGGGCTAGCCCCCTCGGGCATGCCGGGCACGAAACCTTCCTGCGATGGCTCCCAACCGTCCAGGTTGGCGTAGGTGACAAGAAAATTGTAGACGTTCCACAATGGGATCAGGAATTGCCGGCGCACCTCATCCGCGCGATGGTAGCCAAAGAGCAAGTTGTTCTCCGGCCTGTGGGCGCAGTAGAGCCAGCGCATCACATCCACGCCCATCTTGCCGGCGGCGTCGTTGAACTCGATGGCGTTCCCCCAGCTTTTGTGCATTGCCCGCCCGTCTTCGGCTAGCAGGGTGGCGTACCCAAAGTTCTCCAGGAACGGGGGGCTGCTGTCCAGGACGGTGGCCATAGCCAGCAGGCTGTAGAACCAATTCCGGAACTGGCCTGGGAAAGACTCGCTGATCCAATGAGCCGGGTACCACTTACTCCAATAGTCTTGGTCCGTTCGATAGCGCAGCGTACTAAAGCTGACGATACCGGCATCAAGCCAGGGGTTGCCCACATCAAGGATCCGGCTCATGGTCCCCCCACACTGAGAGCACTGGATCTTGATTGCGTCAATATATGGCCGATGAGGCGTATGTCCTTCAAATTCCTCCCAGCCCTCGACGGTGCGGGCCTTAAGTTCAACTTCGTCGCCGATAACTTCATAGTGATTACAGTCGGGGCATTCCCAGAAGGGGAGGGCCAGGCCCCAGTAGCGTTTCTTGCTGATCATCCAGTCGTGCATATTGCGCAGCCAGTCCATCTCCCGGGCATACCCAAACTCGGGGATCCAGCGGATCTGGTCTACCACGTCCATGATCTGGTAGCGAAGGCTGCGCTCCTTTTCTTCCGGGGTCAACTGCTCACGTGACTTATCGTAGACGGGGCCCATGCTGATAAACCACTCGTCCACCAGCCGGAAGACCAGGTCTGTTTTGCAGCGCCAGCAAGCCGGGTACCGGTGGGTGTAGTCCTCAAGCCGATACAAGAGGCCCTTCTTCTTCAGATCCTCGAAGATGGGCTCGACTATCTCGGAGACATGTCTACCGGTCAGCCAGCCAAATTTGTGGACAAAGTAACCCTCATCATCAAGTGGCGCGAGTAAAGGAAAATGGTGCTGCATACCCAGCTCAAAGTCCTCGGCGCCACAGCCAGGCGCGATGTGCACAATGCCGGTGCCTTCCGTCTCACCTACCTCGTCCCACAGGATGACACGGTGTACCTCAGCAGCACTGCCTTGAACGTCTCGAATGAGCTTCTTCAAATCAGTGCGGCCACCTGGCTGATGAGCTGCCTCCAAGTCGTCAAAGGGGCCGTCGTAGGTCCAGCCTTCCAAGGCAGTGCCGGGCATCTCCTCCAGAACCTGGTAGTCACCCTGTAGCATATGCAGCGTACCCTTTGATAGATAGAGCACCTCGTGGCTGTCTTCTGTGTCTCGCCCACCTGTACCTGCTTCCCGGGCAGGGGCGGCACGAGTTCTCACTTTGACGTAGGTCAAATCAGGGCCCACCGCAGCTGCCACGTTGCTGGTCAGCGTCCAGGGGGTGGTAGTCCACACCAGGAGCGACTCCTTCTGTCTGCCACGCAACGGGAAGCGCAAGGTAACACCGGGGTGCGTTGTCTCCACGTAGCCATCGGTGACGATCTCGTGCTGGCTTATGCCAGTGGCGCAGCGAGGACACCATGGCATGACGTCGGCGCCCCGATACAGCCAGCCCCTCTCCCAGCACCTTTTGAGGAAAGTCCAAATCACATAATTGTTCTCGTTAGAGAAGGTGAAATAGCTGTACTCCAGCTCGGGCATGCCAAGTCGCCCAACGATTTGCTCTACCGAATCGGTGACAGGGCCTCTCGTCCCCTCCACCGTAACGACCTGCGATGGGTCCTCCATAAGCTCCTCAGCCAACCAACGCAGTCGATCAGGGTCGTCCCAGGCCATCCAATAGCCAAGCCGGATGGATTGTTCAGTTTGAACAGCCGCGTAGCGCAGTACCCGTTCTTTGCACTTGCGCACAAACCGATCCAGGCCATAATTCTCGATGTCCTTTTTCGACTTGAAGCCCAGTTCCTTCTCTACCTCTACCTCCACCCACAGTCCCTGGCAATCGAACCCATTCTGGTAGCGTAATTCACGGCCCCGCATGGTCCAGAAGCGATTATAGAGATCTTTGTAGGCGCGCCCCCAACCGTGGTGGACACCCATGGGGTTATTGGCAGTAATTGGGCCATCAATGAACGACCAATGAGGCTGCCCCTCGTGCAGCTCGCGCATTCTTTGGAAGGCCTGGCTCTCCTTCCAGAATTTCAGAACCTCCAGCTCCTGAGCTGGGAAGTCTACTTTGGCAGGTACCTCTTCAAACGGCATGTATCTCCTCCTGGTTCCTCCTTACACAAACGAATGATTATAGATATTATGACTTGGCTAGTGCCCGAGCACCCTGACCGACTCTTCACGCGGCTGTTCCACCAGCCGATGGCCGCCGAAGCGAGATAATAGACTGCGCACAATGTCGCGCCGACGACGCATGCGCTCGTTTTTGGATTTCCACTCGCCACCCACCTGACGCAATACCAAGTTGGAATCCCCCCGAACCTCGATGGTGAAATCAGCCAGACGTTTTCCGGCTGCCCCTACCCGCTCAGATACATCCACCAGAGCCGCAATAAGCGTATCGTACTCCGCTTCGTTGTTGGTCATGTCGTCTTCAAAGTCCAAGCGGCGCAATCGTTGACGCCCGTCGCTGGTAATTACGGCATAGCTGCCATAGCCAAAACCGGGGTTCCCCTCGCTGCCGCCATCAAAGATGACCACGTAATCGGGTGCCCCTTCGAACTCATCTGACAGATTAAGATCAATTTGCCTGGGTGGGGGCGGCATCATATAACGTGCCAGCAGCGGCTCCCTGGCCATCAAGTCAAAGAGTCGCGCGCGTTCTACCTTAGGCAAGGCCATAATCACTTCCAGGACCTCTTCGGCCTTAGAAATGAGATCCCATTTTCGGGTCATATCCTCAACGCCCCTAGAATGAAACTAAAGTGCCCATGTATCTTACGTATCACGTTGCGTTCTGCATCACTCGTCCAGCCGGATGCGAATCCGCTTATTGATCCGGCCTTTGCTCTTGTAGTCAACCACTTGCACATACCCCACCTCGCGGGTGTTGGCCACATGGGTGCCGCCATCGGCCTGCAAATCAAGACCCACAATTTCAACAGTGCGCACCTGGGTGATGCTCTCCGGCAGCAAGTTTATTTTGGTTCGGATCAGATCGGGGATTTGGAAAGCATCCGCGCGGGGCAAAATTCTCACGCGCACCTCCCGCCCTTTCTCGATTTCGGCATTCACCTTTTCCTCGATCTCTCGCACCAGTTCGCCCTGCAAGGTTTCGAACTCAAAATCCATGCGCCCTTCCAGGGGTAACATGTTACCACCCGTCACCAGCGCACCGTAATCACGCCAGACGACCCCACACAGAACATGGAGCGCGCTATGCGTGCGCATTAGCTTATATCGGTAGTCCCAGTCGATACGCCCGGCAAGCGCTGCACCAGGCTGTGGCGGTTCGCCATCCAGCCAATGCCACACATGGTCGCCCTGACGCTTGACTTTGGTTACTGCCAGCCAGCGATCTCCTACCTGCAGCCAGCCCACGTCATTGGGCTGGCCTCCGCCACCAGGGTAGAAAGCTGTTCTGTCAAGAGCAACGGCTTTCTGGTCGAGGTCGGATGCCAGCACCTGTGCTTCAAACTCCTTCAAATAGCTGTCTGTCTGGAATAGCTGTTCCGTCATCCGCTTCTCCTTCGTTCCATTCGCGCCGCGAAGGGGCGTGGTCAACCAAAATCAAAAACTCCCATCCCAAAAGGGACGAGAGCTCATGCACCAATCTCCCGCGGTACCACCCCACTTGACGTGTCCGCCCGCTCAATCGCCTACGGGAATTAGCCACTATGCGATTCCGATAAGCGCGTCCCGATAACGAGGGACGAGGCCGGGCAAGTCTACTAGGCATAGGCCATTCGGTTGCCAGCTCCAGAAGGATTTTCGACGAGTTTCACGTACCCGGCTCACACCATTCCGGGCTCGCTGAGCGCTACCTCTCGCCTACTCGTTTCCATCACAGCCGATGCGGCTCTGAGTTTATCGATGTAGCGGATTATATGCCAAAATCCGCACATGTGCAAGCCAAAGTGCCGCCTCGGTCTTACCCATCGCTCAGGGAATCCGCCCATAAACCTCAGTCAGTTCCCGTAACCGGGCAGCAATCTCGTCAGTCAACGCCCCGGGCAAGAGACGCCACCACCAATTGGGCGGGCCGACGGTGCTGGGAGTATTCATCCGAGACTCGTGGCCCAAGCTCAGCAGGTCCTGCACGGTTGTGATGGCTGTGTTGGCTATCGAGGCCCACGCCAGCCGGATCAGGTCCCAGGCGATGTCTGAGCCATCACTGCCCAAATACCGGCGGGCATAGTTCCGCTCCGCTTCCGTGGAGGTAACCTGGTACCAACCCACACTCGTGTCGTTATCGTGGGTACCGGTGTAAACCACGAAGTCGTTGGTGAAGTTGTGTGGCAGGAAAGGATTGGATGAGTCCGCGCCGAAAGCAAACTGAAGCACTTTCATGCCAGGATAGCCGAACTCAGACTGAAGAGCATCCAGACCAGCCCGCGATTCAGCGTCGAAATCGCCCAAATCCTCTGCGATGATAGCCACCGCCCCCAGAGCAGCCGTCACAGCGTGGAACAGGTCAGCACCGGGGCCATACAGCCAACGTCCCTTGACCGCCGTCTTTTCCCCTGCCGGAACTTCCCAATAGTTGTAAAAGCCTCGAAAGTGGTCAATCCGCGCCACGTCGGCTTGGGTGAAAGCCATACGGAAACGGGCAATCCACCAGGCATAGCCGTTCTGAGCCATGGCCTGCCAGCGATAGAGGGGATGGCCCCAAAGTTGTCCTGTCTGGCTGAAATAGTCAGGGGGCACCCCCGAGACGCCCGTCGGCTGCAGGTTCTGGTCAAGATAAAAAAGCTGAGGATTAGCCCAAACGTCAACGCTGTCCAAAGCAACAAAGATAGGGATATCACCAACGATGCGGATGCCCCGCTCATTGGCGTAGCGTTTAACAGCCAGCCACTGTTCGAAGAACTGCCACTGTTGGTATTTCTGGCTTTCAATTTCGCCTGCCAACGCCTCACGCTGACGGGCCAGTGCCGGCTGCTGGCGGGTGGCCACACCCGCCCCCCATTCGTGCCAGGGACGAAGGTGGTAAGCCTCTTTCAGGGCCATGAACAGGCTAAAGTCATCTAACCAGTTAGCCTGCTCCTCACAAAAGCGAACAAAGGCCACTCGCTGTTCGGGCGGTGCCTGGGCCCGGAAATTGGCAAAGGCTTGGTCGAGCAAGCCCTTTTTGTAGTCGATGACCGGCCCGAAATCTACCCGCTCCTCAGGGAAACCAGGTACGTCCTCCAGATCCCCTCTCGAGAGATGTCCAGCCTCTACCAGCTTTTCGAGACTGATAAGCATCGGGTTGCCAGCGAATGCAGAAAGGCCCTGGTACGGAGAATCACCGTAGCCGGTGGGACTGAGGGGGAGCACCTGCCAGTAGGACTGGCCAGCCGCGGCCAGAAAATCCACAAACTTGTATGCTGAGTCACCCAGGTCGCCGATGCCGAACTGGCCGCTGAGGGAAGTAGGATGCAGCAAAATGCCGCTGCAACGTGGAAATCTCATGCTATGCCTCTTAACCCTGGCTGCTATTGGTCATGTCTTGGTAAAGAGCGTAAAGGTTAGCTTGGTGCAGATCCTGGACCAGCCCGTTGAGGGGAATGCGTGACATACCACATGATTCGATGTCAATACGACCTAAGGCCGCCAGGCCCTGGCCCGCATCTACAACCCGCTTCACCCGTTCGTAGATCACTTCCAGGTAATTGATGCTGCTCTGAATGACCTCTTGGATTTCACCGCGCAAGAGAACCTCGCCGTGGCCTTGCACGACACTCTCCACACTATCAAACTCCAGAATGCTTTGCAGTGAAGTGATGAAGTCTTCACGATTGCCCCATACGAAATAGGGCAAGGGCATCACGGTGTCAGCCGCCAGGAACACCTTGTCCTCTTGCACGTAAACCACCGTCGAGTCGGGCGTGTGGCCGGGAGTAAGCACCATCTGCAATGATTTCCCACCCAGATGGAGAAGCATATCACCCTCATCGAAGGTAATGTCAGGTACCTTGAGCTCCACGTCTTCTAGCTCTGGAGAGGACTCTTTGCTTTCCTGCAAGGTTACAGCCCCTAACTCAAGCAAAGCCTCTGCGCATTTCTGATGCCCTACCAGTTGCACGCCTTCAAACAGGAAGGATCCATGCGTATGGTCGCCGTGCCAGTGGGTGTTGATCAGATATCGAATCTTCCCCCGCCCCAACCCCTCAAGGAAATCTTTCATCAAGCGCGTCTCCTCGGGAAAAGGCAAGGTGTCAATCACGATGATGCCTGCCTCGGTTGCCACAGCCGAGGCAGTCACCTGGGCATATAGATCACTAGTGAAGACATATATGTCATCAGACACTCGTTCGCGACGCATATGGTTTTAGCGACTCCTAGGTATGTGTTCTGTTTCAAAGAGGTGATCACTACATCGGTCAGCATATCACAATCAAAAGGCCATGTCAAGGGGTATTGAACCATTGTATCCAAAACCAAGTTTGGTGAGAGACTAAAATCAGTGTATAATGCCCCTACGCCGACCACCAGACCTATATGGCAGGAGCCAATTGAATGCGGAGACTGCCGTCTGTTCTCTAGCAGTAGCATGGTCGTATCCGCCCGACAAATGAGCCTTGCCCGCGTGTCAGGGCTCATTATCTTTTCTATTAAGGAAGGGAAACCCCTATGAGTGAAGAGAAAGTCACATTTGCTACCCAGGCCTGGATCGAACAGTTCCACGCTGAGATCAACAAGAGTGAGGCCTATCGGCAGGCAGCCAAGACCTGGGAAGGTGATTTCTACTTCATCATCGAAGCAGAAGGTGCCTTGACTGAACCTGTCTACATGTACATGGATTTATGGCACGGGGAAAGCCGTGGTGCTTTTATTGCCCAGGACCCATCTGCAAGAAGCCCGGAGTTCGTCATCAGTGCGCCGGTCAGCACATGGAAAGAGGTGATCGAGTTGCGGCTGGACCCCATAAAGGGCCTGTTGACCAAGAAGCTGAAGCTTAAAGGCAACATGGCCAAGATCATGCGGGCTGTCAAAGCCGCTAACGAATTAGTCCGCTGCACCACCCGCGTGCCCACCGACTTCCCGCTATAAATAGTCAGAAAATTAGTTACTGGCAATCGACATCCAGCACTTGACGTCTGTCGGCTAAATACTTGCATCTGGTTACCGGCTACTGGAGGAGGCTATGTGGTACTTCCGCAGCCCTGAGATAGTCTTTGGCGAGGACGCGTTGGATCACCTGGCCTATTTGAAAGGCCAGCGAGCCCTCATTGTGACCGACGAGGCGATGGCCCGCATGGGCTTTGTAGAGATGGTCAAAGCCAAGCTGGTCCAAGCTGACCTCGACTGCGACGTGTTCGACCAGGTAGAGCCGGAGCCATCGCTGGAAACGGTACGGCGCGGCGCGGCGTTCATGCTTGAGAAGAAGCCGGACTGGATTGTAGGGTTGGGGGGCGGTTCGGCGCTGGATGCAGCCAAGGCTATGTGGATTCTCTACGAGCGGCCCGACCTGGCTCCCGAGGAAATCAATCCCATCGATGATCTCGGCCTGCACCAGAAAGCGCGAATGGTCGCCATCTCCACCACCAGCGGGACCGGCTCCGAGACGACGTGGGCTATCGTCCTCACCGATAGGCAAGAGCAACGCAAAATATCTACCGGCGCCCCTGAATGCATGCCTGATATTGCCATTGTGGATCCAGCCTTCGCTGCCCACATGCCCCCTCGCCTCACCGCCGACACCGGCCTGGATGCCCTGACTCACGCCATCGAAGGTTATACTTCTTCCTGGCATAATGACTTCGCCGATGGTCTTTGCCTCAAAGCTGTTCAGATTATCTTTGCCTACTTACCTCGGGCCTACGCAGACGGTGAAGATACGGAAGCGCGAGAGAAGATGCACAACGCAGCCGCCCTGGCCGGGCTGGGCTTCATCAATTCGCTGGCGGCGGCCGCTCACGCGCTAGGCCATAGCCTGGGAGCTGTCTTCCACATTCCCCACGGGCGGGCAGTATCCCTCTTATTGCCCTACACCATCCAGTTCAATGCCCGGGGTGTTCAGCCAACCCGCTATGTCGACATCGCCCGCCTGCTGAACATGTCGGCTGCCGATGATCAGGAAGGCGCCAACAGCCTGGTGTCGGCCATCTGTGACCTGGAGCGGCAAGTCGGGCAACCGCTTAGCATCCGAGAGGCACTACCAGATGTTGCCCCCGACGAGTTTGCGGCCCACCTTGACAAGCTGGTAGACAACGCCGAGATGGATGCCACCATCGTCGCCAGCCCTCGAGACCTCAGCACCGATGACACGCGCAGGTTATTTGAATACGCCTATGAAGGTAAGGACGTGGACTTTTGAAATGCCAGAGGATCGAACCTCACCCCTGAGGTATCTCCCCTCCAGGCCGCAGGGCATAACCGGTTGTATGACAACATTTGGGAGAGATAAGTACGTATGAGAGGCTACCTAGGCAAAATCCTGGTCGTTGATGCTACCACTGGCGAGCTGCGCGACGAACCCCTGAATGAGACCTATGCCCGCCAGTTCATCGGCAACAGCGGACTGGCTGCCCGCTACCTGTACGACCTGGTCGATGCCGACACCGATCCCCTTGGCCCCTACAACCCGCTGATCATGATGACCGGGGCCTTAACTGGCACCCGGACCCCTGCCTCCAGCCGTCACGCTTTTGTGGCCCGCAGCCCGCTGACCGGCATCTTGGGCGAAGCCAACGTGGGCGGATTCACCGGACGTGAATTACGGCGGGTCGGTTATGACGGCATCATCGTCACCGGCCAATCACCGGTGCCTGTTTACCTATGGCTGTCGGATGATCGACCGCCGGAATTGCGTGACGCGAGCCACCTGTGGGGCCTGGATACCTACAACACCCAGGCTCGTATCGTCGAAGAATTAGGCCAGCCACGCGCCCGGGTAGCCTGCATCGGGCCGGCTGGCGAGAACCTGGTCCGCTACGCTGCCATCCTCAACGCTGACGCCCGCGCCGCTGGTCGCACCGGCATGGGGACGGTGATGGGCAGCAAACGGCTCAAAGCCATTGCCATCCGGGGCCGAGGCGAGGTCCCCCTATCGGACAAAGAGCGATTCAAGCAAGCTGCCCGCCGGGCCCTGATTCGCACTCAGGGCGACTTCTCAGTGCAAGTTCTCAAGGAGACGGGCACCAGTGGTGGCATGGACTACTTTGACATGGTGGGCAACGTCCCCTTCCGCTATTGGACTCAAGGCAGATTCGAAGGCGTAGACAATCTCAACGGTGGACTCATCGCAGAGACCATCGCCACCGGCCACACGGGTTGCTGGGGCTGTGCCGTTCAGTGCGGCTTTGAGATCGAAGTGCCTCAAGGCCCCTATCCCGTCCCCCAAACCGATGGCCCGGAATACGAAACCTTGTGCGCCCTGGGCAATCAATTGCTGATTGACGACCTGGGGGCCGTCTCCACCTTTGACCTGCTGTGCGACCGCCTGGGGCTGGACACCATCAGTACCGGCGGAGCTATCGGCTTTGCCTTCTGGCTGTACAACAACGGCTTGATTACTCCGGACGACACGGATGGCTTGAGGCTGACTTGGGGCGACCCAGCCCCTGTCATCGAACTCATTGGCAAGATCGCCATCCGCGACGGCTTTGGTGACGTGTTGGCCGATGGTAGCCTGGCGATGGAGAAGCGATACCAAGCTTCCGGTATGGCCGTACAGATCAACGGCCTGGACCCTGGCATGCACGACCCACGCGGTATGAGCGGTATGGCAGTGGTTTATCTCACTTCGCCGCGCGGTGCCTGCCATAACAAGGGTGATTTTTACCAAGTCGAGGCAGGGCATGACTTCCCCGAATTCAATATCGAGTCCGGCGATCATCATCAAGAATCAGGCAAAGCCCCCACCGTCGCCCGGCATCAGAACTACCGTGCGATGGTCGATTCGAGCGGCTGCTGCCAATTCGTTAACATGCCTTTCAGGGAACTGCCGGAATTGTTCAGCGCTGCCTGGGGAGAAGAGGTATCGCTGGATGATCTCTACACGGCCGGCGAGCGCATTTTCAACCTGAAACGCGTTCTCAACCTGAAGTTGGGCCTGAATCCGCGCCAGAGCGAAATCTTCCCCGAGTTGTGGACCCGACCACTCTCTGAGGGAGGCACGCAAGGCTTCGTCCCCGACTGGCAACTGATGCTGCGCGAATATTATGAGTATCGCCAGTGGGATTGGGAGACCGGTCGGCCCAGGCCCGAAAAGCTGGTGACGCTGGGCCTGGGGGACATGGCTGATGAATTGTGGAGCGATCATGAAGGTGAAGGGTGTTGATCCTGGTCACCGGAGCTACCGGTTTTCTGGGGCGCAACCTGTGTGAGTACTTGGTGCAGCGAGGCCATCGGGTGCGCGTCCTGGCCCGCGCCACCTCTGACACATCTTTTCTGGAAGCACTGGGCATGGAAATCGCTGCTGGCGACGTGCGCGACCTGGACACGGTGCGCCAGGCCATGGCCGGCTGCGACAGGGTGATCCATGCCGCCGCCTGTTTTCGCCTATGGGGACCACCTGATGTCTTTGAAGAGACCAACCTATGGGGCACGCGCAACGTGCTGGCAACTGCCTATGCACTGAATGTCAATCGACTCATCCACGTCAGCACCATCATCGTCGTCGGGCCACAACCGACTGGCAGCATCATCACCGAAAGCACCCCGTATGGCCCTTATCCAGGCGACAATTACGCCCGCGCTAAAATGGGAGGCGAGCGATTGGCTCTCTCCTATGCTGAGGTGGGTTTGCCAGTTATCGTGCTCCGTCCGGGGGCGCTTTACGGTCCATGGGGGCATTACGCCTTCAACCGCCTCTTCTTCGAAGAGTTCTTGCGCGGCTGGCGAGTCCAGGTTCACTGGGGGCGGCACCTCATCTTCCCCTGCTACGTAGGTGATGCGGCGCAGGCCATCGAAACCGCGCTGACGCATGGAAGAATCGGCCAGGTGTATAATGTGTCCGGCAAGAGCATCACCCACAGGGAGGCGAATCAGACGGTCAGCCGCTTAGCGGGCAAAAGAAGCTGGCGCGTCAATGTTCCGGCAGGTGTTATGATCAATTTCGCCCGCTTGTTGGAATTTATTGCTCTATTCACTCGACGTGAGCCCTTCTACCCTCTTAACCTGGTTCCGTACGTGTTCAAGGACTGGGTCGTCAGCAGCAAGAAGGCGAAGTGCGAACTAGGCTTTGAGCCGACCTCCTTCGAGGAGGGCGCACGTCGAACATTGGAATGGTATCGGTCAACTGGCTATGTCTGACAGACGTGAACCAAGAAACCTGACTTCAGGCCCCAACACCTTACGCCGCAGCGCGGCCCCTGAGGATACCACCAGCGTTAACAACTATCCGGGCCAGTTCCCCACCGAAGACTGGATCGCTCGTTATTGGAATGTCACCTTCCAGGGAGACCTGGAGCAGCGACAGGTGACCCTGCAGCTTCCGCATGGCTTTGGTGCGCCCTGCGTGCCGGTGCGGGTCGGGCAAAACGGCTGCGTGCGCAGCGTACGACGCTGGGGCTTTGGCTGCTATCCCGAAATCCTCAACGACATCGACTTCGACATCACCCCGCTCCTTTCAAACCCGCATGACGACGCCGAATGGCTGACGCATTACTTTGGCGTGGTCACTTTCGACCTGCCTGGCTACTTCGTCATTGCCAGCCCGACTCATCCCTTTCTGCTGTATGACTCGCACGGTGTACTCAAGGGAAGCTACACCCAATGGCGCACTCATCTGGGGGCTCTTTCCTACATAGTGGGCAACCTGGACGCAAGCTTCGTCGGCCTGCAAGTCGAGAACAGCGCCCTCTATCAGCAGGCCCTGGGCTACTTGTTGCAGGCCGTTGAGGAAAGCCATCCTGGAGAGGCTACAGTCGGGTAAACCACGTTCAACAGCCAAAGAGAATAGGTTACCAGGGTTGCCGCTCTGGGAGTGCTCCAAGGCGGTTTGTCAGTGCCATCTTGGGCCAGAGCCAGGCTCTGCGTGGCAAAAACAGAGGGGGTACAAACCCTCCCCGAGCCTAGCCAAAGTGGTAACTTACCAGAAGGGTTTCACGCCGACTTTTAAAAGGGGAGGCCAAGAGCGCGGGTGACCATAGCTCGCACAACGTTCATGCCGCCAATTTCAAGGAAGGCCAACGCCAGCCCGATCGTCGCTGGCAGGGCGACCTGTTGCCAGGTCAAGGCCATACCTTCACGGCGGGTCAATGCCACCACAATTATTGTATTAACCGATCCAAGCATGATCAGCACCCCCAGCGTGCTCAAAACGGCCAGGGGGTAGAGTAGGAAGGGCAGCTCCAGCCACGTCAGGACAATGATCACCCCACCAGCCAAGACCAGGAGTGCCAGTTCCTTGAAATTCCGAACTGAGGGCGTTTCGTCCACATCACGCCACAGGCTGTAGTTTAGCACAGGGTAGACGAAAGCACTCAACGCCAGACCCTCCAGCGTGCCCGTGGTCAGCCGCAGCCAGTTTTGCGGTTCGTACAGGTGGGGCATATTGGGAAAGAACGTAAGGTACGAGTTGACCCCATCCACCCCCATCATGACAATGAATCCAATCAGCGCCAGGGTAATTGAGACTGGAGGCAGGCTGACCGATCGTTGTCGCCCCCACAACATCATCAGCACGAAGCCAGCTAATGCCCCCATGTAGATACCGGTACAGCGAGCACACAGGGGCAATTGGTGCCCAGCCATGTGGAACGACCTCTCCGGTATTTGGTGGCAAATCGCGTACCCCACCAATCGCGTCTTGCCCAACACCGTCCACGGCGGTGACAGCAAGAAGGTTCCGATGATCAGCAACGACACAATCAGGAATAGCCAGGCCAGGCGCCCCCGAGCAATCACTCGCGCCTGATCACGAATAGGACTATGCCCCATGGCTACCTTCATCCCCTTGCGGCCTGCCCGTTACCGGTCGCCTCAGCTTATATACCTGATTCCATAGAGGTCTTGACATGAACCACTTCGCGTGTAATTTGCCGACGGATGGCAGCTGCCACAGGGAAGAATCTGAGCCAGAACTGCCCCCACTGATTGAAAGAGCCAATCTCAAGATACAACGAAATTGACTCCGAGCTCAGCGCCTGCATTCTAAACGCACCCCAAACCTGCGCCCACGAGGGGCTGACCAATCGAAAACTGAACCAGGTCTCACCGACCTCGAAAAGTTCAAAAAGCAGCGCCAGTTTCAGGAAATAGAAACTCTCCCGGGTTTTGAAGCGAGATCCTACCTCACCAAAGCTACCATGGACAAACTGGATCCCATCATGGGTGGCGAAGCGGTAGCGTTCTGGATGGTCTTCAAGTGACAAGAACCAGTCTCGAGCCTGATCCATTGGGACGTAAACCACCCTCTGGGCACTGATAATTGCTGGAGGCATCCTGCTTCACCCTTTCCCATCTGCGCGGTGTTCAGGACTCTGCGTCGAACATTCTCTCGAATTGAAGCACAAAGTGGCAACGCTGATCACCATAGCCCATACGCCCCTGAATGTCGAAGGTGATGTGCCGGTTTGGCAGCAAGGTCTTAAACCAGGCGATCCAAAGTGTTTCACACGCCACACACGCCTGGTCGGTTCGTTCCAGGCCAGCCCGCCTGGCGCCTTCGCAAGCGGCGCAGACGCTGACGAAAGCATCTAACCTATCCCCTACCACATGAAAATCACTTACAAACCCGGCTGCGAACACGCTGTGTATATACGTGCGCAAAACTCGCACCGCGTCGGGCAGGTCATCGGCGTAACGTTTGCCCAATACCCCCAGCATGGTCCGCATCTCGATGCGCCCAAAAGCCGCACGCACGCGCGCGTTCAGGCGGGCTGCCGTCCCCCAGTCGAACTCATCGTAGACCTTGAGAAACCATTGGCCATCCCAGGCCAGTAACAGCCCAGGCAGTGCACGCACCAAATCAGTTGTTTCCAGAGGGTAGACGTCCCAATCCGGTGTCATAACCTTCGCGCCAGAATATGGAGAAATGCCCGGACGGCGGCAGCCGCACCCACCAGTATGTCTGTCGACACAAGTAGGTACTTGGCTTGGCTCGAAGCGGTGAGCGAGAGGCCAACCAGGGCAAGAGCACAGGGCAATCATTATACGCTGGTTAGAAGAAAATGTCCATCCATTTGACGACTTCCATAACCTCGTATATCATGTCTCTATTGAAGCCCGCCTCGTCCCAGGACCGGCGGGCTTTGGCAAGACACAATTCAGAGGTATATCTATGTTGGACAAGCTGGCCGCTGTGGAGGCCCGTTACGAAGAACTGAATCGCTTGATGGCCGACCTGAAAGTCGCCACCAACCCCAACCTGCTACGCCAGTATGGCCAAGAAGCCGCCGAGCTGGAGGAATTGGTTCAAACCTACCGTCGCTTTCGAAAGGTGAAAGACCAGCTAGACGAAACCCGTGCCATGCTCGATGATGGCCTGGATGATGATATGCTGGGATTGGTGCAAGACGAGATCGACACTCTGGAGCAGCAAGAAGCCGAGCTGACGGATCAGCTTGAGGTGCTGTTGATACCCAGGGACCCCAACGACGAGAAGAATGTCATCGTCGAGATTCGAGCTGGCACCGGTGGTGACGAGGCAGGCTTGTTTGCTGCTGATCTATATCGCATGTACGCTCGCTACGCTGAAGTACAAAACTGGCAAACCCAGGTCTTGAGCAGTCATCCCACAGGCATTGGGGGATTCAAAGAAATCATTTTCGAGGTACAAGGACGGGGTGCTTACTCACACCTCAAATACGAAAGCGGCGTCCATCGCGTGCAACGCGTGCCCGAGACAGAGGCTAGCGGGCGCATTCACACGTCCACCGCCACCGTGGCCGTGTTGCCTGAGATGGAAGAGATAGAGGTAGAGATTGACCCCAACCAGATTCGGGTAGACGTCTACCGCTCGCAAGGGGCGGGTGGTCAATCAGTCAACACCACCGACTCGGCCGTACGAATCACGCATTTGCCCACGGGCATGGTCGTCGCCTGCCAGGACGAGCGCTCACAACTCCAGAACAAGCTGCGAGCTATGGCCATTCTGCGCTCTCGCCTGTATGAGATGGAACAGGAACGCCTCGTGGAAGAGCAAGGCGAGACCCGTCGTTCCCAGGTCGGCAGCGGCGAACGCAGCGAAAAGATACGCACCTACAATTTCCCCCAGAACCGGATCACGGATCATCGCATCGGCTTCACCAGTCACCGCCTTGAAACCACCCTGGGCGGTGATTTGGAGGAACTTGTCCAGGCTCTCACCGAAGCAGACCAGGCGGCCAAGCTGAGGGAGATGGCGAGCGCGTGATCGAATCCGCATCACGCAGCCCTGTACTTCAAATCCTGAAACACGCCTCCCAAACTCTGTTGGCAGCCGGATGCGACACTCCCCGGCTGGATGCCGAAGTGCTGTTGGCCCATGTATTGGGTCAAACCCGGGCTTGGCTGTACGCCCATCCGGAACACGTCCCTTCTTCATCCCAACTGAGCACCTACCAGTCCCTGCTTTCTCGCCGTAGCGAGCGGGAGCCCGTCGCTTACCTCATCGGGCATAAAGAATTCTTTGGCCTGGAGTTCATGGTCACACCCGATGTGCTCATCCCCCGCCCGGAAACGGAGCGGCTGATCGAACTGGCTCTCCAGTGGGCGGCCACCTCACCGTCTCTACGAACCATCGCTGACGTGGGGACCGGCAGCGGGGCGATTGCCGTGGCGCTGGCGGTACACTTGCCCCAAGTGCGGGTGATGGCCATCGATAACTCGCCTGCTGCTCTGGCCACCGCTCAACGCAACGCCCGGCGGCACGGCGTGGCCGATCGTGTTCATGTTCTCCAAGGTCACCTAATGGCCCCGCTGGCCAGAACCTTGCACCTAATCGTCGCCAACCCACCTTACCTCAGCCAAGCCGAGCTGGCCACGGCGCCACCCGAAGTAGCCCGCTGGGAGCCTCGCGCGGCCCTTGATGGCGGGCCTGATGGATTGGCCATCATGCGTCACTTGCTGCCAATGGCTTCAGACCGGCTGCTCCCCGGCGGTGTCTTGCTGGTAGAAATCGGCGCCAGCCAGGGTGCCAGAGTTCTCACATTGGCCCGCGGCTTATTCCCTCGGGCGAGCGTCGAGATTGCCCAAGACTATGCCAATCGCGACCGGTTGCTATTCGTCCGCCACGCGCAATAACTTGCCAAAGCCCTTTCCCTGTGATAGAATACCGCCCGCATGTACCCAGTTGAACGATTGACGGCAGACAGGGAACGGTAGAGGTAGGGATCAGGGATCAGCCCCCCGACTCCCCTGGCCCATGCCCTGTGTCAAGCGTCCTGGCTTCCGCGCCCTGCGGATACCGGGATGGCAGGACCAGGGGGGGTGTGGTCGCAAGCCGGGGGATGGGGAAACCAGGTATCTGGTTTCCTGAAAGTTTGATTCCTAGATCCCATTCTACTATCTGCCGTCTAAGCTTATTTCGACGGGAAAGGAGACAGCGAGACTCGTATGCACAGTAACGCGAACAATACTTGGTCGAGTCCATTCGAAAATGTGATTGAGAGCACCTTGGGCGGCCTGATCATCTACGGATTGATCGTCGTTCTGCTGGTAGCCATCATTTTGCTACCTCCAGTTTCTGCGGCCGAGCGAATCCTCAGCTACGGCTATGCCAAAATCCCCACCCAGGAAGGTGGCTTCGTAAGCACCGATGACGGCGCCCAATTAATGATCCTGCCGGAGGGGATCCAAAGCAAGACCAGGATCAAATTCACTGCCATTCCCCGGAGCAGCTTCCTGGAAGGATCGGCCGGCAATGCCCTGCTGGAAGCCGCCGAAAACATACCTTTGTGGCTCATTGTGAAGGGGCCCTACTATCGGATCCAGTTCCGCGGGCAAGAAGCTCCTACCAAAGTAGTGGTCCGCATCCCTATGCCTGGCGACGTCGACCCCCTGAGCACCTTGGACCTCTACTCGTGGGATGGCGAAGCCTGGGATTGGTTGCCCCACTTCGTCCCGCCTGGGGATGACTTCATCGAAGCGCAACTTGACTACTTGCCCCAGTCGATCGTCGTCATGCAGACTAAGCCGCTACAGCCATCGGTCTCCGCTGACCTGGCGCTGTCGGCTGATGTGCCTGATCAGGCACGGGACACGGTGGTAGAGGTCAACCCGCAGGGCCTGTACCTGGACGCCGACGGAGCCATCCGCGGCGACCTGGGTGCGTTGCCTCAGCCGGATCAAACTACGACCTATATTGTGATCCCGACTCTACGCAACTGGGAAGATGACAGTGCGGTGCGTAGCGACCTGATTGACAACATGCTCATTGATGAATCCGCACGTGACGAGCACATCCAACGCATTGTCGAGGCGGTGGTACGCAATGCCTACCCTGGCATCGACATCGACTACCGAGGCATCAACCCCGACCTGAGAATTGAATATACCGGCTTCATCACCGAACTGGCTGATGCCCTGCACGAGCAAGGAAAACAGCTTTCAGTTCGACTCGAGCTGCCCGTCCAAATCGCCCTTGACCAGTGGGAGACGGGCGTGTATGACTGGCGGGCCATTGGCGCTGTAGCCGACACCGTCAAAATCCCCGTCCCCAGCGACCCACGCGCCTACACCCCGGGTGGTGAGATGGACACCATGCTCAAGTGGGCAGTCGGGGAAGTCAACCGCTACAAGCTGCAGCTACTTGTCTCGACGCGCAGCACTGAGCGGACCAACGGAAACCAAAAGGCCGTATCTTATACCGAGGCTTTGGCCCCCTTTAGCCAGGTCAGCATCGAAGGCGATAGCACTATCGTCAATCCAGGGCAACAAGTGACCTTTACCCTGGCCGGGCTGCAACAGTCCACCGGCATCCAGTTTGACCCAGCCAGCGGGACCTACTGGTTTGCCTACGTGGACCCCAACGGCCAGCAACACACGGTGTGGCTGGAAAACGCGGCCAGCATCGCCCGCAAATTACAGTACGTGGCCGAATACAATTTGCGGGGTGTGGCCGTGCAAAACCTGCTGGGTGAAGAGAATGACGGTCAGATTTGGGAAGTCATCCGAAAATTCCTGAACCTTATTATCCCGCCGGTCGAGAGCCGCTTTGCTGTGGTATGGCAGGTAGAAAGCGCAGCGGGAGATGTGTTGGCTCAAGGTAACACTGAGTTGACCAATCCTCGCTATGCCTGGACCGCACCCGAAGAGGGTGGTGAATACATCATCGCGGCTGCCATCTCGTCCGATGGGAGCACCACTGGTGCCGCCAGAAGCAGTGTATCTGTGCTGGTGGCCACACCCACGCCTATCCCCACCCCCACGCCACTGCCGACTGCCACCCCGACGCCGGCGCCTCCCACGCCTACACCTGCGCCCACGCCAACGCCAGAGCCTGCCCCACCTGCTGCTGCGCCTACCGCGGCTCCGCAGCCGGCTGTGGCCTCAGCAGTGGGTAACCTACCCTTCGACTATGGCATCCAGGTAGACCCGCGTGGCAACAAGGCATCCAATATCGGTCACATCCAGGCCTTGGGCTTCCGCTGGATGAAAATCCAAATGCCCTGGAAAGACGTGGAACCCAGCCCGGGCAACTACCAGTGGGGCATGTGGGATGACGTGATCGGCGCCTACAGTGGAGCAGGCATCAAGATCTTGCTCAGCATTCCGAAGGCTCCCGACTGGGCCCGCCCAGCCGGCGATGACCGTAGCGTGGAAGGACCACCTGCCGATTACGGCGCTTTTGCCCGCTTCTTAGGCGAAGTGGCTCAGCGGTATCAGGGCCGGGTACAGGCCATCGAAGTGTGGAACGAACAAAACCTGTGGTATGAAGGGGGAGGATCCCCCATGCCACCCGAACAGTACGTGGCCATGCTATCGGCTGCCTATCAATCCATCAAAGCCGCCGATCCGAACATGATCGTGGTCAGCGGGGCGCCCACCCCGGCCGGCGATGTGGGCGGCGCCGCCATTGATGACATCACCTATCTGAATGCTATGTATGCCGCCGGTCTGAAGAACGTGTCCGACGCCATCGGGGCTCACCCCAGCGGCTACAACTGTCCGGCCACGGGTGATTGGCAAACTGTGACCGACCCGGCGGCCGGTTTCCGGGGCCCCTTCGACAATCGTCACCATAGCTGGTGCTTCCGAGGTACTATGGAAGGCTACCGCAACGTGATGGTCGCCAACGGCGACAGCGCCAAGACCATCTGGCCCACCGAGTTCGGCTGGGCCGTATCCAGCAATCCACAGGCGGGTTACGAATACGCCCGTGACAACACCCAACAGGAGCAAGCACAGTGGATCGTAGAGGCCTACCAGCAAGCCAAGAGCTGGGGATGGGTAGGCACTGCCTTCCTGTGGAACCTGGACTACGGCGTCACCGCTGCCGGCACCGAATTGGCTAACTTCGCGCTGCTGACGCCAGCCGGCCCTGTGCCTGCCTATAGCGCCCTGGCCGGTATGCCCAAGTAGGCCGGCTACCTGGCAGGAAGACAGTTGGCTTCTTGAGCGGCTGTCTCTAAACCCTGATAAAAGGTGCACTGAATGCAACGCGAACCCAGTTTCAAGCCGATTAACTCACGCCCCACCAAGGGCCGAAACTGGCTGCCCATCATCGTGGGGGGCGGGCTAGCTCTGATCGTGGTCTGTGCTGCTGCTTTTGCTTTGTTCGCCTTCTTCTGGCAGCCCGACGTACCCAAGAATGATACGACCACCACGCCGGGTGGCGTGGTGGTCAGCTTTTCGACAGCCACCCCTACGCCAGAGGGGGGCGCGCCGCCGACAGCTGACCCACTCCCCCCAGCGTCTGAGAACACCCCAACGGCCACGGTCGAGCAAGCCGTCGTAGAACAGGCAACTGATACCCCGGTTGTTGTCGAGGAGCGTCCTACCTCGCCGCCAGAGGAGGAGACACCTGACGCTCCGGAGCCCACCGCCACGCCCATTCCACCACCGCCACCGGCCGGCTCAGCCCAGGCTCCGTTCGGGTACGGTATCCAGGTAGACCCCAGCAGCGAACCAGAAGAGATCATCAACCATCTCAACAGCTTGGGCATCAAATGGGTGAAGTTTCAGCTCTCCTGGGAAGAGACAGAGCCACAGCAAGGTATCCGCAACTGGGGCGAGTGGGATCGATTGATTCTGACGTATCACAACGCCGGATTCAATATCTTGCTCAGCATCGTCAAAGCCCCTGACTGGGCTCGCCCAGCTAATACCGACCTGAGTCAGGAAGGTCCACCTGCCGACCCGGGCACGTACGCACTTTTCGTGGGTGAACTGGCCAAGCGTTACAGAGGTGGCGTGCAAGCGATCGAAGTATGGAACGAGCAAAACTTGGCTCGCGAGGGAGGGGGCGCGCCTATGCCGCCAGCAGACTATGTAGCCCTGCTGTCGGTCGCTTACAAGGCCATCAAGACTGCTGATCCCTCCATCATCGTGGTCAGCGGCGCACCGACTCCGGCTGGCGATGTACCTGGCGCCGCCATTGACGACATCACCTATCTGAACGCCATGTACGCCGCCGGCCTGAAGAACGTGTCGGATGCCATCGGTGTTCACCCCAGCGGGTACAACTGCCCAGCTACGGCCGATTGGCAGAGTGTCACCGATCCGGCGGCTGGCTTCCGAGGGCCTTTCGACAATCGCCACCATAGCTGGTGCTTCCGGGGGACCATGGAAGGTTATCACAACGCGATGGCGGCAAATGGGGACTCCAACAAACTTCTCTGGCCGACTGAATTTGGGTGGGCGGTGTCGAGTACGCCCCAGACCAATTACGAGTATGCCGCCGACAACACCCGTGCCGAGCAGGCACAGTGGATTGTGGAAGCCTTCCAGCAAGCCAAGGCTTGGGGCTGGGTCGGCCCGATGTTTCTTTGGAATCTGAACTACGGAGTCACCCGCCCGGGTTCTGAGCAGGCCGCCTTCAGCATCCTCACCCCCGAAGGGCCTACGCCAGCCTACCAGGCTCTGGGCGGGATTGCCAAGTAGGACGCAGGCGTAAAGCGCGAGGGCGGTGGCGTACTTAGTGGCATCATCAACGTTTACCAACTACGTTCTGCGTCCTGGATTGCGCCTGGGGGCGATGCTGCTGTTGACCCTGGGCGCGGCCGCCTGCGCTACCGAACAGCCCCCACCTGACGCTTCCATCGCCCCAGCCACGAATTCACCCGCCTCGCTGGTGCCCTCGCCCACCCCGGAGCCCACTGCCTGGCCATCCCCGACCAGCGATCCGCCGGTAGGCGAGACACCCACAGGCAGTGGCCAGCCTACCCCAGCCGCAATGTCGTCGCCTGACTACGGCATGCAGGCTTTCCTTTTCTGGCGAGAAGAAGTCGCCGACCGGGACCTGAAACTGATAGACGAAGCTGGCTTTCGGTGGGTGAAGCAGGAGTTCGCCTGGCGCGAGATAGAAGGCGCACAGCCAGGCATTTTCAACTGGGCCAATACCGACCGGGTGATGGACCAGATTGATAGCTATGGGCTGAACGTAATCGCCCGGGTGGGGGTCCAGCCCCAGTGGGCCAGTGACGTCTACCCGGAAGTCGGACCGCCCGACAACTACCAGGACTTTGCCAACTTTCTGGGCGCTCTGGCAACCCGCTACCGGGGCCGCATTGATGCGTATCAAATCTGGAACGAGCCTAATCTGGCCCGCGAGTGGGGAAACCGCCCACCTAACCCGGCTGAATACAGCGAAATGCTTAAGGTTGCCTACCAGGCCATCAAGGCAATCGATCCCAGCGCTCACATCATCAGTGCCGGATTGGCACCCACCACCCGCTGGGACGATGTAGCCGTACCCGATACCGTCTTCCTTCAGGCTATGTATGATGCCGGGGCAGCACCCTACTTCGATTTGATGGGCGCCCATGGCGCCGGCTACAAGGCCGCTCCCGAAACGGATCCAGATGTGGTTGCCAACGATCCGATTCTGAACAACTACGACCCCAATCCACCCGAGCTAAAGCGCATCTATTGCTTTCGCCACGTCGAAGACGTACGAGAGGTGATGGTGGCCAACGGGGATGCCCAAAAGCGTGTCGTATTGCTGGAATTTGGCTGGACGACTGATCATAGGCCGGATTCCCCTTATGCCTGGCATGCGGTGGGGGATCAAGAACAAGCCGAATATCTGGTCCGCGCTTACAAATACGCCCAAGAGCACTGGCAACCCTGGATCGCGGTGATGAGCCTTATCTACATGCCCGATTCGCAGTGGGGCAAAGGGGATGAGCAAACCTATTGGAGCATCATCTATCCTGGCTACCCTGACCTGCGCATGCGGCCCGCCTACATGCAGCTGAAAGCCATGCCGAAGGATTAGGCTTAGAGATCGTCGGTATCCAGGGAAATCGTTACCGGCCCATCGTTGTGGATTTCAACCAGCATGTGAGCGCCAAACACGCCGCTGACCACGCGGGAGACCCCTTCGGCACGTAAGGCCCGGATGAAATGCTCGATCAGCGGCTGCGCGACTTCAGGGCGGGCGGCCTTGATGAAACTGGGTCGCCGCCCACGCCGACAGTCGGCAAACAAGGTAAACTGCGAGATGACAAGCGCATCAGCACCCACATCCAAGGCTGACAGGTTCATCTTGCCCGCCTCGTCCTCAAAGATCCGCAAGTTAGCCGTCTTGGCTGCCAGGGCCTCGGCCTGCACGGAGCTATCTTCATGAGTGGTGCCCACCAGGATCACCAGTCCAGCCCCGATGCTTCCCAAAACATGACCATCTACCGACACTGCGCCTCGTTTCACGCGTTGCAGAATGGCACGCATAAAGGTTGGTATCTCCTCTCCGCCTCTTCACGCCTGGTTGCATCCGGCGGCATTAGGATACCATAACATAGTGTGCCGAGCAATAAGACCCCGCGAATAGCACCAGCCAGGAGATGCATATGCAACTGACTGTAGAGCCCATCACGCTGCACCTCAGGACTCCGTTCCGTATCGCCCACGGCACCAGCACCACCCGCCAAAACGTGCTGGTGCATCTGGCTGATAGCGTAGGCGAAGGCGCGCCTGTGCCTTACTACGGCTACAGCCAGGCAGAGGCAGTGGCCTATCTACAAAGCCTGGACCCCCACGCGCTACTGGGTGACGACCCCTTGGCACTGGAAGAATCCCTGGATCGATTGCCCCCCGGACCCGCTCCAGCCCGGGCGGCCATAGACATCGCTCTGCACGATCATTGGGCCAGGCAACTTGGCCAGCCCCTGTATCGACTGTGGGGACTGAATCCGTTGCACGCTCCTCTCAGCTGCTTCACTCTGAGCATTACCAGGGACGAGGACGAACTGCGGCGGCGAGTGCAGGCAGCTGAGGGCTTCCCCATTCTGAAGCTGAAGCTAGGCACCGGCGACTTGGGCGCCGACGAGGCCATCGTGCGTCTGGTCCGCCAGGAAACAGACGCCCAGCTAGGCATAGACGCCAACAGCGCGTGGAGTGTGAGCGAAGCCGCCTCCATTATTCCCCGGCTGGCGGATTACCGCCTGCTATTTATCGAGCAACCCATCCCGCGAGACGACATTGAGGACTGGCACCGCCTGCGCCGCCGGCTCCCACATGACCTGCCCCCGCTTCTGGCCGATGAGAGTGTTCGCCTGCCTGCCGACATCCTGGCCCTGGCCGGCGCCGCCGATGGCATCAACATAAAGCTGACCAAGGCCGGCGGCCTGCGTGAGGCGCGCCGCATGATCGCCTTGGCCCGGACACTGGATATGCAAGTAATGCTGGGCTGTATGATCGAAAGCTCAGTCGGCATCACCGCTGCAGCTCATCTGGCCCCCCTGGCAGACTTCGCCGACCTGGACAGCACCTTGCACCTGGCCAGCGACCCGTACGTAGGCGTTAAGGTGGAAGGTGGCCGTCTCTATCTTTCGCAGGCTTCAGGCCTGGGCGTGGTACGCCGCAGCCTTGCGACCAGCGCGACTTAGGATTGGCCAAAAGGTGCATCCATATTGACCTGCTGCCCGGCGCATAAGCAGTCCAATGACCGCAATCCCGTAGGAAGCGATACCCTTCGTCTCACCCCAGAAGCCCAAACAATCTGCATTGACAATTTATGCAAAAGAGTGCATAATAGTTATGGTGAGCCATACATAATAACTTGGCTACCTGAAGGCATCCGGGAGCAATGGTGTATGGAGCAAATCAGTTTGCGTGACTATTGTGAGGAGGCCAGGTCACTCATTCAGTCCGGGCAACCTGACAAGGCTATTCATTTCACACGCCGCATCCTGAGCCATTATCCCCGCCATGTGGAAAGCTACCGGTTGCTGGGTCAGGCGCTCCTGGCAAAAGGCAATTACCCGGAAGCAGCCAAGCAATTTCGGCGCGTGTTGAGCGTCGATCCAGAGGATGCAACATCGCGGGCTGGATTGGCCGAGGTTCATGAAGCCGCAGGTGATCCAGACAAAGCCATCTGGTACATGCAACGCGCGGTCGAGCTATCGCCTGGTGACACTGGCCTGCGTGCGCAGCTCGGCCAGCTGATCAATGCCCGCCAGGGAGGCGACGCACCGGAGCGGATCGAAATCACGCGGGTAGCGCTGGGACGCATCCATACCCGCAGCGGGCTGTATGCCAAGGCCATTCAAGAGTACAAGGCCGCTCTGACACAAGATCCGGATCGAATGGATGTGCGGGCCGCGCTGGCAGAAGCCTTGTGGAGAGCTGGACGTTATGCGGAGGCAGCCAGGGCCAGCCAGCACGTCATTGAAAAGCTTCCGAAT
>CP070811.1:921558-925013 GCA_020343875.1 Anaerolineales bacterium | reverse complement strand
GCGGCTCCCACCCTTTATGGTCGCTATTTGCAGGGCTTCCTGGTAGCTTTCAACGGCTTGGTGGAGTCTTCCTCCCAACACCAGTCCGTGGGCGTCGCGACAAGTGGCAGCCATGGCCAGGTAGGTATTCCCCGACCTCAGGCCGATCGCCCTGGCCTCACCGAATGCCTGGCTGGCCGCCACGAGATCACCGCTAAACCTATGGGCCCAGCCCAGCGCCAGCGCGATGGAGCTGCGCACAAAATCCCCCGCCGGCCCAGTTTCGAGCGCCTGATGGGCTAGTTCGATGACGCGGGGAATCTCCTCTTTGTATAATGCTTGATAGGCCCGCAGGCCAGCGATGTGACCCCGCACCTTGGGTGCTTCTCCTTCGGTGAATACAGACCACTCAACTAATTCCGCTTGAGGAAGCCCCTCATATCTTCCAAGAGCCTGCTCAGCGTCCCGCAAACGCGATTCAACGGCTTGAAAAGCGGCACCGCTGAGGCGCAGTGCCCAGGCGTGATAGACGCACAGCCAGGGAAGGGCACCAACATGTTCCTTGGGCAGCGCATCCACCCACTTCATAAGCTGCGCCAATTGGCTGCGTTCCAGCATCTGCCTGGCAATTTGCTCAACCAGGCGCGCAGCCTTCTTAAAGTCCTTGGCTGCCAGTGCATGAGTCACAGCTTCGGGAATAAGTCCGTTCCGCTCGTACCAGGTGCTGGCCCGGTCATGCAGGATGGGCACCAGGTCTGGCTGGGATGCCTCTAACTGATTGCGCAGCAAGTCGGCAAAGAGATGATGATAGCGATACCAGCGCCGTTCGTTATCTAGAGGAATCAGAAAGAGACTGGCTGCCTCTAACTGCTCCAGGGTCGCCTGACCATCGCTCTCACTTGGTGCCTCGCACACGGCATCGCACAAGGGGCCGGTCATGCGGTCAAGGATCGAGGTCTGCAGCAGGAACGACCTGGTGCCCGGAGGCCGCCGCCTGAGGACCTCTTCCACCAAATAGTCCACCACGTAGCGGTGGCTGCCGGTAAAGGCTTCAATAAAGCCCGGGATATGCTTCGGGTGCTCCCCCTGCATTGATAGGGCAGCCAGTTGCAGTCCGGCGATCCAGCCTTCGGTGCGCTGCTCCAGGGCGGCCACCTCTGTGAGCGAGAGGTTCAGACCCATTGTTTGGTTGAGGAAAGCAGCCGCTTCCTCTTGCGTGAACCGCAGGTCGCCGGCCCGTATCTCCGTCATTTGCCCCTGGGCTCGCAGTCGCCCCAGGGGCAGCGGTGGGTCCTGGCGAGTGGCAATGGCCAGGTGCGCTTGGGGCGGCATATGATCCAGCAAGAAGCTCATGGCCTCGTGAACGATGGGCAGCGTGATAACGTGATAATCGTCCAGGACCAGCACAAACGGGGTGTCCAGGGCCGTGATCTGGTTGATGAGGGGCGTGAGCAGCACTTCCACCGTCGGCAGTGGAGAAGCTTTCAGGAGCGTCTGGGTTGTCCGGCCCAGATCGGGGTCGATTCGTTGCAGGGCAGCTAGGAGATAGGTGAGAAAACTGACCATGTCGTCGTCACCTTGATCCAGTGAAAGCCAACTCGACGAACGTTCCAACCCGGATAGCCACTCGCTGACCAGCACCGTTTTGCCAAAACCGGCCGGAGCGCAGACCAGCGTCAGGTCACGCGTCAACCCCTGGCTCAACCGCTCTGTCAAGCGCGAGCGGGATGCAAATTCTGAAGGGATGCGAGGTGTGTAGAGTTTGGTGGCCAGGAGTGGATTCGGCTGTGATACGTCGCTTGCGAGATTCGCCATGGCAGAAACACTGTCTTTCAACTGTTTCAAGGGGGGGCGATGCGAAAGTATACCACGATTTCGTGTCAAAGACAACGGGTCAGCTCATTCAAGAAGCCAACATTACGGCTTGCACGTCTCCAATTCAAACGAGTAGGCCGCGCACTCAAGAAAATCCTGGATGAGCTGGCCTGTGAGGGGATACAGCTCATCGCCGTGCTCGTCGCCGGGAAAGATAATCTCGCGGTAATAGGCACGCCATTCGGGCCGATCAAGGTGCGCTACTCCCAGGTCGCCTTGGCTGGACACGGCCCACACCTGTTTGCCCCGCTCAACCATAGACGCCACTTCATCCACGTAGGGAATATCCAGCCAGCCGTTGGCCGAGAAGGCCAGCGCGCCCACGCACTTCTCTTCCTGTGCGCACCCATAAATCGCACCGTCGGCGCCCACGCTGGACCCAATGGTGACCAGCCAGCTTTGATCGGCACAGGGCAATTGCTGCGCTGCTTGCATAGCTGCCGAGTAGTCGAGCAACCAGCCGGACCGATCCCAAATTTCGGCACATCCGTCCTCGCAGCCACGCGTAGTGATGGATAGGACGCCATAGGAGAAATCCCCGGGCAAGAAGGTAGCCAGTGACTCCCAGTCGTCGCGATCGCCTCGTACCCAGGGAAAATAGAGCACGGTCAGTGGCAGACCACAATCCGAGGGCGGGTAATACGTAGCCACCAATTCCTGGCCGTCCACGGCCTTAAAGGGGCTATCTTGGACTTCAGCCGGGGGTGCCTGGGTGGCCGTAGGTATAAAGGTCGGCGTAGGTGGCGCTGTGGCGCTTGATGTGGGCGTGGGCGACACACGAGTCGGCGTGAGTGTCGGGCTGGGCATGGGGGTGCTGGTTGGTACGGGTGTGGATGTCGATGTGGGCACACTTGTGGGCGTGGGGGTCGGTGTGGGTGTGGGCAACAGTGATGCCAACTGTGGCATCTCGCCTTCGGTGATCCACAAGGCGATTTCCTCGACGCTCATCGGCTCCGGTGGCGACGGCGGCTGGCCCGGCCTGACGATAGCCTGCTGGCCTGCGGCCACCGTCACGCTTTCCCCCTGAGCGGTCAGGATCACCTCGCCCTCGGCCACCGAAACCATGGTAGTCTGGTCGGGCGCCACCTGTACGCTGAAACTGGTGTCGCGCACAGCGGCCACCGCACTGGCTGTCTCTACGTTGAATTCATGGGGTTCCTCAACCGTCAGGTGGGCCCACAAGCGGCCTACCTGCAAGAAGATATTGGTTACCGGCCGGTCTTGGCGGGTGGCACTTTGCCTGACGGTAAAGATAGTGTCGGCCCAGAGCCGCACCACACCTTCCAATAATTCCAGCCGCGCGGACGAGTTTTGGCCGGTACGTACCTGCCCGCCACTGAAGACCTCCATGCCCTGCTGGGCTGGCTCCCAGTCATCCTCTGGTAGCCGATGGGCGTCCACCTGGTTGATCGCCTCAATGATCGTGGCCGGGTTCTCCTGTTCTTGTAGGCGGCCAATCGAGCAACTTATAGCAGCTATCCACACCAAGGCGGTGATGATCCAGAAGCTCCTCTTCATATCATACCTCCGCGTATAGATATGTGTGGTGGGTAGCAGTGCCGACCCAGCGTTCAATTGAATGATTGGAGGACTTCGGAGAT
>CP070811.1:911936-921458 GCA_020343875.1 Anaerolineales bacterium | reverse complement strand
CTGCCTCGCGCGATTGGACTGGGCGCTTTTGCGACTGCAGACGAAGCCAAGTGGGTTTACCGCTCGGCGCAGTTTCTGGGGGCGCTGTTGGGCGGAGATTTGGCGGGCACGATCGTCAACCTGACCCCTGGCGTTACCACTACCTGGCTTGGCTCTCTGGGGTTGTCTGCGTACTATGTGTCCCACCGGGTTGGGTTGGGGGTGCCCTTCACCGACTGGCTCGCCTCGCTGCCGGAGTTTCGTGCCGACTTGGATCTACTGATAGCCGTACGCTGGCCGATGGTTTTGCTCACTTCGATCGGCGTGGTGGCGTTCTATCATCTGGCGCGCCAGCTGACGACGGAGCGGACGGCGCAATTGCTGGCCTTGTTGTTAGCTTTTGATCCTCATCTCATTGCTCTATCGCGAGTGCTGGGGCACGATGTGCCCGCCGGTTTGTTTGTAAGCTTTTCCCTGTTGGCTTTTTTGCGAGCGATGCCAGGGGATGGGCAGAGAGTACATCCCCCTTCCTATTTGGCGTGGAGGTGGGTAATTGCCTCGGGGGCGTTGGCCGGGCTGGCCTGGCTGAGTAAGTCGCCGGCCTTTTTCCTGGTCCCTTTCGTGGGCCTGGTGACCTTGGTCGAAGCCTGGCGCTGGGGGGCTTCCTTGCGTGTCTGGCTACCCCAACTGGTGGTGTGGGGGCTGGTCGGCTGGGTTGTTTTCGCCATGGTGTGGCCCGCTGGCTGGCAGGACCCCGCCGGGGCGCCTTACGCTGTCTTGCACAATGCCTTCCTGTCCGCGACGGACACGCTGGAGGCTGAGGCAGAAGGCTACTGGCTGGTGCCGGACCTGGGGCCCCTTTACTACCTGGTCAACGGAGTGCTCAAGCTGTCTCTCTTCGCCACATTGGGGTTGCTAGCCTGGCTATGGCTGACTTTGAGCAGGCGACGCAAGCCAGCATCCGTTGAATGGTGGTTGCTGGCCTTTGCCGTGCTCTTTACCATTTTCATGAGCGTGGGGGGCAAACGCAGCAACCGTTACATCTTACCTGCCTGGCCTGCCCTCTACCTGCTGGCGGCGGCGGGCCTTGCCCGGGTCGTCGAATGGGCAAACCGCACACAGGACCGGGTGCGCCGGTGGACCAGAGTAGGCAATCCGGTTCTGGTATTCATTCTCGCTTTGCCGGCGCTGGCTTTCTATCCCTACTACTTCACCTATTTCAACCCTCTGGTAGGCGGCCCGTTGACCGCATCTCGTTTGGTCAAAATCGGTTGGGGTGAGGGGTTGGATCAAGTCGGGCGCTGGCTTGATGGGCAGCCGGACGCCCCGGCATTACAGGTTGGCTCGTATTATGCATCAGCGTTGACCCCATTCTTTTCGGGAAGAGTTAGCAGCGTCACGGCTGGTGGGCTAGATTACGTGGTGCTGTATGTCAAGCAGGTTCAGGCAGGTTACCCTTCGCCCACAGTCCTGCGCTATTTTGAAGCGCAGTCACCTTTGCACACGGTTCGACTGGGTGGCATTGACTACGCGTGGGTATATGCCGGGCCGGGTGTTCAGCCGGCGATGACCAACGAAGTTGTTTATCCATGGACGGGGCCTGTGGGCGATATGGGCATCTTGCCCCGGCCACTGGCCTTTCGCCCCAGTCAGCCGTACTTGCCCCTCGGGCAGGAAACGGTGGTGGACGTGCTGTGGTTGGCTGGAGACGATCTACCAACGGACCCGTCTCGATTAACCATGCAGCCTTCGGATGATCTCGGTCTTTCCCCTGGTACCCGCAGCGGCGACGTATTTGCCGAGGCGCTGGCCCGGCTGGAACGTCGGGCCGATGGGCTAGTTGTCAGCCAGCATAAACTGAAGATTGCGGCTGGTTTGTCACGTGGAGGCTACGGTCTACTGGTGGACGGTCGCCCGCTGGGGGGCGTCGAGGCGCGACAGTTCACCCCTCCGCCACTTGACGAGCGATTGGATGCGGACTTCGGGGGACAGTTGCGGCTGATCGGCTACACCTTCGATGCGCCGACGGGCACGCTACGTCTGGCATGGCAGGCGGCTCCTCGTGCCTGGGCAGATTACACCGTGTTCGTGCATGTGGTGGATACATCAGGAAATCGATTGGTTGGGACCGACGCCCAGCCACCGGTA
Source organism: Anaerolineales bacterium (assembly GCA_020343875.1). Classification (GTDB taxonomy): domain Bacteria; phylum Chloroflexota; class Anaerolineae; order 4572-78; family NAK82. The sequence continues at coordinate 919,331 of CP070811.1, read as the reverse complement.
CCCACCAGTGAGTGGGTGCGTGGCGAAGTGGTTGTGGATGAGCGGGTGGTGTCTATCCCTGATGGCCTGACCTCCGAAGGATACCGTCTGGCGGTGGGGCTTTACCGGGCTGATTCTGGCGAACGATTGACACTGCTGGACTCTGCGGGCATGCCGGTAGGTGATAGCTTGATGTTGCCTGTACGCCTTGTGGGGAATCCCGCCCCCATGGGCAATTAAGCCGAGAATTATGCCGCCTCTTTCCTTTAAGGTAGATGAAGTATCTTGAATCTTCAACAGCTTCGCGCTTTTTTGATACGGGTTGGATTGCCTCGCTGGGGTATTCCTCTTGGGCTGCTTCTCTTGGCCCTGGCGGCTCGTTTGCCTGCCCTGGGCCAGTTCCTGACGGCGGATGAGTTCTTGTGGGTGGATCGTTCACGCAATTTCCTGGCTGGCCTTCTCGATCCGAACTTTGTGTGCGAGTCGCCAGCCAACCACACCGGCTTTGAGCAGGCGATTGGGCTGGCCTGCACTCTACGAACCGGTCACCCCGGCGTGACCACTATGTGGACCGGCAGTCTGGGCCTCTGGCTACGCTATCTCGCGGATGGGGCACCCGGCTCGCTGTTCGAGTATGTGATGGGTGTTCAGACCAACCCGCTTGATCCCCGTTTCATCATTCCGACTCGTCTGCCGACGGTGGTGTTGACCAGTCTTTGGGTGGTCGCGGTGACCTGGTTGGTCTGGCGCCTGTTTGCTGACCGGCGTGTGGCGTTGGCGGCAGGCCTGTTGCTGGCGCTAGACCCCTTTCACATCGCTCTCTCCCGCGTGCTCCATCACGACGCCCTCTCCACCACCTTTATGACCTTGTCGCTGCTGGCAGCGCTGATCTACTGGGGGCGAGGGGAGTCACGGCGCTGGCTGGTAGCATCCGGCCTACTGGCGGGCCTGGCTTTTTTGAGCAAGAGCCCGGCACTCTTCCTGAATCCGTTCATTGCCCTGGTTGGGTTATGGTCGTTGGTGGAGCGGCGACTGCGAGGCGAAGTGGTTACCTGGCGGCGCCTGGCAGTCACGGTAGGTGATGGCTTGCTTTGGTTTGGCTGTGCAGTGACTATCTTCGTGGTATTCTGGCCAGCCATGTGGGCCATCCCCGCTGACGCGTTGCGCACGGTTTTCTTCATTGGAAGCAAGTATGCTAGTGGTGGCCATGCCAAAGGCAGTTTTTTTCTGGGAACTACCTCTCAAGATCCAGGCCTATTCTTCTACCCGGTGACGTGGTTGCTTCGAAGCTCGCCCCTGGTGTGGGTGGGGTTAGTGGCTCTGGTCGTAAAGTCGGTGAGTGCCTGGAAGGTGCGCCGCGAGCGTCAGCCGGCTGGCAAACCTGCCGGTTTGAAAAGTGGCAGGATCAGCGGCAGCCGCTTCGCCACTTGGTTTATTTCCAGCCCTGAACGCCTGCCGATTGGCATGCTTCTGGTCTATGTGGCCCTCTTCGTCGCCTTTATGACCCTGGGTGAGAAGAAGCAAGATCGCTACATACTGCCTGTTTATCCAGTTTTGAGCATTGTGGCTGCGTCTGGGTTGGTCCAGGTCTCAAGGCTAAGATCTTCGGTTTCCAGCCTCCACGCTGTGATCCTGGCAGTCATACTCCTCTTCCAAAGCACGTTGGTCGTCGTCAACTACCCCTATTATTTTACCTACTACAACCCGCTGCTAGGGGGCATTAGGGGCGCGGAGAGGCTGATGACCATTGGTTGGGGCGAGGGGATGGACTTGGCGGCGGCATATCTGAATCAGAAGCCAAATGCCGAAGGTCTGCGCGTGTCGGCCTGGTACCAGTCCACCTTTGCTCCATTCTTCAAAGGAGAGGCCATCAGCTATTCCCAGGAGAAAGGGAAAGCGATGGCTGGCGATTACGTGGTATTCTATATCAACCAGTTGCAACGTCGCTTTCCCGACGACGAGCTGTTTGGCTACTTTGAGGAGCGTTACCAGCCTGAGAAGGTTATCCCTTTGAAAGGAGTCAACTACGCGGTGATTTACCCCGGTCCGCGTATCCAGCATTATGTAGAAGACCAGGTAGACGAGACTCGGCGCGAATATCGGGGTATTGCTGCCTTGCTGGGTTGGGATTGGCTTGAGGCCGCCGACCCCAATCGCCCGGCAGTGGCAGCGGGGGATGCCATACCTTTCCGACTTTATTGGGAATACCTGGGCAAGTCCCCTGAAGAACGATTCTTCATTCGCCTTATCGGGCCTGATGGACGAACCTGGGCCGAGAGCATCAGCCAGCCGGTGTTGAGCGAGAACGGTGATCCCGCGAACTGGCGCCAGGGCCAGATCATCACTGAGGCTGGGCAACTAGTGGTACCTCAAGGAACGCCACCTGGCGAGTATCAGTTGCAGATCGGCTTTTACACCCAGGCGCCGGCTGTGACGGAGGGGGAACTTACCTTTGACCTGCCGCCTGATGAGGCCTGGGTGCAGGTAATATCACCCACGCAACCAGTGCCCGTAGCCGATTTAGCTTTGCCTTGGCCACTGGATGCCCAGTTGTCAGAGCTGGGGCTGCTGGGAGCGACGGCGCTTGATGCGCCTCTGCTGCCTGGGGAGCCGTGGGCAACAGATGTATATTGGCAGGTTGGGAGCACACCCAAGTCTGACTATAGTGCTCGCCTGTCGCTGGTGGATGGCGATGGCCAGACTCGCTGGGCGTGGGAGGCAGCTCCGCCGGTGAGCTTCTACCCGACGTCACGTTGGCAGGCCGGGCAGCTAGTGCGCAGCCAAATGGTAGTGGAGCCTGGCCTTCGCGCCCCTGGCGGTGAATTTGACCTGCTGTTGACGTTGCTAGATAATAAAGGCCAGCCCGTGGGCCGGGCCACGCTCGGGCCAGTGCGGGTGGAGGGCCGCATCCGATCTTTCAGCCTCCCTGCTATCGAAACGCCGATAGGTGCTACCTTCGGTGATGCCATCGAGCTGGTGGGTTTCAATCTTCAGGCTCCCGCTTCGCATCTGCAACCTGACGGAGAAGTGGAGGTTACCCTGGTCTGGCGCGCCCTGGCGCCTGTCGATGCTGACTATGTGGTGACAGTGCAACTGCTGGGACCAGATGGGGGGATCTATGGCCAGCGAGACGCGCCGCCTCTAGGCGGGGATGCCCCCACCAGTACCTGGAGTCCGGGTGAGGTCTTACAGGACAGCTATCGTTTTACGGTGGCTGCCGATGCCGGGCCAGGCGAGTATGAGTTGGTGGTGGCGATGTACCAGGGGGATACGGGGGAGCGGTTGATGGCAGACCGAGGTGGCGACGCAGTGACTTTGAGGCAGTCATGGGTGATTCCCTAGGTATTTCCAGCAGGAGTAGTTGGGTGATCACGGTTCGGGCCCCGAAAAGGACTTTCGCTGCGCGAGGCGTGACTTGGTGGTTGATTGGGTTATGGCTGCTATTGTTGATTGGCTTTTGGCTCAGACTCTCCTTCTTGCTTGGCTCGGAATATCACATTGACGAGTTTACTAGTATGTTGGCAGCCAAGATGGTTGCAGAGCGTGGCTTACCTATCTTACCATCGGGTCTTTTCTACGATCATGGCTTGTTGTACTCTTTTCTATCCGGCGCGCTGATTGCCTTCGCTGGCTTCAGGGAGGAGATTGCCCGCTGGCCGGTACTGCTTATCAGTGTCCTCACCATCGCCGCCTACTACTTAACGGCGTGGCGGCTCTTTGATTCACGTATCACTGGCTTGCTGGCCGCCACGCTGGCTACCTTCGACGACCCCTCCATAATGTGGGGAGCGCGGGCGCGCATGTATGCCCCGGCTCATATTTTCGTTTTGTTGAGCCTGGCCTGCTTGCTGGAGAGTACACTCAAACGTCCCAGCCAGCGTGGCAGATACCTCTTTTTGACGCTTTTGGCAGCGGCTTTATTCTCTCACACAGTTACTTTTGTCATTGTGCTACCCATGGCGATATTACTGCTTGTATTTACTGTGGCCTACCGCCGGGAGTGGCTCCGCCATCCACACCTCTGGAAGGTAGCTGTCGCCGGTTTGATAGCACTGGCAGTGGTTGTGGCGGTGGTGGCTTTGGGACAGACAGGCAGCACTGTCTCGTTGCAGGACTCCAGTGCTGATGCGCCCCCTCCACTAGGCCTTGAGTTTTTGCGAGGTTTCTTCTCGCCAGGTTTGGAGTGGTCCCGCTTTGACAACTTGGTCGGTTTTTTCGAGGCTTCTGAATATCGGTGGTTGCAACCGGTAGTTGCCTTGTCTCTTATGGCGACTCTCTATCGATTATTGCGGCACAGGATTACTTTTGTAGACGTGGCACTCCTGTTCTTGGGCCTGTTTACGGTGTTGGTTGTGTTTCAGATGGGAGCTTTGTTGGCAGATGTCTGGTCACTGAGTCGCTATCTGTTTATCGTTGCTTTGCCCGCTTTTTTGTTGCTAAGCGCTGAGAGTTTGGCTCGCTTAGTTGGCTGGCTGGCTTATTTGATGTCGAGAGCGATTGGAAAGCCTGGTCGACTGGACTGGACCAGAGCAGGGGTGCCTCTGGTCGGCATGGTGCTTGTTCTTGCCAGCTGGGGACCGGCTGCCTGGGACGCTGCTCATATTCGGGGAACAGGTGATTACCACACGGCTTTTGCCTTTGTGCGTGAGAGTTGGCAGCCCGGAGACAAGGTGATAACCTTCCATCCAGCGGCGGCCTATCTCTATCTTGGGCGATGCGATTACTACGCTAATCAGGTGACTGCGAAGGTTTTGCAGGATGAAGGGGACGAGAGTTTACTCGTTGACCGATATACTGGTAGCCCGTTGATCGATTCGGTAGAAACACTAGATGCAGTGTTAGCCGAAAGTGAACGGGTTTGGTTCGTGGTGGATAAGAGCCGTCTGAATACACGGTATGTTCCCTTTTTCACTCAGCAAATCTTCGCCCAGATGGACTTTGTGTATCAATCAGGTGACGTACCCGTCTTCGTTAGCCGCCCCCATCCTGTGCCCTTGCCTGCCGAGCCGATGGTCACGCTTTATGGAAACTTCAGTAACCTCATCCAGCTTAGCGGTTATAGTCTGGATCGAAGGGCCATCGCGCCCGATGGGACTGCTTCGCTGGGATTGTACTGGCGTCCGACGGGTGATCCCTCAAACATGCTGAAAGTATTTGTGCATCTGCGCAATGGTCGGGGCCAGACCATCGCTCAGGCCGATCATTTTGTCTACGAGAGACTCTTGTCCCTGGACGAATGGAACAGGCTGCAAGTGCAGGGCGAATGGCTACGTGACACTGCCGATTTACGTTTACCCTTGCCTCTGCCGGCCGATGCCGGGCCGTACCGCATCTACGTAGGGCTGTATGACCCAAGCACTTTCGAGCGTGTGCCACTGTTGAATGACACGAGTGGCGAGAACGCTGTGGTCATCGATTTGTCCAATCTACTATAGCTGTCCAGACTGGTCATCCCTGGGGCACGACAATGTGGTCGGCGGCGATTGGATTGCTGTGGGCATGGTAAATCTAGACCAGGCCATTTGAGAATGATACATGGGGCCATAAGAGTGTTATCATTTCCATAGTTGTGTCTCAGCTTGGCCAGGTCAATTATCGCTGGAAGGGGGACTGACCGCCCCGGGATGTGCCTGGCTTATCTACTTGACAGGTTTCGAAGAGGATATTAGAGTGTGTTCTGTGGCTCACGAGCAGCACGAAGGAAAAGGAGAAGTGCGCATACAAGGGCGTGGGAGGTATAAGGTTTTCCTTATCTCGTTAGGTTTGTTCCTGCTGGCTTTGGCTCCCCGCTTGCCCGGCTTGGGTGCCTTCCTCACCGCCGATGAGCCCAAGGCTTGGTTTGGCCGCTCCATCCAGTTCCTGGCGGCATTGGCTCGCGCTGATTGGGCGGCGACGTTTGACAGCCCAGCCCCCGGTGTGACCACGATGTGGGCTGGAGCCATTGGGCTATTGCTGGAGTATGCCCGCCAGGGATTCCCTGGCGGGAGCATAACGACCTTCTTGGTTGATCTTCCTTTCGATCCCCTTGACCCAACTATTCTGCCTCTCGTCCGTTTTCCGATTGTACTGGCGGCTGCCATCGCGGCGCCATTAACTTATATTTGGGGTCGTTCCTTTCTGGGCGAAAAAGGAGCGGTGCTGGCCGCCATATTCCTGGCCCTTGATCCGTTTTTGCTTGCCCTTTCGCGGGTGCTGGGCCACGATGCGCTGGTTGCTATATTTATGTGGCTTGCATTGCTGGCTTTCTTGCAGGCGTATATCCCATATCTCAAGTCTCCCCGAGCTGGACAAACTTCGACTCTCAAGGTTGATCGGCGATATTTGCTCGTTTCGGGTGCCCTGGGAGGACTGGCCTTCTTGACCAAGTACCCTTCGCTTTTCTTGGGCGCATTTGTGGCGGGGACGATGCTGGCTTTGCACATCAGCCAGCGAGAGTCCTGGCGGCAAGCGCTCCGGGACTGGATGACTGATATAGTGCTCTGGTCGGTGGCCGCTGGCCTAGTTTTCGCCGTGCTCTGGCCGGCCATGTGGACTGATCCAATAGGGCGCATAATGGCTATTGCCAACGATGCCTTGCGTGCGTCAGGCAGCCCTCATCAAAAGGGGAGCTTCTTTCTAGGGCGCCCCGTGCCGGACCCAGGGCCAGGTTTCTACCCGTTAGTCAGTCTATTTCGCACGACGCCGTTAATTTGGCTGGGCTGGATACTATTGATAATGGCGTTTTGGCGGTTGCGGTGGGCAAAAAGGCAGTGGAAACACGTGGCGCCAGTCTTACTGGCCTACGTTTTGCTGTACGGCTTGCTGGTGACAGTAGGAGGCAAGAAGCAGGATCGTTATATCTTTCCGGCCTTCCCTGCATTGACCACGTTGGCCGCGTTGGGTTATGGTGAAATCTCCAATCTCCAATCTCGAATATTCAGGCTAAGGTGGCTTTTGGTGCTGGTAGTCTTGGCCCAGGCCGCTTTCGTGTTGCCGCACCATCCCTATTACTTCACTTATTATAATCCACTGATGGGAGGAGGGGCGGCAGCCGTACGAACAATGATCGTAGGGTGGGGCGAAGGGCTGGATCAGGCTGCGCGTTGGCTGAATACGCAGCCTGAGGCGCAAAATCTGGACGTGGTCTCATGGTATAGCACGACATTTGAGCCATTCTTCCACGGACATGCGATCTATAAGCTTGAGGAAGAGAAGATTTCACGTAGCCCCAAGCCTGGGCTGGCAGCCGAGTATGTCGTCTTTTATATCAACCAGGTTCAACGGGAGTTGCCTTCTTCTGGAGGGCTACAGTTCTTCCGCGCCAGGCCGCTGCTGCACACCGTCACCCTACATGGGATAGACTATGCCTGGATTTATCCCTCAGTGGGAATGCAACACGTCATCGCTGATGAAGTGCGGCTAGTTGGCCAGGCAGAG
>CP070811.1:885444-911836 GCA_020343875.1 Anaerolineales bacterium | reverse complement strand
CAGCTCCACTATGACATATTGCACAGGTCTCAGGCTGGGTAGGAGCTGTGGCAACTGTGACAGCGCCGGCCGGGCCTTCAGCGCCGGCCGCACCGGCCGCACCGGCAGGGCCGGCAGGACCAGCAGGGCCGGCAGGACCGGCAGGGCCAGCAGGACCGGCCGGACCGGCGGGGCCCGCCGGTCCGGCAGAACCGGCACAGCCCGCTATCATTGCGACAGCCAGTAGCAGCGCTATGCCGGTCCAGATTCCAACCAACAAAGTCTTCTTCATGGGTTTCTAACCTCCCTAGAAACGCTCATCAGAAATTTTCAACCAATAAGTCCCCCCAAGCGATTTGTGGCAGCGCCCCGATGCCACCCATCAATCGGGTCTCTCGATAAGCCACCTCCTTTCACTTAGAGCAGGGCAGAGAGATCTGCCTATATTACCCTACGGTCAGTCTTTCCCCACGCCCTGCAATTTACGGCAAGCCCACCCCATCCATCCGCCTGGGCAGGCCACGGGATCTACGCCTCGCGACAGGTGAGGCATCGATCGAACCGGTCCTCCCCGGTCAAGGATGCGCGCAGCCCGTGGCCAGTTTATCACAACCTACACCCACCCAGGTAAGGGTCGACTGCACTATGCTTCATAGGGCGATTATCATCCCTATAAGTTCGTTTTAGAAGGAGAGCGGACACCACGGTGTGTCCGCTCTCCTTGTGGTCTGATCCAGACAGTTCAGGCCAAGCCGTCAGGGCCGGGTCATACCGCTCACATCGGCGCCTATGTCTTCCAGGCTGTCATACAACACCTGGAGGATGTACTTGCCGTTGTGGGCGAACGCGCCGGGGTCCTTGCTGACGTACTGGTAGTTGTAGGCCGCCCGTAGCAGGCGCGGAGTCCAGGTGGCGTACCTTTCCTCCGTGTCTGTGAACCAGTAGGGATAACTGGCTGCATCGTAGACGACGTCAGCGGTATCGGCATTCTCCGCTGCGTAGTCTTGCATGGCTTCGTAGAGCGCCTCTTTCATGGTCTCGACCTCGCCCGCCAGGCCCTCGGTCTTGTCGCCATCCCCGTCGAAGTCGGTGGGGGATATGCGGATGGCCTCCAGATCCTCCTCGCTCTCCACGCCCTGGTGGCATGTACCGCAGGTTTCCACCTTGACGTTGAGCGCGTGAGCACTGTGGCAGTCGGTGCAATTGACGTGGGTCGGCACGTGCTCGAACAGCCCCACGTACTCCTGGCCGTCGAACTCGAAGGCTCCCTTGGCTTCCGTCCCGAAGCGGGTGGCGCCAGCGGCGAAGTAGTGGACGTTCAAGAAGCGTAGCTGGTCGGACACGGTGTCGTCATCCAACACCTCTGTCGCCTCGGACACAGCTTCCAGCAACTCGGCTGCCGAAAGGGCAGACACGGTGTCTGCATCCAGGCCCACGAACAACGCTTTGACGCTAAGCCCAGACTCGCGCCCTTGGTGGCACAGCAGACACAGGTTGGAATCGACGCCCTCACCCAGGCTGAGTACCGCACCGCTGGGGAACTCCACCTCGTCTACCGCATACCGGGTAAACTCGGGCAGAGCATCGTGGCAGGTGGTGCACTGGAAACCGTTGGACAGATGCTCGGCTACGTTGACTCCCTCCTTCAAGAAGGTGGGCAGCCCCTCCGCCGAGTGGCACTTGGCGCAGGAACCTGGCACCTCGCCATCCTCATCCCAGTGCCGGAAGGCCTCCTCGGATCCGGCGAAGTGGCCGGCATCGATGCGGGTCAGTCCAGCCACCAGGTCGGCGTCCAGATCCTCGATCGAGTCGTACAGCAGTTGGATGATGTACTTGCCGCCGTGCGCGAACTCACCCGGATCCTTGATTGAGACCTGGTAGTTATAGGCCGCCTTGGCCAGGCGAGCCGTCCAGTTGGCGTATCCTTCTCCGTCCGCTGTGAACCAGTAGGGGTAACTGGCCGCGTCATATTCGATGGCGGCTCCCGCCACGTCGGCGGCGTAGTCTTGAATAGCCGCGTACAGGATCTCCTGCAAGCCCTGTGTCTCGTAGAAGATTCCTTCCTCGACGTCCCCGTCGCCGTCGTAGTCCATGGCCGAGCTCGGCATACGCACGTCCTTCAGATCTTCGACGTCGACCACCCCGGTATGGCACTCGCTGCAGGCCTCCACTTGGACTTCCAGAGTATGCGGGTTATGACACTCGATACACGTGTCAAACTGTTCCACGTGGGCGAAGTTACCGTCGTACGACTTGCTTTCATACTCGAACCCACCCTTGGCCAGCGTACCGTACTTGGTGGCCGCCGCGGCAAAGTAGTGGATGTTGGAAAACCCCAGCTCCTCGCTGACCTCGTCATCGTCGGTTACGCCCGTCTCGGTGATGGAAGCAGTGACCGATATGGTCGAGTGACGCCCCTGGTGGCACTGCATACAGCGCGCCTCGTCTCCCAGGCCTGTCAGCTCGATGCCCGAAGGCATAACCACGCTGTCCATAGTGAGAGTCGCCTCATTGTGGCAGGCAACACACTGAATCGTGGTGCCGATAGGCGCTGGACCTTCCATCTCGCCAGCAGTGGTTCCATCGGCCCCAATCCAGTCCTGGTAGCCAGGTGTGCTGTGGCATCTAGCACAGGCTGGCGGAACCTCTGCGGGATCGTCCTCATCCCAGTGAACAAAAGCCTCCGCCTCGGCGTCGTTGTGACCGGAGCCAGCCCAATCGTCCAGGACGGGGACCTCTACCCCTTCCGGCTCCTGGGCGGTGGCCACTCCCAGCAGTGTGCCGCTCAACCATTGAGCAGCCACCAAGGCCAGGACGGCCAGCAAACCTATAAGTAACGTCGTCTTTCTCATAAACTCTTTTACCTCCCTTTCACTAAATAGCATCAGCCATCTTCCCCCCAATCAAAGGTGGCAACCCCTTGGGGAGAAGGTCATTCATCGTTCCTCCATAAGCACCTCCTTTCAGTCAGCGGGACGGTTGAGAAGACCATCCCTATACGGCTCCCGCAACCTTGAATCGCTAAGCTGCAGCAAGCCATCCCATTCCTTCGCCTGGATGAATATCGAAGACGACTAAAGTCGTCACGTCCAGCTCTCTTGGATGTTCCCTGATCAACCTTCCTCGTCGCCAGCTGGCTGGTGGCACGCCTGGCACATGGCCGAGTTACGGCCCTCGTGATCGGCCGGGAAGGGCTTAGCACCCTCCAGATTATGGCACAGCAGACAATCATCTCGCCCTTCCAGATCATGAGGGATCGGTAATGGACCTTCAGCCTCGGCACCCGGCTCATCCCCCGCCTCTGGCGTGGAAGGCTCTTCAGCCTGGGTCGGTGCTGCTGCCCCCTCAGACTCCGCCGCAGGGATTTCCGCCCCTTCATCCTCGCCCGGCGTCGCCACCTGGTGGCAAAGCAAACAGGTATCCGCTGTTCGCCTCTCGTGATCAGCCGGGAAGGGCTTGGCACCGCCCAGGGCATGACACACCAGGCAATCATCCTGACCTTCCAGACCGTGCGGAATAGAAGTTGCCTCCTCTGTCTGCGTCTCCTCTGCTGACTGAGTCCCTTCAGCCGGTGCGGCTCCCATAGATGCGGTTGATACTTCGTGGCAAGAGAGACACAGTTCTGCCGACCGGCCTATGTGGTCAGCCGGGTAGGGCTTGAAACCTTGTTCCCCGTGGCAAGTCAGGCACTGGTGCCGCCGGCCCTCCAGGGTATGCGGTATCTGCCGGATAGCTACCGGTTCCGGCTGGCCCCCCTCCTCGGTTAGGGTCGGCTGGTGGCACTGCGTGCACAGAGAATGCTCGTACCCAAAGTGGTCGACCGGGAAGGGCCGCACCGCATCCATGGCGTGGCACACGTCGCAGTCGGTGTGCGCCCCACTGGGATGAGGCACTGCTCGAGCCTCGCCGGAGCCAGGCACCGGCGGCGGCTCCACCATGGCCCGAATAGCCGGCGCGTCCAGGCCTACATACTTCCATTGAATGGCGTGACAGGCGCTATTGGAGCAAAAACTGGTGTTGTCGGTGCCACCAGGGTTACTCACGTCGTGGCAGGCCGCGCACGTCTCGTCGAACTGATAGCGATGCCGGGCCAACCAGTTTGAATCCAGGTGCGACTCGGGCTCGCCCGGCTTATCGATGCTCAACACGGGCGCCGCCTGGGTCGCTTGGACGACCTCGGGCACAGAGTGGCAGATGTTACACTCCAGCCGCACTGTCTTGCCCTCGGGCGAGGTATGCTTGCCATCGTGGCACCGGAAACAGCCCGGGAACTCGCGATGGCCGGCGTTGCTGGGATGTGTCTGCCAGCCCACCCCCATATCCGGGAACACCGTCACCGTGAAGATCTCCTTGAGGGACTCAATGGCGTCTAGCACCAGGCCCTGATTCTCGGCATAGAAATCAGGCGCATTTTCGCGGTACCATTCCTCCAGGGCCTCTATAGCCTGCAGTCCCTCTTCCGCATTGGCGTATTTCCGGCTCAACACCACCTCGCCCAGCAATTTGATTTGGGGGATACTGCTGTCGATCTGCCGGCGGGCCAGCGCATCATCGATGGCGTCAGACGGCGAGCGGAAGAGATGCGAAATGCGCGTGTGGCAATCAATACAGTCCATGCGGTGCAACTGGCTTTCAACCTGCTGACCAAAGCCCGGCGGCAGACCAGCCTCCACGTCGAAGTACTCAATCATCTGCCCGTCAGGGCCAACCTCTCGCACGTAGGGAATAGTCTGCTTGATCGGGTCGTCCGAATAGAACCACACCTCGTTCTCGATGTGCCAGTGGATGCCCCGTCCCAATCCCTCGCGCCGTGTGCCACCCCCGGTCTTGACAATCAGATAAGTACGCACCGGCGTATTGGCCGCGTTGTCGGCGTAACGCTTGATTTCAATAAAGGTATCGGATGAGAACTTTTCCGGATTATGACATTTCTCACACGTGTCACGCGCAGGGCGCAGGCTCTTGACATAGATCGGCGGCTCGTAGGCCTTCGTCAGCGCGTTGACGACGTGCCTGATCTCTTGCGCCTTGCGCGGCACCGTCAGCAAAACGCTATCTTGCCCCAGGTGGCAGTCCACGCAATCCACCCGGGCATGGGGCGAAATCTGATACGCGGTGTACTCGGGGGGCATAGTATGGCAGGTGGTCCCACAAAACGCAGGGCTGTTGGTATACTCCCACGATGTGGCACCCACTGCCACCAGCACCAGCAACAGGACCACCGCGGTCAGGATGACCACGGCCCAGCGCACAGACCTCCGCAGGCCCAGCAACCAACCCATAAGTTTACTCAACGCTTCAATCTCCTTCCACAATCGATCTATGAATCTGGCACGCCCAGGCACCACCAACAGGGCAATTCGCACCATGATCCATATTTCCGAACTCTTTCCGACTTCGGAAACATGGATTCATCTAGTTTCAGAGTAATTCAGTTGTCCTGTGCGCCAGCAGCGATCCAATCGACGAGGGCCTGCAAGTCCTCCTCACTCAGCACAACCGGGTGCTCTTCCTCCATCTTGGTCACAATCAGACTCTCTTCAGGCGAGCCCCCGCTGACCGCCGATCCGCTCTGGCCGCCGGCCATCAGCGCCGCATACTCGGTTACTTGCAAGCCGCCCATCGCCATGTCTGCATGGCACGTGCCACAGTTCGCTTCCAGCAGCGGCTGCACCACCCCGCCAAAGCTCACCCCACCGCCAGCTTCGCCTCCCTCAACCGTTGCCCCTTCCCCTACCGAGTGACACAGCAAGCACTCCTCGCTGCTGAACTCCGACACCTGGTGACTCTCCGGCAACAGGTCCAGATGGTGACACATCAGACAATCGTCCCGCCCTTCCAGGGCATGCCTCACGCCCGCCGGCGGAGTTCCTTCCCCTTCGGTCGTGTGGCATACCAGGCAGGTAGATACGGGCAGATCCTCGTGGTCGGCCGGGTAGGGTAACATCCCCCCCGCCGCGTGGCACATCAGGCAATCCTCTCGCCCCTCCACCGGGTGGGGGATGACCACCGGGCGAGGGCCCGCCACGACTGGCTCTCCCGCCGTAGTCGGCCCTGGCGTTGGCGTCGGCGTCACCTCCGGCGTAGGCGTGGGCGGAGGCGTCGGCGTCGGCGTAAGGGTGGGCGGCAGCACCGCCCCCATGGCCACCCGGGTAGGCGGCGGTTCCACCTCTGGGGCCCCACTCCGAAAGGACGTGACCAACAACGACCCGATCAAACTGATCACCACCAACCCACTTAGCCCGGAGAGTACGATGGTGCCCCACGAAAGTTGAGCCTCCATATCCTCTTCAAGCTCGGCTTCCTGGGCCTCTCCCTTCTCCACCAGCCCTTCGTACTCCAGGGGGTGCTCCTCTATCAGCCGCTCCTGGCTGATCCTGCCCGTGAAGATGGTCCGGTTGATGGGGAATATGCGCGGATTAAAGTGCGCGTTGTACATATGCCACAGCACGATGGCCAGCACCGCCAGCAAAGCCTCGTCGCTATGCGCCGCCTTCGAGATCGGCACGAACGTCCCAGGCAGAACTCGCGTAACCAGGGATGGAAACCACAGCACCAGTCCCGATCCGGCCATAATGGCCATCCCCCAAAACACGGCCCAGTAGTCAAACTTCTCCACATAGCTGTAACGCCCAAAACGCGGCCGCTCCCGACTCAGCCCAAAGAAGTACTTGATGTTGGTGATCACATCCTGCACATCTTTCAAGTCCGGCAGTGTCTCAAAGCGCCCCCGCTTCACAAACAGATAATAGATCCCATACACCAGGTGATACACAAAGGCCAGGATCATGATAGCCGCTGTCGTCCGATGGATCACCCGCACCATCTCAATACCGCCCAGCAGCAATATGAAATCCCTGGCCCAGCCCGTGTTGTGAAACTTTTGCGGAAGCCCCGTCACAGCCAGGACGATAAACGTTGTGAACCACACCACGTGCTCGATGCGCCGCCCCAGCGCAAATCGTATGAAATCCTTAGGTTCGCCGTGTTCCCCTTGCATAATCCGCTCCTCATCCCCTCAGCTTCTTCACCACCAGCCGCGCAAAGTCCAGCACCATATGCCCAATCAACGCCGTGACTACCGAGGTGGTCAGGATGGTGAAGAAAATCTCCGTGTAATACACCTGCCACGTCTTCTCCGGGCTAGGCTCGTAGTGATGCATCCACGCATCTGGGAAATTGGCGGCCGCATCCGGGTGGCACTGGCGGCACACCGGCAGTAGATTCTCTTTGATCGCAATACCTGACTCCGGGTCATCCGTCCACTTAATGTCATGCACCCCATGGCAGTCGAAACAGACTGCCTGCCGCGGCGGCGTGTCCGGATCAGGCTCAAAGAGCTGCAACGTCGTCCCATGAAAATCGGCGACGTAGGTGTCAAACACGTGGGGCGATATCCCGTACTGGGCCATCAAATATTCGTCTGCGTGACAACCTGCACACAGCGTGGGTGACTCGGCCCGAAAGCTGGCCGTCCTGGGGTCTTGGATATTATGCACGCCGTGACAATCTATACAGGTCGGCACGTCCGGATTGCTTTCCTCCAGCAGGGCCGCTCCGTGCACACTCTCTTTGTATTGCTCGAAGATCTCCGAATGGCATTTGGAGCAAGTGATGGATATCTTCTGCCTGGGCTCGTGTGGGGAACCTATGTCGTGCGAGCCGTGGCAATCCGTACACAGCGCCCCCTGCCGGTTGCCGCTGGCCAGCACTCGCGCGTGCATGCTATCCAGCGTCAGTTCGTACTGCTGAGGGTGGCAGCGGCGGCACAGCGTGTAGCGCTCAATCTGATAGTCCCGCTGGTCCGAGGCCGTGATGGCCGGATGCGGGTAGCCACTGATCTCCGTGTGGCAGGCAATGCAGGCAAACTCTTGTTGGCCATGCACCGAATCACCAAAGACAGCCTGATCCACGGTCAGCGACAATAGCTCTCCGGATGGCAACTCATACTTCAGCGAAGGGTCGCTGTGGCAGGCCAGGCAGGCACTATTGTCTCCCGTCTCTTGGGCTGGCTTATCTGCCAGCGCCGTCCCTGCCCCTACCAGTACCAGCAGCAACACAATGCCCGCAGCTATCCAAAACTGGCGTCGGTCCATTCGCGCCTGCCTCCCAAGCAGCCTGTCCCCTCCAATACCTACAGATTATCCCCAGAACCACTCATTGTTAGGGGGTAATCAAAAACCTCGGTAGGACAACACTAAAGCGTGGTAGCGAAATTGGCGGGCCCTATTTTGCTCTGAGCGGGTGTGTCACCCGCGGCCTTCGCCCATATGGCGCCTGAGTTCGCCCGGACGGGTCTCTCAGGCCCCCCTCTGCTCTTCTACTGGGCTTGTCTCACCCAACCACGGTTTAATGCTGAACCACCGAAACGCTTGAGCGCACTCAGATTAGGCCTTTGAGGCGAAACCACTTCGCCTTCTTGGGTGAGGGAATCCTGTCCCCTGGGCTAACATGGTCTCCCAGCCAATTTCGCACACGCTCAAAGCGCTTTGTGGGTAATTTCACCCATCGTTTGTGGGTAATTTCACCCACGGTTCGTGGGGAATGACACCCGTAAACTATAACTCATTCACCAGCTTTCAATCAGTGACGTTCGTCGTGATTATCGGTGCCAAATGTCATCACCAATAACACCAACTACTACACCCAAAAGGGGAGGTTAAGTGGGACAGGGTTGTCCCAGAGGACCTAGTGCTCTGTCAGGGCTAAACGAGCCATGTCCACCCATATGGTGGTTCTTCCCCCCTTAAAACCACTTGTGACAGAATACCAAACACGGAGAGGAAATAGATGATATCTAACGCTTGCCCAGTGATTTTTCTCAGCGTTGCACAAGAGCCAGCTCTTCACGAGACAGACTCTCCCGGCGCACAGCTTCCAGCCCTTGCGTGCGAGCGACTTGGAGGACTTGATCCACCCGTCGCACCAACTGGGCCGGGCTCACCGGTTTCACCAGGTAGTCCACCACGGCCTGAGCGCAGTCGAACGCCTTTTGCACTTCTCGCTGCAAACCCTTGGCGCTCAGAAACATAACCGGGATGTGAGGGGCTTCCTGGCTGATCATGCGAGCCGCATCGTAGCCAGTCATCATCGGCATCCGTACGTCCAGGATCACCAAGTCAATCGGCTCGTCACGCACGATCTGGACTGCCTGAGCACCATTCAGGGCTTCGTACACCCGGTAACCCTGCTGGCGCAACACAAACGCAAACAGTTCGCGGCAGTCTCTATCATCTTCAGCGTAGAGGACAGTCAGCATAGCTTACACGCCTCCCTTTCTGCGATCTAACAAGGCTTCAAAAGGAAGAGTATTGGCAATATGCTCCACCCCCGCCCATCCACGCCGGGCGGTGGCTACCCCCAAGAGCAAATTGTCAAAATCGCGGGGCCGATGGGCATCGGTGTTAATGACCAGACGCACACCCAATTCAACAGCGCGTCGCACATGCGCGTCGTCCAAATCCAATCGATCTGGAGCGGCGTTGATCTCCAACATTGTACCAGTCTCGGCCGAAATACGCAAAATCTCATGCAGGTCTACGGCGCTCTCATCCCGCCGGGTGAGAAGCCGGCCGGACGGATGCCCAATCGCGTGCACGTGTGGGTTGCGCATGGCCCGCACCACGCGGGCTGTAATGGTATCTCGATCCTGGCGCAACCCAGAGTGGACTGAAGCCACTACGAAATCCAATCCGGCCAGCACGTGGTCCGAGAAATCCAAGGACCCGTCGCCTTTGATCTCAACCTCCGTCCCGTGCAGCAGCCGCAGCCTATGCAATCTCTCCTGGACTGCCTGGATTTCGGCCCGCTGTTCGCGCAGCCGCTCCGGGCCAAGTCCACCCGTCATGCCCAGGCTCTGGCTATGGTCACTGATGACCAGGTACTCGTAGCCGCGTGCTTCGGCGCTGAGGGCCATCTCCTCGATACTGGCCTGCCCGTCGCTCCAGGTCGAGTGGCAATGAAGCTCGCCCCGAATGTCATGAATTGACACTAAGCGCGGTAACTCGCCCCGCAAGCCCGCCTCGATTTCACCCCGATCCTCGCGCAACTCGGGCTCAATGAAAGGCAACCCCAACGCCTGATAAACTTCTTCTTCCTCGGCAAAACGAATCTCGGAGTTATCTTCACCGCGTAGGCTGTATTCGCTCAGGCTGAAGCCCCGCTTGAGCGCCAATTCACGCAGCTTCACGTTGTGGGCCTGGCTTCCGGTGAAGTACTGCAGGGCTGATCCCCACTGCGTCTCGTCCACACAGCGCAGATCAGCCTCCATACCATTCAGCAGCCGCACCCGTGTTTTAGTTTCGCCACTCAATAGAGTGCTTTCCACCTGGGGCAACTGCCGGAAGGCACTCATCACGCCCACAGGATCACCGCTGGCAACCAGGATGTCAAGGTCGCCGATGGTGGCACAGAAACGGCGCAGGCTGCCGGCATAGTTCACCCGCCGCACCTGGGGCAACCGAGCCAGGGCAGTCACCAGCTCACGCGCCACCGGAAAGGCCACCCCCATGTGTACCCGGTCAGTAGCCCGGCTAGCCAACGCCTCGATGCCGGCCAGGATTTTGGACTCGGTCTTGGGGCCAAATCCGGGCAATGCACGCAGCTGGCCAGCCTCCGCTGCCGTCTTCACCTCCGCCAAGCTTGTCAGCCCCAGCGTCTGCCACATGGCGCGCGTCTTCTTGGGGCCAACCTCAGGGATGCCCAGCACCTCCACCAGCGAGGGTGGCACTTCGGCCGTCAGTTTGTTGTAAAAGGTCATTTGCCCGCTGCTGAGGAGTTCGCCAATCTTGTCGGCGATGGCCGGGCCGACGCCCGGGATCTCCTGCAGCTTGCCCGCCTGCCACGCCTCGTTGATGTCGCGCCCCAGGTTAGCAATGCTGTCAGCCGCCTTGCGATAGGCCAACACCCGATAGATGATCTCGCCCTTGATTTCGGATAAGTCAGCTATCTGATTGAAAATCTGGGCCACCTGCTGGTTGGTATAGCGGGGCACACAAGCCTCCAGCCTAACAAGTTGACATAGGTATTATAGCACAGGATGCCAACAGTGGCAATAGGGAATTTACCATAACTTGTGTCAGCTACTTCGTCCCCCACACCAGCACATAACGAGCTACACACGAAATCGGACCAACCTGCAGGTCGCGTTCCATGCGCTCAATGCCCCCCCGAAAAGCCTCTTCGGAGATTAGGTGGAGGGCTGAAAAGGCTTTGTCGCGGTATGCCTGGACCTGGCTGAGTTGGTAGGGGAATTCTACCATCTCCTCGCGCATTCCCTCCAAGCCGGCCTGAGCCATCAGACCCCGGAGCTGGTCCATAGGTACATACCGGCGCAGTTCGACCTCCACCGTCTGTGGAAAGTAAACTGCCAACGGCTGCCGGTGGCGGATGATCCACTCCGAGTCGGTGACCGTACACACTTTGCCACCCGCTGTTAAGACCCGGCGGGCCTCCTTGAAATAATCTCGATGATCCCTTATATGGTGTATCACGTCCACCGAAAAGACCAGATCGAAGAAGCCCGCCGGGAACTCCAGGTCTTCCGCCCGGCCCTGCTGAAAACAGACTTCCCCCGGTTGCCTTCGGGCTTCGTCCAGCATTGCCCGGGATGGATCAATCCCCCAGCACGCAGGACCAGCCAGTCTCTCCAAAGCCCGGATGTAATTACCCGTGCCGCAGCCCACTTCCAGCACTCGAAACGTATTAGTTATGTCAACTTCTTGGCAGATACCCTGCAAAACGCCAGGATGAACCTGGCGATGCCGGGCATAGTCTGACGCAACTTGATCATAGTCGATCATGGGAGCACGCTCGATTCAGAGGATTGACACCTATACCTTGAATTGGGCTGAGCGGTGCGTCACTTGAATTGCCTGCCAAAACCTGGCTCTTTGCCTGCTAGGCAGATGCTTCCAGTTGCTCCAGCCAGCTCTGGATGCGGAGTGCATCGGCGTATCGCGCCCCCAGCGGGACCTCTGCCTGACCACGCACAACGCGGCAAAAAAACCTCAATTCCTCGGCCAGCCAGCCACTTGGGGCAGTGGGTTCGGCGTAAATATCAAGTGCCAGCGGCCATTCCGCCCGCTCGGACCAAATCTCCAGCGGTTGTGGATTCAGGCGCAACTGGGCCGCCCAACCCTGCCCAAAGAGTTCCAACCGGTCAAAGCCATCTGGGGGCATGCCCGGAGGCGTCAGGAAAGAGGCGGTGAACGAGCCCAAGCTGCCACTTGCCCACTCCAGCTCCGCTCGCACCAGATCAAAGCCTCCGCCAGCTCGCGCATGGGAACGGGCCAAAAAGCGCACCGGTTCCTCCCCATTCATCAGGGCAAAAGCCAGGTACAGGTCGTGCACCATCAGCAGCCGCAGCGGGTGTTCCTGGTATCGACCGGCCAATATGTGTGGCCGGTGCCGCACGCAGTCGAAGTAAATCAGCGGACCACGTCGGCCCACCTCCTGGAGCAGTTGTCGAAACTCAGGCGCAAAGAGGAGGATGTGGCCCAGCATGACCTGGCCCGGGCCGGAAGAAACCAACGGCTCCAGTCGTTGGGCAGCTTTCATGCTTTCAGCCAGGGGTTTTTCGATCAGCACAGACGCCCCTGCAGACAGAATCCGCTCCGCCACGGGCACGTGAGACGCCGTGTTGGTAGCCACCACCCAGGCTTCGGCATCCACTTCCTGAGAGGCTTCCTCGAAATTGGTCCAGCAGCGGATCTCGGGTAGCTCGCGGCGGAGTGCATCCAGGGCAGCTTGGCGGTGGTCCACCACAGCCACCAGCTCTGCCTCGGCCAGGCCAGCCAGCGTGAGTGCGTGCAGACGACCGAAGTTGCCCACCCCAATCACGCCAATTCGGACTCTGTTCTGCACTTTAGAATCGAACCTCCCACCAACGCAGATAAATGTCGGCCAGCCTTTCCAGCTCGGCAATGGCCACCCACTCTTCAACTCCATGGGCTTGCTCAATCGAGCCCGGGCCAAGCACCACGCACTCTTTGGCCAGCCCCTGGTAAGCCCAGGCGTTGCTGGCGTAGGAGGCGATGCCAGACTCCTGCCCCGACCACGCGGCCAATTGGCGAGTCCAGGGGGTGTCCGGCGGCTGAAGGAAGGCAGGAATTTCGTGGTGCACTTGCATACTCAGTGGCAGGGGGCAACTCCGCTCCGCCAGCTCACACAGCGCAGCACTGACATCAGACGGGTTCTCACCAGCCACCACGCGCCGGTCAAGGGCGATAGTACATGCTTCCGGCACCACGTTCAAGCCCTCGCCACCCCGGATGATGGAGACGGTCAGCGTCCCGGTTCCCAGAGCCGTCTCCGGCGCCATCCTCTGTAGCCGCTGGTGTTCTTCATCCAGAGCCAATACCAGGTGCGCGGCCGCCACGACGGCGTTCCGGCCCAGCTCGGGCTGGGAGGAATGAGCCGGCGCCCCTTTCACCTGAAATTCCAGGCGTGACAAGCCCTTGTGGCCATACACCGGCCCGCACCCGGTCGGCTCTGCCACCATAAGCTGGTCCAGCGGCAGTCCTCTTCCCCGCACCCATTCAGCAAAAGCAGGCGCGCCCCGGGCGCCGACTTCCTCATCCACGGTAGCCGCGATAAGCAAGTTGGGTCCCGGCCTGCAGGCCGCTTGATGCATTGACTCCAACAGGGCCAACGCCACTGCCAGGCTGGCTTTGGTATCTACCGCACCCCGTCCATAGACACGCCCATCCCCAACGCGGCCGCTGAAGGGATCGCCGATCATGCTTTCCACGCCGACGGTGTCCATGTGAGCGTCTACTGCCACCCATTGGGTCGAGCGTCCGCGCCATAAACCGCACACGTTCTCCCGGCCGGGAAGGACCTCTTGCAGGTGGACCTCACCCCCGAAGTCGTGGAACCAGCCGGCAACTTCCCGGGACAGGCGCCCCTCGCCGGCAGTGCCAGCCCGGGGTCCTGCCTGATCAGGTGACACGCTCGGGATCTGCACCACCCGACTCAACCATGATGCTAGCCGGTCGCCTGGAATCATCGATAGCCTCGAGAAGTAGCCCCTAATGGGTCAAACCGCCCAAGTGTACATATATCATGACTGGATATGGGTGTCAAGTAACTGTCCCACCGGGTCACGGCTCGTGCAAAGTACCCTCTCAGGGCACGAAGTACCCTTTCAGGGCACGAAGCACCCCATGATACCATTGGCGAATGTTATGTTAAATTAAAAACGAAGAATCGTATTGCGGAAAACAGGCTTTTAGTCAAGGCTGGTGCCATAGATTTGAGAACAGCGTAGGGTAATCGTAGAGTAACTATATCCATTTAGTGCTATACTGACTCCATCGAAATCTTGCTAGTGCACCCCGGGTCATCGGTGAATTCAACGACAACAACAACCTCTGGGAGGTGTATCAACAGGATGAGCTTATCCTGGGCAGCGAACGGGCGACGGGCCTAAAGATCTATAAACATGTACCATAGTATTCCAGATTATGGAAGAGGAGATCCGCAAGTGGATCCTGCTTTCCCAAATTCATCAAGGAGGGTCTGCAAATGTCATCTTCAAGTCTAATGCGTTGGAGTGGGCTGGCTGCTTTAGTGGGTAGTGTGCTGCTTGTCGTCCTCGATGTGGCGGAATTCGCCCTCATTGGCGGTCAACCCGAGAGTGTGGCAGCGGCCACAACTGCCCTTACCATCGTGCGGGTATCTTTTCTCGCGCCGATTGTGCTCACTAGCCTGGGTCTGGTGGGGCTGTATACGCGTCAGGCCGAACAGGCTGGGACCCTGGGGCTGATCTCCTTCCTGGTAGCCTTCATCGGTACAGTGATGCTAGCTGGCGTGCAATGGAGTGCGGCCTTCATCGGACCGTGGCTGGCCGGGGTAGCCCCGGAACTTCTCGACTCCGAACCGTCAGCGGTGCTGATCGCCGGGATTATGCTCAGCTTCGTGCTACTTGCGCTAGGCTGGCTCCTCTTTGGCCTGGCCTCGCTGCGAGCCAGGGTGCTGCCGCGTGGCGCGGCGGTGCTCCTCATGGTTGGGGCCGCGTTAATGTTTGTCTTGCTCCTTCTTGAGTTACCCGGTTCCACCCTTGTGTTCGGCGTGGCTCTGGCATGGATGGGGTATGCGCTCTGGACCGGGCATGGCTGAGGCGGGCACGCGCCCCCGGCCTGCGACGTAAGCCAGGGAAACGTCGCCCACCAACAAGCTGCGCCCACGCGCTCTCGGATCCCGAGGGCGGTTGTCGCCCCCTTAGGCGCGCGATTTCCGCCTGGGCCGTTATAGCCCGCTTTCCTGCAAGCCAACAATCATGCAGGGCCTTACCGCCCTGCTTTTTCTTTGAATCCACTCACGCTCTAAATCCAAATATCTTTGCACCAGCCGTGCCCCTCAGCAAAAAACCATTGACAGGAAACCTTTTCTGTGATAGACTTCCTGAAAGTGTGGAAAAGGTTTTCCACCCAATCTTTTTTGAGCCTGTTCTAAAAGACCTGGAAGTCCTCAGCCTTGTCCCTCGTAAAAGAATCAGTCGAACAGTATTAGCCTGATATGCGCCACGCGTCTGAAAACGGTCACATGACCCGCCGATCAGAAGATGTTGTTGACCATACCAAGTTGAATAGGCACATTGGTAGCCTTCTACCTGTCTGAAGGCCGGACCCTTTCTGGTGCCCTCGAGTTGCCATGACCACCATCATAGATGTCGCCAAAGCAGCTGGCGTGTCGATAAGTACCGTATCTCGTGTCCTGAATAAGAGTCAGCACCCTGTCAGCCAGGAGACGCGCCAGAAAGTGCTGGACGCAGCCGCTACTCTTTACTACTCGCCCAGCGCCTTGGCACGCGCGCTGATCACCCAAGACACGCACATCATTGGGATCATTGTGGGCGATAATCAGGATCCGTTCTTCGCCGCCATCGTCAGGGGCGCTGAGGATGTGGCCAGAGCGCTAGGCTTTCTGGTAATCGTGTGTAACTCCGACCGCCAGCCTGATATCATTCTCCAGTATATCCAGACCCTCAATGAGTACCGGGTGGATGGCATCCTTTTGGCTGGAGGCGGATTGACAGATCTAGATTATGTCGACAAGGCCACCCGGCTTCTATCCATGGCCAGGCGCCGAAACTGTGCCATCCTTTCGCTAGGCAAACAGCTCCACCCGGGCGTCCTGGTAAGCAATGACGAGACTCTAGCGGCCGCAGACGCCGCGCGGTACTTAATACAGCTGGGGCACAGGAGAATCTGTTACATATCCGGTTCGGACAATATAACCACCACCCCCTTGCGGTTAAAAGGATATTGTCAGGCATTAGAAGAACATGACATTCCCTTCAACCCAGATCTTGTTATGGCTGGAGATTACACGCTTCAATCTGCCCAAGCAGCTGCCAGGCTAATCCTCAAGTTGGATCAATTGCCCACTGCTGTGCTGGCTTCCACGGATCAGATGGCCATTGGCTGTTTGGTTGCCCTCAAGAGCGCTGGCCTTTCCATTCCTGGGGATATCAGCATCATGGGCATTAACAACATTGAAGCTGCCAGCTGCTCGGACCCTCCCCTGACGACCATCTCTCTCAATATGTACGAAATGGGGGCCTGCGGCATAAAGAACCTGGTTAAGTTACGCCATGGAGAGATAGACAACGATTTTCATTACACAATCAAGCACGAGCTTATTGTCAGGGATTCAGTTGCGCCTCCCTCTGGGTGAGTAGCTCTGTCTCCCAGACCACTTCGGGGCATCACGCTCGATCAACTCATCCAATGAGTTCAACAAGCTATCATCTTCGGAGAGGTGCCCTGAAACGGGTGCGTCCCCAAAATGGGGAAGCGCAGGGGCGTATCTCCCCCCAGGTTTGTCCCGATTTCCCAAAATCTGGGACGCACCCGCCTGAAACCGATGCACGTGAAAGGAGGTCGAACCAAGCAAAACAAATCTGAAACCCCGTTGTGTGTGTAGCTGATTTGGCAAAAGGGCCTGTAAGGTCAAAGGGAGGGAACTGTCATGAGTAAGAGGCTTTTCAGCGCGCTGGTGCTGACCGCACTGGTGTTCACCCTGTTTCCCGCGACTGGGCTGGCTGCTCCGCCCGCCCAAGAGCCGGCTGGCACGATCTACACAATCCAGAAGGACGACTGGCTTTCTAAGATTGCCGAAAAAGAATACGGTAATGTGACGGCTTATCCCGCCATCGTCTACTACAACAACGCGAAGGCGGAGACTGACGACACGCTCACCCATATCTTCCACCCCGACCGAATTGAGGTGGGCTGGAGCATCTACCTACCCACCCCGGAAGAAGCCTCAGCCTTCTTCGAAATGGAAACACCGGTTGGCGTGCCGAAATCGGGCGGACGGGTCGTCGTGGCACACACCCAAGAGCCTGATCGTTTTTGGCCACCGCTTACTGGCCTGACTGTGTCCTACGAAGTGGGCGGATTGATGAATCTGCCCCTGATCGAAGTCAACGATCGGAACGAATACCAACCCGTGTTGGCCACCGAGGTACCCACCACCCGCAACGGCGGGCTATCCGAGGACAGCCTGACCTGGACCTTCCGTTTACGTGACGACGTCACCTGGCACGATGGCCAGCCTTTCACGGCCGCAGACGTCAAGTTCACCTATGAGATGATCATGATGGAGGGCACCGATGTACTCTCCAAAGTAGGCTGGGACAGTATCGAAGCCTGCGAAACGCCCGATGACTACACAGTGGTATTCAAATTCACCGAAGTTGACGCCCCATTCCTGATGCGCGTCTCAAATACGCCCATCCTCCCAGAACACATCCTGGCCGGTCTGACCGCGGAGGAATTCAACGCCCACGAGTGGTTCCGCAAGCCGGTTGGCACCGGTCCCTTCGTGTTCAAGGAGTGGGTGTCGGGTGACCACATCACAGTGGTCAAGAACCCCAATTACTTTATCCAGGGGCTGCCTTACCTGGACGAGATCGTGTGGCGCGTGGTACCCGATGCCAACACGCTGCTAAACATGACTGAGACAGGAGAGGTCGACGTCCAGCTCCGCATTCAGAACGACCTGGCCGAGCTGGTGGACAGCATGGACAACGTCGAGCGGGTCACCACACAGTCCATCATCCCCTGGCTGATATGGATTAACAACAATCATCCCCTCTTCAAGGACGCCAGGACACGCCAGGCTCTGGCTTATGGTTTCGACAAGGAAATCATCGCCGACAAGGTCTTCCGCGGCCTTAGTGAAGCGGCCGATGGGGCCATAAGCCCGCAGCTATGGGCCTACAATCCTAACATCGTCCAATATCGTTACGACCCGGAAAAGGCCAAAGCGCTCCTGGAGGAAGTAGGTTGGCGAGACGAAGACGGTGATGGTATCCGTGAGGCGCATGGGGTTGATGGCGTCGCCGACGGCACACCTCTCAAGTTCGAAACCGCCAACATCCCGGGCGAGCAGATCCGAGTTCAACTCCTATCGCTGGTGCACGCTCAATGGAAAGAAATCGGGATCCAAGCTGAGATTAACTTGGTGGATGTGGGTACCATGTTCGGCAGGATGCATCCCAACAATGATTTCGAGACTTCCTATTCCTACATCGGACGCTACGTCGACCCCAATATCGGAGATCTCTACCTGGACCGCGACCGATTCAACAACAGAAACAATTACGTTGGGTATAGTAATCCGAGGGTGGACGAGCTGGTTGTGGCCAGCCAGCAGACGGCCGACCGGGAAAAGCGCAGGGAATATCTGTGGGAGGCACAGCAGATCATCTCCGAGGCGGTCCCCCAGCTCTTCATCGCCTGGCGTGCCAACAACACCGCCGTCAACAAGCGAGTCCATGGCTACCTGCCCACCCCGGCTTACAATGAGATGTGGAACGCTGCTGAATGGTGGGTGGAATAAGGCAAGTTTAAAATCTCACCCGGGTGCAGTCTTTTCGACTCCCGTCGTGCAACCAGCAGTAGGAGCGAAAGGTTTCTGAGCCAAGGTCGACAGGTAGGGCGCGGGCTACCGTGCCCTACCTGGACCCTTGAATTTCCTGGATGAGACGATGGGCGCCCGTGCACTTATCCACCTCTCAACCTGCCCGGCAGGTGGCGCCCCGTTCACCTGATTCGAAAAACAGCGCGGTGCTTACAAGGTTACAGGCAGATGACCAAACTTTTGGCCAGAAGGCTTCTACAGGCTATCCCCACGTTGTGGGCGGTCTCCATGATTATGTTCGGCATCATCCACCTGGCACCCGGTGGGCCGTTGGCCATATATGCTTCGGACCCTAATGTAGACCAGAATGAACTGGAGCGGATCGAACGCAGGCTGGGCCTGAATGACCCCCTGCCCGTTCAGTACGCCAAGTGGCTCAAGGGCATGCTTATCGGGGATTGGGGGATTTCGTATAAGTTTGGCCGGAAGGTATCTGACGTTCTTGGCGAACGAATCTGGCCCAGCGTTCAACTGGTGGGCGCTTCGTTGATCATCGCCCTGGTGCTTTCCGTCCCCTTTGGAATCTTCTCAGCGGTTTATCGCAACCGTTTTTTGCAGTATCTGGCGAACGCAGTCGCCATGCTGGGCGTCTCGATCCCCACCTTCTGGCTGGGCATGGTTATCTTGCTTTACTTCTCAGCCAAGATCCGCATCATCCCCTCAGGAGGGATGGCCAGCCTGGACGTCGAGGGATTCAGCCTATGGGATCGCCTGTACCACCTCATAGCCCCCGCCTGTGTGTTGGCAACTCTAAACATCGCCGCCTGGAGCCGCTACGTCCGTTCCAGCATGTTGGAAGTGATAGGCGAAGATTACATCCGAACAGCCCGATCCAAGGGCCTCACTGAGGCCAGGTTGATTTATCGTCATGCCCTCAAAAACGCATTGCTTCCCCTGATCACCCTGATCGGGTTGCAGGGCGGCCAACTGATCGGAGGGGCCATGATCACGGAGGTCGTCTTCGCCTGGCCTGGCATGGGGCGCCTGCTGGCCGAATCTCTGAGCGGGCGCGATTATCCAGTGTTGATGGCTTCTTTTATGCTCATGTCCGCGCTCGTGATCTTGGGCAATATAGCCGCTGACATCTCGTATGGCATAATTGACCCGCGCATCAGGCTAAGCTGAGGTTATCCGGTGCAAGGAATGGTGCAGCCCATAACCCAAGTCAGGCAGGGGGAATCTGCCTGGCAGCGATTCCGTCGCAATAAACTGGCAGTCATCGGACTGATCGTACTCGTGCTCATGCTGTCTGCAGCCATAGGCGCGTCGTTTTTGACGGACTACGCGCCGGATGAGGTCAGCTATGACTTCCTCGCGCCGCCCTCCAAGCAGCATCCTCTGGGCACGGATGACGTAGGGCGAGATGAACTCAGTCGCCTGATATATGCATCTCGCATCTCGCTCACCGTAGGAATCTGTGTTTCCACCATCACCGTGATCATTGGAGTCCTGGTTGGCTCCCTGGCTGGCTTTTACAGTGGTCGTACCGACGCCTGGCTATCGGGCGGGATTAACGTCCTGCTATCCATTCCCTTGATACCCCTGGCCATGGTGCTGGGCGCTTTCCTGAAGACAAACCTGCTATTCGTGGTGCTGATCCTGGGCTTTCTGTCGTGGACAGGCGTAGCCCGAATTATCCGGGCTGAATTCCTTTCCCTCAAAGAACGAGAGTTTATCACAGCCGCACGCCTGATAGGCATGCATGATATGCGTATCATCATCAGGCATATTCTTCCCAACACATTCCCATCTATCATCGTCGCCGCTACGTTGCAGGTTGCTGCCGCCATTTTGGCCGAATCGGCTCTAAGTTACCTGGGTTTTGGAATACAGCCACCCACCGCCTCGTGGGGTAATATGTTGCAGAACGCCCAGCGCTTCTTCCGTGTCTACCCCATGCTAGCCATCTATCCGGGTGTGCTCATCTCTCTGACCGTGATCAATATCAACTTTGTAGGCGATGGCTTGCGGGATGCCCTCGACCCACGCCTGAAGCATACATCCACTTGAGTAGCAACCAGAATGAACATGCCAATTCGTGGTCGTCAAACCTTATCACCTCTCGGCACGCGCCAAGACGAATTTGCTGAAAGGATAGTCACCCTATGCTAGATGCATACAACACATCCAAAGAAATCGGTGAGGCAGCGCCAGAGATAGCCATCTTCGCCATTGGAGCCATTGAACAACACTCGGTCCACTTGCCCCTGGGCACCGATTGGCTGGGTATAGCCGACCTGGCTCAAAGGGTTGCAGCGGAACTTGATGCGTTTTTGGCCACGCCGCTCCCCTTCAGCATGAGCCAGTGCCACGGCCCCATGGCCGGTACAGTCTGGCTCAAGCCCAAGACACTGGCAGCAGTACTCAGAGATGTCGCCCATTCACTGTTCGCCCAGGGATTTCGCAAGGTGCTGGTACTCAACGGACACGGCGGAAACTTTGTCCTGGAAGCCGAAATACGCCGTATCAACCTGAGCAATCCTGACTTGATACTGCTGATGCCCCCTATCTTCGCCAGGCACCCCGACGACCCGGTCATCTGGGACAAGGGGCCTGACGTGCACGCTGAGGAAGCAGAGACTTCTCACCAGCTCTTCATCAACCCGCACAACGTCAAAAGCGGACGAGTGGACTACCTGCCCCCCGTGGGGCGGGAATTCTTGGATTACGCGTATATGGGCTTTATCAGCGAGCACGGCGCATGGGGTCATCCATCGTATGGTACCGCAGAGAAAGGCGAAAAGTTCGTGGCCTTCAGAGTGAAACTCATTGCCGAATGGGCCAGGCAGACCTTCGCCAGGGTGGAAGACCTGCGCCAGGCCAGAGGAGGTGAGGCATAACATGCTCCTGGATTACCAGAATACTTCGTTTGAGGTAAAGGCCGCCAGGCCGGAAATCGCTGTCTTGCCCATCGGAGCCACCCAGCAGTGCGGTGACCACCTTCCGGTTGGCTCGATGAACATCATCTTGGACGAATTATCCCGCCGTGTGGCCCAGAAGCTGTCCGGTACGGTATACTTGTTGCCGACCATGCCCCTGGGCACCAGTGGCCTGCATATGGGCAAGCCAGGTACCGTCGCTTTGGAGTGGTCCACCTTGATGGACGTGGTTTACGATCTGGTCGAGTCACTGGTGGCACAGCGTATTCACCAGGTGGCAGTCATCAACGGTTTGGGCGGGGTTACGGAGACGACCGTGCGCCCCCGCGAGAACTACATCATCAAAACCACAGTGCGTCAACTCAACTATGATTTCCCCCAGCTGGACGCCATCTGGGTACAACCTTTCACCGTGGCAGGCCAGCAGCTGGAGCAGATTATCGAATCCGCCCGGGTTGACCTCCACGCTGGCGAGCTGGCCACTTCATTGCTGCTGTACCTGGCCCCAGAAACCGTCAAGGGAAAGGGTGTAGACCATGTCCCTGCAGCAGCCCAGGAATACTGGGACTACGTCCCATTTGACCAGCTCTGTCCTGATGGGGTATGCGGACGGCCCGGGCTAGCCTCGGCAGAAAAAGGCGAGCAAGCGATGCAACTCGCGGTGCGAGAAACGGTGACATACATCGAAGAGAGCTTCGCCCATCTCGCTACTATGAAACGACGCCTGTACTACTGACCTGTGTTCAGAACGGCGCCCGCGCCCCAAGTCAACAGGCAAGGGCTCTCAGCGCTACACCAGAAGATCCCACACAAATCCATACACCGAAAAGGAGAACGCTCACATGCAACTCGCAGAAGTGATGCAAATCCTCAAACAAGAACAAATTGAATTCATTCGCTTTGAGGCGCCGGATGTGAACGGCATTTCGCGGGGCAAAATGGTCGCCCTGGCCAACTTCGAACGGGTGGCCGAAAAAGGGTTGGCCATGGTGAGTGACTTGCTGACCTGGGACCCTCAAGCCGATGTGGCCTGGCTTGGCACGGGTTATGCCGAAGACATCACCTTTTCGGATCTGCTCTTCTTTCCTGACCTATCCACCTTCAAAGTCGTGCCCTGGGCCGATCGCACCGCTCGCGTCCTGGGCGACCTCCACTTTTACGATGGGCGCCCGGCCATGGGCTCCTCACGCCACGTATTTCGGCACGTTTTGGATGTCGCCCGAGACATGAACTACACCTGCCGCAGTGGTCACGAATACGAATTCTACATACTGGATCCAGAGACCAGGCAACCTTTGTTTGGCGGGCACCAGATCATGACCACCCTGAAACACGAAGCGCACCCCATTTTGCGTGACATTCAGCGCCACATGACCCGTATGGGCATCGAGATCACCACCTGTAACACCGAGTGGGGTCCGGCCCAGTACGAGATCAATTTTAACGCCACGGATGGCATGGCCGGCGCTGATCAGGCTTTTACCTGGAAAAACGGGCTGAAAGAAATCGCCCAGCAGCATGGCCTGCTGATCACCTTGATGACCAAGCCATGGATAGACAAAAGCGCCAACGGCAGCCACTTTCACGTCAGCCTGCTGGATGCTCAGACCGGCCAGAATGTTTTCTACAGCCCCAACAGCCCGGACGGCTTGTCTGACACCTGCCGCTGGTTCATCGGTGGGCAATTGGCCCACGCCCGGGCATTGGCAGCCTTTATGGCGCCCACCATCAACTGCTACAAGCGCTACCAGCCCAACAGCTATGCCCCCAACAGCATTTCGTGGGGGCATGAAAACCGCAGTGTGGGTGTGCGTATCAAGGCCTGGCGAGGCAAAGGGACCCACATTGAAAACCGAATGGCCTGTGGCAGTAGCAACCCCTACCTGGTGGGTGCCGCCTGCCTGGCCGCAGGGCTGGACGGTATTCGCCGCCAGATCGAACCCCCCCAGCCGATCTCGACCAACGCTTATAAATCGACAAACCTGGACCGGATACCCAGCTCGCTGGAAGAGGCGCTGGAAGCCCTGGAGCAAGATGAGAGGCTGTTGGAGTTGCTGACGCATGAAGGTATGCAAACCTTCATAGTGGACAAGCAGTATGAGATTGCCAAAGCTAAAGCCGCCATGCCCGATTATGGTTCGCCGGAATTTCAGGCCCGCGTCGATGCATGGGAACGCGACGAATTCATGGAGTTGATCTAAGTGGATGACATTCATGATCTTGTAGACATCTGTATCATCGGCCTTGGCGCGTGTGGCGGGTTGGTGGCCAGGGAGTTAGCCCAGGCGGGCCTTTCGGTAGTCGGCCTGGAAGCGGGGCCCCGCTATGACCCCAGCGTAGACTTTGAGAACGACGAAGCCGAGATGCTGAAGCTACTGTGGAGCGGGCCCAGGGTGACCAGTGGCCAGAACCCCATCAACCCCTGGTCCGGGACCGGCGTGGGGGGAGGCACCCTGGTCTGGTGCGGGGTAACGCCTCGTTTCCACGCCAATGATTTCAGGACCGCTTCGGTGGACGGGGTTGGCGTTGATTGGCCACTCACCTATGCTGAGTTAGCGCCCTACTACGACCAGGTCGAACGCGATTTTGGCGTATCAGGCCAGGCCGGCGAGAATCCCTGGGAAGCTCCTCGTGGCTCGTTTCCCATGCCGCCGCTGCCGTTCAGCCATCAAGCCCAGATCCTCGCCAGCGGCGTTGAGAAGCTGGGTGGCCATCCCCTTCACGGCCCATTGGCCATTGCCTCCACCCCCTATCAAGGGCGCCAGGCCTGCAACGGCTGTGGTTTTTGCATGCAAGGCTGCCGCAGCACGGCCAAGTCTACCACGCTGTTCACGCACGTGCCTGCCGCAGAAGCCCACGGCGCCCGGATACTGGCAGAGTCGCCTGCCTTCCGCATCGAATACGATGCCCGCCGCAACCGGGTCAGTGGCGTCTCTTACTTCGACTCCCAGGGTGCCGTCCACCAAATCCGAGCCCGCGTGGTGGTCCTGGCTGCGCACGCCGTCGAGACACCTCGCCTGCTGCTGCTTTCGGCCAACAGCACCTTCCCCCATGGGCTGGCCAATTCCAGCGGACTGGTCGGCAAGAACTTTATGGCCCACCCCACCTGCACAGTCACTGGCCTCTTCAAGCAGCCACTCAACGGTTTCAAGGGTCCTGTTATGGGAGATTTGGTGGTGCAGGACTGGTACGAAACCGACCCGGCTCGCGGCTTTGCACGCGGCTACACGTTGGAGAAGTTTGTGCCTGGCCCATTTTTTTACGCCTCCAATATGATGAATCTTTGGGGCGCCCAGTTGAAAGAGATGATTGGTCACTACGCCTTCGCCGGGGGCTGGTGGGTCTGCGGTGAGGGGCTACCCAACGATGCCAACTCAGTCACCCTTGATCCAGACGTGAAAGACGAGCACGGCCTGCCGGTGGCCCATCTCAAGCACAGCTGGGCCGACAACGACAGTCGCCTGATCCAACACGGCATCCAGAAGGCCCAGGAAATACTCGAAGCAGCCGGGGCATGGCGGGTGCGGGCCGGCCCTGTTTCGTCAGCCCACCCCATGGGGACGGTGCGCATAGGCCACGACCCTCGGGCGTCGGTGCTAAACGCCTACGGCCAGTCCCACGATATCCCCAACCTGTTTGTGACCGATACCAGCGTCTTTCCCACGGGGGGCGGGCTCAACACCACGCTCACGGCCATGGCCGTCGCCCTTCGCGCCGCGCGTCACATCATCCAACAGGCAAAAGCCGGAAATCTGAACTGAGGGTCCAGGAGAGTGGCGAGATGACAACCTGGCAGGTCCATGACAACAAATTCGATCTTTCCCTGACGCACAGCATCGCTGCGCCCAGAGAGACGGTCTACCAGGTGCTGGCCAACCTGGAGGCTTATCCTGAATTCATCAATGATCTCGTCTCGGTCAAAAGCGATGGGAGCCTGTACCGGCTGGTCGCCCGGGCCGCCATTCTGACCATCCCTGTCACCGTGGCCGTCACCAAAAGCCCATACCAGTCCGTTTCGTTTGAGCTGGTCGAGGGGCCAGTGGATCGGCTGAGCGGTGCCTGGCTCCTTGAGCCGGGCGATACGCCCCAGCAGACCAAGGTGACATTAACCATCCACGCAGAGACTGACGAGCGAGGCCAATGGTTGCTACGCATGACCGGCCAATACGTGCAGAATAAGACCGGCAAGTTGGTGAATGCCTTTAGCACGCGTGTCACACAGCTACAGCGTGGGGAGCTGGCTCCCCTGCCTCCCGCTGGACCCGAGCCGGGCGGTAGAGTTGTCAGCTGGCTCAGGCACTGGTGGGCGCGTTTGTTCAAGAAGGGGGCCACCGCCCCCCCACGCGCAGCCCTCGCGCCCGCAAAACCAGTATCGACTCTGTTCAGGGACGAAGGCCACGTTCAGACGCTGGAAGCCCTGGCCTCAACCATGATTCCAGCTGATGACCTGGACGCCGGTGTGCAGAACCTGGGCTTTGTTAGCCTGGCTGAGATGCGCTCCCGTTACGAAGGGGGACGTGAAGAGCTGTATGCGACCGCCCTGCGTGCCGTCGACAAGATGGCCCATAGCATGTTCGGCAAACACCACTTTGTCGACCTGG
>CP070811.1:857534-885344 GCA_020343875.1 Anaerolineales bacterium | reverse complement strand
CTGGTCTAACCTCAGAGCGTTCTTATTTTGGCCACCCTGCGGGTTTCGGCTGACGCTTGCGGCGGCGCCCGTCGCAGCCCCGAGTTATTGTCTATTGGGCAAACATATGCTAGACTCTGCGGAATGGCCGTTGTGGCACACCGCCCCCGCCTTAACAGGCGTTCAAGCAATTTGGCGGCCTTATCAATTCGAGATGGACAAGACCTTGATTATCGGCTATGGTAACCCGCATCGAGAGGATGATGGCGTTGCGTGGCATATTCTAAACAGGCTCGCGGAGCGCCTGGAACTTGCCCAACCCAGCCAAGACGTTGAGGAACTCAATCAGCGCACAGGTTCGCCGCAGCTGCTGTGCACACTCCAATTGGACCCAGATCTGGCCGAGGCGGTTGCAGGCTATGATCGAGTGTGCTTTGTTGACGCTCATACTGGAGCCTACCCTGAGGATATCCGCTTCGAACAGCTTCAGCCAAAGTTCCAGGCGTCCCCCTTCACGCATCATATGTCACCAGAAACGTGCCTGATGCTGGCACAGACATTGCACGATCGTGCCCCTCAAGGGGTGGTCATCTCAGTCAAGGGGCACCACTTTGGATTCTCGTCTTCCTTGTCGCCTCAGACGACACTGCTGGCGCAGGCAGCCATAGAGCGCCTCATTTGCTGGGTCAATCCCCACAAAACAAGTGACAAAAATCATCTTGACCGTCAGTCAGAGCTGTGATATGCTAACACTATGTTTCACTCGGGAGCGAACGAGCCTCCGAGCGTTCACCACAAATGCCAGCGGCTGATCCTTGCCTGAACACCAGTTGGGCTTTCTACGGGTTGGCCGTTCAGGCATGGAGATTCGCACCGAGATAGGGAATGGCTCGAGGTCTGGAAAGATTTGCTACAATCCTCCCCTAAAACGACACTTGCCGAGTTCTTTGTTCAACACACCATACAGCCTATTCCAGGCCACCCGCTTATAAGGCCTGTAAACCTTCTCCGGTGATGAGTTTGGCTTCTCTTAATTCGAATCGGGCACACCGTCTATCCTTGGCCAACAACCGGCCGGGTCGGTCTGGCATTGGCAGCCTACCCAACGCTACACAGCACCGGCCAGAATCACCGAACATATCCGGAAGAGGCAGGTGGGCAGATGTTGGGCGCACACCGGCCACTCTTGCGGAGGCGCCATCGAGGACAAGGCACTCGCGATCAGCCGAAGCCATTTGAAATAATGACGAAATACGCACCAGGAGGGTGCGTCCCCCAGAATGGGGAAACGCACGGGCGTATCCCCCAGGTTTGTCCCGATTTCCTAAAACCTGGGACGCACCCGCATCAGGACAACAGGAGGGGAAAAAGGAATGGGTGTGACAGAGGGCGATGACTTTGATCCTGCCTTGATGGATGAAGTCTTCGAGAGCTATGAGAGACAAAAGGGGGCCTTGATACCTGTTCTGCAAAAGGCACAGCACATCTATGGTTATCTGCCGCCAGAGGTCCTGCAGTTGATCGCCGACCAGCTTGGACTTTCATTAAGCCGGGTCTACGGCGTGGCCACCTTCTATGCTCAGTTTTACCTGGAGCGCAGAGGCAAACACATCCTCAAATTGTGTGATGGCACAGCCTGTCACGTGAAGGGGACGCCACTTCTATTGACGGCCGTCGAAGATGGGTTCGAGATACAACCGGGTGAGACAACCAAAGACGGAGAGCTGACTGCAGAAGTCGTCTATTGCCTGGGGTCGTGCGCCATGGCACCTGTAGCCGTCCTGGATGAGCAAGTGATGGGCCGGATGCGACCAGAGATGTTGGTGCGCCAAGTGAAAAAACACATGGCAAGTTCACGGAAAGAGACTGAGGCCTGAAGTGGGGAAAGGACACAGCTACATCTATGAATATGCGAGGTGATGTGACGTTATCAGTGGAAACGGAAGAGGGCGTGGAGCGCCCAGCGCACCGGTGGGTCGCCGTGTGTACAGGCACCGGGTGCGTGTCCTCCGCCAGCGAGGAGCTGCGCCAAGCCCTGCGTGAGGAGCTGGACAGAAGTAACCTGAACGGGCACGTGGAGGTACGGCGTACCGGCTGTTTCGGCTTCTGCGAACGGGGACCGATTGTGGTTGTCCATCCCGGGGAGACGTTCTACACCCAGGTCAAGCCCCGCGACGCCAAGGCCATTGTCGAGGAGCACATCCTCGACGGCCAGAAGGTAGAACGGCTCCTGTATCATGACCCGGCTAGCGACACCATCGCCGAGAAGTGGCACGAAATCGGCTTCTACGGCAAGCAGAAACGCATTCTGCTCAGCAATTGTGGCATCGTTGACCCGGAGAACGTCGACCACTATTTGGCCCGGGAAGGTTACCAGGCGTTGCGCACGGCCCTGACCGAGATGACTCCGGAACAGGTGATCGAAGAGGTCACCGATTCCGGGTTGCGGGGACGGGGCGGAGCAGGATTCCCTACTGGTGTCAAGTGGGGGTTCGCTCGCAAGGCGCAAAATTGGCCCAAGTATGTCATTTGCAACGCGGATGAGGGTGACCCGGGTGCGTTCATGGATCGCTCAGTATTGGAGGGCGACCCCCACTCTGTCGTCGAGGGGATAATCATCGCCGGTTACGCCATCGGTGCCGAGGCCGGCTTCATCTACTGTCGGGCAGAGTACCCACTGGCCATTATGCGGTTGGAGATTGCCCTGACGCAGGCCAGAGAGTTGGGCTTCCTGGGCGATAACATCCAAGGTTCCGACTTCAGCTTTGACATTTCCATCAAAGAGGGGGCCGGCGCGTTTGTTTGTGGCGAGGAAACGGCGCTGATAGCCTCGATTCAGGGAGAGCGAGGCCAGCCGTGGCCCCGGCCGCCTTATCCGGCCGTGTCAGGCTTGTGGGGACAGCCCAGCAACGTGAACAACGTCAAGAGCTACGCCTACGTCCCCCGCATCCTCCGTATGGGAGCAGAGTGGTTCAAGAATCTGGGGACGGAGGGAAGCCCGGGGACCGCCGTCTTTGCCCTGACCGGCATGGTCAACAGGACGGGCTTGATCGAGGTACCCATGGGCATCACGCTGCACGACATCATTTATGATGTGGGCGGCGGCATCCCCCAGGGAAAGAGACTCAAGGCCGTCCAGACCGGGGGCCCTTTGGGAGGTTGCCTGCCGGAGGATTACCTGGATACGCCTGTCGATTTTGACTCGCTGCGTGCTGCCGGCGCCGTGATGGGCTCAGGTGGTATGATCGTGGCTGATGAAACCACCTGTATGGTCGAATTCGCCAAGTACTTCTTGAAATTCGCCTGCGACGAAAGCTGCGGGAAATGCCCCCCATGTCGCATCGGTAGCACCAGAATGTTGGAGATTTTGGAGCGCATTGCATCTGGCAAGGGAATACCCGAGGACATTGATCGAATTCGCCATCTGGCAAAAGGTATGCAAAACGGCTCTCTGTGCGCGCTGGGCCAACTGACCCCTTCTCCGGTCCTCTCGGTCTTACGTCACTTCGAAGATGAATTCTGGGCACACGTCTCGGAAGCACGCTGCCCATCCGCCAGTTGCCAGATGCTGGTGCGTGCCCCCTGTGTGAGCGCTTGCCCGGCCGGTGTGGACGCGCCAGCCTATCTGGCCCTGGTTGCCCAGGGTCGCTATGCGGAGGCGCTGGCTGTCCATCGAGATTCCAATCCGTTCGCCATGATTTGCGGGCGGGTCTGCCCAGCCTTTTGCGAGGACGTATGTCGGCGCGGCCAAATCGACGAGTCGAT
This sequence comes from Anaerolineales bacterium, assembly GCA_020343875.1. GTDB lineage: Bacteria > Chloroflexota > Anaerolineae > 4572-78 > NAK82. Next base: position 881,600 of record CP070811.1, on the reverse strand, counting down.
TGCCATCCGGCAAGTCAAACGCTTCATGGCTGACCAGTACTATGCCGAGCCCTGGACACCGCCCCAGTTGGCGCCGCCCAAGAACATCAAGGTCGCCATTGTCGGCGCTGGCCCTTGTGGATTGACGGCCGCTCTGCGCCTGGCCCAGCAAGGATATGAGGTCACCGTCTTTGAGCGCATGCCTCAGCCCGGAGGCATGATGACCTACGGCATCCCGGCCTACCGCCTGCCCCGCCAGCCTCTCTTTGCCGAGATCGACCACATCCGGCGGGCTGGCGTGGATATCCGCTGCAATCTGGAGCTCGGCACAGATTTTACAATCAAGAGCCTCAAGGATGAGGGCTACCAGGCCATCGTGCTGGCTTTAGGTGCTCACCGAAGCCGCAGTCTTGGCATTCACGGCGAGCAGAAGAAGGGCGTGTATCACGGCGTCCAAATGCTGCGCGATATCGCCCTGGGCAGTTTACCCGATCTGTCCAACAAACGGGTCGTGGTAGTTGGGGGTGGCGACACTGCTATGGACGCTGCCCGCTCAGCTTGGCGCTTGGGCGCCAAGGACGTGCACATCGTTTACCGACGCACCCAGCATGAAATGCCGGCCATCAAAGAAGAAATCAAAGGCGCAAAGGAGGAAGGCATCCAATTTCACTTCCTGGTAACCCCCGTCACCGTGTTGGGCAACGACGCAGTGTCTGGAGTGCGCCTGCAGCGACAAAGCCTGGGTGACTTTGACCGCAGCGGCCGCCGTCGCCCCATGCCCATCCCCGGATCAGAGTTCGACATGCCATGCGATATATTAGTACCAGCCATCGGCCAAGTCACCTGGGTGAATGACGAAAGCCTTGCCATGATACGCAAGGCCACGTTCGATGTCGGCAAAGCATTCAACTTCGACAACACTCCGGGTGTGTTCGCTGCCGGGGATGCCATAACCGGCCCAGCCACTGTCGTCCAGGCTGTGGCCCACGGAAACCAGGTCGCCTTGACCGTAGACCATTGGCTAACCACAGGCGATATGGGCGGGGTATATTATCATCCCAAGCGACACGACATTCCCCAGCTCTTCGACCTTGAGGAATATACCGAGGCACACCGTCCGGTTTCTAGAGCACTCTCGCCCCAGGACCGTCTGGCACGTCATGATTTCGCGGAAGTGGAAATGGAGTTCGATGCGCAGATCATTCAAGAAGAGTGCAAGCGTTGCCTGCGCTGCGATCTGGAGTGGCTGGAACGCATCGGGGAACCGCTGCCATGAATGTCAACTGTGGAGTAATGTTATGCCTATCGTACTAACCATCAACGGCCAAAAGGTGGCAGCTGAAGAGGGAACCACTATTCTGGAAGCCGCGCGGGATGTAGGTATCCACATTCCTACCCTGTGCCATCACCCTGACCTGAGCAATGTCGGCGCCTGCCGCATGTGTGTGGTTTCTGTGGAAAAGCAGCGCGGATTGCAGACCGCCTGTACCACGCCCGTTTCAGAGGGCATGGTGGTTGATACACAGAGTGAAGATGCCCGTGCAACGCGAAAGTTCCTGTTGGAGATGCTGCTCAGCGATCACCCCAATGATTGTATGACGTGTGAAGTGAACGGCGACTGCCTGCTGCAGGATCTGGTCTACGATTATGATGTAGCCTGGCCTGAATACAACGGCCTGCGCCATACGTACCCAATCGACCCAGATCCTAATCCCTTCATCTTCATTGACCGCAACAAATGTGTTTTGTGCAGCCGCTGCATCCGGGCCTGTCAGGAGATGCAAAATCGTGATGTCTGGAGTTTTGCTTACCGCGGATTTGAGACCAAGCTGGTAGCCGGGGCAGATCAGTTCTTGCTGGATGCCAACTGCGAAAGTTGCGGCCAATGCGTAGCATACTGCCCAGTCGGCGCCCTCTACGATAAGATGAGCCTGAAGACAGGTCGCGCTCCGAGTGTCAGCAAGATACGCACGACTTGCTCCTACTGTGGGGTTGGCTGCAATTTCGACCTGAACGTACGCGATAATAGAATTGTACGTGTCACCAGCGCTCCAGATGCGCCCGTTAACGGTATGGCACTCTGTGTGAAGGGACGCTACGGCTACGATTACGTGCATCACCCCGACCGGGTTACCCAGCCTCTGGTACGCGCCAAGTGGCTGGACGCCAAGCAGATCAGACAGCGGGTAGCGGACGGCACCTGGATGGTAGCCAATGTGGCCGAAAAGCGCGTCCAGCCCGCTGGCAATGGTATTGACTCGATTGTCCCCGATACCTTCATCCAAACCGACTGGAATGCGGCCCTAGATGTAGTGTCACATAAGTTCGCGGAGGTCAAGAAGTCCATGGGTGGAGATGCCTTCGCACTGCTGGCCTCCGCCAAGTGTACCAATGAAGAGAACTATCTCTTCAACAAGTTCACACGGCAGGTGTTAGGCACCAACAGCATCGACCACTGTGCACGCCTCTGACACAGCTCGACGGTCACCGGTCTGGTGACGAGCTTTGGCAGCGGCGCGATGACCAACTCAATTCGGGATATCACCCAAGACAGCCAGTGCATCTTCGTCATCGGCAGCAACACCACCGAGCAGCACCCGGTTATTGGCACCAAGATTCGGCGAGCCAAGCGCCATCGAGGGGCCAAGCTCATCGTGGCCGATCCGCGCCGCATTGACCTCACCAGCTATGCCGACCTGCATCTGCGCCATAAGCCGGGTACCGATATCGCCCTGCTCAACGGTTTGATGCACGTCATCATCCGAGAGGGCTGGCAGGACGAAGCCTTCATCTCTGAACGGACAGAAAGCTTTGACGAACTAAGGGAAGTCGTCGAAAAATACACCCCCGAAGTGACCAGCCAGATCACCGGCGTCCCAGCCAAGGACATCGAAGAGGCGGCCCGCATATTGGCCGAATGCCGACCGGGCGCCCTTCTGTATGCCATGGGCATCACTCAGCATACGGTCGGCGTGGCTAACGTGATGAGCTGCGCTAATCTGCAAATGTTGTTAGGCAACATGGGCGTCCCGGGCGGCGGCGTCAACCCGCTGCGCGGTCAGAATAACGTACAGGGGGCTTGCGATATGGGCGGCCTGCCCAATGTCTACCCCGGCTACCAGCGGGTGACTGACCCGGACAAGCAGCAGAAGTTTGAAGCGGCGTGGGGGGTACCTGTATCAAAGCAGGTAGGCCTGACTGTTACCGAGATGCTGAAAGCAGCCGAAGAAGGCCAGGTTCACTGCCTGTATATCATTGGCGAGAATCCCATGGTCAGCGACCCGGACCTGAATCATGTGCGCTACTCGCTCCAGCAAACAGAATTCATCGTGGTGCAAGACCTTTTCTTCACCGAGACGAGCCAATTCGCCGACGTCATTCTTCCCGCAGCCAGCTTTTCCGAAAAATACGGAACTTTCACCAACACCGAACGACGGGTGCAACGCGTGCGCAAAGCCGTTGAGCCGCCCGGAGAGGCTAAACCCGATTTGTGGATTATCACCGAATTGGCCAGGCGCATGATCGCTTTGGGCGCAGTTACGCCCAGCCAGGACGCGCCTCACGCCGGATGGGACTACAGGGAATTGACTGAGGTAATGGACGAGATCAACCAACTCAATCCCATCTATGCGGGCATTACTTATCGGCGCCTGGAGGAGGGCGCCCAGCTTCAATGGCCCGTCCCCCACAAGGACCACCCGGGTACACCCATCTTGCACGTCGGCCAGTTCAGCCGGGGATTGGGCCGTTTTGCAGCCGTGGATCACGTGCCTCCAGCCGAGTTGCCCGACGAGGAGTATCCCTTGATGCTGACCACCGGTCGCGTCATCTATCACTGGCATGGCGGCGAGATGACCCACCGCGCACGCAACCTGGAGGCCATGTACCCCGAGGCGCTGGTAGAAATCAATCCCAAAGACGCCAAGAAGACGAACATTGAGGACGGAGCGCTGATGAAGGTCGCCTCGCGTCGGGGCGAGATCATCGCCAAAGCCCAAGTAACGGACCGGGTGGAGCCAGGCCTTATTTTCACTACGTTCCACTTCGCCGAGGCAGCTGCTAACTTCCTGACCAATCCAGCTCTCGACCCGCAGGCCAAAATTCCAGAGTATAAGGTCTGCGCTGTCCGCATAGAATCAGTACAGGCAGGGGACGGTATCAACTGAGGCAGCTGCGACTGTTACAAGGCAACCGGAAGAATTTGCCCACTAAGACATATATAGTTTTCAGCCGAGTGCCTGCCTTTCAACAGAAAAGAACACCGAAAGGAGGAGCTGGGCACGAGGTGATGGCTGATGAGATTTGTCACACAGCCCGATGACATCTGTCACTGCCAGTTCGGGACGCCTTTGACTATACTTATTAGCGACAAGGGTGTCCCGACTGCTTTTGCCGCGCCCAATCGCCCCAGGTTCTGGTGGCGCAAATAGGCCCCCAGTAGAATGCTCGCCAGGGATTGTCGGACCCTGATGGGTACCGGACGATCGCCTAGGGGGCAACACCTACCACAGATTTATTTCCACAGGGGTAGACTGGTCAGGCAGGCGCAAAACGCAGTATTTTGGTGATTTCAACCCTTAGTCATCACGGAGGAGATTATGAGTTCTGAGACTGGCCTTCGAGACATTGACCGCAAAGCCCGGGCTCGCCAGCCAGCCGTTAAATACGTCAGGCGTCCTGTCGAGGAACGGATTCTCGACTTTGAGGAAGCTGTATTGGGTTTTGACGAAGAGACAGCCAAGTCGGAGGCCTTGCGCTGCATTCAGTGCCCCGACCCTCAGCCATGCCTGCTGAGGTGTCCGGCCGGCAACGACGTACCCGAAGCGCTATGGCTGATCAGCCAGGGCGACTTCATCGGAGCGGCCAAAGTTTTTGCTGCTACCAGCCCCTTGCCCGAAGTGTGTGGACGCGCTTGCCCTAATCTGTGCCAGGACGGTTGCGTATTGGGTAGATACTATGGCTCGATTTCGGTCGGCAAGCTAGAAGCCTTTGTGGCCGACATAGCACGCCGCGAGGGCGCACTGGCCATTACAGCTCCCAACGAAAAGAGCGGCAAACGCATCGCCGTGGTTGGTTCAGGGCCGGCAGGTATGACAGTGGCCGAAGATCTGGTCAAGAAGGGGCATCAAGTAACCATCTACGAGGCGTGGCCCATCCCTGGCGGAGTCCTGGTCTACGGTATTCCCAGCTTCAAACTGGATAAGTATGTCGTGCAAAACAAGATTCATGACCTGGAAGCCGCGGGTGTCAAATTCATCACCAACACCCGCATTGGAGAGAACATTACGATTGATGACCTGCTCAAGGAGTATGACGCTGTCTTCTTGGGAACCGGAGCCAACGTCGAAGCCACCATGAATATTCCGGGCGAGAAACTGGACGGCATTTTTCAATCTACCGATTACCTGATCCGGGCCAATGTACCAACTGAAATGCTTCCACCAGGCAGGCGGGAAAAGCCAGTCATCGGCCGGCGGGTGGCGGTAATCGGAGGTGGGGATACCGCCGTGGACTGTGCACGTACCTCGATCCGCCTGGGTGCCGAAGAGGTAACCATTGTCTATCGCCGGACCGAAGCCGAGATGCCCGGCAACAAGGTGGAGCGGCGTGTCTGCATTGAGGAAGGGGTGAACATCAAGTATCTACAAGCGCCTGTGGAGTTCATCGGGGATGAGAAGGGCCAGGTGAAGGCCATGAATATCATCAAAATGCAACTGGGTGAGCCCGATTCCTCCGGCCGGCGGCGCCCCGTGCCCATTGAAGGTTCGGAGTTCGTCCAGGAAGTCGACACCGTGATTCTGGCCATAGGCTATTGGCCTGATCCCTTCCTCGGTGAAAAGACAGAAAACCTGGGCACTCATAAGTGGGGCCTGATTGTTGCAGATGAGGAAGTGGGAGCTAGCACCCGCGAGGGCGTGTTCGCGGCTGGAGACAACGTTCACGGGCCGGATTTGATCATCACTGCGGTCGCTTCAGCCCATCGGGCCGCCGAGAATATCCATGCCTACTTGAAAGGTGAGACGATCAAATGGGCAGAACCACCTCCTCCTCGGCGCAAGTGAGCCCCGTCAGTCAGCCCAGCAGGCTGTGGAGGTGAAGCACCAACATGGAGTTTGGGGTCCCTAAAGAAGTTCGTGACCTGGAAATGCGGGTGGGCCTGACACCCGCCGGTGTCCTAGCGTTATCCCAGGCCGGGCATGCCATCTACGTGGAACGAGACGCTGGTGCGGGGGCCGGCTTCAGTGACGAGGAGTATGCTCAGGCTGGTGCTCAAATTGTATATTCGGTGGCCGAGGCCTACGGCCGCGCGGATGTGGTAGTCAAGGTCACCCGCCCCACGGCTCGGGAGCACCCCCTGTTTCGCAATGGACAGATCCTGTTTTCGTTCCTACACCTGTCGGTGGCCTCACCAGACCTCTTTGAAGCCTTGGTCCAGGCACAGATTACAGCCATTGCCTACGAGACGATTCAGGAGAAAGACGGCATCCTTCCAGTGCTGCTGCCCACCAGTGAGGTCGCCGGTCGCTTGACACCCATCATCAGTGGCCAGCTGCTGACAAGCACTCATTCCCAAAGACGATCTGCGAAAGGATCGCTCTCCAAGAACGGCGGGCGAGGTATCTTGCTGAGCGGCATCCCGGGTGTGCCCTCAGCCGCCATCGTCATTTTAGGAGCTGGCGTACTGGGCTCAAACGCGGCGCGTGCATTTTGGGGCCTGGGAGCACAAGTTACGGTCCTGGACCGGGATGTGAAGAAGCTACAGCGCCTGGATGATATGTCCGACGGCCGGATAACCACCATGATCTCTAACCAGTATAACCTCAACCGGGTGGTTGAATTCGCCGATGTGCTGGTAGGTTGTGTGCTGGTGCCCGGCAGCCGGGCGCCTGTGCTGATCAGCCGAGCCATGGTGCGGCGTATGCGTCCAGGCTCGGTGATCATAGATTTCGCAATTGATCAAGGGGGCTGCGTCGAGACCAGCCGCCCGACGACACTGCGCTGCCAGACATTTGTCGAAGAGGGGATTATTCACCATTGTGTACCGAATATGACGGCCAGCGTAGCCCGTACGGCTAGCTATGCCCTCACCAATGCAGCCCTGCCCTACCTGCTGTCCCTGGGAGATTTCGGATGTCCAGACATCTTTGAGCACGAACCAGCGTTGGTTCGTGGCGCCAACCTATATCAAGGCAAACTGGCACATCCCGACGTAGCAGCTGCCCTGGGACGTCGCGTTGAAGTCACTCTATTGCCTACTGGTACCCCATAAAGGCCAAACCGGGAGTCTTTCTTGGGGAATGAGCCGGTAATCTGGAAAGCCATAGGCCCTGCCTGCCCAATCACTGTCGACAAACGGCTAGCGCAGGTGCATCTGGAACTCATAAATGAATTGGGACATAACTTACCGCCGCAAAATCACCGATGCTGATACTGCAACGGCTTGCATCAAATCGGGTGATCGAGTCTACATAGGCGGTGGGGCCGGCGCGCCCGTAGAGTTAATTTGCGGGCTTATGCGACGTACAATGCAATCGCCGGATCTGCCGCCTCTACGCAATGTAGAACTGGTGCATATTTTGACCTTTGTTGATGCGCCCTATGCTGCGCCGGAGTACGAAGGGATCTTTCGTCACAACGCTCTGTTTATCGGCCCAAACGTACGCGATGCTGTACATCAGGGACGAGCTGACTTCACACCCGTCTTTCTGTCGGACATACCTGGCTTGTTCCTGGACGGCACATTGCCCATCGATGTGGCCTTGGTCTCGCTCTCGCCCCCCGATGAGCACGGCTTTTGCAGTTTTGGGGTAGAAGTAGGGACCACCAGGCCAGCCGCCGAGGCAGCTCGCATCGTTGTGGCCCAAGTTAACCGGCAAATGCCACGCACGTTCGGCGACAGCTTTATTCACGTGAGTCACCTGCATCACATCGTGGAAGTAGACCATCCACTGCCCGAAGTTCCGCAAGGTGGCAGTTCAGAGCTTCACGTGCGGGTCGGGCAATGCATCGCTGAGATGATTCCCGATGGCGCAACGCTGCAAATGGGGATCGGCAGCATCCCCGATGCAGTCTTGAAGAACTTGGGAAGTCACAAAGACCTGGGAGTCCACACCGAGCTTTTCTCGGATGGCGTCATTGATATGGTGGAAGCAGGCGTCATCACCTGTGCACGTAAAACCTTCCACCCGGATAAGATTATTGCAGGCTTCTTATTTGGATCGCAACGACTGTATGAGTTCGTGCATAACAATCCTATCATCGAACTTCATCCTACCCACTACGTGAATGACATCTTCAACATCGCTAGAAACGAGAAAATGGTGGCTATCAACTCAGCCCTGGAGGTGGACCTTACTGGCCAAGTTTGTGCCGACTCGATTGGCTCGCGCTTCTACAGTGGAGTGGGAGGGCAGGTTGACTTTATCCGGGGGGCAGCTCGCTCCAAAGGTGGAAAACCGATTGTGGCCTTTCTCTCAACAGCCAAGGATGGGACCGTTAGCCGCATCGTACCTTTGCTCAGCCAGGGAGCGGGTGTAGTGACGACACGCAACGACGTGCATTACGTAGTCACTGAATATGGCGTCGCTTCGTTGCATGGCAAAACGGTTCGCCAGCGAGCCAGGGAGCTTATCAACATCGCACACCCCAAATTCCGCGATGAGCTGATCAAGGCTGCTCACAAACTGGAATATCTGTAATCAGCATGCAACTCCTGAAGTCACCTGTGGGCTGCCTGCTGCTGCCCAAGCGGGGGATGTCCTATGGTAACCGTCGCTGATGTAATGACTTCCGATCCAGTCACCGTAATGCCTGATGACTCCCTGCGGTTGGCTCGTGACCGAATGGCCGAAGGGGGCTTTCGTCGGCTGCCAGTGGTGCAATCCACACGCTTGGTGGGCATCATCACGGACCGAGATCTGCGTCGTGCTACCAATTCCCCGTTCGTTCTTCGCGAACGCTGGTACGATGACTTGATCCTCGACCAGGTAAAAGTATGGGGTGCCATGACCGCAAATCCCGTCACAGTCGAAGCCGGTGCGGCCTTAATCGCCGCGGCCAAGTTGATGCGAGATCATAAAATTTGCGGGTTACCCGTATTAGAGGGAACAGAGTCTGAACCAATTGGACAGGGGATGCCAGCTGAAGGCAGGCTGGTTGGAATTATCACTCAAACAGACATGCTTGGCTACCTGATTCAGTTGCTTAAGGCTGGAACATAGCGGGCGCAGCATGATGGAAAAAGTAAGAGTCTCCATGGCGCTCTCTATAGAAAGATGGATCGACCTTTATGCCTGAACCTGATTTGGTGCTGCTTCACGCACCCAGCGTTTATGACTTTCGACAGGAGACAATCCTTTACGGACCCATCGCCGACTTCGCGCCTGCTCCTTTTGTGCTTGAGATTTGCCCCCTGGGCTATGGTTCGCTTGCCGACTACTTGGAATATTCGGGCTACAGCACCTGCATTTTGAACCTGGCCAAACACATGCTCAATGACGCCCAATTCGATGCCGAGCAGGCCATCGCCGCCCTCAACCCCATCGCCTTTGGTATAGATTTCCACTGGCTGTCGCACGCCCAGGGCGCCCTGGCCGTGGCCCAAGTTGTCAAGACAGTTCACCCCGAGACGCCAGTTATCTTAGGGGGCTTTGCAGCCACTTACTATCAGCGTGAGTTGATCGATTATCCCCAAGTGGACTTTGTTCTGCGAGGTGACTCCACCGAAGAGCCGCTGTTGCATTTGATGGAATGTCTGTCTCTGAAACGCATTCCCGACTTGGTGCCTGGCCTGACGTGGCACACCCAATCCGGGCACGTGATAGAGAACCCCTTGAAGCCACAGCCAGATTCCTTGGACAATCCATTCTACGGTGGCAGATCGTCTCTTGACTTCCAAAAAGATTACCCGGTTGTGGTTGGGCTGATGTCCCGTGGCTGTACCCGGAACTGCCTTATCTGCGGGGGATCATCCTATGCTTACCAAAAGGTCCACGCACGACAGGCGCCTAGCCGCCGCTCGCCGGAAAGCCTGGCGCGTGAGTTGCATGCGATCCACCGCTGCCATGATGGTTCGGTCTATGTGCCATGCGATATCACCCAGCACGGCATGGATTATGCGTACCGCTTCATGCAGGCCATGCGCGGTTTCCCCAACCTGCTTTGCCTGGACCTGTTCCGGCCTGTGCCCTGCAAGTTCCTGAAAGATATGGCCGAGGCAATTCCTCACTTTGCCCTGCAAATCTGCATGGACTCCCACGATGACCGGATCCGACGGGCAGTGGGTAAGTGCTACAGCAATCAGTCTGTGGAGCAGATGATCGCGGATGTCCTGGCGCTAGGCTGCGAACGCCTGGACTTGCACTTCACCATCGGCTTACCATACCAGGATTATGATTCAGTGCTGGCCACGGTAGCCTATTGCGATCACTTACTGACACACTTCGGTGGCGATGGGCGGCTGCAACCCTTTATTGCCCCTATCATTCCCTTCCTTGACCCCGGCAGTATTGCCTTCGAAGAACCGGGGCAGCACGGCTATCGCCTTCGGTTCCACACACTGGAGGAACATCGGCGGGCCTTGCTTTCCCCTACCTGGAAACATGTGCTAAACTACGAAACAGAGTGGATGACGGTCGATGATATCGTACGGGCTACTTATGATGCAACCGTGGCAATGGCCCGGCTGAGAGCCAAGCACGGTCTTATTCAAGACGACCACGCCGACGCCTTGGAAGCTCAAACCCAGCAGGCCCGCCGGTTGATGGCTGAGATCGAGCTTGCCCTGGCCATGGACCATATCGACGAACTTCAGGCCACCTTGGGCCGGCTGAAGCCGGAGATTGATGAGGTTAACCAGGCCGGCCCGTGGAACGATTACTGGGTTGTTCCTAAAGGGAAATACGCCCGACGGCCAGAAAATTCACAATTCAAGGGTGCCTTGGCCAGTACCGGGAAAGTGTGGAGACTCTTTGGGAATTGGTGGAGACATCGAACCCACTCGTCGCGGAAGATTGCAGGAACCCTCAAGTAACTGCCTGACGCGGGCTCTCATAGCGAACGTAGGTGAGATGCCAGGGGAAAAGGAGAAGATAAGGAGAGACAAGTGATGACCCGTAGATCCTCTTTGGCGAAAGGCCGGATTGTGATTGATCAGGAAATGTGCAAAGGCTGTGAATTGTGCACCACTACCTGCCCATATGACCTCATTCACTTAGCCGAGCAGTACAACGCCAAAGGGTACAGACCAGCTACCCTAGTAGATCCAGACGGCCGTTGTACCGGCTGTACTTTATGTGCTATGATGTGTCCAGACGCAGTCATCACCGTCTTGCGTCACGTCAAGTCTCGCGCTGGTTCTGCACCCCTAGCAGTGGCCGCATAGAGGAGAGATGGAATCGATGGCAAAGGAGCTATTGAAAGGCAACGTGGCAATAGCCGAAGCCGCAATTCGGGCCGGCGTGCAGGCATATTTCGGCTATCCGATTACGCCTCAAACCGAACTTTTAGAACATATGTCACTCCGAATGCCCCAATTGGGGCGTGTTTTTTTACAGGCCGAAAGTGAATTGGCGGCCATCAATATGGTCTATGGGGCCGCATCCGCTGGAGTCCGAGTGATGACATCCTCCTCGGGGCCAGGCTTCAGCCTGATGCAAGAAGGACTGTCCTACATCGCTTGCTCCGAAGTTCCGGTCGTCCTGGTAGACATTATGCGTGGCGGACCAGGCCTGGGCAACATCCAACCTACTCAAGCTGACTATAACCAGCTCACCAAAAGCGCCGGTCATGGCGACTTTCGTAGCATTGTGCTGGCTCCTAGCACGGTCCAAGAGGCCATTGACCTCACCGTGCTCGCTTTCGACCTGGCCGAGAAATATCGCACCATTGTTATCGTAGCCGGTGACGGCATGATTGGCCAGATGATGGAGCCAGCTGAACTGCCGGCTATGCACGCCCTGAGGAGTGCCCGGCCTGACTGGGCGCTGACGGGTGCCAAGGGCCGCCAAAAGAACGTCATCAGCTCGCTTCGCCTGAACGCGGATAACCTGGAAGACGTCAACAAACGCCTGCAGGCCAAGATCAATCGCATCCGGGCCGCAGAAGCCAGGTACGAACAAGTGCTCACCGACGACGCGGAAATTCTGATCGTGGCTTTTGGCACCACCGCCCGCATTGCGAAAACAGCCATCCGCGAAGCAAGGCGGCAGGGCATACCAGCCGGACTGCTGCGACCGATCACTCTGTTTCCCTTCCCCAACGCACCTTTCAAAGAATTGTCGGTTGGCAGCCAACAGGCAAAAGGCGTTAAGGCCATCCTGGTGGTGGAGATGAGTGCTGGGCAAATGGTCGAAGATGTGCAGCTGGCAGTTCAGGGTCGGCTGCCAGTTCGCTTCTACGGTCGCACCGGTGGCGCAGTGCCATTACCAGATGAAATTCTGGACCAAATCCTGATGCTTGCCCATAGGATGGACGAGGCACCCACATCCGGCGAAAGCTTCGCCATGGCGGCATAGAGGAGGGGAGGGCAATCATTAATTATGCAAGAACAATGGGTAGAACAAACAGTTTACCAACGCCCGGAGTCGCTTAGCAAGAATCCGACGCATTACTGCCCTGGCTGCACGCACGGCTTGATCCACAAACTGATTGGTGAGGTGATAGACGAACTCGCCATCCGCGAACGAACCATCGCCGTCGCGCCGGTAGGCTGCTCCGTCTTGCTTTACAACTATTTCGAGCTGGATAGCGCTGAAGCCGCGCATGGGCGCGCGCCGGCTATGGCAACCGGCCTCAAGCGAGTCCAACCTGACAAGATTGTTTTCACCTACCAAGGCGACGGCGATCTGGCTTCCATAGGCATTGCAGAGATTATGTGGGCCGCCATACGTGGAGAGAACATAACCACCTTTTTCATCAACAACGCCATCTATGGAATGACCGGCGGCCAGATGGCCCCCACTAGCCTGCCGGGCCAGGTAACCGGATCTTCGCCGCTGGGTCGGGACGTAGAAATGACCGGCATGCCGATCCAGATGGCCGAAATACTGGCAGGCCTACCTGGGACTACCTATGCGGTGCGCCGCTCGGTCCATGACATCCGCACCATCAAGGACGCCAAAAAGGCCATTCGGACTGCCTTTCGCGTACAGATGGCAGGAGCTGGCTTCTCCTTCATCGAGTTTCTGTCGTCTTGCCCCACTAATTGGGGGCTGACGCCCAGCCGCGCCCTGGATTGGATCAGGCAAAATATGGTACCCTACTACCCGCTGGGCGATTATAAGGTGGCGGATATTGTCAAGGAGTTGAGGTAAAGGCGGAGCCTGGGTACCTGCAGCCAGAAGCCCCGGTACCCGGCCTCCAATCCCAAGTGAGAGGGAATGATGCAAGAAGAGATGATTTTCTCTGGTTTTGGCGGTCAAGGGGCGCTCTTTGCCGGGATGGTATTGGCTTACGCCGGCATGGACAGCGGTAAGAACCTGACCTGGATTCCCAGCTACGGGCCCGAGATGCGCGGGGGGACCGCCCACGTAACCGTCATCATTGGCGACGAAGAAATCGGTTCGCCAATCACCCGCTATCCCAGCGCAGCTATGGCATTAAATAGTCCTTCTCTGGAGAAATACGAACCGCTGGTGAAGGAAGGTGGCGTGCTAGTATACAACAGCTCACTGATTTCCCGCGTACACCAGCGATCAGACATCCGTTACATACCCGTCCCCGCCAACGAAGTAGCCACCAATCTGGGCAACGTCAAAATGGCCAACATGGTAGCCTTGGGAGCACTGGTGGCTGTCACTAAGGTACTGCCTCTGGAGGCGGTAGCCCAGGCCCTGCGCGATCACCTGCCCGAGAGCAAACGAGACCTGGTGGAGCCTAACCTGGAAGCTCTAAGACGCGGAGCAGAACTTGGCACGTCCGTTGTGCCCTGACACATCTCCCCAAAACTTATCCCCTCCGCTGCCCGGAGTCAGCCGGAGACGCAAACTAAGACCGCTAGGGTCTCGACCAAAGAGCACCACAGCGGTCTTTAACGACTGAAACGAAGCACAGAGTATGAAGTTGGCTCAGACGGCACCTGCCAGCAAGGCCAGAACCACGCCGCCAGCCATAACACTGCCCAGCTGACCGGCCGTGTTAGCCCCCATAGCATGCATCAATAAGAAGTTCTCAAAGTCATATTCTTGCCCAACCCGCTGCACAACACGGGCCGACATTGGAAATGCGCTGATTCCGGCTGCCCCCAGCAGCGGGTTAAACTTCTTGCCAGAAATGACATACAACAGCTTGCCGAAGAGCACCCCACCCCCCATATCCAGCACGAAAGCGAACAACCCCAGGGCCAGGATCAAGAAGGTGTCCAGGCGGATGAAGCCTTCTCCAGTCATAGTGGCACCAATGGTCAGGCCCAAGAAGATGGTGGTAACGTTGGCAATTTCGCCCTGGGCTGCTTGACTCAGTCGCTCCACCACACCCGACTCACGCATCAAGTTGCCGAACATCAGGGTAGCGATCAACGGGGATGCCACGGGCGCCAACAGTGAGACGATGATGGTCACAACAAGGGGGAAAAGCACCCGCGTCGTCTTAGATATCTGGCGCTCGGTATAGGGCATACGCACTTTGCGTTCAGCATCTGTGGTCAGCAAACGCATAATTGGGGGCTGGATGATAGGCACCAGAGACATATAGCTGTAGGCTGCCACGGCAATGGGCGCTAACATATCCGGCGCAAGCTTGGCTGCCACGTAGATAGCGGTCGGGCCATCCATAGTTCCAATCGCACCAATCGAAGCAGCCTCATCCAGCCCGAAGCCCAATATCAGCGCCAGTATCAACGTGGCAAAAATACCGATGTGCCCTGCTGCGCCCAACAATGCCATTCTGGGATTTTCTAGCAACGGCCCAAAGTCGGTCATCGCCCCCAGCCCAATGAAGAGCAGCAAGGGGAAGATCTCGGTCTGGATACCATACCGATAGAATAAACCCAACAAGCCGCGCTCATCCGCAATGCCCGTCAGGGGCAAGTTGGTCAGGATGGCACCAAACCCAATCGGCAACAGCAACATCGGCTCGTAGTCCTTGCCAATAGCCAGATAGATAAGCACACCCCCGACCACGATCATGACCGCCATTTTCCAGGTTAGATGCATCGGAGCTTGCAGCAAGTCAAGCAGGTTGATGAAATCCATTAACGCCTCACCCCTCCGTTTCGGCAAACCTGAACAACACGTCCCCGTGAGCCACCGCCTGTCCCTCGCTCACCTCCACACTGGCGATAACGCCGTCACGTGGCGAGCGGATGGCGTTCTTCATTTTCATTGCCTCCAGCGAACAAAGCTGCTGGCGGACGCTGATCTGGTCACCCGGCTTGACCGTAATATCCAGAATGTTGCCAGGCATGGGGGCTCTGACCACACTCGCCTGCGAACGGACCGGAACGCTCGGAATGGGGACTTTCGCCGGCGCCGATGGTGGGCGCTTGGCTGGCAAATCGACAGGTCTCTCCCCGGCCATATCAGTCTGAATGCCCAGCAGGTTCTCAATGTCCACCAGGTAGGGATGCCCATTCACGCTGACCGTGATTGGTGAAGCGGACATGTCGCCCACCTCCACCACGTAAGCCCTGCCGTTTACGGTAACTTTCATCCTTCGGCCGGACGTTGCGCTCATCGTACTCTTCTCCCCTGTGATGGTTCCCCAGCCCTCGCAGAGGACCCAATGTTCGTAAATCTGTGTTGAATACGGCCCATAGTCCACCACGGGCCATGGCCGGCTTCGAGAGCGGCTCCCAGCTCACCCATGCCACTCTCTGTGGAACGCAGGTGAGCCAGGGCTACGGCAATGGCGGCCACCACCTCTTCATGCTCGGTGCCACGCGCCAGGCTACCGAATGCCTCCTCCCCACTCGACTCCCGCTCATCGGATGCCAGGGGGGGCGTGCGAAAGAGGCGTTCCAGCAAAACCATCGCCAGGATAAGCAAGGCCATAGCTGCAAAGAGGACAACCATGCCCACTACCAGCAAGATCACCCCCTGCATGATGACGGTCAAAGGTCACCTCCCATTAGCTTACATCTCAAATCCACAACGTGCATGCCCTATTACAACGGCATATTGCCATGCTTCTTAGGAGGCAATTTTACCTGCTTGTCCCGCAGTAATTCCAGGGCAGCGATGAGGCGCGGGCGTGTTTCAGCCGGGATGAGGATATCATCAATATGTCCACTGGCGGCAGCAGCATACGGCTTGGAAAACTTCTCACGGAAATCAGCCTCTAGGCGCGCCCGTTCGCTATCTGGATCTTCCATAGCCTTGAGTTGCCTGCGGTAGAGAATGTTGACGGCCCCCTCCGCACCCATCACCGCCAACTCAGCCGTGGGCCAGGCAAAGATCAGGTCAGTCCGGATGTACTTGCTGCTCATCACGATATAAGCACCGCCATAAGCTTTACGGGTAACCACACACAGCTTGGGCACCGTCGCCTCGGAATATGCGTACACAATTTTGGCGCCATGGCGGATGATGCCGCCATGCTCCTGCGCCACCCCAGGCATAAATCCAGGCGAATCAACAAAGGTGACGATGGGGATGTTGAACGCATCGCAGAAGCGTATAAAGCGGGCTATCTTGTCGGCAGCATCAATGTCAATCACGCCTGCCAGAATCATCGGCTGCTGGGCAACTATACCCACCACCTGGCCGTGCAAGCGACTAAAACCGACCAGGGCATTCTGGGCAAAATCCCGATGCACCTCAAAGAAGCTATCCTGGTCAAAGACTCTGCGTATGACCGTCTTCATATTATAAGCCTGGCCGGGGTCGACAGGCACCACCGTGTTGAGCTCTACATCCATACGCCAGGGGTCATCCATCGGCTCAACAGCGGGGGGCGGCTCGGCGTTGTTTGACGGCAGGTAGCTGAGCAACGTGCGTGTCAGCTCCAGCGCCTGACCTTCGTCGTCAGCGGTAAAATGAGCCACGCCGCTGACGGTGCTATGCGTCGTCGCCCCGCCCAACGTTTCCAGGTCCACTTCTTCGCCGGTGACAGTTTTGATGACCTGCGGGCCGGTGATGAACATATGGCTGGTGCCCTTGGTCATAATCACAAAGTCAGTCAGCCCCGGGGAATAAACCGACCCCCCTGCACACGGGCCAAGCATCACGCTGATTTGAGGGATGACGCCACTGGCTTGGGTGTTACGCCAGAAGAGTTCCGAATAGGCCGCCAGGCTGTAAACCCCCTCCTGGATACGTGCCCCGACTGAATCGTTGAGGCCAATCACCGGCACCCCGGACTCCAGCGCCAGATCCATCGCCTTAGCCACCTTCTGCCCCTGCACTTCGGAAAACGATCCGCCCAGCACTGTGAAATCCTGAGCGTGCACGCACACCAGCCGGCCATTGACCTTGCCAAAGCCAACCACGACGCTATCGCCCGGGTAACGCTGTTCGTCCATGCCAAAGTCGGTATGGCGATGAGTCATATACGCATCGATTTCTTGGAAACTCCCATCGTCTAACAGGCGGTTGATGCGCTCGCGACTGGTGAGTTTACCTTTGGCGTGCTGGGTCTCGATCCGCTTGGCTCCCCCACCCTGCCTGATCCTCTCCCGCTCCAATTTCAGCTCACTGATTAAGGCTTGGTGCCCCTGCACATCTACCAGACGCTCCTCTGAAGCTGCTGCGTCCTCCGGTGTGGGGGCTTTCGCACTTGACCCCATTACTCCTGCCTCCCTGACAATTAAGCCTTGTACGCTACGTCTCCCCGATTGAACAGGCCAACTTGCGGCCCCATACCAAGGAAGGTTGAATGACTAAAATTAAAAGGTTGTACCAACCAGGCTGTGATCTCCCCATGGGATGCTTGTTGAATACTACCCTGTGGAGGATCTTCACACTGGCATTCGCCATACTCCTCTGCGAGTGCCCTCGGAGCCCACGTAGCACAACCTTTATTCTATTCGTTTATGCTTGTTTATGCCAAATCCACCCGCAATGCTGTCTTCTCAGGACTTGAGGTAGGCGGACTGGATGACCTCGCTATCGGTCAACTGCTCGGCAGTTCCCTCAGCCACAACCTTGCCCTTCTGCAATACATACCCATAGGAGGCAATCTCCAGAGTGAGGCTGGCATTCTGCTCCACAAGGAAGACTGTGGTTCCCTCTTCGTTAATCCTCTGAATCGTCTCAAAGTTCTGCTCGACTAGGATGGGGGCTAACCCCAGGGAAGGTTCATCAAAGATCATCAATCGGGGGCTGCTCATCAAGCCTCGTCCGATGGATAACATAGATTGCTCTCCCCCAGACATAGTCCCGGCTATCTGGTGAGCCCGTTCCTCGAGACGCGGGAATAGCTCAAAAACCCTCTCCAAACGCTCCTCAATGGCCTGTTCGTCCTGTTCGATATAGGCTCCCATACGCAGATTCTCAATCGTCGTCATCTTGGGAAAGATGCGCTTACCCTCAGGCACAATTGAGATCCCCCTGCGGACAACCCGATGCGTTTTCTCCCTGGTGATGTCCTCGCCGTCGAAAGTAATGCGACCCTCGACAACTTTTACCAGGCCCAGGATAGCCTTGATAAGGGTTGATTTGCCCGCTCCATTGGAACCTAACAGGCATGCTATTTTCCCCTTCTCTACCTGCACATTCACACGACGGAGCGCCTCCATATTGCTGTAGGCAGCAGTCACGCCCTCCAACGTCAGGAACATCTCTGTCATAGCCTGTGCCCTCGCTTTCCAAGGTAGGCTTCACGGACCTCGGCGTTATCGGAAACCTCCTCAAAGGTTCCCTCAGCAATTTTGCGTCCATAGTTGAGGGCCACCACCCGATCACTGATGGATCGGATCACGGTCATATCATGCTCAACGATGATAATCGATATACCCTCTGACTCTTCCTGCACCTTCTTGATGTCCTGCATCAGTTCTGTCATCTCTTCCGGGGTCATACCGGCCGAGGGTTCGTCAAGCAGAAGCAGCTTCGGCTCCATGGCCATTGCCCGACAGATCTCTACCCGCCGGCGGTCAATCTGAGGCAATGTGCCGACTGGCTTACCGGCCAGGTCCACCAACTCCTCGTTGAACACGCCCAGCAGGCTAAACGCTCTATCACGCGCCTGGCTGACCTCGCGAGCCAACAGGCGGCGCCGGAAGACAGCGTCCACCAGCCAGTACTTCTGCCGATAGTGCATGCCGATGAATACGTTGTCCAACACCGACAGGTCCAGGCAAAGGCGGCTGATTTGGAAGGTACGTGCGATCCCCTTGCGGGCAATCTGGTATGCGGGCTTTCCCAGCAGAGACTCTCCCTCGAAGAAGAAATCCCCCGTGGACGGGGTGTAGATTCCGGTCACAAGGTTAAATATGGTGGTCTTGCCTGAACCATTCGGTCCAATCAACCCCAATATCTCGCCCCGGGAGATGTCCAGATTGACCCGATCGACGGCCAGCAGTCCGCCAAAGGCGATGGACAGATCTTCTGTCCAAAAGACACGACTGTTGTCCATCATGCCCCTCCTTCCGAGACTGTGCTACTCGCTGAGGCTGCTCTCTTCCGTCTCACTGGTCCCGCCAGATCCAGGAAATCCCTGGCCTTGAAGGGGACAAGGCCCCTGGGCCGGAAGATCAACATGATGATCAGCACCAGTCCGTAAATCAGGAAACGGTAGTCCTGAACCACCCGTAGCTTTTCAGGAAGGATGATGAGTAGCAGGGAGCCCACGATGACACCGAAGACGTTATCCATACCTCCCAAGATGACAATCGAAACCATAACCAGTGATTTGTCGAAAGCAAAGTTGGGCGGCGAGATGAACCCAACCAGGTGCGAATAAAAAGCGCCCGCCAGGCCGATGAAACAGTTACCCAACGAGAAGATGACCAGCTTCCATCGATTCACCTGGACACCAAAGGTTTGAGCGGCAATTTCGTCGTCGCGTATGGTTGAAAGAGTAACTCCTACCCATGAACTGTAAATACGCTGCGAGGCCACTCCTACCACGGCCACAACCAAAACCATAAGATAGAAGAAGTTGGCATAGGCTGGCAGCTTGATAAAACCGAGATTGATGGCAGTGTTGAAGGAGTAGCCTGCCACGGAAAAGAGAGGAATGTTCTTCAAGCCTTGCGGGCCACCTGTCCATTCCATATTGTCCAGCAAGATGGTTACCATGAACTGGAAAGCGATGGTCACCAGGGCTAGATAATGTCCCTTGGTCTTGAGCACAGGCACAAACAAGAGAGCAGAGAAAAGCCCGGCCATTACCGCCCCTGCCGGTAGGGTAATCCACGCCGGCCAGCCCCAGCCAAGGGCCAGGAGTCCAGCAGCGTAGGCGCCAACGGCGTAGAAAGCAGCGCTGGCCAGGTTCACCATCCCACTACTTCCCAGCTGGAGGTTAAGGCCAAGGCAAGCCGTCAAGAAAAGTCCAGCTATAATGATAGTGAACAGCCAGTAGGGGCTTGAAGCTATGAAAAAGGGGATTAGCAGCACCAGAACAACCGCCCCGATCCAGGCAATCCTGGCATGAGCAGCGAACAATTGCTGTATTCGTGCCCCTAAGGCTGGATTGCGTCGAAAGTAGAAAACGGCTGCGACCAGGAGAAGAGCTTCAGCGGCCAGGATTTCTCCACCTGGCACGAGGAGCAGCGCCAGGAAGAGCACATAGATGATGAGTTCTACCCCCAAGAGTATGATTATTCCCCAGGGGCCTGCCAGAGTCCTTTGTTGATCATCCATCGTTCGTCTCCTGTTAGACCCGCTCGAAGATCTTCTCACCGAGAATCCCGGTAGGTCTGAATACCAGGAAGAGAATCACGATGAGAAAGGCGAAGACCCGTTTGTTCTCAGCGCCATAGGGCAGGGCAGCAGCGGCGAACGTCTCCAGCAACCCGAACAGGATACCGCCCACGATGGCTCCGTAGATATTTCCCAACCCGCCAATGACAGCGGCCGAGAAGCCGATGACGCCCATCATGGCCCCAATATTGAACATAGTCTGCCCATAGTAGAAGCCATTCATAATACCTGCCACGGCGGCCACCGCAGAGCCGATCAAGAAGGTGATGTCAATGGTCCGATCGAGATCAACCCCCATCATCATGGCCGCTTCACCGTCCTGAGCGACTGCCCGGATGGCAGCTCCCATCTTGGTCCTGTTAATCAGAAAGTTGACCGCCATGATAACAGCAATCCCCAGCCCAAAGATGATGAGATTTTCGTAGCGTATCACAATGTTACCCACGTTGAAGGAGCCCTGCGGCATCAAGGTTGGGAATCCTTTGGGGTCAGAGCCGCGTGGGTAGAGGACTCTGACCGCCTCGCGGATGGCTATGCCCAGGCCCAAGGTAACCAGCAAGCTGATCAGCATCGGTGCTTTGCTCACCGGCTTGACACAAACCCTCTCAGTGACCACCCCCACGACTCCGGTCAGGATCATCGAACCGATGAAAAGGTAGATCACCACCACAAGCGCGTTTCCGGCAAAACCAACTGCCTCGGCGATTGCATACAACATTAGAGCCATGAAGCCGCCCAGCATGAAGAAATCTCCGTGGGCGAAGTTGATCACATCAAGAACACCGAAATAGAGCGTGAAGCCCACCGCCACCAGCGAGTACATAATGCCTAACATAAGGCCGTTAATGGACTGTTGAAGCAGAATATCCAGAAATGTCATGTGCCTTTACCTTCCTGCTCATTGCAGCCATATGCAGTGCAAGTTGTCGTGCCGTTTGAGTCGGGTGTCTTTTTGGGGGATTGGAACCAGCGCAGCCTGGGTCTGCCACCGGTGCGTCCACAAGTCGGGGCATAGGAAGAGAGGGGCGATGGAGATGGCACCAGCGCTTTATCGCCCCTCTACCTTCCGGCTACACTACCCTCTCTTCATTTACTTCGGCGGAACAAGCTGTCTCTGGCCGCCGGCATACTCAGACTTATTCCAAGAGACCCACTTTCCATCCTGGCTCACGTAGGCAGTGATGAGTGGCACAATGTTTTGACCATGGTCGTCGAAGGAGACCTTGCCAATGATCGTATCTCGATCTTTGGTGTTCTTCTCCAACTCCTCAGCCACCTTGGCACGGTCAGGACCAACCTTCTCGATGGCGTCAATAATCAGGTGCCCAGCCACATAGGCGAAAGGTCCGTAGGCCTCAGGCGGTTCTTCGTACCCCTCAGCCTCGTACTTCTCAAGAAACGCCTTGCCGCCAGGCAGCTCGTCAATTGGAGCCCCTTCCAGGAAGCAGATCACGCCTTCGGCATCTGGTCCCAGCGCCTCGTTGAAGGATTCATTCTTTATGCCCGAGGTGCCATTGAACTGAGCTTCGATACCTAGCTTGACCATTTGCTTCCGAATAGGGATGCCCGATGGAGTCAGGCCACCGAAGTAGATAAAATCTGGGTTCTCTGCTTTGATTTTCGTCAGCTCAGCGGTGTAATCTTGCTGGTCAACGTTCACGCCCTGCACCGACAGGATTTGTCCACCCAGAGCTTCCCAGGACTCGCTGAAATACTTGAGGTGGCCCCGCCCATAGTCAGTGGTGTCATGCAAGATTGAGACAGTTCGATAGCCCATATCGTACATCATCTTGGCATGGACTTCGTTCTGGTTGATTTGAGTCCCGTTGACTCGGGTAATCTCCACATAATCATTGCCGTAAGTGATATCGGGAAGCACAGCACCCCAAACCATCGACGGCATTCCCTGGTTGTGGAACGTGTCGGCTGTGGAAATGGCCACCATGGAGCAATAGTGACTGGCACCCGCCACCACGTCGGGATCACTAGAGGCCTTGAGCGCTGCCTGCACGCCCACGTCAGGCTTGCACTCGTCGTCTATCTGCACGACCTCATAATTGTACTTTGTGTCAGGATCCTCATTCCGCTCTTTGACGGCCAGGAGGAAGGAGTTCCGGCCACCCAGGCCCGGGCCAGCGTTTCCGCCGGTAAGGGGGCCAATAAAGGATATCTTCACCGTTTCCTTTTTCCCCGCCCCTGGCGCACATTGAGCTGCGACCAGCCCTAAGACCAGCAGCAGGCACAGGGTCAACACGAGCCCCTTATGACTCCGTTTCCAAAGCAATGAAAATCTGTTGCGCATTGTGACTCGCCTCCTTCTTCAGCAACTGTACATTCAGGTCTTTAGACCGATACCAGTAGCCCGGCAATGGAGACTGTGCCGGGCCCTTTTTACCTGAAAACTCCGAAAAGCACCTCCTTTCCTGAAGTGGGTAGGGCTAAACAAACCGTGATGGCGAAATTGGCTGGCCTTTGACCCGCGACTTTCGCCCACCGGCGCCTGATTTCGCCCCAGACGTGGCTCTCAGATCCGCTTTGAGCATTACAAGTGGTTGTCTCGCCCCACCACAGTTTAATACTACCCTGCCCTGGGGTGAGAACAATCAAGAAATCGGTCAGGATTGCCCAGTTCTTAGTCCAAGCCTGCGCTTGTTCGGGCAACTATACAATCAAGCCAAGGCATCCAAACTCAAATGTTAGCTTGCTGAGAGGTCTCGAGGTTTGCCAAAAGCAAAAACACCCCAACATCTGTCCGGAGGTACTCGAACCAGCCGCTAGTAAGATCCTGATCCGCGAGCTGCCAGATGTTGAGGTGCCATGTGCCCCCTTTGGCTATGTGGCTGTGCCTACCATCACCCTGGCTGACAAGATGATGGCTATCCCCCTGTTTCCAATCGAATTATACTACGTGTTCTTGGCAATGTCAACACGCTTTTTTTCACAAGCCCCGGCTCGTGCAAAGTGCCCCATTCGGGGCACAAAGTCGTAGGTTGGGTTAGTTTGGGCAAGGACAACACCGGATTTGCAGCAAACACCTGGTCAGCTATGTGGTTTGCTAGCAAGACTAACCCAGCCTCCATTCTGTCACACTACGTTCCACAAGCCCTGTTTAACAAACTAGCTTTCGACCCGATCTTCAACCAACCCAGGAAAGACCTGTCGTAGATCGTCCAACATCGTCTCCTCATCCCCCACCACTTTGAAGGTGCGGGGGCCCCCAGGCGCCGGCAAACTCCGATCCAACGACGGAACCGGCGGCATGCCATAGCCAGGTACCCCATACCCC
>CP070811.1:853151-857434 GCA_020343875.1 Anaerolineales bacterium | reverse complement strand
GGCAACCCCTGAAACGCAGTCTACCTATGTGGTCCAGCCAGGCGATACTCTGTGGCTCATCGCAGTTAAAGCTTATGGTCGTGGCTCAATGTGGCAGCTCATCTTCGAGGCTAACGGTGACGTGCTGGAGGACCCCAGTCGCATCTGGCCCGAACAGGTTCTCAAAATCCCTCCTGAACCGTAGCCAGCCCACCAGCCCAGCAGCTGCGAGGTTACGTTGCAGAATTTGACTCTAAATATTACCAACCAGCGGTTGTAGCCAACGGCTTTAGGCGCCGGTAGACTTGGCGCATCTTGCGAACTGTCGCTCCGGTGATTGCAGCCAAGCTGTTCAGATAATGCGGCGGCTCTGCCTCAAGCCGCTGGTCACTTAGGAATTGACGATTGAAGGATAGTCAATGAGTGATCTACAACTCGAGACGCCACGGCTGTGCCTACGGTTGATGCGGTCACCAGATCTTGACGACCTGCTGAAAATCTTCGGCGATCCCAAGGTTATGGCCTCATTGTGCAGAGCCACTTTCAACCGCGAGCAAAGGGTATCGCCTATTGAAAATATGCAATTGATGGTGATTCCAATACCCATGGTTAGAGCGGACTAACCATTCGCCAGGCTGTGGGAGAACCGGAGGCGCTCATCTGAAGGGGGGTATACTGGCCAGGAAACCACGGGCTAATGAGATGGGGACGCGCGCAGCTCAAGCCTGGCATAATGTGGCCTTCTGGTCAGGGTAGCTGACACCGGGATTGGCAGGCAGAATAACCGGCTGAAGCAAGTCTATAGAATAGGCATTCGGTCTATTCTCTCACAGGAACAAGGGGGGGCCAGAGATGGGCATTGCTATTCATCCAATCCACCTGGGGCTTGACCGTTGCTACGTTATCCAGGACAAAGGCGTCATTATGGTTGACGCTGGATTCCCAAAGGAGTCGAAAGCCTTCAAGCAGGCGATTTCAGGAAACTCCATCAACCCCAGGGAGATTCAACTACTTGTTCTCACCCACGGGCACTTCGACCATGTGGGCTCAGCCAGAGACATCCAAGAGATAACCGGCGCCCGAATTGCCATACACCGCGCGGAAAAGGAATGGGTCGAGAGAGTCCTGCTAATGTGGCCCCCGGCTGTGACGACCTGGGGTCATATGTTGCGTGGGGTGCTCAAGCCGCTCACGCCTTTGCTGTTCCGCTTCCCCGCCACCCAGGTTGATATGGTTCTGGGAGACGAGGGGCTTTCCCTGGCTGAATACGGAATTCCAGGCAAGGTGATTCATACCCCAGGTCACACTTCCGGATCGGTCAGCGTCTTACTGGAGACAGGCGATGCCTTTGTGGGTTGTATGGCGCACAACGGCCTTCCATTTCGTCTCAGCCCGGGACTGCCAGTTTTCGCTGAGGATTTGGAGCAACTCAGGCAGAGCTGGCAACTGCTATTGGGTCAAGGTGCGAAAACGATCTATCCAGCGCATGGTAAGCCATTTTCGGCGGATGCCATCCGAAAGGCCTTGTCCTAGCGAGCAGAACCAACGCACCAACGTTCACAGCATGGTTGCCACCAGAATCTGATGGCTGGCAGGTGACAATGATCTGATCGCCAGCTTGGACCTCGCCTCGGGGCGATCTGGGCGATGAAGATGGCGGTGCCTGGTTGAGCGGTAAAGCGGAGCGCTTTGCTCAGCGGCCTCAGCCTGCACGGTCAACCGCGAGTTTGTGGATGGGCTTCCACTGGGGCACAGGAGGTGACTGCACCTTGAGACACTTCATCATCGATACGGACACCGCTTCTGACGATGCCGTTGCGCTGGTTATGGCACTTCGCCATCCTGGCGTCCAGGTCGAAGCGATCACCATCGTGGGCGGCAATGTGCCGGTAGACCAAGGCGTGCAAAACGCCCTGTACACCGCCGAACTATGTGGGCAGCAGGTTCCCGTCTACCGCGGCATGGCCGCGCCCCTCCTGCGTCCGCTGGAGACCGGTCAGCACGTTCATGGGGGTGATGGCATGGGAGATATCGGCCTCCCTCTCTCGGGCCGAGCACCGACCCCAGGCCACGGTGTAAGCGCGCTCATCGAAACCATCAGTCGCTTCGCACGTGAAATCACGCTGGTCACCCTCGGTCCACTCACCAACATAGCCGTAGCGTTACTACAGGAGCCATCCCTAGCCGCGAAAGTCGAAAACTGTGTGGTGATGGGCGGTATCGGTCAAGGGTATGGCAATGTCACGCCGGTGGCAGAGTTTAACATCTGGGTAGATCCAGAGGCGGCCAAGATCGTATTTGAGTCGGGTATGCCGCTGACCATGGTAGGCTGGGACGTTTCGCGCACGTATGCGGTATTCGACCCAACTGAGGCCGCCAGATTGCGGCGCCTGGGCACTCCGCTGGCCGAGTTTTGTGTGGATATTCAGCAAATGGTCAACCAGTTCGCGCTGAACGTCACTCGCCTTGAAGGATTTGATCTGCCTGACCCTATGGCTATGGCAGTCGCGCTCAACCCAACCGTAGCCACCACAACAAAGCGCCTGTATGTCGAGATAGAAGCCGACAGCCGGGCATGTCGTGGACAGACGATCGTGGACCACCTCCAGATCACAGGGCAGGAGCCGAATGTAAACGTCGTGCTGGAGGCATCTCGCGAGAAGTTTTTGAGCATGCTACACCAATCTGTAAGGGAATAGCCGGCCCGGTTTCGAGACAGGTTCTGTTCATTTTGATCCCAGGATTTGAGGCGTTGTTTGTGCCTCCGACCCGTGCAGGGACGCAACCAACGCGAACCGAAAGAAGTATCCGGGGTGGTTCAACTTCAACGTGGGGGTTGGTGATCGCGAAGGTAAGATGGAGTCCGAGGCACATTTCCGAGGGGTAAAGTGGTGACAACGTGAACATGGTACGGATTATCGTTGGAGCGATTCAGTCCGGTAGCCTGTCAATTGGTCGCCGTATTCGTTGCTTGCTCTTCGGGTTGATTGTTATTGGTATTATATTTGCGTGCGGTGGAATCATGGTTGCCAGCGGCAACCAGAGAGCCGCAAGAGTGAAGGCCGCCGTACAGGACACATTGCCGTTCTATGCAGAATACTGCAACGATGTGATAGCTTTCCCGGCGGGCTGGCCTTTAGGCCTGATTCTGCCTTTTCCAGCCAGAAGATGGGAGGGCATGTGTACGGATGCTACTGATTCGTTCTTTTCGGTGAATCTATCGACCTGTGAGGTGACCACCATTCATTTTCAGGGCAATACCACCTACCAGTTGGCTTGGTGTCCATAATCGATGAGTGGGCCCTCCAAAGCTCGTGCTGACTTGGCAGACTATTAGCCTGGTCTTGGCTGAAGGGATCAGCTTGGGTGACGAGGGGACAGACGGGGCCAGTTTTCTTGCAGCAGCAGGGGTAGAAACCAACCTACTTGAGAACTACGTACGTCGGGTCCGTTAGCCTCACCGGCTCCCGGCCCTTTACGCCGGGCGAGCCCTTGAATCTTGCGAACTACATGGTTTCAATTGTCTTGCTTGCTATGGCAATTCGCGGGCGATTACCACTCGCCCCTGTGTTGGGGCTGGTGTTAGCCTGCACATAAATGCCACGCATCCGGTCCAGCAGACCCTCCTTGCGACTCGCCTCACCTACCAGTTTCCCAGCCATCTTGACAGCCTGTCCCCAGTACATCATCGCCTGTCACGGCGAGACCGAGCTCCAGACCTGACCTGCCCCCTCCTCCGCGGTGTCGTCCAAATCATCTCGATATTCGGTCAAGAGCGAGTCGTGACTTGATAAGACCGACTCTGATGAAGGGATAGGTCAACACCCACTGGGTAAGATGCCATGATCGAACACCTAGTGGGCGTATTTCAGTGCGTAAAGCGCTGAATATGTCGCCCGGCGGCTGCTGGGCCTGGCGCAACCGGCCCATCAGGCTACGGGAGATGGCGAACCGAGAACTGGTCAGGCGAACCAAGGGCGTGTACAATGACGTCTGCGAGACTTATAACAGTCCACGGGTGTATCATAAACTCAAGGCCCAGGCCGGGCTAGTCGATTTCAATCAGGAGGAACTGGTCGATGATGTATAGATTGTGTGCATTATTGATTGGTTGTTTATTCATAGGCAGTTGTGTTGCTGCCGGCGATAATAGCTTGCGCATAGCTAGCCCAACAGCCGCGATCAGCAAGACATCCAACACCCAAAGTCCATCCGAACCAACATTAACGCCTTCACAGAAGATACCTCCAATCCCTGCGTCACTGTCTAGGCCTGGACCACCGATCTGTCCAGATCTGCCCCGC
>CP070811.1:840631-853051 GCA_020343875.1 Anaerolineales bacterium | reverse complement strand
GGCCAAGCTGATCAAAGGCGGCATCGACAGCTACGCGTCGCTGGGCTGGAAGGACAAGAAGGGCGAGCGCGTGTTTGAGCCCGGCGTCGGCAGTGCAGTGGGTCTGCTGGAAGTCGGTCAGGCTGGTGGCCCGTTCCGGGAGGACATCGGGTACCGGCGCCACGAGAAGCAACTGGTCAGCGTCCTGTCTGGCTGGGCTAGTGGCTACGACTTGGTCCTGCCGAACGCGCTGGACGCTGCGGCCCGTACGCACCGGGTCGTGGCTGAGACGCGCTACAACAAGGCGTGGGCGCACGGCATGGAAGCGGCGGGCCTGATCAAGGTCGTGCCCGAGAACAAGACCTCGCCGGGCTACGTGCGCCTGAAGGCGGACACGCTGAGCCAGTACCAGGCTGAGCCGTGGATCGCTGACTACATCAACAACGCGACGACCCAGTTCGGACTGCGGGACATCAAGAACCCGTTCATCCGGGGCTACATGCGCCTGAACTTCGCGGCGAAGCACCTGATGCTGATGTTCGGGTTCTTCCACCATCAGGCCTTCGTGCGGTCCTACCTGTTCACGGTTTCGAACTCTGAGTTCGGGGCGGCCATGAAGGACGTGAAGGGCATGGGCAGCATTGCCGGAGCCAGCCTGGGCAGCTACGCCAAGGCCTGGGGTCGCATGAACCACAAGAACCTGCGCGACCTTGAGTCGAAGTTCCGGCCGATGGCCATGGGTCGTGAGGCGTGGACGAAGCTGACGCCGCAGTTCGAGATGCTGGTGCGTGCGGGCATGACCGTGCAGCTAAGCAACGAGATGACCCAGAACATGGGCGGCGCGTACTACACGCCGGAGGACGTTGCCGACGTCGACAACTGGTTCGAGAAGGCGAAGGCCAAGATCAACTCGTGGGGCATCGGGGCTGCGGCCAAGCCGATGCTGACCATGGTGGAGAACGTGCGGATCGCGCAGCGGGAGACTGCTGAGTGGCTGTTCAACACGATGGGCGCGAACATGAAGATCGCGGCGGGGCTGATCAAGTTCCAAGAGCTACAGGCGAAGCACGCCGAGAAGCTCAAGAAGGACGATGGCTCGCACCTGAAGGAACTGGCCCGCATTGCAGCGGAGCAGGTCAACGCGGACTTCGGTGGACTCGACCTGCGGGGCCGTAGCGGCAAGATGTCGGACTACTTCGGCAAGCCTGGGCCGCGTAACCCGGTGCACCAGATGGTGCTGCGGGGCTTGTTCCTGGCGCCTGACTGGACGGAGTCGAACCTGACGGCCTTCCTGGGGATGCTGAAGAAGGGCAAGCGCTACGCCACGCCCGAGGAGATTCAGAACATCCAGAAGGCGGCGTACCGCACCATGTGGGCACGCGTCGGGGGACGTGCGCTGAGCATGACCTTCCTGGCAAACATGCTGCTGGCCGGCATCGACGACGAGCGGGAGCTTGCGGACATGTACACCCAGGCTGGCTTCCCTGGGCTGGGTGACGAGGACGCGCCGAAGGCTACGAAGCTGCGGTGGCTCGACATCAACCTCAGCAAGTTCAGCCCGACCGAAAGCCGCAAGTTCCTCAGCACGGCAGGCCACTTCATGGACCCGTTCAAGATGTCGGTCGACGCCGTCGAGGACGGGTTCCTGGCACCGATCCAGCGCAAGGGCTCGGCGTTTGCCAAGGGCCTGTACGAGTGGATCACCGGCACGAACTACGCGGGGCGACGGTACAACTCGCTACAGGCCTTCATGGGCTGGAACGAGGAAGCTGGCGAGTACACTCGCGACATGACCTTGCCGGACGGCACGAAGGTCAAGAAGGGGGATCGAAGACCGGGCCGCTACGAGGGCATGGTGACGCGCAACAGCGTGCTGCAAGGCAGCGTGCGCGCGGACGAGGTGCCCATGTGGATGTTTGACCAAGCGACGAAGTTCGTGCCGCTGCAGTTGCGGTCAGTCGTCGACTACGCCATGGGATCGCATGACGGGCTGGACATGCTGGCGCAGATGGCGGGCGTCAAGTTCAGCAAGACCTACCCTGACAAGTGAAGAAAGCACTACTGATCACGGTGCTGGCGCTCTCTAGCTGCCAAGCACTCGACACTTACCTTGAAGACCGCATGGACGTCGCGACGGCGGAGGCCTACGACGCGTGGCTACGAGCGGCAGAGGAGACGGAGTCGCTAGTCATCGAGCAGGAGCAGGAGATCCTGAAACTGGCAGCAGAAGTGAAAGCCCAAGCTGAAGCCGGTGATGTAGGTTCCGCCCGTCTGTCGCTGGTAGAGCTTGATCAGGCTCAGCAGCGATACGGGCTCCTTGTAAAGGAGTACAACGACGTTACGGACCGTGCTGATGCGATCATCCGGCAGCAGGTCGATATGCCAGTGCGCGGTGTCCTTGGCCTTCTCGATCCAGTCGTCCCAATCCCGCTGCAACCTCTCGTCCCCCTGGCGTCTAGCCTTGCGGTCATGCTACTCAGCAAGCGCTCTAGGAAGCACGCAATCAAAGGATTGAAGGGTTTGGCTAAGGGAAACCTTGGCGAGCTGCTCGGGTTTGTGCTAAAGGCTGTGGGGGCAAGCCACACTAGTGCCGCTACCGCTCAAGTGTCTAAACTAGAGGACGAGGGGAAGGCAGTAGGGGTTACTGCCGCAGGAGAGAGTGACTGACGTAACCGCACGGCTGGAAGAGATCGACTCGCATATCCTGCGTCTCGATACGCTGCTTCGTGGTAACGGCAGTCGAGGGCTGTTCACGGAGTTCGAGTTGCTGAAAAGTCGGGTAGCCCAGCTTGAGGAGTTCCACCGCGATCTCAAACGAACGAAGGCATGGGCAGCCACAACCGGCGTGACTGTGGTGGGTCACGTCATGTGGCAGGTGTTGATTCAGTACAGAGGCTGACGTAAGCTACGACGACTCAGAGGCCCCACCCCTGTAGAGAGGCCCCGCTGCCGGGTAGAGCAGCGGGGCCTCTCGTTTTCAGAAGGGGATCTCGTCAGTCTCGACTGGCTTAGTCGGTGTCGCAGGCGGCGGCTCTTCGACCGTTACCTCCTCCTCGGGTTCAGCCTCGACGATCGCGTTGAGCTTAGCGATGGGGCTGTCCTCCTCAGCGACAGGCGCTGCCTTGGCGTAGCGCACGTCCTCGACCTCGTCAGCCGTCTGCATGCCGAGGAGCACCTCGGGGCAGGTGGTGCGGATCAGGAGGGTTGCAGATCTGTAACGCAGCATGGTCGCGGCGAGCGGGCCCTTGTACTTTGGGTTGGTATCCCACTTCTCGGCCTTGGCCATAGCCATGCTGGCCGTGAAAGAGACTCGCTGACCGGTTTCGCGCACGATTGCGTACGCCTCGACTTCAAGGCTTGCACCGCTGCCTCGCTCCTCGTAGTGGATGGGGCCTTTGAAGACGCCTGACCGATTGGCCATGGCGATGGCGTACTTGGCGCTGAACCCAGGGGTGCCATGCACAACATAGATGTTCTGCATGATCTCCATGGGGCTGGCGCCCATGCGGTTGGCCATGTCGAGGGCGACGAAGCAGTTGGCTGCCTGACCCTGGAATGCCTTGGGGATGATGGTGCTGCGGGACAGGGCGTTGGCCATGTTCCACATCTCTTGGCCCTTGTTGGCCGGTTGGATGTCACTCATTGCCTGTGATCTCGTCGATCTGGTTGCGTGCGTAGGAGGGAAGTTCGATGTAGTTGATGGAGTCCGCGTAGCCGAACCAGTGGCCCGTCTCGCGGCAGTGGTGGTAACGGGTAATGTCACGCTCGTACTGGAAGCGACCCCGTTCGAGGTCCTCCTTCGTGAGCGTGTACACGGCGACGCCGTAGGGCGGCTTCTTCTCGACTGCGATGAAGATGAACGCAGACTCGGGGGGCAGCGCCTTCAGCGATGTGCAGGCGTCGATGTAGAACGCAGCCTGCACTTGGTAGCGGTACTTGTGGACGGTCTTGGCGAAGGCCTCCTTGCTGGCGTCGAAGGTGGTCTTCAGGTCCACGACGTAGTCGGGCCCGATGATGTCGGGGCGGCACCGGGCCAGTTCGCCCGTGCGTTCGTGCTGCCACAGGACGGAGGCCTCGATGGCCGTGGCGTCATCGATCAGGCGGGACGCGATCTTGTGGCTGTTGACGGCGGCGGACATGGCGGCGAGGTGACGGGCGTCGTCCTCGGTCACGATGGTCTTGCCGAAGGACATGGCCTCGAACTCAGCCGCTGCCTCCTTGCCCGCTTTGGTGCGGCGGTCGTACTTGGGCATGACCGCGACCTCCATGGGCGCCTTCTTGGGCTCAAGGATCCACGTGTGGGCGGCGGTGCCGAAGGCCATGGCCGGGGTCGTCTCGACCGGGGCGGTCTTGGCCGCCTGGAAGTGCGCGGGGGAGCGCGCGATGAGGTCTAGGTCGTGCTTGGAGACGGCGTCCCAGCGCAGGTAGTCGCTGAACGGTACGTCCCGATGCACGCCCAGTTGATGGGTAGATTGCATGGGTGCAGCTTAGTGGACATTTTCCACAGGTCAACGGTTGCGCCAGGATTTTGGACGTCGTACAGTCCGGCCATGGAAGACAACCAACAGAACACCGTGCTGAGCGAGTGCATCAAAGGCGTGGGGGGGTTCACCTCCATGGCGCACGCGTGCGGCGTGACCGAGTCCGCTGTCCGGCATTGGGTCCGCAAGGGCCGCATGCCTAAGACGGCAGCCCTGCTCATTCAGAGCCTGCACCCGCAGTGGAACGCTGAGGATCTGACCGGCAAATGAAGTCCCTGCCCTACTTCCCGTTCTACCCAGGGGAGTGGCTGCGCTCGACCACCGTGCTTCGCATGGACCTGCAAGAGCAGGGGGCGTACTTGAAGCTGCTGTGCTGGCAATGGGACGAAGGCTACATCGATCCGGACGATCTCACGCTGCTGCTGGGGCTGCCCCAGGAGACGATCGACGCGTGGTTCAAGAAGAAGCATTGGAGGAAGGCCTTTGAGGTCGGCGAGGACGGGATGCTCCGCAACGCACGCCTCCATTCAGATCGAGAGGCGGCGCTGCAGAAGGTCGAGAACGCGTCGGCGGCTGCTAACGCTCGGTGGGCTAAGCACAGAGCGTCCGGAAAGCCAAAGATCAAGCGTCGCAATGCGGACGAGGAACTCAGCAATGCGGTCGCACATCTCGAAACTGAGGGGGTGGCTCTACCGAGCGATCTCGTGGCTTCGATGACGGCCTACAAGGACATGCGGCGCGACAAGCGGCATGGTGTGTGGTCGAAGGACCAGTGGCTGCTGAACCTGAAGCCCGAGTTCACCTTCGACGAGTGGCGTGAGGCGTACGACACGGCGACCAGAAGCGGCTGGAAGAGCGTGCACCCTAAGAAGCAGGGGTCGATGCGGCGCGAGGGTGGCAAGGCTTTGAAATCACTACAGGAGTGGGTGAACGATGACGATCTACCGTACTAGCAAGGAGCAGTTGGCGCAGATTCTGGCGCCCCTGACGGTGCTGCCGGGTGCAGACCGGATGGAAGCAGGGCACTGGACGGCGTACCACGCTGTGTTGGGCGAGTACTTCCCGCATGAGTTGCGGGCGGTGGCCAAGCGGCTGTTCTGCACATGCGAGTTCTGGCCGCAGCCTAAGCGCATTCTGGAGGCTCTGAAGCGCAACAGGCAGGTGCTGGGTAGCAATGCCCTAGACCGCGTGAAGGCGGTAGCAGCGGGTCTGCCGGACCCTGGCCCGCTGGCTGAGTTGACGGAAGCTGATCGCGCTGCCATGCTGGAGGCCTTCCCAGAGGCCAAGCAGATCGGGCATGCGAAGAGCAGCGAGAGTTGACGCGAATCAGAAGCAGATTGTGGAGTACCTGCGCAAGCATGGTTGCTCGGTGCAGGTGCTCCACACGGTAGGTAAAGGATGCCCCGACATCTTGGTCGGTTATGGGGGCAAGAATTACCTATTCGAGATCAAGGACGGCCAGAAGTCGAAGAGCGCGCAGAAGCTGACGCCCGACGAGGACGCGTGGCACTTCAATTGGCGCGGTCAGGTGGACGTTGTGACCTGTGAGTACGACTGCGATGTCGCGATGAACGTGATGGACTGGGATGAGAAGGACGTTTGAGAACCATACCCCTAAGCTCGCCCAGGATCTGGCGGCGTGGTGGCGTTGGGGTTACGGAGATGAGGTGAAGACCTTCCAGAAGGCGAAGTACAGCCCGCATCACCTGACGACAGACGAGGGCGATGACGTTGGTCGGCAGAAGCTGGATGCTTGGCTTCGCCGAGACTGGGTGTGGTGCACGCGCGACCTAGGAGAGACGAACCGCAAGTGGGTGACGCTCGTCACGACGGTTCATCTGACGGCGGAGGGGGAGTCGATTGTGAGGTCGTTGCGGGAGGATGCGAGTGCGATGCCTCCCGACGCCTGAGTGACTGGTCTAGTGCCTGCGAGTGCGATGCCTCCAAGAATTCAGGGGGGATAGCACCAGAAGCAATAGCGACGATCAGGCGTCGGACGATCTCGGAGCGGTTGCAGTTGTGCATGTCGGCAAGCTCGTCGAGGACGGCTAGGTGCGGACGCGGCATGCTTACGGATACCTTGCGGACAGTGCTTGCGGGATGCAGGCGACGGTTGTGGATGTTGGGGTGCCAAGCCATGAATCAGGGCCAAACTTAAAAAAGGGGCGACCCCAACGCTACAGCGCTGAGGCCGCCGAAGGCTAGTACCACCGACTAGCCAGGGAGAGGATCAACAGACGTTGTCCTCAATGTTGTCGACGGTCGCGTTGATGCGATCGACGGTGTTGTCGGTGTCCTCGAGCTTGCCGTAGATGGAGTCGAGCTTGTCAGTGACGACCTCGTCGAGGAGGGCAGCACCGACACCGGCAAGCTGCTCCGTGATCTGAGGCTTGGGGACGTAGGCCGGCGGACGCATCATGGTACCTGCGGCACCGAGGATGTCGTCGGAGGTCATGGGACGCATGCCGTGGAGGCTGTCGACGATGGCACGTTTGGCAACCTCAGCGAGGTCAGCGCCGGTCATGCCGTCGGTAGCGGAGGCGATAGCGTCGTTGTACAGAGACGGGTCGACACCGTGAACGGCCAGGATGTCGCGACGGGTGTTCGCGTCAGGCAGGTCGAACTTGATGCAGATGTCCATGCGACCGGAGCGCGTGATGGCAGGGTCGAGACGCTCGGGGTGGTTGGTAGTCACCACGAGGGAGATGGGCGCAGTCTTGAGTGCTGCGTCGTCGAGGAGGTTGGTCAGCGTACGGCTGGTAGCCAAGTCGATGTCTTCGCAGAACACGAGGGTCGGACCGAAGTCGCGAGCCAGGTGCATGGTGGAGAGCAGCTTGTCCCACGACTTCTCGTAGATGACGGAGATACCCTGCTCCTGGGCACGCTGCATGAAGACGGCAGCAGCCAGAGTCTTGCCAGTACCCCAGGCACCCCAGAGCAGCACGCCGCGCTTGAACGGGATGGCGTGGTCCTGAGCAAGCGTGAGGTGCATGTCGATGTGGTTGAGGAAGTGCTGACATGCCGCACGCTCGGTGGTGTTGAGCGCGATCTTGTCCCAGGAGTAGTCGGTGGTGACGATCTCGGGGATGCGCGGCTCGGCGGTGTTGGAGTCGAAGATCAGGTGCTGGCCGGCCCAGACGTTGGGAGCCTGATCGAGCAGGTTACACAGCACCATGGCGTCAGGCTTGTTGATGTTGGGCAGCGTGATGATGACCTGCAAGCGGCAGACGCCGTTGTCGTCGAAGTAGGAGTCGGTCTTCACCATCATGTTGCGCAGCTTGAACTTGCCGAGCGTGACAGTCTCGGTGACGCCAGGGCGAACGGGGATGGTGTACTGCTTGGGCCGGATGGGACCGAACAGCGACTGCTCAGCGCTGGCGAAGTTGATGCCGTAGTCGTCGCGCATGATGCACGAGAAGGCGTAGCAGGCAGCGTAGAACGGGAGGTGCTTGACGACGTGGACGATCTGCGTCTCGTCTTGCTCAGCACGTGCAGCAGCCAGCAGGGTGTCGGCAGCTTGACCGAGCGAGACCTGCTGGGGAACAGTGATGCCGGTGCCGCCACGGGTGATGCGCGAACTGGCGTTGTCGATGTGCTCGACGGCCTGGGAAGCAGCTTGACGGGCGGCGGAGAGGCCAGGAGTACGGGAGATGTCGGTGAGGTTGGGCATGGTGGTGGTGGTGTTGGGGGTGTTGGTGGTGGTGGTGTTGGTAGTGTCAGAGTGAGACATCGCTTTCGCAGATGAGGGTTGGAGTGATCTCGTAATCAATCGGAACAGATCCGAGATCGTGTTGTTGGAGCCAGTGTTTGGCAAAGGTAGTTACTGCAGTGTCAATGTTGTGACGGAACTTGTCGTTGGTTTGGTAGAGAGAGATGAGTAGTTCTGCAGAGTCAGGGTGGGTGATGAGGATGGATGAGAGGGCAGGTTGGCAGTTGCGGTTGAGCTTGCGGCGAATCGTGGCAAGGGGGCCAGTAGCCGACGTTGCACCGGAGGAATCGGTGACAGCCCAGGACCATCGGTAGTGCATCAGGCGTCGTAGAGGTCCATGAGTGCTTGGAGGCCGACGTGTGACACGACACACTGGTGCCACGCGCCGAAGTGGAAAGACTGAATAGCGGGGTATTGGCAAGACTCGCTCATGAGGAGGAGCTTGCGGGTTGGGAGGTCGACACGGACGTCGAGGCTGATGTAGGTAGAGTCAGCGAGGAAGGCCGTGACACAGATGACAGGTTGCTCGGGGTGATCGTGAGCTAGTACGGCAGTGGCGATACCAGGGCAGGCGTTGCAGAATGCTGCGTATTGGAGCAGCTTGGGGTCGTGACCGCGTAGGTCGGGAATGCTTTGCTCGACGTACGAGACGGCTTTGTCCATGTCGATGGTGCTGAACACGCCGTCGATGGTTTTGACCCATGTCTGTCGAAGCGGGGCGAGAGTGAGTGCGGTGTGGTTGTGGTAGTGAGTGTCGTTGTCGAATGATTGGCTGACGATGACAGCGCTGTGTCGATGGGCGTCGGATGAGCGCCAGATGTCGAGTGCGTTGTTGTCGTCGTGCCAGCCGAGGCAAGTCCGAAGCGCTGACGACATGGAGTGTGCCATCGTGTCGGTCTTGTACGGCATGAAGCCGTCGGTGGAGTCAGGACGGAAGGTGAGGTGGTATCGGCGGTTGTGTTGGCCGTAGTCGTCGAGTGTGGCTTTGAACTGTTCGAGGATGAACTGAGCCTTAGGGTCAGGAGTCGGTGCGCTTACCATTTGCGATAGAGGACAGGAGGAAGTTGAAGGCCATCGTCATGCCGTGGCCGAAGCGGTTGGTGTCGTGGTAGACCCACGTTTCGTCGCCCATCTTGTTGCGGGTACGACGTTCGAGGTACAGGTCAGGACCAATCTGAACGATACGGAAGTGAATCGTCAGGCCGTTCTCGTCGTCGTGATAGGTTCCTTGGTGAGCTACGCGAGGTTGGGGTTTTGAAGACATGTGGACATTTGAGTCGGGAAATAAGGCATACATCGCACACACGTTCTGTGATGCGAACAGGACCGCCGCATAGGGTGCAGCGGTGTTTGGGTTGAGGATCGTCAGTTGCGGCTGTGGCCATCAGGCATGTCGTTTTGCTCGTCTTCGATCTGTTGGGCGATGTCGGCGAACTTGGTGAGTAGGTCGAGCATGGCCATGGTGGCGGCGAGAAGCTCGTTGACGGCGAAGGTGCGTTCGTTGGTGATGGCCTCGCGAACTAGGTCTTCGATGTCCTGCTGGGTGTTGATCGCGTCGCGGTCGTAGGTGAAGCACGATGCGAGGTGAGAAGGCACAGCAGAGAAGGTGTCGCCGTCTGCGGTGTGTCGTTGGATGATGCCGAGGCCGTGCTCGCCGGAGCGGATTTTGGCGAGAGACTTGAGCAGGAACGCCATGGAGTCAGGCATGCCCATGTCGGCAGCCATTTTGGCGAGGAGATCTTCGGGGGAGTCGGTCATGAGTCGTTGCGGTTGGGGTTGATGATGCGGTGAGGTTGGTGGTCGATGGGCATGGACATGCGTGCAGGGATGACCTTGGTCATGTTGCACATGTCACAGCAGCGGCCGTTGTCGAGGGGTTGGGCGTTGTTGCCGTAGTTCACGTATGTGTTGCCGCAGAGGCAGCAGCGTCCGGTAGGAGAGTCAGCCATAGTTCAGGAGTCAGAGATGTAGCGACGATCGATGTAGAGGGTGGCGTAGTTGTGCTCCCAGGTGTCGTTGCCGATGTTGGTCATTGGGACTTGTTGGTGGTTGAGCCAGGATTCGCAGAAGTTGATGGCGTTGGCGTGGTTGAGGAAGCAGTCGAGAATCTCGGTGTTGTCAGCGAACGAGTAGCAGACGATGTAGATTTGGTCCATTAGGGCCAGATGTCGAAAGTTGCGTTGAAGAGTTGTCGGTTGGATACCGAGTCGAGTGGGGAACGGCCGCTGTAGTCAGCAGTCGTGTCAGAGAGCATGTCTTCGATGCGAGGGAGCCGGATGAGTTTGCCGTCGTACTGCAGCGCGACATGCACGAAGCGGTATGTGATGACGGGGGAAGTATTGTCGGAGTCGACGTAAGTCCATTGGCAGAAGGCACGGCACACGTGGTGCGCGCCAGTAGGGGGATGCCACGTCAGGTTGAAGTGACGTGTGTCGTAGTGGGTGTTGGGGTCAGGGCGTTTGTAGAGGCCAAGCTCCTTGAACGCCCGTTTGGTCATGGACAGCGGCATCAGATGATGAACACGAGCAGCACGAGGGTGCCGATGACGATGAGGTCGTTGATGTCAGAGCGGGTGAGCTTCATTTCTTGAGGAGCGGGTCGAGGTACTCGATGAGGTACTTGGCGTAGCCGACGAGGATGTCGTGCTGTTGATGGCCGTCGTGGAACACGAACTGCTTGTCGCCGTTGGATTTGGCGAGTTCGTACGCAACTTTGAGCTTTTCGAGGAGCGGACGAGTCCAGGCTGTGGGCATTTGAGACATGATGAACAGGTCGTAGGGCATCACGAGGGCTGGTCCGTGAGGACGTGGAGGGCTCCAGCGATACCGTGGTATGCACCGATGCAGGTGTGGTACTGAGTGGTGAAGTCGTACATGGTGATGTTGCACCTGATGTCGGTGCGCTTGAGCCGGTCGGCGTCGGTGTTGGGACGCTTGAGGGCTGCGGGGGGGACATCGAGGTGGATTTGGGCGAGCCCGTCGTTCTTGCAGCTTGCGACAGTGATGGTGATGCTGTTGCCGGCGGCGAGAGTGTGAGCAAGCTGTTGGGAGAGGTTGGACGCGAGTTGCGTCAGAGTGATGTCAAACATGGTCGAACTCCATTTCGAGCAGGGTGTCGGTGAGGTTGTTGTGGTGAACAGTCCAGCAGTCTTCCGAGGTGAAGAAGAGCAGGTCGCCACGACGGAAGGGGTTGTCGGGCACAGTCGGGTTGTCAGCGAGCATGCCGATGTAGCCAGGGCCGAGCAGGCTGTGAGTGACGTGCTGGAAGACGTCGAGCCAGATGAGCTCGTTCTTGAAGCGAACCTGCACGTTGTCGCCGTTGAGCAGGAGCTTGGAGGCGTGAGCAGGCCACGTGTGCACAGTGGGGTGCTGTTGGCTGAACTCAGCGCAGTTGGAGAGACGGGGGTAGTGCCAGTTGTGGCTGAGCGGGGAAGGCGTGGTGGGGTAGGTCTGCTGCATGGGATCAGTGGGTGTAGAGGTTGTCGGACACACGAGAGATGGTGTGTTGGGCGTTGGAGAGGGAGCGGGCGGTGAGGTTCCACGATGCGGAGAGCGACTTGGCAAGGTCGTAGGGGCCTTGAGTGAAGAAGTCGGCCTCGGGGTCGTCGTCGTGGTAGAGGTTGTTGGTGTCGTGATGAGCCATTGAGTACACCTCGTCTGTGAAGGCGTTGGCGAAGGCATTGCGGGCCGGGAGAGCAGCGTCGGTGGTGTGGCCCTCACAGCGCCAGTGGATGCGACACACGCGCGGCTGAGGCGGCATGTCGGGACGCTCAAGCTCGTAGTACTTGGCAGTGGCAGCGACCCACGTGGTGAGCAGGTAGCGACCAGGGGTGAGAAGGCGGATGTCGAACGACACGCGACACTCGATGGAGAGCTTGCGGTAGCCGTGAGTCTGGTGAAGGAAGAAGGAAGACGTGGCGAAGTTGTTGAGGATGAAGTCGTCCATGATTAGAGGGAGGTTTCGCGGGTGCTGATGGAAATGGTCATGTTGTCATGACGATCGGAGGGAGTGTGGAAGACGAGTTGGCGCACGCGGACGCCATTGATGAGCTTGGTGTTGAAGCTGATTTGCGCCTGACGCAGGTCAAGGTCGTACTTGCGCGCCTCGCGGGAGATGATGAGTTCGGCAATGTCGAGAGCGCTTTCGAGCTTGGGGAAGCGGTGAGTGGGGTAGTCGAACGTGGGCGGAGAGACGGTGAGGTGATGCATGTTGTGCTCCTCTGGTGTGACAATGGCGGAAGGGTTGATACCG
>CP070811.1:835855-840531 GCA_020343875.1 Anaerolineales bacterium | reverse complement strand
TGGTCAACTACTTCAAATCGCTGCCCGTTGAATTGGATGAGGCCGCAGCCATGGACGGCTGCGGATATCTGCGTTTTGTGCTTACGGTGATCATTCCGTTGAGTAGCCCTGCCATAGCCACCGTGGCCGTGTTGCACGCCATCGGCATTTGGAATGAGTTGATCCTGCCGACGATCTATCTGACCAACAAGGATTACTACCCCATCACCCGGGGCATGATCGTCTTTCAGGGCGTATATGGCAGCGACTGGCCCACGCTAGCGGCCGCAGTGTTGATCATGACCCTTCCCATGCTGGTCATCTTCCTGGTCCTGCAGCGGTTCATCGTCTCTGGCCTGACGGCAGGTGCCGTCAAAGGATAGCATCTTTAAGGGAACGAGCCAGCCGATGATGCAATCCGCGTGGGCGCCGCGCTCTGCACGTGCGGAACTATCAAGCCTGCCCGTAGATCCTGCTCTGGCGGCGCGCGAGCCAAACGACTTGGATACGATCCGCGTTCTCCGCCGGCTGGGGCCGCGCCGTCTATGGACAACCTTGAATGAGGATGTCTATTTCGAGCGACTCGAGGGCGCCCTGTACGGTCGAATGGCCGGATGCACGCTTGGTGCGCCGGTCGAGTTCTGGCCCATCGCCAAGATGGCCGCCCTGGCCGAGGAGAACGGAGATGACTTTCCGCCGACCGACTATTGGAGCTATCTCCCGGATCCAGAGCTCAAACGATACGAGACGAGTCCCCGCCAAGGCTACTCCCGTTACGGGATTGCAGGCGTGCCGGTGGATGACGACGTGATCTATACTCTTCTAGGACTGCTGATCGCAGATGAGTACGGACTCGACTTTTCAACTGAGGATGTGGGCCAAACCTGGATCAAGTATCTTCCCTTCGGCTGTACGGCGGAGGGTGTTGCCCTCCAGAACCTCAAACAGAGCATTCCGGCATCTCAAGCGGGAAGCAAGAACAATCCATACTGTGAATGGATTGGCGCGGCCATTCGCGCAGACCCCTGGGGATACATGGCGCCCGGGTGGCCTGAACGCGCGGCGGCCATGGCTTACCGGGACGCATACCTCAGTCACCGCCGACAAGGAATCTATGGCGAGATGTTTTTCGCGGCGGCTGTCGCGGCGGCATTTGCGGTCGCTGATCCAGTCGAGGCAATGCAGATTGGTCTAACCGAGATACCACAGGATTGTGCATTACACAGGGCCATTCAGTGGGCCTTACGTATCGCGCCTGAAATCAAGAACTACCAGCAAGCGCGTGATGCCGTCGAGGAGAAGTTCAGTGGCATGCAACATGCCCACACGATCAACAATGCCTGTCTGACTGTCTGGGGAATAACGATTGGCGGCAATGACCTGACGCGGGTGATTGGTGAGACCGTTGCCATGGGGATGGACAACGACTGCACCGCCGCATTAGCCGGAAGTATAGTCGGAGCTGTCGTCGGCAAAAAGGGCATACCGCCCAGATGGTATGAAGGATTTGATGACACCATTCACTCTTATCTGATCGGCCTGGAGCGGTTCTCTATTCGAGATGTTTTGGAACGATTCGGTAGACATGCGCAGCGCATCTACACACAGGACAATAGGGCACTGCTGGACAGCGCGCAAGGTTGACGTTCGCTGGCGAGTTGAGTCTGCCAACAAGAGGCTTAGCGCCTGCCCTGTTGCCAGGGCGGGTATACGTGGGAGAGATAATGACCAAGGCTGCACCGTGCGTAACGGTACTCCTGCTGGCACTCAGCATATTGTTGGCGGCCTGTGGTGCCGCGGCCCGTACGCCCGCCGCCACGCCCATCCCGGAACCGCCTGGCTGGAAGCTACTATGGCGCGACGAATTCGACAGCACTGCCATCGATAGCGCCGACTGGACGTACGACATTGGCGCAGGTGGCTGGGGGAATGGAGAGGCCCAATACTACACCTCACGCCCAGAGAATGCCCGCATCGAGAACGGCATGTTGGTGATCGAAGCGCGCCAGGAGAAATACGAGGACTCGTACTACACCTCCGCCAGGCTCAAGACCCAGGGCTTGCAATCTTTCCAGTACGGGCGGATTGAGGCGCGCCTCAAGGTGCCCAGCGGGGATGGCGTGTGGCCCGCATTCTGGATGCTTGGCGCCGACTTTGACGGAACCAACTGGCCCGACTGCGGCGAGGTGGACATCATGGAGTACATCGGCAGAGAGCCAGACCTGATCATGGGCACAGTGCACGGGCCGGGCTATTCCGGCGCTTTGGGTGTGACCCAATGGAACCGTCAAGAGTACCCGATTGCCGATGACTTCCATACCTATGCTATTGAGTGGAAACCTGGCCAGATTGACTGGTACTATGATGGAGAGAAATATCACAGCGTGACCCCCGCCGACCTGAGCGGCCGGCAATGGGTGTTTGACCACCCCTTCTTCATTATTCTCAACCTGGCCCTAGGTGGCCAGTTGGCGGGCCCGATAGGTCTCGACACAGCCTTCCCCGCGCACTTGTATGTGGATTATGTCCGGGTCTACCAGGCTGCCGACCCATAGGTGTAATGACGAATTCGATAGCACAGAAGTCAACCACGCCAGCTGAACCTTTGCTAGCAGCGCACACTAAACAGATGGACAACGTTCAACTTGACCAAGAAGGCCGCTTCGTGGTCAGGGGTTTTGCCACGGCCCGCCCCTTCTCCAGTTTCCTGCCGGGCATTGCCGGCCCTATGGGCATCCCTATGTGGGTGTTCTATGTCAATCGGGGCCAGGCGATTGCCAGCTTTGGCGTTGAAACCAAAGACAGCCCGATTATGGAGTTTCAACCGGCCAACAAGGCCTACCAAAGCACACCCTACACCGGGTTTCGAACTTTTCTGAAGCTAAAGCATGGGATAGACACAACCCTGTACGAGCCGTTTTCGCCGTGGCATGCGGCCGATAGCACCCACATGTGCATCGGCATGAACGAGTTGGAATTGCAGGCGACCAGTGCCGCCCACGGCGTCCAGACCAACGTGCTATACTTCACGTTGCCGGGCGAGAACCTGGCAGGATTGGTGCGGCAGGTGACGGTGACCAATGTGGGCGGGGCCCCTGTGGAGCTGGAACTGCTGGACGGGATGCCGGCCGTCGTTCCCTATGGTGCGACCAATAGGAGCTTGAAACATATCGGCCGAACGCTCGAAGCGTGGATGGGGGTACACAATCTTGATCAGGGAATTCCCTTCTTTCGCTTGCACGCCAGTGCCGAAGATACGGCTGAGGTGAAGAGCATAAGAGCTGGGCACTTCTATTTTGCCTTCAGACTTGAAGATGATCAGGCTCAATTGCTGCCGGCCATCGTCGACCCCGCCCTCATCTTCGGCCACAACACGGCCCTCAACGCACCCGACCAGTTCGTGCAGTACTCCCTGGCTGACCTGCAAGCGCGAAAACAGATTACCACTGGCAAAACTCCGTGTGCCTTCTTCGGCACCAGGGCTGTGCTAGAACCCTCAACGGCGCTGACGATCTATGCCATGGTTGGGCACGTCAGTGACATTGAGCATCTACACCGGGAACGAGATGCTTTTCTCCAGGCCAGCTATGTACACCAAAAGAGGGACGAGGCGCGCAGCTTAGTTCGCCGCTTGACGGACGTGGTTGGCACGCAGACCAGCTCCCCGATTTTCGATGCGTACTGCCGGCAGACGTTCCTGGATAATACGTTACGCGGCGGTTGGCCGCTCATCCTGGTGGGTAAGGAAAAGCAGTTCGTTTACCACGTGTATTCACGCAAGCATGGGGATCTGGAGCGAGACTACAACGATTTTTTCCTGGCGGCCGAAATGTATTCGCAGGGCAACGGCAACTACCGCGATGTGAACCAAAGC
This sequence comes from Anaerolineales bacterium, assembly GCA_020343875.1. Taxonomy (GTDB): domain Bacteria; phylum Chloroflexota; class Anaerolineae; order 4572-78; family NAK82. Next base: position 836,678 of record CP070811.1, on the reverse strand, counting down.
CGGCGCAGTGATGTCTTACTTAATCCCCAGGTCCGAGATTTCGACGTCCTGGCCTTTCTGGGCTTGATTCAGGCCGATGGCTACAATCCGCTGGTGGTAGAGGGCAGCCAGTTCAGGGTGCCGCCCGCCAAGCGTGCCTCTGTCCTGGCCCTGGTCAACAAGCCCGACGAGCTGGAAGCTCTCTTGACCAAGCCATTCACCCCCGGTCAATTACTCAAGACGATTGCCGACCGGCGCATCGGGCTAAGTGTCTCTCCCGAAACACTCATCGCCAGCGCGTTGGGCCACGCTGAACAGCACTTTGAGGCCGCCTTTGGGGAAGGGTACTGGGTCGATCATTGGCATTACAACCTCGACTTAATCGAGACCTACCTGACCGTCTACCCCGATCAGAAAGACGAACTCCTGTTTGGCAAGCCGAGCGTACCTTACTTCGACAGCTCCGCCGTGGTGAAGCCACGCGCCGAAAAATACGTGTTGGCGGACGGTAGGGTGCGCCAATATGGGGCAGTGGTCGAGGACGAGGAGAAGGCGGGCCTGATCGCTTCCCGGGTCGAAACGCCAAACTTGGCGCGGATGGCGTATGGTCAGGGTGAAGTGTACTGGACGACGGTGTACGCCAAAATGTTGTGCCTGGCGCTGAACAAATTCGCCACCCTGGACCCGCTGGGGATGGGGATTGAGATGGAAGCCGGGAAGCCCGGCTGGTATGATGCGCTCAACGGGCTGCCGGGACTATTTGGCTCGTCCCTGGTCGAGACCTACGAGTTGGAGCGCTTGCTGACCTTTCTGCTGGAGGCGATGGCGGAAAAAGAGGATCGTC
>CP070811.1:833193-835755 GCA_020343875.1 Anaerolineales bacterium | reverse complement strand
TGGGCAGGATGTGGCGATAGATAAAGGTCACGTTTTCCGGGAAGTAAGGGTTGATGACCAGCCCCAATCCCACGCCCAATCCGGCATACAGGAACGCTCGCCATTCCAGCCGGCGCGCAATCAGCCAGCGCGCGGCCAGGTAAACGCCGGTCACCACCAGGATCAATGGAAAAGCGTTGTAGAGCCACACATAGAAGAAGGCCAGGGGCAACAAGCGCCTATACTTTTCGGTCAACAGCCAGTGCAGGGCCAAGGCCAAGATCCCCAGCGATAGCGACATCGAGCGGGGCATGCTCATGCGATAGATGAATGCCTCTGATATTACCAGCAAGCCCAACGACCACAGGGCAGCTAGAGGAACACGCTGATTACGAAGCAGCCACCAGATACCCAGAAAAGTGAGGGCCGGGAAAAGAATGCTGGCCAACTTGGCCCCATTTAGCAGGTCGCCGAAGGTAAAGGGCATCAGGAATACGTGGTACAGAAAGTGATGATTCACATATTCTTGGGCATTGAGGACGGTAAGTGGCAGCCAGTCAAATTCTGGCCGGAGTCCCTCAGTGCGCAACAAATAGGCCATCTTGATATGGTAATAGCCATCGTTTCCGACCAGGCTGGGGGTGGAAAACTGAACCATGGCCAGGAAGGCCACAAACAGGCCAAAGATGCCCGCACCCGTTAGCAAGGTACCCCATTCCACGTAAGTGGCAGCCCGTCGCAACTGACCCAGCCGCAACCTATGTTGCCTTGACTCAAGGGTGACCAAAGGTTTTGCTGATAGTCGAGTAGATCTGGTTATCATTTCCTTTCCTTGTCAGTGGCCGGATTATGCCATCGTCCTTGACGCCGTTTTTGCGAATGGCTGTTGTCCTGACACTCTACATGTCGCAAGAATCGCCAAAAGGTTACGCAACTAGATCAACTTGGTCAGAAATCTGCTTCAAAGATAGGAATGTTTTCCTAGTGCAAATCCGGGACCCACCCAAGTTGCGTAATACTCCTTGACGACTGGAGCGAAACCAGGTATTTTTAGTGCGTAACCTTTCAGCCGATTTTACGACATGTAGAACGAGGCCGCATGAGTACAGAAGCACAACTTCTGGATCAGGCCAGAGGCTTTGAGCCTGATGCGCTTCGTGCGCTGCACAACCGGCTCTACGAGCCGGTCTATCGCTACGTACATTTCAAAGTGCGCGATCCTCAGGCCAGCGATGACCTGACCAGCGAGGTGTTTTTGCGAGTGCTGGAGGCGTTGAAAAAAGGCCAAATGTGGAAAAAGACCCCGGACGCCTGGATATTCGGGATCGCCCGCAACGTGGTCGCCGATCATTATCGGAAAAACAGTCGGCGGACTGAGGTCGACCTGGACGAGCGTTTAAGTGCGCCTGGAGAGGGAAGCCCAATCCGGCAAGTGATGATTGACGAGGAACATGAGGAGCTGTCTCAGGCCATCACTATGCTGACAGACGAGCAGCGCGACGTCATCCTGCTCCGCTTTATGGAAGGCCTGAGCATCAATGAGGTGGCTGAGGTACTCAACAAGACACCTGGTGCTGTGAAGGGGCTCCAACATCGGGCCCTGCGTGCGCTCTCGGATGCCATGCAGCGACCCCCAGGCGGGCAAGTTGCCGGGGAACAACCATGAGCGAGACAAACCGCCATTCTGGAAAAACTCAACAGGAAGAGAAGCTAGCGCAGGCCATCGAGCGCATGATCGGTGGTGACAGCCTGGACACGGTTCTGGCCGGTGCCGGCTCGGATGCCAACTGGCTGCAGCCTCTGCTGGTCCTGGCTGAAAGGGTGCAGGACATGGGTGAGGCGGTTTCGGTTCCCCCGGCCGAAGCCAGTCTGGCCCAATTCCTGGCGGAAGCCGAGCGTATGGCCCCTACCACCTCGGTCGCCCCAGCGGCACCCTCTTGGTGGAAGCGCCTAACCGATGGCCTGCGTTTCCCATCCCTGGATATGCCCCGGCTGGCTGGAACTGCCGTCTCGGTGGCGGTGATTGCGTTGGTGGTGAGCGGCGCCTTCTTGCTGGGGAGTAGTTCGGTGGCTGCCGCCCAGAACATCCTGCCTGGCCAGCCTCTTTACCCCATCAAACGTTTGGGGGAGGAGATGGTCCTGTGGCTGCCGCAGAGTAATGAGAGCCGAGATGCCAGGCAGTCTGAGTATGAACAGCGGCGACGAGACGAGGTGCACATCTTGTTGGCCAATCACCTGGAAGCTCCGGTTACTTTCCGAGGCATGTTAGAGACTGTCGGCCCCAGCCAAATCGTGGTCAGTGGCATTTTGGTGGATATCACACAGGACACGCAGATTGAGGAGCCTTTGGAAATCGGTGCACGTTTATTGGTGGTGGCCCGCACCTCTCGCAGCGGCAGCCTTATGGCCAAGAGCATTCGGGTCGAGCAGCCAGCCCAGCCAGCAATTGCCCCGTCTGCCACAGATACGGTGCAGCCCACGGCCACTCCGACCACGATGCCAAGCGCCACGGCCACACCCACAGTCACAGCCACATCCAGTCCGGAACCTACAGCCACGACCGGACAAACCGAACCAGCAGCC
>CP070811.1:828240-833093 GCA_020343875.1 Anaerolineales bacterium | reverse complement strand
CGTCGTCGGGGCTGTGGGCGCTGTGGGCAACTCGGAGGAACGGAGAGTTGTCCACAAGTCCACAGCCCATCAGGCATCAACCTCCTCCTGGCCCTCTCGCTGCACCCGCTCGCGAAAGCGGTACGACTCGCCGACGAATTCCAGGATATGGGCGTGATGCGTGAGCCGGTCGAGTAGCGCTGCCGTCAGTTGTTCATCGCCGAAGACCTGGATCCAGTTAGCAAAATGCAGATTGGTTGTCACAATCATCGCCACCCGCTCGTAAAGCGCCGAACAGAATTGGAACATCAACTGAGCGCCGGTGGCCGAGAAAGGGATAAACCCTAGCTCGTCCAAGACGATCAGATGGTGCTTGAGGCAGGTGATCAGGAGCTTGGATAGGCGATGCTCTTCCTGAGCCAGGATCAGCTCATTGACCAATCCTGCAGCGTTGTAGAAGCGCACCTTGTATCCCTTGCGGCAGGCAGCCAGCGCCATGCCGGTCGCAACGTGCGTCTTAGCGCAGCCATCGGAATACCCTCCTAGGTTTGAGATTTCGCGCGCTTCTGGTATAGACACTCAACTTCGGCACGTAACCGCTCAATCAGTTCTGGATCGTCGCGGATCAGGTAATTGCCGTATGGACGCTTGCGGATCACGTCCGGCTCGCACAACTGGCCGTTGTAGATACGTCGGTAGAACCAGTTCCGATCGATGCCCAGCTCTTTGGACAGTCCGTGAATCGTCCACAGGCCATCTACCATATCAGACAACCGTATGCGGTGATAGTTGCTGGTCCAGCGATGCTGGAGCCGGATCTTCAGGACGGTGGCTTGAGACACTTTCAGGCTGCGCGCTGAATGAAAACCCTCTTGGGTGAGCTTTGTAGCAATGTCGGCATCATTGTAGCCCGCCTGCCACAGTTCCCGCGTGCGGCTCACCATTTCGTCATATCGGCTGACGTCAGCCTGCCGGTGAATGGGTGGCGTCAGATAGTCGACCGAGAAGTGACCGCTCACCCAGACGATTTTCACTTCCACGCGATCTGGCGCTTGCCGTTTCAGAATAACACGAGAGATCAGACTGCGCAAGAGGCGTTTCTTGTGCTCGTTGGAGAGGCGATCACTGTGCCATAGTTCTGGCAAGGCTTGCGCGATGTGTTCAAGCTGGCGACGCAGTTCGGCGTCTAGCGCAGGTGCCTCTGGCTCCTGGTGAAAGCGCTCCGCTGCTTCCTGGGCTTCCCGGAGCGCCACCAGCTTCTCTTCCCAACGTCGCTCCAATTCGGCAGCAACCAGGCGGTTCACGGGATCCACCTCCTCGTACCGGCGGCGTGCCAGGTGAGCTTCGTAGGTCGCCCGCTGGGTTTGCCGTTCCCAGTGGCGCTCGATCTGCGCCCGTTCCTGGCGGCGATGAACTAACAGCGCCTCGAGCGCATCCAACTCGGCAGGCTGGATGGCCACGAAGAAAGCCTGCACCACCAGCGCTTCGATGGACGGGCCATCCAGAGAGGCACACATCGGCTCAGCGAACTCCTTGGTCAGGCCATAGCACACGTATCGGACACCTGGTTTGTAGATCGTGCGCATGATGTGTCCACATTCGCCACAGGTCGCCAATCCTTGAAGAAGCGCTGCCCCCTCGCGCGGGGCACCACATCCTCGGCGCGTCCGCTCGTTATGTCGGAGGGCATTCTCCTGCATACGCGCCTGGTTAGCCAGGTACTGTTCCCAGGTGATATAGGCGGGGTAGACATCGTGTTTGATGCAGATCCACTCAGACATCGGCTTGCGCACCATGCCGGTGGCGTGACGCCCGGGAATCTGGCGTGTCGGATCCTTGGGACGACGCCCATAGACAAAGGCGCCTGCATAGGCCGGGTTGCCCAGGATCTCGTAGATCGCCGCCGCCGAGGGCTTTTTCCACAGTAGCTCACCTTTGTGGAAGCCACTGGTCTGGCGGCGGGGCAGCGAGATGGCATTGTGTTTGAAGAAGCGCAGCACCTTCTGGCAGCTACCCAGCTCCTCGAACTTGACAAATACCAGCTCGATAGTCTGGCGGACTTGATCGTCGGGGTCCTTGACCACACTCTTGTCAAGCAAACGGATCAGGCCTGTTGGGAGATGCTGAACATATTCGCCGCGCAGCACCTTGCTTAATCGGCCCGCCTTCAAGCGTTGGTGCAGCATATGTAGTTCGGCTTCAGACATCGTACCTTTGAGCCCCAGCAACAAACGATCGTTGTACAAACGTGGATCGTAGACGCCTTCCACATCGGCGATCAGTGTACCAAAAAGGGCCGCCAGGTCAAGCAGCTGGTACCAGTCCGCGTTGTTGCGCGCCAGACGGGAAACCTCCCAGCCGAGGATGATCCCCACGTGCCCCAGGGCCACCTCCGCCGCTAAAGCTTTGAAATCGTCTCGGCCTTCGGCGTGGGCTGCTGACTGGCCCAGATCGGCGTCTAGAACCTCGATCCGCTCCCGATGCCAGCCCAACCCTTGCGCCCGGTCGACCAAAGCGCGTTGGTTAAATTGACTCTCCTGGTTCTCACGCACTTGTTTGGGGCTGGACTGGCGCACGTAGACAACGGCCCGTCGCTCCAGGTGAGTAGAGGTGATCTTTAGCTGACCGGTGACAGCGTGCAAGTTATTCATCGGTCGCCTCCCTCTTCGGCTGGATGTGTAATGCTGGCGCGGTCAGCTCCTGACAAACTAATACAATCGTCTGCAGCAGGTAGCGCTTTTGATCCTGATTGAGACACGCCCACACCTGTGACGGTGGAATCGTCTCCTTGGCAGGAGGCAGAGGTGTCTGGACGGTCAAAGGTGTTTGCCTGAGCTCCATCGGCTTCTTCTCCTTGGCTGGCACGAGTCACTTGGTTGAACACGTGCACCAATTGTCGGATAGCAGCCATAGAAAGGGCAATAGGGCTCAGTTCGTTGGGGTTGAATTCGAGATCGGTGGCAGAAACGGGGACGTGGCGTTCCACGTGCGGGCGGATCCACACCACGCAGCACCGGCCAAGATATGGCTTTTGGGTGATGCCAACCAGAGGTAAGGTTCGCCCGCAGAGGGGGTGACGCGGGTCAACAACCGTAACTGTCTGTTCGGGAGAAAACGTCAAATCGATAGGGGTAGTGAATTGGTTGAGGTTTGCCTACCCCGGTCGGTCCGCATAACAAGACGTTCTCGTGCCGGGTGATGAAGGTACAGCTCGCCAAATCCTGGATGAGTGTACGATTGACGCCCGGGGCGGCGGCGAAGTCAAAGTGGGCCAGGGTCTTGTGACTGTCACAGCCCGATTGACTCAAACGCCGGGCCAGACGCTGTTGGCTGCGCCGCTCCAATTCGTCATCCAGCAGCAAGGCCAGGAACTCGACCGGGGTGAGCTGGCGCTCGGTGGCCTGCGTCGCACGCACGTCGAGGGTGTTGACCATGCCCGAGAGCTTGAGTTCGCGCAATTTGGGAAGTAAGGGATGGGTCATCACGTCGCCACCTCCCGCGCTTGGGCAAAGAATTCTTCAGCGGCGCGCGCAAAGAGATGCGCCTGAGGGGGTGGTGTGACCGTTTCTTCTGGCAGTGGCTCTTTATCCAGCGCAGCGTTGAGGATCTCTTTGATACGCCGGTACTGCGGTTGGCTAAAGTACAGCGCTCGGGCGCAGGCCGCTTCCAGACGCTGGGCGCCGACCGTCTCTTGCAAGCGCAAGATGGCCTGGACGGCACGCAAACGATACAAAGGGCGCTCGCCCAGCAAGGTATCCACCACCTGACGTGTGGCCGGTCCGACTTGGGTGGCCAGCTGGCGGCAGTAGTCAGGTGTGCGTTGCAGGTAGGCGGCTTTGTGCGCGGGATAGTCTGCCAGGCGCGTGTGCCATTCGCCGGGCTTGTGGCTGCGCGGGTGGGTGGTCACCAACTCTAGTCCCTGGTAGATTTCCACGATCTGTTCGCTGATATAGGCTTCCAGCGTGTGGCCTTGATAGGTGTAGGGGACCGAGTAGTAGCTCTTGTCAATCCGCACGTGGCAATCGGGATGGACGGTTACCGGTCGAATCTCCAACAACGTAAAAGGTGCTGCAGGCAGCGGCAGGAGTGCGGCTTGCTCATACTCGCGGAACAGGTACAAGGGGGCTTGGTGCGTGGTGCCGTGGAGGCGCGTGCCCGCGCGCTCCTGCACCCAAGTCCGCAAGTGCTGGTTGGCCACGTAGAGGTCCAGAAACTCTTGACCAGCCATAAAGTTGCGCTTGACGTAATGCACGCCGCTTTCCACCTTGCCCTTGTGACGGGGTGTGTATGGCCGGGTGGGGCTGATGAAAAAGCCATAGTGCAGCCCCAGGCGCCGGTAGGCTTCGCCCAGCACCGGGTCGTGCACCAGGGCCTTGGCCACCGCCGCTTTCAGGTTGTCGGGCACCACCCGCTGGGGCACGCCACCCCAGCTCTCGAAGGCACGTCGATGCAGCCCGATCCAAGTCGGCACTTTCTGGTCAAAGACCAGCTCAGCGTACTGATGGCGGCTGTAACACAACGTGGCCACAAAGACATAGGCGGTACGCAGCCGACCGGCAACGGGATCATACAGCTGGCCCGCGGCGCCAAAGTCCACCTGGGCTTCCTCGCCGGGAGCGGTGTGTACCCGCACCACCACATCCGGTTCGGCGGGGCGCAACTGACGTACGAAGCGTCGCACCGACGAGTAGCTGCCCTGGTAACCATAGTGCTCTTGCAGGCGTTGAAAGATGGCCATCTTCTCAACCCCTTGCTCCAGCCACCGTTCCACGACTTCCCGGTGCGGCTCCACGCTCGAGGCCACGCGTGGAGGGCGTGGCGCCTCGCCCAAGGCAGCCGCCAATGTGGCCGCGTCAGGCAGGGGGCTGCCCGGT
>CP070811.1:823838-828140 GCA_020343875.1 Anaerolineales bacterium | reverse complement strand
CAGTTTAACACGCCCGTTCAAGCCGAGCGCCCAAGCGGGGTTTTACTTATTTCCGGTGTTTGATTGGGACTATACTTGCCAGCCAAAATCGAAGGCATTTTGCTCCACCGTAGCCCCAGCGAGCACGTGTACTCTTCACCATGGCGCCTCGAATTCGGCTCTGAAATGATACTCATCCCCCCGATATATGGCCTGATACCAGACGGCCGGGCGCTCATCGGTCTGGCCCATCGTCTAGGTCAGGCGATCCACGAAAAAGCCGGCACTTCCGAGTTGAGTCTGCAACAGGCGAGCTTCTTGGGCAGATAAGATGTGGGCTTCGATGGTGTGGGTGGTGCGAATAAGCGGAATGCGATATTTATGAATCAGCAGGTCCTAGACGGACTCCGCTTCCAGGTCGTCCTGCAGCAGTGTGGGACACAGGCATTGGGCCAGGTAGCGCGTTTCATACACCACCGGCTGGTCATCGGCCAACCGCAGCCGGACGATGTGGAGGATGGGTTCGCTCGGCGCTAAGGCCAGGCGTTGTGCTACTTCTGGGGTGGCTGCGGTCAGCTCTGACGCCAACAGGCGCGTATTGGGATGCCGACTGGATACCTGTACTAGTGTGCGGTGCAAGTGTTGATAGATTCAGCGGCGTAGGGCCTGGATGTGCCCATCCAGGCCGAGCAAACACAGCGAGAATTCAAGTAGATTGTGTTCATGCGACTGCCCTGAGGGACTGGGGCTTGGTGTCACGCCTCGCGCAGGAGTGGCCCTGGGGGAAACGCGATTGGAGAAGCCTGCCTGGGGAGAGGTCTGCCAAGAGGGGAGTGCCAGGCTGGATAGTATGCTTATTAGGAAGTACGCCTATTGGGGCTCTGCTACTTGGCCGGCGCCTGATTTACATCCACCCGTTGCCCTGATGTGGGGGGCTTCATCAACAAGCGCTGCATGATGGGGGCACTGAGTATGGACGTCACCAGGGCCATGACGATCAGCGAGACAAAGATGCGCCCATCGATCAGCTCATACTCAAGGGCCACAGAAGCCAGGATCATTCCCATCGCCCCACGCGCATTCATCCCAAAGCCAACCGCCAGGGCTTCTCTGGGCGGCAGCCTACCCAGCCACGCCCCCAGACTCACGCCGCCAATTTTGCCTATACAGGCCACAAACAGGGTCAATAGAACCAGGCGGAGGTCGAAGTTGGCTGCGAAGTCCGCCTGAAGTCCAACCGAGACAAAATACAGGGGCGCAAAGAAGCTTCTCACAAACTGGGAGACGACCTGGTGAGCCTGCTTGTGTTCTTCGGAGCTTTGGGCCAGGGCAACCCCAATCAGGAATGCGCCAAAAATGGCGTGGATGCCCACTGCCTCAGCGGCAGCAGCGGCTATGAGCACCAGAATAGCCGTGACGCCGATAAAACCGCTGGGCCAGGGCAGGTGAGATTGTGACCAACGCAGGGCGTGTCGCCCTGGCCAACGTCCGATACTCAGGGCCAGGGCAGAGAAGGCCAGCACGAGGCCGAGGGTCACCCATAGGCTTCTGCCGGGCTGGCCGGCCGGCACAAAATTACCCAGGATCACCACAAAGAGTGCCCATCCGATCAAGTCATCCAGCGTGGCGGCTGCGATCACCACCGCTCCCAGGGGTTTCTGCATCAGGTCAAGGTCCATCAGAATTCTGGCAATAACTGGAAGAGCAGAGATCGACAGGGCCGTGCCCAAAAACAGCGCAAACAGCCAGGTGTTGCCCGTGGCTTGAAAGCCCCACAGGTTGGGCAGGAGCAAGGCCGACCCGAGTCCCAGGCCGAAAGGCACCACAATCCCCGATATGCTGGTCGCGGCAATGCTCAATCCTCGCTGGCGCAGATGTGCTAGATTCACCTGCAAGCCCGCGCTGAAAAGGAAGAAGAGTAGCCCCAGTTTGATAACTGCGTCTCGGCTCAGCGAGGCGGTGCTTGTGGCTGGAAACAGCCAGGCATACCACTCGGGCGCAAGAGCCTCAAACACGGTCGGTCCTAACAGAATACCACCCAAAAGCTCACCTGCCACGCCGGGCAGGTGCAACCGGCGCATCACGTGCCCCAAGAGTAGGGCGACCGCAAGCATTGCGGAAATACCCAGGAAAAAGACAATCAAATCGTGGGTGTTCATGGCTCGTGAGGGTCGTGCACTCTCATAATGGCAATGATGTCAGAAAATGATCGGCCTGACTTTAACTTGGTGTAAATTGCGATAGTGTGAGGGGACTGAGTATGCTCGACTACATGCCAGCTACAACCTATAGGATCTAGCTCTTGTATTCCCTTAGAATCTGCTGGATCTGTGGCTTGATGTCTGGGATATCTCGTGTGGCGACATCCCATACAATTCGCAGGTTGACGTTATCATAACCGTGGATGATCTTATCGCGCATCCCGGCCATATCTTGCCAAGGGATATTGGGGTATTGCTCTCGGAAGGACACGGGAAGACGCTTGGTTGCCTCACCTACAATTTCCAAGGCCCTGGTCACAGCAAAATTTGTTCGCAAATCATCTTCAAACTGCTCGTAGCTCATACCTGTCACAAACATCTCAGCCTTGTCCATCGCATCCAGGATATCGTCCAAGTATACCGAGTAATCCCGCTTCATATCATGACTACCTCTCGAAGTATGTATGGACTTAACCGGGGCTTGAGGTTCTTCTTTATGGCCACTTGCACCTTGATGCCGAGCAGGTCGCTCAAGTAGTTCTCCAGATTCACCAGGCCCAATAGACTGATACGGGGAGGATCTACCAATTCAATCAAGATGTCAAGGTCACTGTCAGAGCGTTGTTCACCCCGCACGTAGGAGCCAAACACGCCAATCTCAGTCACCCCGTATCTGTCAGCCAGATAGGGTTTCTCGGTTTGTAGGACTTCCTTTATTTCACCTAGTGTTTTCATAACATCCTCATTATACCCCCCAATCCAGCTCAAGGGCAACTGTGTTTATACTCTAACTCTGTCTTTGTATGAACACCACCATAGAAAACGGCAGATTATGTTGATGGCGTTCGTGTCGCCATCGATGGGTTAAACGTGATGCAGTACCTGGTTGAACTTTACCCCATCACGGCTCCCCGGTTCGCCGGGCCGACTCCACGAGCATACATCCCCAAGAAACCAGTAGTCAGCGCCGGCTCGCGTGGCCTCCAACCGCCCAACCTGTGCTGCATAATCTCTGGGGGGACGAGCAGTTCCAAGCGACGAGCGGGGATATCAATCTCAATCAAATCTCCTTCTTGCACCACGGCCAGCGGCCCACCCAGGGCTGCCTCGGGGCAGATGTACCCCACGCATGGCCCTCGGGTCGCGCCGGAGAAGCGCCCATCGGTGACGATGGCTACCGAATCCGCCAAGCCCATGCCAACCAGAATAGCGGCTGGCAGTGATAGTTCACGCATGCCTGGCCCGCCGCGCGGCCCCTCGTAGCGCACAACCAGCACGTCGCCAGCTTGTACGCGACCACCCAGCAGGCATTCCTGCACCTCTTCCTCGCCGTCAAAAACCCGGGCCGGGCCGACGTGGTGCATCATTGACGGGTGGACTCCACTCACTTTGACCAGCGCACCTTCGGGAGCCAGGCTGCCAGTCAGGTTAGCGATGCCGCCGGTGGGTGCCAGCGGGTCGTCCAGTGCACGTATAATCTCGGGCCGTAGTATCTCCGCCTGAGCAGCGACGTGGGCCAGTGTCGAGCCGTAGGCAGTGGGCAGGTTCAGGTCCAGTAGCGGGGAGAGCACTTTGAGGAGAGCCGGCACACCCCCAGCACGCCCGAAGTCAGATACCGAATAGGGCGACGCGGGTTTGAACCTGGCCACCAGGGGGGTGCTTCGCCCGATGCGATCCCAGTCCTCGAAGGTCAGCTCGTGGCCCAGCTCGGTGGCCAGGGCTGCCAGGTGCAGTACCAAATTGGTCGAGCCGCCGATGGCTTGCACCACTGTAACCAGGTTGTGGAGAGCGGCCGGGGTTAGCACCTGGCGGAAGGTCAAGCCAGCCTGCAAGCTGTCCACCACATTTCTCCCCGCCAGTGATGCCATGCTCAGGAGGGTGCGATTGGCAGCGCCAGACCGCGCTTCGGTAGCCTCCAGGGTCGCGTTGCCCGGCAGACTCAACCCTGCTGCCTCCACGGCAACACCCATGGTGTTGGCGGTGCCCATCATGTTGCAGACTCCGGCGCAAGCCCGGATCGAGTTTTCGATTTCCTTAAGCTCCGATTCGTTTATCTCACCGCGCTGGCGCCGCCCGATGGCTTCCTTTATGTCCGACGCCACCATCGCTCCGGAAGCTGCCT
>CP070811.1:819086-823738 GCA_020343875.1 Anaerolineales bacterium | reverse complement strand
GTCTCCTCGTACCACAACGACAATCAAATGGGCGACAAGGCAACCGATGGCCTCATCGAGACCCTCTGGCGTCCCGAGGTTGGGAGTTCGCTACCTTCACAGTGGATCAAGGTCGACCTGGGCAGCAGCCTATCAATCAGCCAGGTGGTGCTGCGATGGGGCAATTCCTATGCTACCAGCTTCATCGTCCAAGTGTCCCAAGACAACATCAATTGGACGCCGGTATTCACCACTACCAGCGGGAACGGTGACATCGATACAGTTACCTTTAGCCCCACGCTGGCTCGTTACGTTAGGATGGATGCCACTGCGTGGAGCGGAGAACCCTGGAGCGGCTGGCTCAGGGAGTTTGAGGTCTATCCCTAAGCTTCAAATCTCATCCCCTGTTGACAAGCAGCTTAGAGCCATGCCTCGAAATACCGCCCGGATTTGTCTGCATCTGCTGTGATACCAGTCCACAGTGTCCAAGGCACATGTTACCCCGTCTAACAATGGCAATGCCCAACCCTCGCCACATTTCTCAAGGACTATAGTTTGTTCCGCGTTGCAGGGATAGCCAAACCGTGATAAGATTACACCTCTGAGCTTGCCTCTTGGCGCTCAAACTGGCTACGCCAGTCAAAAGGTAAGATGAAATGACAGCGCCCCTCTTGAACACCAAGCTCTTCACCACTCCCCCTCGTCCCGGCGCGGTGCCGCGTCCTCGCCTGATTGAGAGGCTGGATGAGGGGCTGCGGCTGGGTCATCGATTGATCCTCATATCTGCCCCGCCCGGCTTTGGCAAGACCACTTTGCTCAGCGAGTGGATTCAACACACTGACCAGCCCGTAGCCTGGCTCTCGCTTGATGAAAGCGACAATGATCCGATGCAATTCTGGACTTACTTCCTGGCCGCATTGCAGGCAATACAGGCCGATATAGGCACAGCCGCCTTAGCCACACTGCGTGCCCCCTTACCGCCCCCTACTGCACCAGCGCGCCTCAGCGACGCCGATGCCTCTATATCGACCACGCGCCCGTTGCGGATCAAGGCTGCGCTCACCGGCTTGATCAACGAACTCGCCGCTTTCTCACGTCCCTTGGTCCTTGTCCTTGACGACTTTCACGTCATTACCGAGCAGCAGATTCAAGATGCGCTGGTATTCACCCTGGATAACCTGCCACCTCAAATGCACCTGGTTGTATCCAGCCGGGCTGACCCACCCTGGCCGCTGGCCCGCCTGCGAGGGCGGGGTCACATAACGGAACTGCGCGCTGGTGACCTGCGCTTCACGCCTGAGGAAGTTACAGCATTTCTCAGCCAAACCATGCAGTTGGATCTCTCGCCGGAAGACGTGGCTGCACTTGAGGGGCGGACGGAAGGGTGGATCGCCGGCTTGCAGATGGCTGCGGCCTCAATCCGGGGCAGGCAAGATGTATCTGCTTTCATTCAGGCCTTCACGGGCAGCCACCGGCATGTTCTGGACTACCTGATGCAGGAGGTGCTCCAGCGTCAAACCAGGCCTGTCAAGACTTTTTTGCTTCACACCTCCATATTGGACCGCCTGACTGGCCCTTTATGCGACGCAGTTCTGGCCCATGGACAAAATGCCCAGCCAGCAGCCTCCTCTGGCCTGCAATCTACAGATGGTCGCAGTCAAGAGATCCTGGAATACCTGGAACGCAACAACCTCTTTGTCGTCCCTCTGGATGGACAGCGGCGCTGGTACCGCTACCACCGGCTCTTCGCTGACTTGTTGCGCAATCGCCTGCAGCATATGCAACCAGACATGGTGCCTATACTGCATCTTCGGGCCAGTATCTGGTATGAGCAATGGGCGCTATCCCTCGGGCAGAGCAATCTTATGTCACCCGCCATCGATCATGCCCTGGCTGCGCAAGATGTCGAGCGAGCCGCAAATTTGATCATGCAGATCGCAGAAACGACCCTCGGACAGACTCGGGTGGCTACTTTTCTGAATTGGGTGGATAGACTACCACAGGAGGTAGTCCGTGCCCGCCCAAGCCTGAGTTTCTACCATGCCTTTGCACTCTTGTTGAACGGTCACCCGCTGGATGCTGTCCGAGCGCGTCTCCAACATGTTAGCGAGGACGAAGGATTGATGGGCAGCCGGAAAGCCACCTTGGAGGCCCTCATAGCTATTTCACAAGTCGACCTCCCCAGAGCCATTCAACTGTCTGAGCAGGCACTAAAACGCTTGCCAGAAGATGAACTGTATTGGCGAAGCCTGGCCCTATGGATCCTGCACCTGTCCCGATCAGCAGGCAGCGATCTAAAGATCAGTAGCCAGGCCTTTGATCAGGTGGTAAGTATGCTCCAGGAGAAAGGCAACCTGCCGATCGGCGTGGTGGCGCTATGTTACCAGGCAGATCTGCTTATGCGGCAAGGGCAACTCAACCAGGCAAAGGCTCTCTATGAACAAGCACTGGCATTGTCCACCGACCAGCAGGGAAACACCTTACCCGTAGCCGGTGAAGCTCTGTTGGGCTTGGGTGAGCTCTATCGCGAGTGGAACGACCTTGAGACAGCCACGCGCTACCTAGAAGAGGGAGTCAGGCTGACCAAGCAATGGAGGAGTATTGAAATGCTGCCTGGCTACCTCTCGTTGGCGCGCCTCCGGCAGGCTCGGGGGGACGTGAGCGGTGCGCAGGAGGCTATCCAACAAGCCAGGCAATTGGCAAAGAAATTTGATGCGGCGGAATGGGATGATTGGCTGGTCGCCCTGGAACAGGCCAGACTCTGGCTTGTCCAGGGAAATACTGGCGCAGCCATACGCTGGATAGAGGAACAAGGGCTTGACGAG
This sequence comes from Anaerolineales bacterium, assembly GCA_020343875.1. GTDB lineage: Bacteria > Chloroflexota > Anaerolineae > 4572-78 > NAK82. The sequence goes on along the minus strand of CP070811.1, from coordinate 820,934 downwards.
GATACGGACCTGACAAGACCATCAGACAAAGTTGATTTGGTCCGCCAGCACCTGCGCAAGTATAAACAGGTTTTGTTGGCACGTGTCTTATTGGCACAGCGCCGCCCAAAGGAAGCTCTAGTATTGCTGGAGTTACTGCAAGAGCAGATGGAGCAGCAGGGACGGGTAGGTATGGTGATCGAGGCCTTAGTGCTGAAAGCACTAGCCTACTCTCAGCCACCTGCACTAGCCTCGGAGACCCGCGCAGATGCCGACCAGCCAGGCAAGAGGCAAGCACGCGCGCATATCGACCAAGCCATGACTGCCTTGGAGCGTGCCCTTTTTCTGGCGGAACCAGAAGGCTACATACGCATCTTCATCGATGAAGGGGCACCCTTAGGCGAACTACTGCGCCATTTGATAGCCCAAGGCGTGGCGGTGGACTATGCGACCAGACTCGTGGCTGCATTGGAGGGCGAGTGGGGTGGCAAACAGCAACAGGCCGGGCCGCCTGCCGCGGCATTAGTCGAGCCTCTCAGCCAGCGTGAGCTCGAGGTTCTGCAGCTAATCGCTGCCGGCATGTCTAATCGAGAGATAGCCCAACGGCTTGTGGTTGCTGTCAGCACCGTCAAGACGCATGTGCATCACATCTACGGCAAGCTGGGCGTGACCAAGCGCACGCAGGCCGTGGGGCGAGCCAGAGAATTGAAAATACTGTAGACTCGCAGCCAGATACGCCACCAGGTCCTATCTCCTGACACGGCTGGATGGACTTCTTTAAGCCAACTGCTTGTCCACCGTGCTGTCAACCCCCCAATCCATCCTTTGATGGATGACAGTCTTCCTCTCGACAGCTATACTATGGATGGATTTAGATACGCTCCCATAGTCATTTGGGTGTCTTCAAAACCAGGTGAAAACCTGCTTACGCTCCACCAGACACCACGGGAGACCTCCAGCCAGGGCATGTGTGTGTTGCCGGCGACCAAAGTAGGAGGCGTAGTCCATGACCAACGGACGAGAATTTGACAAACAAGGTATGTATGAAATCCGCATCAAGGGAACCCTCGACAGGGCCTGGTCAGATTGGTTTGGCGGGTTCAACATCACTCCGCAAGGCGACAGCGAGACCTTGCTGATTGGTCCGGTCGCCGACCAGTCCGCACTGCACGGCCTGCTAAGCAAGATTCGTGACCTGGGTCTGCCCTTGCTGCTCGTCAAGCGAATTGATGCCGAAGAAGCAGAAAGCAATCAAAGTAACCGGAAAAGCTTGTCTGATACCGACCGCATCTGATGAAGTTGGCAGTCGAGACCTCTAGGGAGGTTCAAGTCCCCGTGGCCAAAGCAGAAGCACACTCACAATCTGAAAAACCTGACGTCCCGGAAGAGCTCAAACGAAAACTATTTATCACCGGCGTGGACTCTTTGTACAACTGGGGCCGGATGTACTCGATCTGGCCGATAGCCTTTGGCCTGGCCTGTTGCGCTATTGAATTCTTTGCCACCGGCACTGCGCGCTACGATCTGGCCCGCTTTGGGGCTGAGCTGGCCCGAGGCTCCCCTCGCCAGGCGGACCTGATGGTTGTGTCGGGCACAGTCACCAAGAAGATGGTGGTCCAGATTGTGCGCCTCTACAACCAGATGCCAGAGCCCAAATATGTGATCGCTATGGGAGCCTGTGCCACAGCTGGTGGCCCCTTCAAGGAGGGGTATAGTGTGGTCTCGGGCATCGACAAGTTCCTGCCGGTAGACGTGTATATCCCCGGCTGCCCACCCACCCCGCAGGCCTTCTTGCAGGGGCTGATCAAACTCCAGGAGAAGATCAAGAGCCAATCCATCACCCAGGTGCCCTGGTATCGCAAAGATCAG
>CP070811.1:811283-818986 GCA_020343875.1 Anaerolineales bacterium | reverse complement strand
TGGTAGACCTGCTGGCGATCCAGAGGGAGATTCACCCCGGCTTGTTCGCCACCATGGACGGCACGACGGCCGGCAATGGCCCCGGCCCACGCACTATGAAGCCTGAGATCAAGAACGTCATCCTGGCTTCGGCTGACCAAGTGGCGATCGACGCCGTCTCCGCCAAGCTGATGGGCTTTGATCCGCTCAGCATCACGTACATTCGCCTGGCCCACGAACGCGGCCTGGGCGTGGGCGACCTGGCCGAGATTGAGTTGGTAGGCGACGACGTGTCGGGAGAGGACTGGGGCTTTGAGGTGGGCTACAACTTTCACCGTTTCCTGGCCTGGATGGCCTGGTTCGGCCCCACCAGGTTCCTACAGAAACTGGTCTTGCGAACACCGCTGGTGGCCATTCCCATTTTTTTGTCCGAGTTTAACCATGATTATGTCCACTGGCCGCTGAAGGAAAAGCACGTCTATCATGACTGGCGGGCCAACACCGCTTGGGGGCGGCTGTTCGAACGCTACCAGCGGGAAGGACACCTGGTGGAATAGGCTAACCCGAGGAGGCAATCGCATGGATTATGCAGAGTACCCGCGCCTGGTGGTTGAAGACATCGTCCGCCTCCGGCGGCGAATCCAAGACTCCCAGCTACCTCACAAACTCATCGACCGTAACCTGCTGATTGGGACCTGGAACATCATGAATTTTGGGCGGGTGTACCCAGCCTGGGAGGAGAATCCCGGCAGTCCCAAGCGTAACCTGCGGGCTATGGCGTGTATCGCCGAGATCGTGCGGCATTTTGACGTCATCGCCATTCAAGAAGTCAGGCGGGACACATCAGCCATCCGAATGCTGCAGAAAGACTTTCTGGGCTCGGATTGGGGCCTGATTCTCAGCGATGTTTCCGCAGGCAGCGGGGGGAACCAGGAGCGGCTGGCCTTCATCTATGATAAGCGGCGGGTCCAGCCCTCGGGGCTGGCAGGAGAGATCGTGCTACCGCCCACCGATCAGGAAGAGCCGGTGCAGCAATTCGCCCGCACCCCGTATATCGTGGGGTTCCAGTCGGCCAACGAGGGTTTCGCCCTGCTGACAACCCATATTTACTACGGCGACGTACCCGCAGATCGCCTGGAAGAAATCAAAGCCCTGGCTGCTTACACCGCCACGGAGATACGGGACCGGGCCAAGCAGGGCGCGGAGGAGAACAACTTGATCGTGCTGGGGGATTTTAATATCGATGATCGGGGTGACAACCCTCTCTTCCAGGCGTTTACCTCCACAGGCCTGGTGGTACCTGACCAGTTGTTGAACGTCAAGACCACGTTCGGCACCCAACCCAAATACTACGATCAGATTGCCTGGTTTATGGGGGATCTGGATCTACTGTACGCCGAGAGAGCCGGGGTCATCAACTTCGCCGGCGCCATCTACCAGGAAATCACCCGCCAGCAGATGGCGTATCGGGTATCCAACCACCTGCCGCTGTGGACTGAATTCGTGGTAGACCGCAGCACGGAACGTTTCGCTCACACCCTGGGGGTAGATCCAGCCATGCCCGATCCCATGGCAATCGTACCGGATTAGAGAGACCTATTCTCCAATGCCCAAGTTCTGTGAGACAGTAAGAAATGGCCCAGAAGAAGAAAAAGAGACCCAGCCGCAAACAGCAAATTAAAGACCAGCGCCGAGCCGCAATCGCTCGCAAGAGAAAAGAGCAAGGTTGGAAACCGTCGTCGGCTCGTTCCAGCCACCCCCGGGATGAAGTCATCGACGATATGCTGCCCCTCTTCCCCCGAGCCGGGGACACGTCCGCTTCCTCGGCTGCCAGCCTAGAACAGCTTATGATAACCTTGCTGGCCAGCGAGGACTTGGTGGAGGAACCAGAATTTGAGTCAATCATCATTGATCCCTTGCGCTGTGTGGATACCTTTGTCGAAGTCGCCGAGGAGTTGGGCACCGATCCCGAGGCATTACGCCAACTACCTGACGACAAACGCGACGAGACCCAGATGCAATTGATGGAAATCACCGCCCAGCGGCTTTTAACCGACGAACTTCGCGTGGATGTTATCAACGCTTTGAATCAGCTCCGACTACGCCTGAAGAAGGCCAGGCAACGAAAAAAAGCCGCCAGAGTAGCCGCCTTTCAGTCATTCCTGAGAGGGAGTGAAACCAGCCAACTCTGGCCATCCATCGGTTTGGTGCAAGCCCTGGTTCAACGCAGTCTGATGACCGGCTTCGATATGCTTGAAGCGGCATCGGAGGCGTTGGGGGTTAGCCATCTTGACGGAAGCGAAACACCGCTGGCCCTCTCAGAGAGGCTGGCTCAATCACGCCTGGGCCGGAAAGCCAATAAGCTGCTACAGAAAGTGCCCGGGTTGGGTGGATACCTGGAGAAACAAGCCGAGACCATCTGGCAAGAAGGCGTTGACGCCGTGTTCGCCGGCGAGCTAAATCTTGGCCTGTTCACTCAGGAAGAATTAGAGGCAGGCTTGAGCGTATTAGTAACAACGCTGGAAGAAGTTATTGGCGAAGAACTTGCTGGACAAGCACCCACCAGCGTAGCGACCTCCGAAGAAAAGGCCCAAACTCTATTTCTGAAGATGAGTGGCTTCTTGACCGAGCTTTTAACACCAGTGCGGCTCGACCAATTACGGAGGCGGCTGGATGCATGTCTAAATGATTCCGACCTGCCGAAGAGGTGGCTACCCTTCGCGCTAATGTTGCGCAAGTATATGGCGGATGCAGAGGCGATCGAGAATGAGAGACACTTTCTCATCAGCGCGTTCATTGGCGAACTGCGAGCTGTCGAGGCAACGTTCAGCCAAGATAAGGGTGAGCAAGAATGAAACAGGGGTTAGCTGAATGGGGGGACTTTGGATCAAAGTAATACTGCCCTAGAAAAACGCATCACGGCCGACTTCTTACGTGCCCGCCGGCGTGCTCTTCTAAACTATGTGCTGGCTTTCCTGTCTGGCAAGCACAATCGTCTGCTCGTGTTCCAAGAAGTGCACCCCAACTTGCGGTCATACCAGGAGGTTTACCTGGGCATTCACAGCGTGGAAATGGTCAAGATCGTCGGCTGTGTGAACCGCTGTCAAGACTTCGACCGCCACTTCTTGCCAACCCAGAGCTCATCGGCAGAGCGCTGGAAGAGCATCAGCCGGGCCTATTATCAGTCAATCCAGCTGCCACCTCCTATCCTGTTGAAAGCGAGCGACGTATATTTCGTGTACGATGGGTATCACCGCATCAGCGTGGCCCAATTGCACGGCGTCACGCATATTGAAGCCGATATCATCGAGTACGTCAGGCGTTAAGGGCTTCTAGACGTGGAAGGGCACGTCGATAACCACCACACCCGGATGGGCACGCAGCCGGAAGCGTAGCATGTTGGCTGTCTGGTTATGCAGCAAGTGCGCTATGGTCGAGGTCGGCACGAATTCCGGCACCACAATGGTGACCAGTTTGGCCGGGTGCCTGTGCACAACCTGCTCAATGTGATCAACCAGAGGGGTGAGGATATCCCGAAAATCATACCGGAGCTGAACCAACTCCACCTGCCCGGTAATCTCCGGAAAGCGCCGCCAACGGCGCTCGAGACGCTCTTTGTTTTCCTCGCTGGTAACCACACTCACCGCATACACGTGCTGCGACAGACGCTGGGCATACTGGAGTGCGAGCAAGGTACCCCGGTGCACATCGGCAATGGGCACCACCACAATATCAGCTACTTCGGCCATATCACTTGAGCTGAAATCGCGGGTACTGAGCGTCCTGGCTATCTCATCGTAGTGGCGCCTGATGGCGATGAAGAGCCAGATGATGAGCGGGATGGCCAAGACGATCAGCCAGGCACCTTCCACGAACTTGGTGGCCACCAGAACCACCAGCACCACGAACGTGACCATCGAACCCGCCGCACTGACCATTCGTTTCCACCACCACCCGCTCTCATAACGAATGGTTGTGGCGCTGGTGCGTATCTCCTGTCCCGGGGGGAGCTTGGCCACTTTGCCCATCAGGCGCACCATACCCGCCTGAGAGAGGGTGAAGCTGGTCATGACGCCCAGCGCGTACAAGGGCAGCATATGAATCTCGTTGGCGTCAAAGATAACCACGACCGCACACGCCAGAAAGGCGAGCACGAAAATACCGGTGCTGAAGACCAGCCGATCCCCCCTGCTCTGCATCCAGCGAGGCAAGAAGCCATCCCGAGCCAGGAAAGCGCTCAGGCGGGGAAAATCCTGGTAAGCGGTGTTGGCGGCCAGTACCAGGATCAACATGGTGAAGAGCTGCACCCAGTAGTAAAGGGGTCCACTGCCTGCCACCGTGCGAGTCAATTGGGACAGGATACTTTCGTCTGCGGCCGGCATCAACTGCAAACGAGTGGCCAGAAACGAAATGCCGATAAAGAGTGACATGGCCACCACGGCCATGGCCACCATGGTTTGAACCGCATTTTTCGACTCAGGGGGCTTGAAAGCCTGCACGCCATCACTGATGGCTTCAATGCCAGTCAAGGCCGTGGTACCGGCTGCGAACGCCCTCAGCAGGATCCAAGTATGGGCAAAGCCACTAAAGGCACCAGTCGGGGCCAGCGCGTGGTGGGTTGGGGTAAGCGGGGCTGCACCTAGCAGGCCTGCGTATCGAACCAGGCCCACCCCGACCACCAGCAGAACGCCGACCACGAAAGCATAGGTTGGCACCGCAAAGATGGTGCCACTCTCACGGATGCCACGCAGGTTGGCCCAGGTAATCAGCAGGATGATCACCACCGCCAGCGTGACGCGCTGCTCGTGGAGCTGGGGAAAGGCCGAAGTAAGCGCCCGTATGCCCGCCGATACAGAGACTGCGACGGTCAAAATGTAATCGGTGAGCAGGGCTGCCGCTGCAACCAACGAGGGCAGCGTACCCAGATTGTCCTTGGTAACGAAGTAGGCCCCTCCTCCCTGGGGGTAGTGCAGGATGGTCTGAATGTAACTGAAAACAACGATCAAAACCAAGGCTGCCACGCCCAGGGCCAGAGGCAGTGTCATCTTCAGAGCCCCGCTCCCCAGCAAAATCAGAATGCTCATGATGGCTTCGGTGGCATAGGCATTGCTGCTGATGGGATCGGAGGCAAATATGGCCAGTCCACGCACTTTGTCCAGGCGCTCGTGAACATCGTGGCTGGTCGGAATTGGCACGCCAATCAGAAATCGTTTGAATTGAGATACTTGCACGGTAAGTTTACACCTTCCAATGGATTATAAGTTTCAGGCTGTCCCGCTTGCACCCATTCCTGGAAAGAAAAGGATGCCTGCCGCCCACGGCGAAAGCCCAGGGCCCTGGCAAGCCTCAGGGCTCACCCTATCCCCAACCCCATCAACGCCAGGTCAACCAGCTTGATGCCCAGCAGGGTGGCAATCACTCCAGCCAAACCACACAAGAACAAGGTCGGCCCCAGAAGCCGCGGAGTGTCCATCAAGCGAAATGGGACACCACTCCAGGCCAGGGGTACCAGAGCCACCAGGGCGCACACGTTGAAGATCAGTGTCGAAAGAACCGCGCTGGCAGGGCTGGACAGGCGCAGGAGATTCAAACCGGCTGGCACCAAGTGGATAGATGCCAGGGTAGCCAAGATCAGAACCAGACACCTGGTAACATCAGTGGCAGCACTTAAAACGGTCAGCACCCTGCGGGTCAGGATACGTTGCCTGGCAATTTCCACAACCTCAATCAGGCCGTCAGGATGGCGGTACAGATCCACCACGGCGGCCGCCTGAGGGACCAGGTGAGCGATGGTATGCCCAGCCAGAGCCAGGTCCACTCCGGCCAGAACCGAGACATCGTCGACGCTGCTGGCGGCTACGGCCAATCGCTGACCCCGGGCACGCTGACGGTGGATCAGCGCCAGCTTTGCTTCAGGGTTGGAGCGGGGCACGAAGTCATCCATGCCCGCCTCGGCAGCCATGGCCGCCGCAACCAGAGGCGGATCGCTGGTGGTCAGTATGCTGTGGATGCCCAAACGTCGCAGCCGGGCCAGGCGACCTTTCAAGCCCTGCCTGAGCGCACCTTTCAAGTGCACAACCCCCACTACTGCTGGTGAAGTTTCCGGGCCACGGCCAGCCTGGTTCATATCCCGGGCGGCCGCGCCAGCCAGGCCCTGGCTGAGAGAAGTTTCGGTGATCAGCCAGGCCGGCTGTGGCGCCTCCTCCCCCTCCAGCCCGCCGAAGGCCAACGCCTGCCGGGATGCGGACTCGGTAACCGCGGCCCTGTCCAGGAGCAACGTATCCACCCCGCTGGCCATTGCCACCATGTGTTCCGATAAGGGGACGATCCCTCTTTGAATCAAGCGATCTATGCCCCCAATTTGCACCACGTGCATCAGGCCAGCCGTTGTGGTGGGGGCCAGGGCGGCCAGCAGAGAAACCAGGCTAATCAGCAGCAGCGGCATCTGCTGGCTGGTTGTCCTGGCCGGATCAGGCCCCGTCAGTTGGCGCACGAGGAGCAGGGATAAGGCCATCGCTGCGGCGGCCAGCAGGCTGCCCACCAGGACTTTGGAAGGCAGCGCCGGATGCCCGGCTCCTGCCACCACGGCAGCGGCCCGATTCAGCAGGCCCCGCTCAAGGCTGGTGCTGACGCGAACCAAAAGCCAGCCCGAGAGGAGATGAGTCCCGCCCGCAACCGCGTTGTGGTCCCCGTCCACTTGGCGCACAACTGGCTCCCCCGCACATAGCAAAGCGCTCTCATCAACCATGGCCGAGCCTTCGAGGACCTGGCCATCGGCTGGCATGGTTTCCCCTGCCGTCACCAAGACCACATCACCCGGGCGCAAGTCGATGGCCGGGATGACATCATATTCACCCTTGCGCTGTGACTTGCTCAGCTTTTTAGCCATGAGCCCCGTGTGTTTGCGACGCACAGCTTCGGTCCAACCCCGGCCGTGGCCTCTAATCAGGGCGTCAGCCAAGCTGAAAAGAAAGGCGTTGAGCCACAGGCAGGCTGCCATGCTGCCCCCTGCGACCAAGCCCTGGTTGCTTCCTTGCCACCAGGCCCAAACGGAAAGGGCTAGGGTCAGGCTGCCCGCCACTGCCAGCATCAACATGGCCGGGTTACGCGCTTGCCGCTTGGGCCCCAGGTTCTTGAAAGCCTCGATAATAGCCCAGGCATACAGCCGGCGCCCGAAGGCAGGCTGGGCCCGGCTAGGCGTATTCGCTGCTTCTAAGTGTGAGGCGGTGGCTTGGGTGACCATGACCGCACCTTTCTATAGAGTGTTGAAACCCAGTCGGCGACAATTCGGCCAAATGACTCCGACGCAGTCCAAACGATCATCAGGCCCTTCATCATCGGGCCTGATCTCGCACCGGACGGGGGTCGCAGACCCCCTGCGAGCATTCGAACGCATTCCTTTTTGCTCTGAGCGGGTCTGCGACCCGCGGTTTCGGCCATATGGGGCCTGGTTTCGCACCGGACGGGGGTCACACACCCCCTGCGAGCATTTGATCAATCTCGCCCCAGACGGGGGTCACAGACCCCCTGCGAGCATTCTAGCGCGTTATATTTTGCCTACCACGGTTTAACGCAGACCTGCCATAAGAGAAGCCTTACTGAACCTGGCCCTATCAGAAACCTCCGAGGTCTTTCTCCGACAGACTTCTAGGAAATCTCCTGGTCGATCAGGACTGCTGCAAAGCCTTCTTCAGGATCTGGTTGAAAATTTTGTTCGCTCGATC
>CP070811.1:806414-811183 GCA_020343875.1 Anaerolineales bacterium | reverse complement strand
GCGGTGATTGTAGCCCCACCGCCCGCCCCCGTCCCTTTTGCCCTGTCGCATAAAGGTACGGTCAGCCTGCGGAGTGGCCCCGGCCCCAGCTACACCCGGATCGGCTCCATAGCATTGGGCGACCGGGTGGAGATCATGGGACGTAATCAAGACTCCACCTGGTGGTTGGTCTCTGCCGGCCAAGGTCTGGCCTGGTTGTGCGCGGACTACGTGGTGGCCTACGATGTGCCTGACGATCTGCCCGTGGTGACCATTCCCGCCCTGCTGGTGTATTCCACCACGCCCGAGGCCACCCAAGCCCAACAGCCGGCCACAGCCGCCAGCGCGCCTATGCCCGCCGCACCCGACACCTCGGCCCCAGCGCTGCCCGTCGGGACGCCCACCCCAACCGCAGCCGAGAGTCGCGTCTTTGTGGAAGACATGGAAGGCTACAAGCAGCTCAGAAAGCAACTGGGCGCTCCCCCCACCAGCGCCAGTTTTTCGCCCCTGGGCGATCAGATAGCCATTACCGAGGGGACGAAACTCTACCTGGTGACGCCGGATGCCTTCGAGGGGCAAATCCTGATGGCCGACAATGGGATCCTGAAGCCAGTGGGGGGTGTGGTGTGGTCGCCGGACGGCAAATACCTGGCGGTGGTGGTTGAAAAACTGAACTGCGATATTTGCCGGTCGGTGGCTCTGGTTCGCCTTGAGGACAGCACCATCTTCTTCCTCAAGAACCCGGGCACCCTGACCGCCGAGGCACCCCGCTGGACCCAGGACGGGCGCTTGCTGATAAACGCCCATGCGGGTGAGCCGGCCGACGGCACCACGTATATCTATGACTTAACCGGCCGGAGTGAGGTAGCATCGGGCACGCACGCCCTGAGCAGCAGCCAGGACGGCCAGAGATGGTTTCCATGGCGACCGGGGCGCATCTGGCGGGCCGGGGTTTCCGAGCGGCCGGATGCCTACAACAGCGACTAGCACCCACATCGGCCATCGTGCTGGGGGTCGTAGGCTGGGTTGAGCGCAGTGAAACCCAGGCAATAGTCGTGCCGTAGGCTTGGGTGCGGTCGTAGGCTGGGTTGAGCGCAGCGAAACCCGGGGCTCAGTCGTAGCTCCGCGCGAGATGCCTACCCGCCTGCCAGGATTTCCCGGATTTGGGCGGCGTAGGCCTCGCTATCCGCATCATCGGTGACGATCTGGATCTGGTCCGGCCCATCTACCCCCAGGCCCAGCTCGGCCGCCCGGGCAATCTGCTCTTGCTCAAAAATCAAGCCCCGGCGGACCTCCGGCGTGGTACCCCAGTAGCGTAGCAGCGCCACCCCCACCGCGTCCAGGGCCACCCGATCCCTGCCGGCCAACATGACCTCGGCCTCAACCCGCTTTCCTGTGTCAGGCCCACCGCTGACAAAGGCCTCCACCCCGTCCACCACCACCAGGGCAGGCGTGTAGGCGGTGTTGATCTCGGCGATCATCAACCGCTGATAGGCGGATGCGTGCAGCTCCTGCATATAGTTATAACCATCGGGGCCATACTTGCCCACCATACCCACCGAGTTCTTGAGCGACAGAGTGAAGTGACCGCCGAAGCGATGGGTCTTCAGGCAGCAAGTCTGGACCAGGGCCTCCGCCTCCAGGCATGACCGGGCGAAGGGGAAGCCCCCTTGCCAGTGGCTGTCCGGTGGCTGGACCAAGACCCATGCCTGGTCCTCCAGTTCATCCAGGACCAGGGTGTCAAAGCCCATTTCTTCGGCCAGGGAGAAGATGCCCTTTTGCTGCATCGCGCGCCGGGTGTTATCCATCCCGCTCCGATCAGCCAACGTGATGCCCCGCGCTCCCATACCCCATAGTTCCTCCACCAGAGCACGCAGCACATCCTCGTGGGTAGAGCCCGGCGCCGGATCGGCACTGTTGAAGTTAGGCTTGAGCAGAACAGCCTTGCCCTGGACAGGATTGGAGCCCAACAGGTCCAGGGCACGCCGCACGCCTTCGGCCCGCTGGCGGGTCTTGACAAAGGCAACCTGAGCCACATCCGCCTGCGGGGTGGGCGTTGAGGTAGGCGCCGGCGTGGGAGACGACCTGGCGGTGGGCGTGGCGCTGGGCAGGCTGGTCGGTGAAGGCTCCAGGGTATGGGTAGGCGTAGAGCTGGGAACAGGCGTAGCGGAGGGCTTCCGGGTGGGCGTATAGCTGGACGTGGGCGTTGGTGGCATACCTGCGTCGGAAAGCCGGCTGGGAGTCTGCACTCCAGGTCGGCCACAGGCCTCCAGGAGCGAGGCAGCCGCCGCCAAGGCGCCCAGAGTAACTGCCTGGCGCAGGAGATTCCGCCGGCTAAAGAAATGGTTCGGGGCTGGCTCAGTCACGATATCTTTCCCTCCTTACCCGAAGTCGTAGGCTGGGTTGAGCGGGGCGAAACCCGGGTTATCCGGCTCACAAGCCGGCTCGGGCCCGGGCTAGCCACTTACGCGCCTGTTCCACCTGGGGACTGCCCAGGGCCGCCAACAACTCTGTCGCCTGGGCCAACCAGGGCTCGCCTTCCGCAAAGCGGCCCTGCTCGACGTTCAGCGCGCCGATGTTCATCAACTCGCGGGCCACCCCCGCCCGGTGACCCAGCTCCCGATCCAGGGCCAGGGCCTGCTGGTAACAGGCCAATGCCTGGTCAGGATCCTGGCTCGACTGAAAGATGCCCCCCATGTTGTTGAGTAGGGTAGCCACCCGGGCCTTGTCGCCCAGTTCCCGAAAGATGGCCAGCGCCTCCTCGTAGATGGCCAGGGCCCGCTCCAACTCACCTCGCTGATGGTAGATATGGCCCAGATTGGCCGAGAACAGCGCCATGTGGGCCTGGTGGCCCATCTGCCCGGCTAGTTCGAGCGCCAGTTGGTAGCTGCACAAGGCCCGCTCCAAGTCGTTTCGTTCTTGGTGAAGCTGGCCTAGGTTGTTGAGAAGAATGGCCTCTTGTTCTTTAAGGCCGGCCGCCCGGGTCGTGGTCAGGGCCTGCTCATAGGCGGCCAGGGCCTGGGCCCACTCCCCCCGCTCTTGATAGATCAAGCCCACATTGCTGAGCAGGCCGGCACTGCTGCTGTGGGCGCCCATGGCCTCGAAGGCGGCTTGGGCCCGTTGGTAGTGGCTCAGCGCCGTCCTCAGATCGCCCCGCTGCCGGGCAATCTGGCCCAGGTTGTTCAACAGCGCCGCTTGCTGGCCTTTCAGGCCCAGCGCTTGGGCCAGGGCTAACGCCTGCTGGTACTGAGCCTGGGCCCGGTCCCACTCCCCCTGGCTCTTATACACCAGCCCCACATAGTTCAGGCAATCCACCAACTCGACCTGGTCGCCCGCCGCCTCAACCAGGCTCAGAGCCTCTTCGAAAAGAGCCTGGGCCCGGGGCATGTCGCCCCGGCTTTTGTGGATCAGGCCCAGGCTGCTCAGGCAGCGCGCTACCTGGATCGGATCTCCCGCCCGCTGGGCCAGGGCCAGCGCCTGCTGGTAGTCGGCCAGCGCCCCGGCCAGGTCTCCCCGGCTGTGCTTAAGTTCGCCCGTATTTCTGAGCGAGCGGGCCAGGCCGGCTTGATCACGCTCCGTCCGGGCCAGGCTTTCAGCCTGACCGTAATAATCCCCTGCCTGTGCCAACTCATCCCGAATCTGGCAGATCTCTCCCAGCCCATTCAGGGCTTTGATGCGCTCGACCAGAGCGCCATGCGGGGCCTGGGTGTGGGCCAGTGCCTGCTCGTACCATGCCCGGGCCTGTTCCAAATCACCCCGAACCTGGTGAATCTGGCCCACATGGTTGAGGATGCTGGCCATCTGGCCCCTGCTCCTCCCCGCCCGGGCCGTGGCCAGCGCCCCCTCAAAGTGAGCCAGGGCTTGATCCAGATCGCCCCGTCTCTGAAGGGCCTGGCCGGTCTGCATGAGCCCCGCTATACGCTTGCTAGCTGGAACCGGGTTGCCACGCCTGGAGGTCACCCCTCGCCTCTCCCTGGGCCGTTTGCCCTGTTCCGGATGGAACCAGTCATGGGCCAGGCCTCATCCGCCCAACTCGGGGAACTTGCCGGCTGCCTCCCTGATCACCGGGCCGTGGGCCGGGCAAACGATAGTTGCCCCCAGCGCCGCCTGCTTTTTCACCGACTCCAGGGCCTGGGCCATGTCCCAGGTATACATCTCCCGGGAAGGAATAAGCTGGTCTCCATTTGCGACCAGCGAATCACCCGTGAACAGCAGGCCGGCCGTGGGCGCAAACAGCGAAATGTGGCCCGGCGTGTGGCCCGGCGTCGTCACCACTTGCAGCCCCCTCAGCACCGGCAATATCTGCCCATCGGTCAGAGTCTCATCCACCACCACCGGCGTGACATTAAACCAGGGAGACATCACGGCCAGGAACAAACCCCTCAGGCCGTTCAGCTTCACATCCCGCGAACTGCGTCCGGCAGCCAGGGCTTCGGCCTCGATGGGACTGGCGTAGACCCGGGCGCCACTGGCCGCCTGGAGGGCCGCCAGCCCACCCGCGTGATCCTCATCCGCGTGGGTGACCAGGATACGCCGCAGATCCTGCGGGGCGTGCCCCAGGCGGTCTATGGCCTTCAAGATCCCCCGCCCCCTGCGCGCCAGGCCGGCATCGATCAGCGTCAGTCCATCCCCGTCCATGATCAGATACTGATTGACGAATCCGGAACGGATGAGATGGACGTTCGGCACGATTTCCATAATTGACCTCCGCTGGTGCGCAGCAAATGTAGCCCCCTTGGCTTTCGCCGCAGGTTCCCCCTTACTGGCTGCCTGAGGTAATGACAACCACG
>CP070811.1:803393-806314 GCA_020343875.1 Anaerolineales bacterium | reverse complement strand
GGCAGGCGGGCCGATGGGTTTGGGATTGGCATCCTATCCTAGTCGCATGTATACTCCTAGGATGAAAGATACATGGTGGTGTGGTATGTGCCGCCTGTATGCTGAGGCCAAACCAATGGAGGATTTTCAAATGCCCCACTTGTATAAGCGCACCTGGACACAGAAAGAGTTGCTGGGATACGTTGGTGACGTGAGTCAGATGGGTGGCATCCGGATGTTCACGCTGGACGAGGGTCCAGAGCGAGGCGTCCGGGCTGCCGAGCTGCGTACCGCAGCCGGGCTTCGCTTTATAGTCTATTTGGATCGGGGCATGGACATCGGTCCCGCCGAATACATGGGCATCCCCCTGGCGTGGATTTCGCCCACCGGCCCGGCTGCCCCCTCGTTTTACGAGCCTCAAGGCTTTGGATGGTTGCGTACTTTCCACGGAGGATTGCTGAGTACCTGCGGGCTGACCCAGATTGGCCCTCCCGGTGAAGACAGCGGTGAGCAACTGGGGTTGCACGGCCGCATATCCCACGTTCCAGCCCGCCAGCTAAGTCAGGGGGATGGCTGGGATGGGGACGCCTACGCGTTCTGGATAGAAGGACGTATGAGGGAGGTCTCGGTTTTTGGTCACGACCTGCTATTGCAGCGGCGGATCACTGCTCGGCTGGACGAAGCTCGCCTGACCATCGAAGACCGAGTGACCAACATGGGTGCTATCGCAGCCCCACACATGATCCTTTATCACGTCAATCTCGGCTTCCCATTGCTGCAGGCAGGCAGCCGGCTGGTCGCTCCCTCGCAGGAGGTTATACCCCGAGATGAGCCAGCTGCCCTGGGGCTGGCTGATTACGCTCGTTTTGAGTCACCCACACCTGGCTATGCGGAGCAAGTTTTCTTCCATCGACTCAGGGCGGAGAGCGATGGCCTGGTGAGGGTAGTCCTCGTGAATGACACCCTGAAGCTGGGTCTGCAGCTCAAGTATCGACAAAAGGAGTTGCCCGAATTCACTCAGTGGAAGCAGATGGGATGGGGAACCTACGCCCTGGGCATTGAGCCGAGCAATTCCAGGCCTGTGGGCCGAGCTGCGGTTCGTCAGCGTGGTGAGCTGATAGAGATGGCCCCCGGTGAGCAGCACAACTATCTTCTGGAGTTGAGTGTGCTGGCCGGAGAACAGATCGAAAAGCTTTAAATTTAGAAAAGCCATCCCGGACTTGCCAGGGATGGCTTTTTTGATTGAAATCTTGACAGAGGGGTTATTCGCACGCCCGCTGCCGGTTATGTTCAGGCCACCGGTACCTGTTGGTCCTCTTTCACGCCAGCCATCAGCAGGCCGAGCTGTTCGGGTGTGGCCTGGTGGCTGTCCACTATGCCCATTATATGCCCTTCGTATATCACTGCAATGCGATCCGAGATGGCCAGGATTTCGTCCAGGTCTTCTGAGATGAGCAAGATGGCAGTTCCCTGCTGACGTTGCTCCAAGAGGCGGGCATGCACGTATTCGGTGGCGCCAATATCGAGGCCGCGCGAGGGTTGGGCGGCGACCAGGACACGCGGCTCCCGGGACAGTTCTCTGGCCAGTACCACTTTTTGAATGTTACCCCCTGACAGATTCTTGGCGGGTGTGTCGCGCGATGGCGTTTTGACTTGAAATCTCTTGATGAGCCTATCTGCATAATTGGCGATTACTCTTAGCAGGAGAAATCCAGAGTGGGAGAAGGGCTCCCGGTGATGATCCCGCAAAACAATGTTCTCTGCCACCGAAAACCCCTGGATCATGCCATCCTTCATACGCTCTTCGGGGATATAGGCAAGCATCTGGGCGGTCAAGGCCCCGGGCCTTAGCGCGGTAACATCTTTACCTTCCAGAAAGACCTGGCCTTCAGTGGGCTGCCGCAGGCCGGTTATCACTTCAGCCAGTTCTCGTTGACCGTTGCCGGACACGCCGGCCAGGCCCAATATCTCACCGGCTCTGACTTCCAGGTCAACGCCACGCAAGGCAGGTGTCTCCCGATTGCTCTGTGCATGAAGGTTTCTTAGGGCGAGGCGGACTTCACCCTGTTCTACGTTGGCGCGATCCGGTTTCATCATGACCTCGCGCCCGACCATCATGCGCGCCAGGTCCGCTTTGGTAACACTGGCCGTTTCGCGACTGTCGATCCTCTTTCCATCACGCAACACCGTCACCCGATTGCTGATGGCCAGCACTTCGTGCAGTTTGTGCGAAATGAAGATAATAGCATGTCCGTCTTTGACCATCTGACGGATGGTGGTAAAGAATTCATCCACTTCTTGTGGGGTGAGCACAGCGGTAGGCTCGTCAAGGATGAGCAAGGCAGCCCCCCGGTACAGGGCTTTGATGATCTCAACTCGCTGCCGCTGGCCGACGGCCAGTTGCCAGATTTGAGCCTCGGGGTCAACCTGCAGGCCATAGATTTCAGCCAGCTCAAGGATACGCTTGGAAACTCGATCCAGGTCCGTCAGTGGCCTGCGCGAAGAGGGCAAACCCAGAGCCACATTCTCAGCCACGGTAAGCGAATCCACCAGCATGAAGTGCTGGTGAATCATGCCGATGCCCAGCGCAATCGCGTCAACGGGGGAGTTGATACGTACTGCTTCACCGTTTAGCCAGATCTCACCTTCATCAGGCTCATACATGCCATACAGGACCTTCATCAAGGTGCTCTTACCGGCCCCATTCTCGCCCAACAGAGCGTGGACCTCCCCGGCACGCACATCGAAATCAACCTGGTCGTTGGCCAGCACGCCCGGAAATCGCTTCACAATTCCCTTCATCTCCAAATGGGCAATCTTGGCTTGCCCGGAAGGCACGCGAAGGGTATCGCTACTTGTCATTGCCTGCTCCTGGTAGGTGTTGCGGGTTGCCCGTGGCGTGGTGCGTGCCTGGACCCTGACACCTGCACTTTCGGCACCTG
>CP070811.1:800352-803293 GCA_020343875.1 Anaerolineales bacterium | reverse complement strand
GGTGGTGGATTGCGCGCCAGGGAGCAGGCCACCAGCATCAGAGGAACCGACACCACCGCCACCAAGAGCAGGCTCGTCGCTCTCCCATTCATTCTGTTCCTCCCAATGATGCTGAGGGCAAACCGCATTACACGTCACGATTGGCTTCAAGTGTGTAGTATAGGATGGACTGTGCGGGTGTCAAGTTGATCCAAAGAGGAGCAGCTTAGTGCCGGACCGAAACCAACTTGAGCAAGTCATCCAGGAGATGATCGGTGTCGCCCGGCCGGGAGCCAAGATCGTCATTGCGGGCGGGGCGGAACGGCTCGCTCGGCTCTAGCCGCCTACCTGGTTCGCGCCCACATGAGGGCAACGAAGCGGACGCAGGCGTGTCCATCCACCCGGAGCCGGGTGCTATGGAAGATGTTCGATTGGACGGTAAGCACACGGCCAGTCTTACGGCTACTGTCTGGAATTCAGAAAGTCGGAATAGCCTAACGGCACGCCGGGGTGAGGCACCCTCGGCAAGTGATGCCCATAATCTGGAAGCTAGCAGCGGCTAAATCTCAGCACAAAGAGTTGACAATAACACAAGATGAAATACAGTTTCACTTATCCAGGAGCTTCTGAAGCAGAAAAGTCAGCCACAAGATTGCCAGACGTTGTTTTGGTGCAGGCCGCTCTAGAAAAGAGGCAGTGTTCTTGTGGTAGTAAGCTTGAGTGCACTACTTCACCAGCTTGGCTGCCGCCTGTTTGAACTCCTGAGTCAGCGGATGGTCGGGGTAGTGCAATGAGAAGATGCCACCGCTGGCAAGGGTCATCATTTCGTCCGAGTGGAACAGCACAGCGCCCACTTCGCAAGCATAGGTCTCCTGCACCTGTGCTCTGACCTGGTCTGGATCAAAGGTCGTTGGCACCTTGTTGACCACGATCTGCATACTCGGCACTTTGAGCTGGCGAGCCACCTGTACGGTGACGCCGGTACCTTCATAGTCCTGCTGGTCAGGTCGCATGACGATCACCACGGCGTGCGAGATGACCAACGAGAGCAAAGTCTCCTGGTTGAGGCCGGGATGGGTGTCAATCATCAACACATCCAAGTCGAGGGCTTTTATCAGATCACGGAAGCCGCCCGTGAGCTTTTGCGCATCATAACCCTGGCGCAGTATCCTGGTGATGGCGCCGGGTTTGAGGCTGGCAGGCAGAAGAAAGAGCTTTCCATCGACACCCAGGTCCGTTGACATGTCGTGGGCACAGTCCTGGATCGCGCATTGGTCCCACAAGAATTCATTGAGCGGGCGGGTGACTTCCTCCCCTGGCATACCGAAAAGGACGTGAATGCCCGGCGATGCAAGGTCGGTGTCCACCACGCCGACGCGGCGCCCTTCGGATGCCAGAATGGTGGCCACGTTGGCGGTGGTATTCGACTTGCCGGTCCCACCCCGAAAAGAGTGAACAGAAACGATCTTGGCCAAGACATTCCTCCCTTCTTGGTTGAAGTGTTATTCTCAGTCGGTCTCGTCAAACATACGCCGGATGTCATCTGCTTGAGAAAGCAGATCCTGGAAATACTCCGTATCGGTGATTTCGGCTACCCTTCGAGCCTGCTTGGCTTCGTCCAGTTCGATTCGGAGTTCTTGCACATGTTGCTTCAGGCGTTGTTCGCGGGCATACACCTCGCGGGCCATTCCCTGGAAGACGCGCGCCAACTGCCCCAACGCGTCGGCTCGTGTGGCCACGCCTGCCAGGCTGTCCGGATCAAAAGTCTGGGTCTCGACAGCCGCCGCTGCATCGGTGACAAGAGCCACGTTGCGCAGGTATTCCACTTCCTGGTCGCGCAGTCGCTTCTTCTCCAGACTGGCGTTTGTCCTGGCTCTCAGCAAGACCGGGTCGAAGGGCTTGGGCAAGTAGTCTTCCGCCCCCATTTCGATGCAGCGCACCACACTGTCTATCTCCTCCAAAGCTGAGATCATAATCACTGGAATATCTCGCCAGGGAACGTGGCTCTTCAGGCGCTGTAGCACCTGGTAGCCATCCATCTCCGGCATCATAATGTCGAGCAGCACCAGATCGAAGGGGTATGTCTTGATCATCTCCAACGCCTGCAGACCGTTTTCCGCCACTGCGACGCTATGGCCTTGTCGCTCAAGATGACAGGCCAGGACATCACGGTTCATCTCGTTGTCGTCTACAACAAGCACAAAGCCTCGCTCAGCCGGCTCAGCACCGCTCTTTTGCGCCGCCAGCGGACGGATGGCAGTCACCACGTCCTGGATCATAGACACGGTAGCGCCGGTCTTTAGATCAGCGTCGATCTTACCAGCTTCGATCTTGGAGAAATGGGCGACGTTGTTGATGAGCACCCGGAACCGCATGGCTGCCGTGTGAATCTTTTCCAGGTCCGGGATGAAGTCCTCCTGCTCCCCCTCTGCGGCATCCTCCAGCAGCATCTCGCTGTAGCCAATAACGGCGTTGACCAGCGTGAGGAGTGTATGGCGCAAGTTGGCCTCAAGGGTCTCCAGATCAAGGTCCAACTCGCCAGCTTCCACCTTGGCCGGGTCGAGGATTTCGTTGACGAGTGCCAGGAGCCCTTTGCCGGCCCCGCATGTCTTTTTCAGGTTGGGGATAAGAGCCTCCAACCCCTCGTCTTCGGCTTCCTCCAGCAGCATTTCACTGTAGCCGATGATGGCGTTCAAGGGGGTGAGCAACTCGTGGCGCAGGTGGGCCAGAAAGGCTCGATGGATCCTGATCGCTTTAGACTCTGGGTTGTGAGCCGGGGCCGTTTCTTTGGAGTCCATACTCTCGGATTTGCGTGGTACGCCGGCCATGACATTGCCTACTTTTCTAGGATCGCTTTCATCTTCCCCAACAGCCGCTTCAAGTCAATGGGTTTGATATCGTAGTCGTCACAGCCCGCCTCGAGCGCTCGCTCTCGGTCACCGGCCATGGCATGGGCCGTCAG
>CP070811.1:796826-800252 GCA_020343875.1 Anaerolineales bacterium | reverse complement strand
ATCCTGAGCGAAGCGAAGGATCTCGTTCTCGGCAAAGCTGAGGCTTCCTATGCCAAGGAGGAGATTCTTCGCCACCGCTGCGCTCCGGCTACTCACAAATTTCCGTCAGGCTGGAGACTGCTTCGTCGTTCCGTGCTCCCTACGGGGCACTGCGCTCCCCCCGCACCGCTCCGCTCGCGGGGCAGGTGTCGCAGTGACACGCCATGTCACTGCGAGCGCAACGAAGTGCCCTGTACAGGGTACGAAGCAGTCTCCAAGTTTCTGCGATTACGCATACCGCCCTCTGACGGTATGGCCATTCTCAGAATGCCATGCATATCAGAATCTCGGATACACTTTACTAGCTGCCAAAGCAATGGATAGGGCCGTTAGCGGTCAGGCTCCCTCCTGCTGCCAGGAGAGTCGATTCTGTCGGGCTGCCAGGATTTTACACATCCTTTAGGCGACCATGAGTGGCAAGGCGACCAAGCTTCCATCTGTAGGTAGAACAGCGCACTGTAAACGCGGACACGCATTCAAACTGCCCAAGCTAATCAGCCAGTTCACAGGTCAATCCCATGCCGCAGGCGTGCCGAAACAACGACGGAAATGATGATCTTGCTTGGGCAGGAGAATCTACTTCATCCCGGTCGTAGCAATACCCGTTGTGATTGACCTCTGCAGAAAGGCGAACACGATCGTAATCGGCAGCAATGTCAGCACCGTCATGGCCAAGATCAGGTGCCACTGAATATTTAGCTGGCCCTGGAACGATTGGAGGCCGACCTGCAGGGTGAACACCTCGCTCCGGCTCAGCACGACGAGCGGCCAGAGAAAGTCGTTCCAACGCCACATCACTGAGAAGATGGTCAGCACAGCCAGGGCAGGTCGCGCCAATGGCAGAATAATTTGTGAGTAGATGCGCCACTCACTGGCACCGTCAATGCGCGCAGCCTCGATCAGGTCGTCAGGAATGGTCAGCATGTATTGCCGCAGCAAGAAGACGCCGGTCGGCGTGGCTGCGCCCGGCACGATCACGCCCAGCAAGTTATTGTTCCACCCGACGCGCGTGATGACCAAGAACACAGGCACCAGAACTACCGAGAGGGGCACCATCAGCGTACTGATCATGATCAGGAAGATGGTCGTGCGCCCGCGGAACTGGTATTTTGCCAACGCAAAGGCGGCCATACTGTTGACGAGCAGTGTTAGTACCGTTGCGGCTACGGTCACAATGACGCTATTGCGGAAATAGGTGGCAAACTCGAAGCTCTGAACACCTTCAACATAGTTGTCCAGGCCAAATACAATGGACTCGACTGGCGCGCGATCATTGATGTGGACTTTGAGGATTTCGCCGGGGTTGGCCGGATCGAGCATCTGCGCCTCCAAACCGATTCGCCGCACCTGCGCCATTTGGGCCGTGGAGCCGTCTTCAAGTGTGACTTCGTACAGGGGCAATGGCTCCTCATACTCCTCGACGACGACGGTTTCCTGACGGAAGGGCCAGATGCGCGGAGGAAACTTGACGACCTCCGCCGAGGTCTTGAACGAGGACAACACCAACCACAACACCGGCCCAAACATCAACACCGTACCCAGGGTCAAGTACAGATAGGTAAGGGCGTCTGTAAGGTGCAGTCTGCCGCGCCCGCGGGTTCGAGTAAGAAAGCCCGAAATAGTACTCATTTCTGCCTAAGCCTCCTCCGGACGCAATCGCAATTGTCCCAACGTCAACAAGATCAACACCCCAGCCATGAGAAGCGAAGCACTCGCAGCCAGGCCGAACTGTTTGGTCGGGCTGGCGAAGCCATTGTCGTAGATATACTGCACCATATACAGCGTCGCCGTGCCGGGACCACCACCCGTGAAGGCGAATACTACGTCGAATATCTGCACCGCTCTGATCAACGACAGCACCAGCACCACAGTCATACTGGGCATCAGTAACGGCAAGGTGACGCCTCGGAACGCTTGCCAGGCATTGGCCCCATCGATCTCGGCGGCCTCATACAGTTCGCGCGGAATCGACTGCAGACCGGCCAGTAAAATGAGCGTGTAGAAACCCATAAACGCCCAGACACTGATAATCACCACCCAAAACCGGGCCCAATCCGCATCAACCATAAATGGAACTCGGTTGAAGCCCACACCCGTGATAATCCCGTTCAGCAATCCGTTTTCCTGTAGAATCCATTTCCAAATGAGGGCTACGACGATGGGCGATAGGAGCACGGGGTAGAAAAAGACACTCCGGAAAAACCCGCGTGCCTTGATACTTCGGTTGAGCACCAGGGCTGTAATCATTGCGGCAAGTACCAGCAGGGCTACCTGCGCAACCACGTAACCCGCCGTGTTGAATACCGCACGCCAGAAGAGATCTTCACGGCAGCTGTTGGGATCGAGGAAATTCTGGCAGGTTAAGATCTGGTCAAAGTTTGCTGTTCCAACCCAAGGCCGCCGATCAGGGAAGAACTCTGTGCCGCCTGTGAAGGCGTAGACAAAGTTGAAAAGCATGGGAAACAGGATGAAGACACCAAATATGAGCAGGTTCGGCAGCACGAACAGATAGGGCATACTGCGTATGCCAATCAATCGCTGCAAAAGGCTAAAGACGAGTTCGAAGGGCGAAAGGACGAGATTGAAAAGGGCAGACAAGGCTTGGCCAATCAGATCGGAAGCCATTTTGGTCGCTTGCTTAGGCAATTGCAGGGTCATCGCACGGTAGACTCCTTCCGTAGAGGCGCAGCCCCTACTTCGACAAGTTCAGGGCAGGGCTGCGCCCCTACAACCCATATAAGCAAATTATCCGCCCGCCTCAGCGATGGCGTCGTCGATATCTTGCTGCAGACGCTGCATGGCTTCGTCGAGGGTCAGTTCGCCGGTGAGGTACTGGGCGATGCGATTGGCGCTGTTGCGGTAGTAGGCGAAGGCAAAGGGATGAACGTTCAGGGCCACCGCCTGATCCTGCAACTTGGGAACCTCTGCCGTGTACGCCGCCAGCGCACCCAGCACGGAGGCATCGTCCGTGTCAAAGTCGACTCCCCCCGAGGCCACATCGGTCTGGGCCGGCAGAGAGAGAGTGCCAGCGGAGAAGGCGCCGTAGTTCTCGGGCTGGACGAGGAATTCCATCAGCGCTGCCACGGCCTCAGGATGCTCGGTGTCAGCGAAGGCAACCACAGCAGAGCCGCCCGCCACACCGGTGCTGCCGCCCGCACCAGTCGGGTTGGGCACCACCACCCAGTCAAAGGCGTCGCCTACGTCCGTGGCCATGCGACCGACCTGCCAGCTACCCGTCATGCACATCACCAGGTCGCCGCTGATAAGCCAGTCGATGCAGTTGTTGAGGCTATCGCCCACCAGCCACACTTCAGAGGGGGTGATGGCCTCTTGGTGCCAACTGTTCAGCAGCTCGGCGAAGGCGCGGAAGCCAGGGGTGTCAACCGT
>CP070811.1:793907-796726 GCA_020343875.1 Anaerolineales bacterium | reverse complement strand
TGCGCCAGCACATTGTGATCGCGCTGGTTCTGAGCGGGGCATTTGCCGGGCTGGCTGGGGCTATCCAAGTGTATGGCCTTAACTACCGCATGATTACGGACGGCTCGGCAACCGGCTTCACCGGCAGCGCCGGCTTTAACGGCATCGTGGCCGCTTTGTTCGGTCAACTTCACCCCATCGGTACCATCCCGGCTTCGTTCCTGTTTGGGGCATTGTTAGTGGGTGCCAACAAGCTGCAGCGGGTCATGCAAGTGCCTTCCGCCTTTGTAATTGGGCTTAACGGGTTGGTGGTAGTCTTTGTGGTGAGCAGCGAAATATGGCGCCGACGCCGGCAACGAAAGCGGCTGAGCATGTTAGCCAGTCTGGCAGGGCAGGAACCATCGCCGTTACCGGATTCGGGGGTGCCCTCATGATATCAGAGATCTTTTCAGCCACCGTAATCATCGGCATTTTGGCATCCGGCATTCGACTGGCGACGCCGTACCTCTACGCGGCTATCGGAGAGACGTTTGGGCAACGAAGTGGCGTGCTCAACTTGGGGGTTGAGGGGCAAATGCTCTTGGGGGCTTTCGCGGCCTTCTACGTCACCATCACCAGCGGAAGCTTGTGGCTGGGCCTGCTGGCGGCAGTTATCGTGGGCGCCTTGATGGGGCTGGCCATGGCTTTTGTCAGCATCAACCTGCAGGCCCAGCAAGGAATCAGCGGTATTGGCTTTTATCTCTTCGGCCTGGGGATGAGTGATCTGCTCTTTCAGAAGCTACTGGGCACGGTAGAGACAGTGAGTGGTTTCTCGCCAGTACACATTCCGCTGCTGAGCGACACTCCTGTGCTAGGGGAGATCTTTTTTCGGCAGAATATCCTGGTCTATGGAGCATTTGCCTTGGTTCCTGTTGCCTGGTTTGTCCTGAACAAGACGACTATAGGCCTGAACATCAGAGCCGTGGGAGAAAATCCCGAAGCGGCCGACTCGCTGGGCGTAAGCGTGAGTCGCGTGCGCTACTTCACACTTACGGTGGGGGGCATCCTGTCCGGCGTGGCCGGCGCTTCCCTGTCCATCGCTTTGCTGAATGTATTCCAGCAAAATATGACCAGCGGACTCGGTTTTATTGCCGTGGCTCTGGTTTATTTCGGTGGGTGGCGCCCGTGGGGGGTGTTGTTGGGAGCGTTGCTGTTCAGCATGGTTAATTCTCTGCAGTTGTGGGTTCAAGTACTGGGGATTCCCATCCCCTCTGATTTCGCCGTGATGATGCCGTACGTTCTGACCATCTTGGCTCTGGTAGTCACCGTTCAGCGAGTGCGCGGTCCCTCTGCGTTGACAAAACCGTTCGAGCGAGAAGCTTGATGAGCTCAAGGCCCAGAGTCAGATTTCAGGACCAAGTCGATGTTAGACCTGGCCTGGCGCCTGGCTTCAACCCTGGCCCTAGCCTGAGTCCCACCTTAAGGAGGTGAAATCCAGCGACAAATCCCAATTCCAGACAGTAACATAGACTTCAGCATTTAAGGAGGATAGAGATGTTAAGCAGAAATAAGTGGATAGCGTTGCGTATGTCATTGGTGCCTGTGCTGTTGGTTCTGGTGCTGGTGATCAGTGCCTGTGCTGGGGCGCCGCCCACCGAGCAGCCAGCGGTGGAAGAGCCTGCAGTCGAGGAACCAGCCGTTGAGGAACCAACAGCGGTAGTAGAAGAACCCGCAGCAGAAGGGGAAGTATTCCGGGTGGCGGTGATTATGCCTAGCGCCATCAATGATTTGGCCTTCAGCCAAAGCATGTATGACGCCCTGGTGGCCATCCAAGAGGAGATGGGCGGCGCCGATAAGATGGAGCTGGTCTACTCCGAGAGCATGTTCGTGGTGGACGATGCCGCAGCCGCCATCCGCGACTACGCATCCCAGGGTTACGACCTGGTCATCGCCCACGGCTCGCAGTACGGCAGCTCCCTGCGTGAGATCGCCCCCGACTTCCCCCAAACCAGCTTCGCGCACGGCACCACGGTGGACACCTTCACTGAGGATGGTATCAGCAACGTGTTCGCCTACGAAGCCGCTTCCGATCAAGGCGGCTACGTCAACGGCGTCATGGCTGGTAAACTGACCAAGAGCAACGTGGTGGGTGTGGTAGGCCCTATCGAGACCGGCGACGCCAAGCTGTATGTGGATGGCTTTGTGGCCGGCGTCAAGGCCTCCAACCCGGATGCCGAAGTCAACGTCAATTACATCGGCTCTTTCTCTGACGTAGCTCTGGCAGCCGAGGCGGCCAACACCCACATCGCGGCCGGCGCAGACGTGCTGGCCGGCACCGCCCAGATGGTCGTGGGCGCCATTGGCGTGGCCGAGGAGAAGGGCGCCCTCTGGTTCGGCACCCAGGCCAGCCAGACCTCTCTGGCCCCGGACATCGTCGTGGCTAACCAGGTCTACGATTGGACCGTGGTACTTCGCGAAATGATCTCACTGATCGCGGAAGGCACCTATGGCGGCCAGGCCTACGCCATCACGTTGGAAAACGGCGGCCTGCTGATGGAATACAACCCCGACTTCGACTTGCCAGCCGATGTGAGGTCGCTGGCGGACGAGACGGTCCAGGGCATCATCGATGCTTCTATCAGCATCGACCTGGACTAATAGCGTATAACGTGGCATGTGGTGCGTGGTGCGTGCCGCCTGTACCTTCACTATCGGAGTGGCAGGTGCCGAAAGTGCAGGTGTCAGGGTCCAGGCACGCACCACGCCACGGGCAACCCGCAACACCTACCAGGAGCAGGCAATGACAAGTAGCGATACCCTTCGCGTGCCTTCCGGGCAAGCCAAGATTGCCCATTTGGAGA
>CP070811.1:791071-793807 GCA_020343875.1 Anaerolineales bacterium | reverse complement strand
GGGGGGAAGCTCAAGTTGTCGCCTCCGCTGGGGGGAAGCTCAAGTTGTCCCGCCGCTGGGGGGGAAGCTCAAGTTGTCGCTTCGGCTGGGAGGGGAAGCTCAGCTCCTCCCCCCAGTGGGAGGAGCTAGAGGGGGGCGGAACCCAACTATTGAAGTCGACCCTCGACCACTCGAAGAGATCAAAACATGCCTGACCCAGAACCTGCCCACCACGTTCGCCCCGCCATCCTGGCCCGAGCCAGGCAGCTGCGCCGCCCAATGACGTCGCAGGAAGCCAAGCTATGGGCGCGCTTGCGCCGCAAACAACTGTACGGCGTCAATTTTCGACGCCAGCACCCGATGGATCGTTTCATCCTTGATTTCTTCTGCCATCAGCATAAGCTGGTGATTGAGGTGGATGGGGGCCATCATGTTGAGCCAGAGCAGCAAGCGTACGATCAGGCCAGAACCGAGTGGCTCGAGGGGCGTGGCTTGCGTGTGATTCGTTTTACAAATCGAGATATCGACGCCAATATTGAGGGTGTTTTGAGTGAAATCGCTCGCCAATGCGGGTGCGACGAAGAAGCCCCCTCCCCTCGGCGTGGGGAGCCAGAGTTGGGAGAAGTCACTGCTGATTCTCAAGATGACGGTTGAAGTGTAGCCTGGAGTTCGCCCCCCCTCGGTCCCCCCTGCTGGGGGGGAAGCTCAAGTTGTCGCCTCCGCTGCCCGCAGTCCTCCCAAGAATCTCGGACAGACACAAAAAGCCACCCCGAACCTTCTGGGTCATCGGGGTGGCTTGAGGAATCTGCCTGATAGGGGGACTCAAGTGCTGGTTCAGCATCACCAGATGGCCTTTGGCTCACCCAAGAGCCAAGTCCCCTTTTTTACCTGGGTGGGTTATCTCGCCTACCCTTCTTCCCCCGGCCCGGGCATGACGCCCAACTGCTGCATCATGGTCATGTTATCCATCTGGCCCCAATGCTCCACAAACTTGCCCCCAGCAAAACGGACGATATCGATCACCTGGATGGATATCCGCTTGCCGGTTGGCGGGATGCCCATAAACTCGCCTTGATGGGTGCCGCTCCAGGTGGCACGGGCTACCACCTTGTCGCCTTCGGCGATAAGGTCCTCAATGGTGGCTTTGAAGTCCGGGAAGGCACTCAGGAACATGCTGCTCAGTTGTTTGACTCCCTCAGCACCAGCCGGTATGCCGGGTGGGAGTTCTTCGTGCTCAACGAAGTTGGGCGCAAACAACTCGTCGATCAGACTTGTGTTTCCCCCAACGAAGACTTCATCCATGACTCGACGGAATAGGGCTTTGTTTTGTTCAGCAGACATAGGTTATTCTCCTTTCGCGAATAAGGTGCTATCCGGGCAATTCTGGTATGAAACAGGCTGAGTAGCCCGGATGGTTACGAGTATACCATCAACTCCATTATATGGCAAATCAGACTGCCTTGGTCTTAATTTGGTGGTGGCCCTCTTCCCCAATTTGGGCGCAAGCTCCCAAGAAATTGGAGAATGATCTAGGGTTTATTAGACTAATTAGGCCGTTTTTGACATATAACAAAACTGGTATTATACTGACAAGCATTCTTAGACGGTTCAATAAATGGAGAAAGCTGGTATGCCAACGGTCTAGCTCACCACTCCCTGGGCTGTTGTGCCACCGCGACTCGTCATTAGTGACCATAGGAGGGGAAAATGGCTACCCCCATTTTACGATGGCGGTTGATGGGTATTATGCTAACCATATTTCTCTTAGGCGGGTGCGGAGCTCCTACCCCTACACCAGAGCCTCCCACAGCGACACCGACGCCTGTCCCTCCAACCCAGACCCCAATGCCTGTCCCGCCAACTCCGACCCCGACCCCTGCTCCAGAAGGGGGAGACCCGGAGCGGGGTGGTGAGGTTTTTGAGAATAAGTACCAGACCCAGTGCGCTGGCTGCCACAGTCTGGACGGCAGTCAGTTCCGGATTGGGCCGTCTTTGCTGGGTATTTCCCAACGGGCCGGCGAGCAGGTGCCTGGACTGTCTGCAGTTGAATACCTCCAGCAGTCCATCCTGGACCCATCCGCTTATATCGTTGAAGGCTACGAAGACGCCGAGAAGGAAATGCCCGCTTATGAGCTGGTTGTGCGCGCAGAAGGAGAGGTCAAGCTTCCCGGCACGCTCACCCAGGAAGAATTCGACGACCTGATTGCCTTTTTGCTCACGCAGTAGTACCTGCTTGGAGCCTGGCTTGGCTAGCGGGAACCCGTTTCAAATGGGATTGACCCTCAATCCCCAGCCTTTGGAGGCTATGAGAAGGACCAGGAGAGGGCTGCCAGCCAGTATACCGCCCATGCGTTAAGCTTCTTCGGCGAGGTTGTCGCCCTTGGCACCGCATCGCGCAGATCATGGATGAAGTAATGCATGGTGGCTGAGGGTGCGATTCACCCTAATCAGTGGCGGGTAGGATACCCGGCCTACGGATGACAAAGCGTGCCGGGCTATGATGGGGCGGGCTACAAACAAGACGGGCGGCCGGGTTGCAAACCAGGCGGGAGTGAGGAAGATGGGCCGCCGGGTTCTAGACCCGGCGGGAGCGGTGGGCGGCGGGGGTGGCGGCCAATGAGAGGGGCGGCCGGGTTCTTTGAACCTTAACAAATTAATCTGACAATAGGCCGACATAGTGCAAGAGCGGATCGGAGCCACCCGCGAATTGATGAAGGAATTGAATCACCTGTTGGCGGAGCGTGTCGAGATCATCGG
>CP070811.1:788110-790971 GCA_020343875.1 Anaerolineales bacterium | reverse complement strand
GTGTTCCTGCCCATCATTCTACGCAACCATTAGCCCGCTTAGCGCGTGCTCCTCTTTTCCGACACGAGTGGGAGCCTCATGACTGGACCCGGGGCACCAGCCGTATCTGTTTTCCTTCTCATGCGTCGTATAGAGTGCAGGGGAAATATGGTGAGCGATCACAACCGTAGACGTTGGCAGTCGGTGCAGACCCTTGACCGCGCCAGCCTGACCGCAATCTATGACGACTGCCACCAACCCATATACCGTTACGTCTATCGGCTGGTAGGTGACGTGGAAACGGCTCGGGATCTGGCGGCGGATGTCTTCCAGCGTTTGCTGCGGTCGGCCCACAATGGCAATGGCCCTCCCCGAAACCCGGAGGCCTGGTTGTACCGTACGGCGCACAACATTGTGGTGGACTATTTTCGCCGCCGGCAGTATCGCCAGCACTTTCCCCTGGACGAGGAGATGACAACCAGCGCCGAGGATGGCCCGGAGCGCATCGCCGAAGAGCGTGTATCGGCCGCTCAGGTACGAGCCGCGTTGCGACACCTGACACCCGATCAGCAACAGGTGATTGCCCTCAAGTTCTTACAAGGGCTGTCGAACCAGGAGGTGGCGGTGGTGCTGGAGAAATCGGTGGGCGCCGTCAAGTCGTTACAGCACCGGGCGCTGTCTGCGCTGCGGCGCGAGTTGGCCGCGGAAGACAAGGAGCGGATTTTGGCATGAGCACAGATCTGAGTGACAGACTCGACCTGATGATTGAGCGGTTAAATGCCGGGCAGGACCCGCTCAGCCCTGTGTCCTCCAACCCGGCCAAATCGGAAACCCTGGAGTCACTGCTGAACGTGGTCAGCATGTTAGAGGTACTCCAGCCGGTGGAAATGCCGCCCCCTGAAGCCATGGCGGCTGACCGGAAGGAGTTCCTGGCCGAACTCAATCGTTTGCAGCGCCCGAGCGTATCCCCTGCCCCCCTCGTGCGTCTTAAAGAGTGGATCGCTTTCCACAACCCCTGGCTGACGACTGGCTTTATGTTTCAGCGAAAGGAGCAACGGCGCATGAGTACCCTATTTGTCAAAGCAACCCTGATTTTCAGCCTCGTCTTTGGCTCGGCGGGCGGCGCAGTCGCCCTGGCGGCCAATAGCTTGCCCGATTCTCCCCTGTACCCGGCCAAGCTGGCCCTGGAACAGGCGCGTCTGAACGCGACGACCGACCCGGCTGGCCGGGCCGCCAAACACCTGGCCCTGGCCATGGTGCGCACTCGAGAGATGGAACGTATGGCCCTGGCAGGCCAGGTGCCTGATGGGGCCAACCTGCTGCGCCTGCAAAAGCACTTTGATGGCGCATTTAGCCTGGGCGCTGAATTGCCTGACCAGGAGCTGATCAGCTTGCTGAGCCAGGCCCAGCCGATGCTTCAGGCCCTTGAACAAGAGATGCTGCAGGTACGCTCACAAATCAATGGACCAGCCGAGCACCCCTTGCAGCAGGCTACCTGGCTGCTTAACCAGGCCCGGCGTTGGGTGGAGAACGGCTTGCAGGACCCGCAGGCTTTCCGTCACGGCCCGGCATGGGCGGACGGCGACCCTGACTGCCAGCCCGACCAGGATTGTAACCAAAACCAGTATCAGAACCAAAACCAGGAGCAAACTGGCCCCGGAGAGCCCTGCCCTGACTGCGAGCCGGCAGCTAATCAGTACCAGTACCAGCATCAACAGCAGCAACAGGCCGGACCGGGAGAGCCTTGTGATGGCGCCGAGTGTCCCTGCCCTGACTGCGATCCGACGGCTAATCAGAACCAGCAGCAGGACCAATACCAGCGGCAATTCGGCCCGGGAGAGCCCTGCACTGAGCCTGATTGCCCTTGCCCTGGCTGTGGTGAGCCCCAGACTCATCAGAACCAGCAGCAGGATCAATATCAGCAACAGACCGGCCCTGGAGAGCCCTGTGAAGAGCCAAATTGCCCCTGCCCTGACTGCGAGCCGGCAGGCGAACAAACTCAATACCAGAACGGCCCGCAGCAGACGGAGCCGTCCGGCCCAGGCCCTAATCCTGACTGCCCATCCGGTGACTGTGACCCGCCAGGCGAACAAACGCAATACCAGAACGGCCCGCAGCAGACGGAGCCGTCCGGCCCAGGCCCTAATCCTGACTGCCCATCCGGTGACTGCGACCCGCCAGGCGATCAGAATCAAAATATGGGCCCTGGCCCGCATGACGAGGATTGCCCCTGCAGTGACTGCGCGCCAGATGGTGAACAAAATCAAAACCAGAGTGGCCCGCAGTCCGAGCAACCGCCTGATAGCGGCGATGGCGATGCGCCACCTGCTGATACTTCACCACCCTCTGGCGGCCAAGATGGCGCCCAATCCGGCGGCGACGACGGTGGCGGTAGCGATGATGCCGGCGGTGGCGACAGCGGTGGTTCCGATGGTTCCGGCGGCAGAGGCAAGTAGTAAGTAGAGGACATCCGCCACAGGCCGACTTTGCCTCGTTTCACAGTGCTGTGCTGCGAGAATCGGTTACAGACCCTAAGGGTTTCCGCCCTTGCCCCTCTTCGAGAGACAACCCTTAGGGTCTCTTGCTCCAGGGTTTCGGACACACCTACCTGCCGGGTTAACTTCCTGAGAGTGGCGTGACCGTTGGCCATCGCCCGTTTTAGCTTATTCCTACCTGACGCTTTGTCAAGGCTTGATTGACGGGCAATCTTGACACCCATAGCGTTGGACTCTACCCCTTAAATCACCTTTATCGAAAATCATCTGCCGTAAGGCGGGTGTGGACATACAACTGAATAAGGAGGAGAACCATGGCAAACCAGGGTAACAGACTCCAGGCCGCCTGGAGACCTTGTGTTCTGGTAGTTATGTGTGTCATGCTTC
>CP070811.1:784079-788010 GCA_020343875.1 Anaerolineales bacterium | reverse complement strand
GAAGTAAAACCCTCATTGAGCAGGGCATTGGCTGAAGACATGTTGCACGACGCTAGCCACTTTGTGGAAAGAGCAACAGTCTATCTGGAGCAAGAGAGATACCCATAATGTCTGGAAATGGCCTGGGTCACCTTAATCCCCAGGAACGAGAGGCTGTACTAGAATTTGTACAAGCGCTTGAGGGACGATTCGGGGGGTTGGTTTCCTCCGTGGCGCTCTTTGGTTCCAAGGCCCGGGGGGAAAGTACGCCGGCCTCAGACCTTGATGTGTTGATAGTGGTGGATAGCGATGACTGGCGATTACACAAGCAAATTCGCTATTTAGCTGCCGACATCAGTGTTAGGCACGACATAAATCTTTCTCCACGTGTTTGGAGTGTCTCCCACCATCGAGAGATGGAAGCGCTGCAATCTCTTCTCTACCAGAATATCCGCAGAGATAGCATCAACTTGCTTGAAATTTCCCGCCTGGCACGCAGATAATCGGCCACCTATTCGCCGCTCAGGTAGCCCTGGTCGGCCAACCAACGGCGAACTCGCCCCACGTTCGCCTGGGGGACGAGGACTGCCCCCGACCCCAACCCCTCACCCAAGAGCGGCCCGACGACCGGATCCCGACGTAGCGCTGCAAGAGTCTCCGGTCGGTCTACCCGCAGCAGCACCCCTTGCTCTAAATGGACACTCCCGCTGCGCTTCTGCCAGCTTCGCAAGCCATCCAACACCTTAGCTGGTACGTGATCATCTGAGGTACGTTGCAGGAAAGCGATAACCTGGTCGGGACTGATGCCTTGCCCTCGGGCGCGGGCCATGCTGGTGGGCGAAATGCGATAGTCAATATGGCCCTGCTGTCGCCCCAGGAAGTCGGCAAAGCGCGCCAATTGAAAGCGCGTATAGAGATAGCTGTCAGGCGACACGCGCACGATGAAGTCGTCGCGCACGACCATGGCAGGGGAGGTTGCCTGGCTCTTGGGCGGCGGCCGGTCTACCGGAGGCGGGACAAGGCCCAGCAAGGTCTGGCCCGCATCGGCCAGGCGGAAGGCGGTGGGTTGGCTAAGATCCTGCTTGAAGCCCAAATCGACCACGCCCAGCCAGTGCAATGGGCCGGATACCAAGTAGCGAAGCAGCGCCCCCTCTACTTGGTCCCAGTGCTCGAAACCCATCAACGCTTGCCCGCCTGGGTCGTATATGTACCAGGTGTTATAATCACCCCCCGGTCGCTGGAAGTCTGGATCGTTGGCTTTGACAGCCATTATCAGCTCATCCAGCCCGTACCATTCATCAAACTGGCAGTCGGCCAGGAAACTCAGGGCCTTGCGGCGGGCCAGGACTGGATCGTTCTTCCACCCGGTTGGTTGGGGCTTAAGGGAGGGCACGTGCCAAAGGTCGTTCCAGTCGGGATCGTCACGCCAAATCTTTTGCAGAACCAATAGGCGCTGGGCCGGAGATGCCTTGAGCCAGGCGCGGGCCGGGTCCGGATTAAGGACGAGGCGTCCTTGGTCTGTAACGATCAGTTCCGCCCCACGGACGAGGTGCAAGATGAAGGCCAACCGGGCATCGTTGGCCACATCCGCCGCCGGAATCGGTGACACACTCAGGAGATTGATAGACTGCAAATCTCTTTGCTGCACGGTACCGTCGGCACTCAGGCGCACCTTTTGGTTGCGCACGACCACCAGCAGACCGAATACGTCCTCGACCACCTCTGGGCTGGCGGGGCGAACGCGGGTGGGGGCAGCCGTGGGTTTCACAGCCAACCATCTTTCATCGTCTTGGGTGAGCTCTTCGCCCGAGGATGGCTGGGGTAGTAGACCCAATATGTCGGTGGGGATGTAGACGACTTCCACCACACCCCCCTCAGTCTGCCGGAAACCCTTGAAAATGAGGGCGCGATACCATAGTCCTTCGGCTGGATTGGCTGGCGAGAGCCAGGGCCGTTCCCGTTCCAAACGGCCTGGGCCCATAGCCTGCATGCCTCCAAAGCGGCGGGTAAAACGGGGGCCTTCCATCCAACCGCCGGCCTCGCGCAGAGCAGCCAGGGCCTCCATCTCTGCCGCGGAGAGGTCGGCCAAAGCAATGGCCAGCGAAGCTGGGGTAGATAGCTGGGCCGCCAGTTCATCGGCGGCCGTCAGGCGGTGGTTGCTGGCCAGCACTGCACCTCGCACTTCGGCCAGGCCACGCAGCAGCGCTAAATCGTAATCCACCAAAGATTCGTAAAGCATCTTGTTCATCATTTCCCTGTTGGCCCTGATTATAGCGCGGGCCACGCGTCGCAGCAAAAGCTCCAGCCGCGAAGCAATTGCTAAATTCGCTAGATGAGGCTATAATACCCGGCGCTCCAGGGGATTCCGGGCGGCATAGGGTCGGTTGGAGCAGAGTGTTCGGAGGGGAGAACGTGACACAACGAGATCAAACGCCTGACCTTCAGCACATAGCTGGTTTCTTAGGCGAAATCATCAATCAACTCAGGCTTGTGTGGCGCTTGCTGACTGATCGCAACGTGCCCATCTGGGCGAAGGCTATTCCGCCGTTGGCGCTTCTCTATCTGATCTCTCCGATTGACCTGTTGCCGGACCCGGTGTTGGGATTAGGGCAGCTAGATGATTTGGCCGTCATTCTGTTGGGGTTCAAGCTGTTTGTGGAGATGTGCCCCAGTGGGGTGGTGCAACGCCATCGTGATGAGCTGATCGGGAACCCGCCCCCCGAGCCGGACGGTGAGGTGGTAGATACCACCTACCGTGTGCTGGATGACGAGTGATGCATTGCAGTTTATGCGAACAGCGGTACAATACTGCGTAAATTGAGGAAGGAAGGAATGTCTAATACGTCTCGCAATCGCCAACCGCAGGAGGTGGTTTCGATCCTGGAGGTTTCCCCCTCCACCCTGCTTCGCTGGTCCGAGGAGTTTTCGGAGTTTCTGTCGCCAGAAGCCAATCCCGATGAGGATAAGCGGCACCGGCGCTATTCCGACAAGGATCTGGCAACATTTATTACTGTCAAGGGCATGATGTCCGAAGGACTGACCTATGATCAGGCCCGCCAGCAGTTGCGGGAAATGCGCCCCGGCGAAAAGGGCGCTGGGAGCATGGTCCCCACCGATGCGGCGTTGCCTCTAGCCCCTGCATTGACTTTTCTGGCCGACACTTTGCACAATGTGGCCGACAGCCAACAGTCCGTATTGAACAGCCAGTCTGCCAACCGGGAACTGCTGGGGGTCGTCCTGCAGGATAATTTTAATCTCAAAGAAGAGAACACCAACTTACGGGAACGGATGCTGGAGCTGGAGCGACAAATCGGCCAATTGCGACGCGACGAGGAGACTCGGCGCGAGTCGCTGCGGGCTGAAATGGAAGGTCGCCTGCAAGATATGCAACGTATGATGCTGTTGCGGTCTCGGTCTGGCTGTTTGAGTGGAATGTTTGGGGGCGGACGTTCTCGGTAAGACTGGCTCTGCCTGACTTGGCAGAATGATATTGTAGGGCGCTGAAAAGGACCACCGATGACTGGTGGTCCTTCGTGTGTGTTTCAATTATGCGCAAGCATGCTTGTGGATGGAACCAGACCTCACATCACCATAATCGGCTGGTCAGCCGGGATGGCCAGCAAGTCGTAAGTCATGGCCCCTGTGACCAACACCGGTATCAACTTACCCACCGCCAGTTCTTCCTCAATAACTACAAATCCATCGATCTCCGGCGCGTCCCGGTAGGAGCGAGCAATGCTCACGCCATCACCTGCGCCATCCACCAGAACCTCAAGCCTTCGACCAGTCAGTAATTGATTCTTGGCCAAACTGATGCTCTGCTGCAGCTCCATCGCCCGCCGGTAACGTTCCTGCTTCACTTCGTCAGATATTTGGTGGGGTAGGTGGTAGGCCGGCGTGCCTGGCTCGCGGGAATAGGTAAAGATGCCCACCCGATCAAACTGGACTGCTT
>CP070811.1:780289-783979 GCA_020343875.1 Anaerolineales bacterium | reverse complement strand
TGAACGCTCAGGGTTTAGAACGGCTACGAGGAAGATATGTTTGGTCTCATCAGCCGGATGCGACGGGCGACCTCTTCTCTCACCCGCAGTTTTCCTTGCTGAAGAACATCGGACTCCTTTCGGGAGCCCATGACCTGGTGGAAACCAGCCTGCGGAGGAAGGGCGCTAATAGCTCCCCTTAAGCCATCCAGAAAAGACTGCTTCAAGACAGAACCGAAGTTGAACTTGACTACCCCCAGAGGGATCACTTGAGGGACTGCCTCCTCAGGGAACCCCGTGCCGCCGTGGATAACCAGAGGCACCGAAACCGCCTCATGGATAGCCACCAGCCGCTCCAGGTCAATCACCGCTTTCCCGTCGGTCAGTGTGTGGACGTTACCTATAGAGACAGCCAGAGCATCGACACCTGTCTCACTGACGAACCGAGCGGCTTCTTCGGGCTCGGTCAAGCGACCAGCCCCCCCGCCCATCTCACCCGAGGCATCTGGAAGCGCCCCTACCTCAGCTTCGACCCCCACCCCGACCGCGTGAGCAACCTGCACCACCTGTCGCGTGAGGTGGACGTTCTCAGAATAAGGCAAGTCACTCGTATCCAACATGACGACGTTGAAACCTGCCCGGATTCCACGCACGATCTGGGCAAAGGTCAAAACCTCATTCAGGATGAACGCGACCGGCACGCTGGCCGTCTGGGCCGCCGCCAGCCCAAGGGCGCCCAGGCGTTCCAGCCCCCCTCTGTCAAACCACAGGGGCTCCATCATCACGCCGCCAAAGCCCAGGAGCACAGGAGCATTTTCAGACTCAGCCGCTTCCAATACGGCCTCTAAAGAATAGACGTCCCACGCGTCGAAGTAGCCCA
Organism: Anaerolineales bacterium; assembly: GCA_020343875.1. Classification (GTDB taxonomy): domain Bacteria; phylum Chloroflexota; class Anaerolineae; order 4572-78; family NAK82. The sequence goes on along the minus strand of CP070811.1, from coordinate 783,120 downwards.
CGGCGTAGCCGCCAGCCTGGGCGTCTGCCAACAAGTCTTGGAATGGTATCAGCATATTCCTCTCGCAAACTGTCGTGCACGTGTTGTGTGCTGCATAATACGTTTAGGCCAATGCGTGACGCAATATGTTACTCTATGCCCGCCATGCGATGTACTTCCTCAATATAGGCCACGATGTTCTCCATGGGGACATCCTCCAGAATGGTGTGGGAGCTCTGCAATATATATCCCCCGCCCCGGCTCATGGCCTTCGCCCGGGAGCGCATCTCTTGTTGCACTTCTTGGGGGGTACCGAAAGGAAGAGTACGTTCCACGTCAATCCCACCGTAGAAGGTCAACCGGTGGCCATACTCCTTTTTGCAGGCGATGGGGTCCATGACAGATGGAGAAAGGGGATTAAACACTTGCAGCCCAATCTCGATCAGATCGGGAAAGAGCTCTCCCACCGCTCCATCTGAGTGTTGGCCCACCACGACGCCTGCCTCTCGGCAACGCTGGTAGATGATCGCCAGCCGGGGTTTGATGAAACGCCGCCACATGGCAGGGCTGAACATAAGCCCCGTCTTGGTGCCCCAATCATCAGCGAAGTAGAAGCCGTCCACCCCCAGAGCCAGTTGCTGCTCAATGATGGGCAGGTTCCACTCGTAGAGGATGCGATCCAGCAGCACTTCGACGAACTCGGGCCGCTCTGCCATATCTATCAGCAACTGCGTCATACCTCGGATGCTCCAGGCCCGCTCGAACAGGCACATACCCAGCTTGCCAAAGAGAAACACCTCCCCCCGGTAGCGCTCGGCCAATGCCTTAGCCTGGTCGAAGCGTCCCTCCCGATAGGGATCGGGGAAGGTATACTTCTCCAAGGCATGCGAGGGGTCGTCTGCCTCGGCCAGCGGATAAGCTCGCGGGTGGGGCAGGCTCCCCCGCCGATCCCAGACACACCCGAACTCATCCCGGTGCAACTCGCCCCCTTGATCAAGGTCGGTATGGACTGGACCGCCACTTAGAGTAAGCTGCACCTGGCCCACCTGGGCTGCCCAGGGGTCATAATTGAAATCAGACCCCACTTTGACGATGTGATTTCCAATAAATTCCGCCGCCGCATAGTTGTCGTTTAATCCATAATGCCGGCACACCTTACCCCAAACACCGGGTACAGCGTGGAAATTGTAAGGGGTAAAATCAGTTTCCTGGTGCTGGATGGCTCTCAGCACCCGCTCGCGTCTATTCATGGCTGCCTTTCCATTGAAACCGTAAAGCGTCGTTCCATCTTACGTTTTACGCATCACTTTCTCGACTCACCTACCGATAATCATTACCCTTTGACGGCGCCGAAGGTCAAGCCGCGCACGATGTAGCGCTGGGCCGTGAGGGCCAGTAAGGTGGGTGGCAGGATGGCCAGCAGCAGGCGGGTGGCCACAAACCAAAACTGAACGCCCTGGGTGTGGCTCACGCCAGCAATGATGACGGTGATGGGCTGGGCATTCTTCAAGGTCAAAATGAGGGCGAAAATGAACTCATTCCAGGAAAAGGCGAAACAAATGACTGCGGCGGCAGCCACCGCGGGAGCAGACAGCGGCAAGGCGATGCGCAGAAAACTCTGAAAACGCGAAGCGCCGTCCACCCAGGCTGATTCCTCCATCTCGATGGGCAACTCCTTGAATACGTCGCGCATAATGAGTACGGCAAAGGGCATGGTAAATGTGGCGTTGGCCATGATGAGCGCCAGGCGAGTGTCTAATAATTTAAAGACTTGCATCACCAGGAAGAAGGGGATGACGGTCACCATGGGCGGCAGGAAGCGCTGCGACAAGAACCACAGGGTGATGTCTTTGTTCTGCCAACCATAGAACCGGAAGCGAGCCAGGCCATAGCCGGCCAGCGTGCCAAACGTGATGGCGACCAGAGTGGCGCCCAGCGCGATAACCACGCTGTTGACCAGCGCGCGGCTGATCTCCGGCCAGCGATTGGTGAATTCAAGCTGCCAGTTGATCAAAGTGGGCTTGAACTGCAGGAAAGGAACCAGGGAGGGCTTGCTCAAGATGACGCTAGGCTCCTTGAAGGAGGTGACAATGGCCCAGTAGAATGGAAAGACCACCCAGGTGGTGGCAACAATGATGACCGCCCACAACAGAATATTTTTCAGAGTGCGTCCCAGTCTATGTCTTTTCACGCGAGCACCTCTCTATTCATAAATCTGGCGCAGCCGGTTGAAGAAGAAAAGGCTGATGATCAACACCATCAGCAGCAAGAGATAGGCGAGGGCGGAGGCGTAACCGGCGTTAAAATTGCGCAACCCGGTCAGGTAGATGTAAAAGGAAAGAGATTGGGTGGCAGCGCCCGGCCCACCGTTGGTCATGCTGAAAGGGATGTCCAGAATCTTGAAAGCCTCCACCATGCGCAACATGGTTACCGTGAAGAGCACAGGGGCCAGAAGAGGCAAAGTAACAAAACGGAAGATGTCCCATCCGGACGAAGAATCCAACACGGCCGCCTCGTAAATCTCCTCGGGCAGCCCCTGCAAACCGGCCAGCAGGACCAGAAAACAGAAGGGTGTCCACTGCCAGACGTCCACCAGCACGATAGTCAGCCGCGCCAGCCAGACGTCGGAGAACCAGGGTGGCAGGTTGACCATGCCCAGCGCGCGCAGGACGGTGTTGACCGCTCCCACCTGCTCGTGGAAGATGGTCAGACCCAGGTAGCCCATAGCAATGGGCGCTGCGAAGAGGGGCATGGTGAACAGCGAACGGAACACACGCTGGCCGCGCATGGGCCGGTTGAAGAGCAAGGCCAGCCCCAAGCCCAATGTCACGGTCAGGACTACGCTGGCGAGC
>CP070811.1:777449-780189 GCA_020343875.1 Anaerolineales bacterium | reverse complement strand
GTCCAATTGCACTTTGACAGCATTGTCTTCGACGCCCACTGTGATTTCTTGCACCAAACCTCGCGCGATGGCCGCCCTTTCAATCAGCGCTTGGAGGTGGGGCGGGTTGACCTGCCACGCCTGATGGAAGGCGGCGTGACAGCCCAGATCTTCGCCGTGTGGGACGATTGGGATAAATTGGGGCGCGATTGTGGTCCCACACTGGCCAGTCTGCGTCAGCTAGGCGCTTTCTTTCGTTGGGTGGATCTCTGTCCAGATCTCTTCGTCCCGGTTACGCGGGCGGCGGACATAGAGAGGGCGAAAGCCCAAGGCCAGGTGGCCGGAGTCCTTAGCCTGGAAGGGTCTGAACCGTTGGCTGGGGACGTGGGGTTGCTACGCGTGTTTTATCAGCTGGGTGTGCGTAACCTGGGCCTCACCTGGAACTATCGTAATCAGGCCGGCGATGGGGTGGGCGTGGCCAATCCCGGAGGCCTCACGGATTTTGGCCGGGCAGTGGTCCGGGAGGCCAACCGGCTGGGCTTGATGGTAGACATTGCCCACCTGCCCCCGCAAGGCGTGGATGATGTGCTGCGAGCTGCCCAGGGCCCGGTCATTGACTCACACGCCAATGCGTATGCGCTGTGTCGCCATCGGCGCAACCTCACGGATGTGCAGCTGGATGCCGTGGCTGCCAACGGGGGGGTAGTCTGCGTGACTTTTGTGCCTGAATTCATCGCCTGGGATGAATCAGGCTCCAGCCTGGAGGGCGTGCTGGACCATATTGACCATATTGTGCGCCGCATCGGCGTGGACCACGTAGGTCTCGGCTCTGATTTCGACGGCTACCAGGGGGTCACGCGCGGATTGGAGGATGTGTCGCACCTCCCGGCGCTCACAGCCGGCCTCATGGCCCGCGGCTATGACGCGAGGTCCGTGCGCCAGATTCTGGGCTTGAATCTGTTGCGGGTCTTTCGGCAGGTGGTTGGCTGAGGGGCGAGGCACGCTTGGCTGTTGCGAAAGGCAGAAGCTCATGGTATTCTTATGCAAACCTCCGGGTTTGGGCAAATAATCACAACTGAATTCAAAGTTGGGTATACCGAAGGAGGATCAGGTATGAGCTGGCTCCAAGAAGAAGCCATCACGCAGGCAGTCATAGACATGCTGACCGTGAACATGGGCCTCAAACCAGGCGAGAAATTGCTGGTGGTGGCCGACGTACCGCGTATCATCGACTGGCAGACCGAAACCCAGGCCAAACTAGAGGCGATGGCAGAGCGAGCCGTGCTGGCCCGGCTGGTCGCTGGTATCGCCGCCGAACATTTCCCGGATTGTTCCGTTTCTTTCTTGCCTTTCCCGGCTACGGGCAGGCATGGGGCTGAGCTGGAAGAAACGGTTGCCCAACGTATGAAAGAATCAGACGTCGTCGTGGCTCCAACCACCTATTCTCTTTCGCATACCGATGCCCGCCTGGCAACCATCCAGGCCGGGGGACGCGTGGCCAGCATGCCCGAATTTGAGGCCCGCATGTTTGAAGCGGGCGGCCCCATGGCTGCCGACTACCGGAAAATAGCGGCTGATTCCCAGACCTTCGCAGACTTGTTGGCTACGGCTAACGAAGTCACCCTCCGCACTGCGTATGGTACCGATTTACGCTTTAGCTTGGCCGGGCGGCCGGGTAGAGCGGATTGTGGCCTGTATGGAACCGAACCGGGGTCATGGGGCAATCTGCCGGCGGGTGAGGCTTATGCTATCCCCTTGGAGGGAACCGGCCAGGGTAAGCTGGTGGCCCCGGCCGGCTGGTACCCCAACTTGGCCGAAGATATGATCTTTCGCATCGAACGCGGAGAGGTGGTTGAGTTGACTGGCGGCGGGGCGGTGGGAGATAGATTCCGCGGCTTGTTTAATCTGGGCAGTGATGACCCTCTATATAGAGCGCGCCGCAACCTGGCCGAATTGGGGGTCGGCACCAATCCCAATGCCCGCAAACCGGATAATACCCTGGAGGCGGAGAAAATCAAGGGCACTGTTCACATCGGCATTGGTGACAACATTCATATGGGAGGCCAGGTCGAGGCGGACTCGCACGACGACTTCGTACAGCCACGCCCCGATCTGATATTTGATGGGAAAGCGGTGATCCTGGACGGCGAGTGGCAGATCTAGTACTTTGTCAAAGGTGATTTGGGGGGTAGAGTCCAACACCATTGGCGCCAAGATTGCCCGTCTATCAAGCCTTGACAAAGCACTAGGTCAAAAGGATGAAGGTGATGAATACGCCAGCGATCCTCGAGGAATGCCAAGAGTTGGTAAAACAGCACGAGGCCGAAATCATCGCCCTGTGCCAAAGCCTGGTTAAGACCCCCAGTTTCTCCGGTGACGAAGGGGCCGTTGCTCAGCTCATCTTGGAGGCCATGCAGCGCCTCAACTATGACGAAGCCTACCTTGACCAGGCTGGAAACGTGGTAGGCATCGTTCGGGGTGAAGGGGGGCCGGCAACCATATTTAATGGTCACATGGATATCGTGGATGCCGGCAAGCCGGATGATTGGCAGCACCCTGCCTTCGGGGCCGAGATTCACCAGGGGTACCTGTGGGGGCGTGGCTCAGCCGATATGAAAGGCGCTCTGGCCGGCATGCTCTTCGCCGCTGGGCTGTTTAAGACCTGGAATCGTAAGCCCAAGGGGGACGTCATGCTGTGTACCGTCGGTCTGGAAGAGATCGGGGGCTGGGGGACCTATCTCTTGCTCAAAGACAGCCGCCT
>CP070811.1:766607-777349 GCA_020343875.1 Anaerolineales bacterium | reverse complement strand
GGGGCAAGCTCCTCAAGCCCAGGCTCCTGCCGCCAGGCGAGCGCCCATTGGCCCCAGCCGACCCCTACCGCTTCGTTCTCTCCCATCCCGATGTGAACGTGTGTGTCACGGGCCCCTCCACCGCAGCGCAGATGGAACACAATCTCAAGGCTCTGGACGCAGGCCCTCTTGACGAGGAGGAGATGGCCCGCGTCCGGCGCATCGGAAGACACATCTATGGGGGTGTTTAGCCTGGACAAATACCTGGAGCTACGCATAATGCAATCCTATGTCACCTCGGCCAACAGGAGGACCCAGGCGGGCCCCCATACAGGGGTGTGGGCACATTTGCCGGGCAGATTGCCGAATGGATTGGGGCGTCAACCATTCGGTGGGATACCTGAAGCTCCCCGGTATCTTGAAGAAGGGCGCGCCCAATAGTCAAAAAGGAGAAAATGCGATGACTACCCAAGAGACAGTCAAGAAGACCGCAAGGACCGCCAAAACATCCCCACTTTTTTATGCAAGGCTTGCAGGGATCCTGTATCTACTTGAGTTTCCACTCGGCCTGTTCGGCATGATGTATGTTCCCTCCACTCTTATCGTGCCCGGAGATGCCGCAACAACAGCCAACAATATCATGACTTCTGGATCGCTGTTCCGTCTCAGCATCGTGAGCGCTCTCATCCTTCAGATAATCAATATATTGTTGGTTCTAGTTTTATACAAGTTACTCAAACCAGTCAGCAAAAACTCTGCTTTGCTTATGGTTGTATTCTTTCTGGTCAGTGCCCCTATCGCCATGCTGAATCAGCTTAACCAATTTGCTGCCTTACCACTGGTGAGCGGTGCTGACTACTTGAGAGTATTCACCCCCGATCAGTTGCAGGCTCTGCTGCCCCTATTTCTCGATTTGCACGAACATGGGATAAACATCGCCGGCATATTTTGGGGCCTCTGGCTATTTCCCATGGGTTATTCAGTGTTCAAGTCGGGTTTCCTTCCCAGAATTCTGGGCGTCTTGTTGGTTATTGGATGTTTGGGCTATCTGATAGATAGCTTTGCGTTCTTTCTTTTCCCCGACTACGGAGTGGAAATTGCCATGTTTACGGGTTGGGGTGAATTAATCTTCCCCTTGTGGCTTGTGATTAAGGGTGTAAACGTCGAGAAGTGGGAAAAGCGTGCCCTTGAAGCTGCCTGAATGGTACCCATGCCGAAGGTATAGGGGCTTCGTTTTGGAGTCACTCGCCGACAGACCACGTCTCCAGGCAAAGCGACTTGGATGGCCGCTGGAGCATGTGAGCAGGTAGGGGTGGCCTGTGAAGTAAATTATGGATCAAAAAAGGAAGGGCACATAGATGAAAGCAGTCGTATGGACAAAATACGGGCCGCCGGAGGTTCTTCAGCTCCAACAGGTTGAAAAACCTGTTCCCAAGGATAATGAAGTCCTGATACGAATCTTTGCCACAACCGTAACGGCAGGGGACTGTGAACTTCGAAGCCTCAAACTCCCAATCTACATTAGCCTCCCCATCCGAATATGGATAGGTTTCAGAAAACCAAGGAGTAATACCATACCGGGGACTGAATTGGCCGGGGAAATTGAAGCCGTAGGCAAAGATGTTAAGCTATTTAAGCCAGGTGACCAGGTATTTGGATCTGCCGGGATGGGATTTGGCGCGAACGCCGAGTACATCTGTCTGCCCGAACAACCCGGAGAGATGGAAGGGGGGGTGGCAATTAAGCCGGCCAATATGACCTACGAGGAATCGGCCACCGTTCCCTTTGGGGGACGCGATGCACTCCATTTTCTCAGACTGGGAAATATTCAAAGCGGGCAGAGGATTTTGATCAATGGCGCGGGTGGAAGTATCGGTACGTATGCGGTACAGCTTGCCAAATACTTTGGGGCGGAAGTGACCGCGGTGGACAGCACGGCCAAATTGGAGATGCTGCGCTCGATCGGTGCTGATCAGGTCATCGACTACACCCAAGAAGATTTCGTCCAAAGGGGTGAGATCTATGATGTCATTTTTGACGTGGTCGGCAAGATTTCGTTGTCACGTAGTCGCAAATCGCTGAAGCAAAACGGAAGCTATCTTTTAGCCAACCCGGGCTCACAGCTGGTTCAAGCGCTGTGGACCCGAGTGACAACCAACAGGCAGGTCATCCTGGAGACAGCCAGTGGAACGATCGAGGATCTAAATTTCCTCAGGGAGCTTATCGAGGAGGGGAAGATAAGAACGGTCATCGATAGAGGCTATCCGTTGGAGCAGATTGTCGAGGCTCATCGGTATGTTGAAACAGGGCAAAAAAAGGGAAATGTCGTCGTCACCGTGTAGTAGAACCGCTAAAGCTAATAGTAAGCATCATTCATCTGGCAATCGACAAGCAGTACACTGTATCCGAGATTCTGATATGCATGTCATTCTGAGCCGGAGCGCAGCGGAGGCGAAGAATCTCCTCCTTTGCATAGGAAGCCTCAGCTTTGCCGAGAAGGAGATCCTTCGCTTCGCTACTCAGAAACTTCCGACAGGCTGGAGACTGCTTCGTCGTTGCGTGTCCAACACGGGCCACTGCGCTCCTCCCGCACCGCTCCTCTTGCGGGGCAGGTGTCGCAGTGACATGCCATGTCACTACCAGAAGAAACGGCGCGTATGGAAACACGCCCTACTCGGCCTGGATCTCCAGATCCAGGCCAATCGGACTCTCCAAAACAGGCTCGGCTTGGATGGCCACATCCAAGCCATGCACACAGCCGCGTGCACCCCCAACCGACTCAGGGATTCCTCGCCTGCGGCTACTCAGAAACTTCCGACAGGCTGGAGACTGCTTCGTCGCTACGTGCCCCCTCCGGGGCACTGCGTACCTCCTTCGGGGCACTGCGTACCTCCTTCGGGGCAGTTCCTTCGCAATGACATGTGGCGCTTGCTTGGACCAGTGCTGACGCGTAAGTTTCTGGGTTTACGCATACCGCCCTCTGACGGTATGGCCCTTCTCAGGATGACATGGTTCAGTATTAACGTTACAGCGCACTCCAATCGGGCCGACGATTTCAACAGTGGGTTAACGGTCCGCTTCAGCCACTCGTTACGTGCCCACTTCGCTCAAGCCGGCGGTTGAGCAAAAAGACCTGGCGCAGATACTCGCGCATGCGCCAGAAATCATCTTCAGTTTGGTAGGGGCGGAAGTTGGGCTTTATCTCCTCTTGCCCTTGATGTACGACCAGTGGGTGTGGATGATCCTCCATCGGTCATCCATTCGTCTGAAGACCTCGGTGCAGTTCCAGGGTATCCTGTGGGAGACAGAACCGTCCCGATTCAGCCAGGTGTCCAGGAACCGGTACGCTAAGACCGCCAGCTCCCCGCTGACCTGGACTCTCGGGTCGATGAAATCCATGGCATCGAAGAAGATCTTCCCTTCACGCTGTGCATACTCGGCTTTCAGGGCCACCCTGCCATTGATGCGCTGGGGTGTGCCCGTATCGAAGTAGGTCACCTCCGGAGCGCTGATTTCGATGAAGCCCCAGGGGTCGCCCTGGCGCCACCGCTCCATCGCCGCCGACTCGAGTGCCATGATCTCGCCCAACGTCCCATGGTATTCCTTGGGAGACAACGGCACCGGAATGGGGATTTCCAAGCGCTTGGGTAGCTGCTGCAGGACAAATGACCAATGGGTATGCACGATCTTCCACTGGCCGTCCCGCCGGAAGTACACCTCCGTCGCATTCCACAGGGTTTGACCCAAGATCGCCCCCTCCGACGAGAGGGCCGAAGAGCGATAGTTGTACGACAGGAGCGCCGCATCTCCGGCGACCGCCACTCTGGGATCGATGAATTCCGAACCCTGGTAGCGGATTTTCCCCTCAAGCTGCTTCATGTACGCTTGGTACTCGTCCAGGCCCAGGATGGGCTGGGTCAGGCTGGGATCCACGTACGTGATATCCTGGGCGCTGATTTCCACAAAGGCCCATGGATCCCCGTTGCGCCAGCGCTCCATGGCGCCTTTTTCCAGAGACAGGATAGCCTCGTTCATCGTTTCAACTCCTTGCTCGGACAGGAGATCCGCTCGCAGAAGAAGCCCACCCACGGTAACAAGCTGCCCGGCAGGCACCGCTGTACGACCTATGCGCAGTCAAGTGTGGATCATCTCGTCCCACTCGGCCAGTATGGCTAGAGCGTCCCGTTATGCCTCAGTCTCCGAATAATCGCCTCCAGCTTGCTCTCTGTGAGCAATTTATCGAACCCGCTCCCAGGGCTGTATCTGGCTGCTTTGTAGACCATCTCCTGGTATTCAGGGGGATAGGGCGAGTTCATCTCAACTACCGCCTGCAAGCCGTCAATCACCTTCCTGGCTATTTGATCAACGCCTGCCTGAATGGTACTCAGCTCAGCTTCCAAGAGGGTGCGCAACGCCTGGCTGTCACCCGGCGCGTTACTTTGTTCGGCAATCAGCCCGATATAGTTCATCAGGGAGTCAACGTGGACTTCAACGCTGCGTGGCCAGCTCTTCACCATCAAGTTATAGGGTTCATCCAGCTCCTGACCGGACAGGTGCCGGGTATCACTGCGGAGGATGAGTGTGGGTTTGCCGAGCATCCTGGCCATCATGAATTCGACCACCGTGCCCGTATCGAGTTCCAGCCCGTCAAAGCGTGCCAAAAGCGCATCGGTCTGCACAACTTGCAGGAGATCGACATTCCTGATGTAGGCCGCGATGTCGGGTCTGTCCAGTTGTCTCAATTCCTCCGACTGAGGTAGGACAAGCTCGAATCGCCCCTTGGACAGCCGCCAAACAGCCTCTTTGATCAACACATTCGTTGTCAATTCGTGCTGCGTGAATAGGCCCCCGGCTGCATAGACGGTGTAATGCCCCGCGGAGTTGGCGGGCCCCTGTGTCGACTCAACGGATGCAGTACTAGCCCCTTCTGGCATTGCCTTTCTCCTGGTGTTTCAGATGGCGCCCACTGTCGCGGGTCCGGCGTGCTGTGCAGCGTTGCCTGGGGTTGCTTATTCGGATCGGATATCTTTCGACTCCGGCAGTCTGGCCTCCCGCAGGCGGACCTCATAGGTGTCCTCTTTTCTGCAGCGATTGATGATGGTGGTTTTGTCCAGTGGTGCCCCCATGGTCCAATAGGTCATTCCGCGATCATCATAGTAGGTAATGCTCCTCTGATAGAACTTGCCCTCGTAGCCGTGCTCCCGTATGTAGCGCACTAGCTGCACAAAGATCTCCTCATCTACTCGCTCCCGAACGATATATTCGTGGGGCCATTCTGGCATAGTCCTGGCGAAAGTCCATGGGGTGGAGTCTATGAATTCCCGCAAAACTGCTGGAAACGCAACGGTACTGTTTGTCATAATTGGCCCTTCGTTTTTGGTCCCAGCGTGAGCAGCAGCTTTTCTCGGGGTCGATCTTCCTCTGGCCAATTGGCAATGGCCTTGTCATAGGTTTTCTTGTTCATTGTCTACTTTTCAAGGTGTTTCAGGTGCCCCATCAATGGGTGCCCAACGTGTTAGGGGTTGGTGTGACGCGGCGGATGGGTAGAGACCTGAATTGAAGACGGATGCCATATGCAACGGATGAGGGATGAGAAGAGCGGGAAGCCGCTACACAATCCTGCGTTGAACTAAGCCGGAAACCTGAGACGATTTTAGCAGATGCAGCCCCAAATTGGAAATCTCCGGCGCGCCCCTCTGCCAGGCCCACCTGGCGACTCAACATCAGGCAGAGTTCGTTTCGCATCCGTACCCAGCCCAGAAGCGATGCTGGGCGCCTGCACACCTGGCTTCTCACTCCCGGGTGGATGACCGGTTGACTGAAATCAGGGTCAGGTTGAGGCCTTGAATCTGGTGGAGCACACCGAACAAAGCCGCTTGATCGGGCAAGAGCCCGCTCAAGGTCGTTTCGCCGTCTGCGTCATGGCGGATGGCCAGCCCGTCGAACCAGTCGGACCAGCGATCCGTGAGATGACCTTCAACTCGAATTTCGTAAAAGCAAGGCTTGTCCATTCTTTTAACCCCGACGGCACGGAACCATCTCGAATGGTTTACCGTGTCCAGGAAACACGATATTCATTTTCGGACTCTTCAGCGGCAGTGTCTGTCTCGTCACGAAGCAGCTCGCCGTCCGTGAGCAGCTCAGAAAATCGCCTGAGAAAGCGAGCCGCCGGTGCACCATCGACGATATCATGGTTAAATGTCACGGTCAGACAAAGATGTTCTCGTGTTTCGAGTTGCCCGTGGCTGGCGAAGGGCCTCTCAACAATCCCTCCCACAGCAACCCCAACGGTGGCCCCCCCGACGAGTGGAACAAGCCACAGGGCTTGATTCTTGCCACCGAACATACCGACTGCAGTTACGCCAACCGTGCCATAACGTTCCATCATACGGATGTTGCGGGATGCAAGGCGGATGAAGGTGCGCAGCAGAATACCCGGAATGAACCGCACCCAGGTCATTCCGGAAAGCCCTCCCAGCCCATCTTCGCCATGTTCCTGCGCTGCTCTGATCTCGTTATGAATCTGCCGGTATGTCTTGGTCTGTGCGGCTTGAATGCCTAGATGTTCGGGTACCAACTCGCCCGCGATTTCCCGCTCGACCAGGGCGCTGATCGTGACATCGTCAAGGACGATGAGATTTCTACCTTTGCGGAATGAGTTGAGGTTGGGGAACTCGGCAACGGCCCGGGCCAGGCAAGTTGTCACATACGCCGTCAAGGAAAGCTTTTCTCCGGTTCGCTGCCGATGCTCACGGATGAGACGCTGCGGCTGTGTGATGTCGACTTCGATGATGGCCTGGATGTTGTTTTGCTCGCGGCCAACGGAAGCGGAAGCAGCCACCATACGTCTATTCATCGTGAACGGGAGGACCCGGTAACCCGGCTTTTTCTTCATATTCGAACCTCGGGCGTCCGCCGGTATTCCTTCTTGGGATTCGATAACGGTATCATATTTCATGTCTTTCTCCAACCTTCTTTTGATGAAGCTCTGGGAGCCACAGGAGAGTCATACCTCTTAATCCTCCCCCACTCTTTGGCATTACGATTTGCCCCCGGCCAACAGGTAAATGCTCGCCGTCGACGCAACCAGCGCCAGCAGTGGCGCTACCTGGTGCACCTTCAAGATCGCTTCTGGAAGCTGCATTTCGCGGGTCAGCAAAGCGCCCGTCACGACCAGGCTTACGAACAAAACCCCAGCGAAAGCCACGACACTCAGGTCGACCAGCACCTTGGCATCTCCAGTTTTAACCAGTTGGTTAACGGCCATGCCGAAAAGAACCACGGTTGCCACTGCTATCAGTTTGTGAACAGTGACCAGTGCTACACTGAGCGGTCCTCCAGAATGGCTGACGATCACGCCCGAGATCAATGTGAAGAGAAAAAGGGTCCCGGCAGCAATCAGTTTGGCTGTAAGTGTGTTCATTTTTTTCTCCTTGCTTCAGTTTCTTACATCCAATATACACTGCCTGGCGCGAGGTGTCAGTGGACCCAGGTAGCATCTTTGGGGACCATTCAGAAAAGAGGAGGAGGTGTACCTTGGTACACCTCCTCCCCAAACCTGTAGCCCGTAGGTCACGCTTGCAGCGTGAGGGACCCGCATGGTGGGAAGCGTCACGTTGGAAACGCGACCTACGTCATTAGCCCGCAGGTCACGCTTGCAGCGTGACAAACCTGGATGGCAAGAGGCGTCTGCAGGTCAAGCATATGGAGACCGATCAGTCTGTGGAGAGCAGTCCTAGCTGGCGGGCGCGGGCGACGGCCTGGGTGCGGCTGCTGGCGTTCAACTTGCCGTAGATATTGCCGGTGTGTTTCTTCACCGTGCGCAGCGTGATGACCAGCTTGTCTGCAATGGTTTGATTGGAATCGCCGGCAGCCAGCAGCGCCAGGACTTCCATTTCGCGCGGGGTCAGTTGCTCAACCAGGCCAGCCGCCTCACCTGCGGACCGGGGAGCGGCGGGCTCGCCAATCCTGCCGAAAGCGTCCAGGATTTGCAGAGCGTATTCCCTTATCCGGTCAGGCGTAGCCTGATGACTGACCACGGCGTTCAACAATGGAATCACCGCCGGGCCTTCCTCCAAAAAAAGTAAGACATAGCCCTCTGGCCTGCCCAGCTCCAGAGCCTGCTCCATACTCTGGATGGCATCTGACGTAAGGCTGCCCCTATTCTGTTTCTGGTAAGCTAGCGCTCTGAGCAAATGGACTTCGATCAAGCGAGCTGAGCGCTGGCCCCGCTCGGCCGTAGCCTGGAGCCGGTCCAATAATCCCTGGGCTTTCCCGATCTCGCCCTGGGCCAGGTAGACCCGGGCCATAATAGCCTGGAGGATTTCCAAAAACAGCAAAGGCAGCCGGACGGCGGCGGGATCGCCCCGCAGCATCTCGACCAATGGCGCGGCCAAACGCCAGGCGCTGTCCACATCCCGCTGGGCCAGCCGGATCTGGATCTGCCGGGTGGCGACGTTAAAGTCATCTACTCTTTGAAAGGCCTGCTTCGGAAACTGGATTTCTTCCAGTGCCCCCTCCAGGTCGCCATGTGCCTGGCGCAGACGAGACATCAGCCTCCGGCCGATAAAAATGCCGTCCAGCCCTCCCCGGCGGCAAAGTTCCATGCCCTGCTTCAGGTGATTTTCAGCTGCCTTCAGGTCGTTCCATTCCAGGTGGATGCACCCCAGCCCGATGTGGCCCTGCCCTGCCGGGAAGAACAACCGGTTAGCCCTGGCGTTTTTTACCAGAGCCGCCCCCGCCTCGTCCCCCGAAGCGATATCTACCCGATCCCCCATGTCGATGATGGTTTGGAAGGTCCTGGCCGCATGGTGCAGCCGCCCATAATGGCATTGAACTAGACCTTTCACCATCGTCGTATGGGCGGCCAGGCGGTAATCGCCAGCGGTCATGGCCTGGGAGAAGCACTCCTGATAGGCTGGCGCAGCTTCTTCTGCCCGGCCCTCCAGATCGTGAGCGATGGCTAATGCTGAATTGGCGCGGGCGCGCGAGGCCGGATCGTCCAGCGGGAGATAGGCCAGGGCCTGCTGCGCCAAGTGGATGCCCCTGGAAGTACGCCCCGATAACGCCATCGCCCGGCATTCGACCGCCATCAGTTCCCCCCGCAGCCGGTCGTTTTCAGGCGATGGGGGTAGAGCTTTGAGCAGATCTTGCTTTTCCTGGGTAGCCCGTTCAGAGAGGTCCGCTCTGCCTTGCAGAATATCGATCCAAAACAGGTAAAAGGTCAGGTGTGGGTGAGCGTGAAAAGACGCCTCCGGGAGGGCTTCCAGCCAGTCTCTCAGGACGTTCACCTGGCCGGTAAAGACGAGCGTGTGAGCTGCCTGCTCCACCAGATCAGCCACTCTCTCAAAATCTTTGGCTGCCAGCGCATGAGTCACGGCTTCGGGAGTGAAGCCATTGCGCTCGTACCAGACCGAAGCACGCCTGTGCAGCGCTGGGATCGCCTCTGCCGGTAGACTCTGCCGAAGACGGGCATGCAGCAGGTCTGCAAACAGGTGATGATAACGGAACCAGTTACCTTCGTTGTCCAAAGAAACAACGAAGATATTCGCATGGTGCAGGTATTGAAGGATGGCCTGTCCATCTTGGCAATCCGTGACCGCCTCGCACAATTCTGGGTTCATCCGCTTCAGAATGGAGGTTTGCAGCAAGAACGACTGTACGTCCTGGGGCTGGCGTTGAATTACCTCCTCGACCAGATACTCCGCGACATAAAGGTGGCTGCCGGTAAAGGCTTTGACGAAAGCGGGGATGTCGCTGCGTCCTTGCATGGATAGCGCGGCTAACTGCAGGCCCGCAGCCCAGCCCTCGGTGCGCTCTTCCAGGGCTGTCACTTCCTGCGCGGACAAATTCAAACCCATGGTTCTGTTTAGAAACTCCAGCGCCTCTTCAAAGCTGAAGCGTAAATCCCGGGCCCGGACTTCGGCCAGTTGGTTGCGGGCGCGGTAGCGGGCCAGGGGCCAGGGGGGATCGGACCGCGTGGATACCATGAGGTGAAGATTATGCGGGAGGTGATCGAGCAGAAACAGCAGGCCGGCATGAATGGATGGGTTTTGGATCTCGTGGTAGTCGTCCAGGACCAGCACTAGTGACCGATCTAGCCTGGTGAGATCATTGATCAGGATGGTGGGGACGGTATCCTCAGGCACTGGCTGGGGCGTGCTCAGCAACTCCAGCGCCGCCTGGCCCACCTCCTCCTGGATTGACTGGCAGGCCGTGATGAGGTACGTCCAAAAGCGGATTGGGTCGTTGTCCCCTTCGTCAAGAGATACCCATGCCGCAGGCTGCTGGAGTCGAGTTACGAATTCACTCAGCAGGCTGGTTTTCCCGAATCCCGCCGGGCCAGACACTAGCGTAAAACTACCCGGCCGGGCCACACCAGAGGACAGCTTTTGGATCAGGTGTGGGCGCGCGATGGCGTGTTCCCGTGCGGGTGGAATATACAGTTTGGTGGACAGGAGTGAGATGGACATTTCGAATCGCCGATTCTGGGCCGAGCCGCAACAGGTCCGGTCCTTGTTCGCTGCAAATGTTCTGATTACGCCAGGCAAGACGAGTCGGTGGCGGACCGTGTCAGCCCGCAAACACTGGCCAGCAGGTCAGGCAAAGGCCTCAGGATATCGAGCTTGAGTAATCTGTGAGGACGTACACCGTTACGGCTTGGGACTTACCCTTTAAGTCCAGCGAGCGTTTCTCTAACGCACCCACCGCCATCTCTGCCGACAGAAAAGCCGATTCGCTGATCAAGATTTCACCCACCTGCG
>CP070811.1:747022-766507 GCA_020343875.1 Anaerolineales bacterium | reverse complement strand
AACAATGAACCGGCCACCTGTGCCCTTTTGGGTATCAGGGCTGTAAGCGGCTGACCATACCCAATTGGTATGTCCTTGCAGCCAGCAAAGCGATTGGCCGGTTAGAGCATCCCAGACCTGGGCTGTGTTATCCCAACTGGAGGTGGTGATGAAGCGGCCGCCTGTGCCCTCTGGGGTATCAGGGCTGTAGGCCGCCGAGGTAACCTTGTCGAAGTGCCCTTTCAGTGAACCAGGGTGTTCTGTAGTGGGGACCCCCCACACCCGGGCGGTGCGGTCACGACTGCTGGTGACAATAGTCAGGCCATCTGGGCCAAAGGCGGCTGAGTTAACCCGTTCGCTGTGCCCGTCAAGCTGGCCCAGTTGCTGGCCCGTTTGGGCATCCCACACCTGGGCGGTGTGATCAGCGCTGGCAGTGACGATAAGCCGGCCGTCAGGGCTGTAGGCGGCTGACCAAAGCCCGTCAGCGTGCCCTACCAGGGCATGCAACGGCTGGCCTGTCCCTGCATCCCACACCCGAGCGGTGTGGTCATCACTGGCAGTGACGATGAAGCGGCCGTCAGGACTATAGGCCGCTGTCTTGAGGCTGTCTGTATGACCTTTTAGCGAAACAAGTTGCTGCCCCGTCCCTGCATCCCACACCCGTGCGGTGCGGTCATCACTGGCGGTGACGATGAATCGGCCATCGGGGCTGTAAGCGGCTGAGCGGACATTGTACTTATGACCTTCAAGAGAGCGCAGATACTGCCCCGTTTCACCATCCCAGATGTAAGCCAAGTTATCCCAACTGGCCGTGACGATGGTGCGCCCATCGGGGCTATACGCTGCTGAGTTGACCCAATCTTTATGTCTCTTTAGCACGTGGAGTTGTTGGCCGGTAGCAGCATCCCAGATACGTGCAGTGTTATCGGCACTGGCGGTGACGATGAAGCGGCCGCCGGGGCTGTAGGCAGCCGACCAGATCTCATCCGTATGACCTTCGAGAGAACGCAACTGCTGGCCGGTACCGGCATCCCAGACGAGCGCAACGCCGTCGAACCCAGCGGTGAGGATGAACCGGCCGTCGGGGCTGTAGGCAGCCGAAGTGACGTTGTCGGTATGGCCCTCCCGGTGGGGGACCTGCTGGCTAGTCGGCTCATCCCTGGTCGAGCTGGGTCCCTGCTGGGTATGGGGGCCTAAGGCACCCGAGGAGAGTGAAGCCGAATGGTAATGGCGGGGGAGAGTCATGCGCCAAGGGGGTGCAGCCTCTACAGCCTGGCGCAGGGCCGTGTCAGCTTCCGGGTCCAGGGGAAGATGGTGGTCCAGGTAATACCGCACCGCCTCGAGGGCCAGCAGCAAGGCTCGGCTTCCGGAAGGATCGTCGTGCGTTGCGGTTTCGTAGAGGGCGTAGGCCGTCACCGCTCGGGCATTAGCCTGTCCCAGAGCATCGGTGGCAGCGCTGGCCTCCGCACCCCTTTCCTGGGATCCCCCCAGGCTGGTAGTTTCCCAGAACAGTGTGATCACTACCGCTGCCAGGAGGCTGAAAAGGATCAGGTTGCGTAGTCGTTCGCGGCGCTTGGGTTTGACTTGGTCACCAGCAGAGCCAGAATGCGTGTTCACAGATAATCCTCCTTTGCAATTTAGTAGTTTGATTGCCAGTTGATGGGGTATGTGATATAATCTGAATAGGCCAGTGCATAGGGCCACGCACACGCACAGGGTGCGCGGGCATGCTCTGAGCACTATCTCGGCCTGAGGAGATACCGCTTTCCGCCAAGTCAGCCGGTATCTCCTTTATTTGTTGTTTCAGAGTTTCAGGCGCTACTGTTGCGGATCACCCACGGCAGTGAGATTAACATTGTCACTCACGATGTACATTACCCCCTCTCCCAAGGCCAGACCACTCCCACCAGAATGACAGCAGGAGACGAAATTCTGGAACCTCCAGAGTACCTGTCCCGTCTGACTGTCCAATGCGTACAGATCCGAGGTAGCATTACTCCCGAAATAGACCACCCCATCGGCGATGGCCGGGCCATAGAGGCTAGCCCCTCCTGTCTCGACCTTCCACAATTCCTGGCCGGTCCGGCTGTCTATGGCATACAGATGCTGGTCTCTGCTTCCGACGTAGACTACTCCTGCGCTGAGGGCTAGGGAGTCCTGCACTCCGCCTTCTGTCTTGAATCTCCACTTCTCCTGGCCGGTCTGGCTGTCTACGGCGTAGACATGTGTGTCGCCGCTCCCAAAATAGACCACCCCATCCGCCACGACCGGGGTAGATTCCACCCAGTCCCCCGTTTCGAAGCGCCACATCTCCCGGCCGGTCTGGCTGTCTACCGCATACAGGTGCCTGTCTTCAGATGTGGTGCATAAATAGCATCCAGCGCCGAAATAGACCACGCCATCGGCCATGGCCGGGCTGCCCCAGACGACGTCCTCCGTTGTGAAGCGCCACTTCTGCTGGCCGGTCCGGCTGTCCAGCGCGTACAGATGCTGGTCTTCACTCCCGAAATAGACCAGCCCATGGGCGATGAGCGGGGAAGAAGCTACCCCGCCCCCTACCTGAAACCGCCACTTCTCCTGGCCGGTCTGGCGGTCCAGGGCGTAGAAGTAATAGTCTGAGCCGGCACGACGACGAAGGCAATAGTCACTACCCCCAATACACCCGCTCCCGAAATAAACGGTCCCTCTTGCGACGGCAGGCGTGGAAAGCACCGGGCGGCCTGCATCAAACTTCCACTTTTCCTCTCCAGTGTGGCTGTCCAATGCCCGGAGAAAACCGTCTTGGCTTCCGACATAGGCGACCCCATCCACTACAACCGGAGTAGTCATAATCGTGCTTTTTGTTGTGAACTGCCACAGGAGTTCGCCATGCTTGGGTCCCTTGACATCATAAGCGCCGGTACGTTGTGGGCCTCCCTTGTACATCGACTCCGCCGACTGGCTGATGTCTCTGAAGTAGAGCGCCAGTCCGAAGGCCAGTACGACCAGCACGGCTAGCGTGGCCAGGCCATACACAAACTGTCTAGATCCTGTCCAAAGTGTGGCAAACCTCCTTGAACGTCTCAGGCGGGGAGCAATGTCCGCAAAGCTGGCCTGGGGCGACATGCTGATCCCCCTGCGCCTGTCCATTACGCTGTAACGAGCCCGGCGCTGTAGAGCCTCGTGACCGGCCAGGCTAGCCCGGCACTCCTGGCACGTCCCCAGGTGAATATCCATCATCTCTCGCTGGGCGTCCGTCAGGGTGCGGTAAACGTGACGGGTAAGCTGGTCTTCGCTTAAGTGTCTATCCATGGGTATTCTCTTCCAGAATCGTCAGATCGCCTGGGGCCAAGATTGCTCTGAGTCGCTTATGCGCCAGCCGCACCCGGGATTGGGCGGTCCGCATGGAGCAGCCTAGCATGTCGCCGATCTCCTGGTAGGTGTAATCGGCCCAGTGGCGCAGGACGATTGCCTCTCGAAGCGGCGGGCTTAAGGCTTCGATGGCCTCCCAAACCTCATCCCGGGTTGTCTCCCGGATCGCCTGGTGCTCCGGGCCCGGCGTTGGATCGGGGGCGTCGCCGCCTCTCGTCAACCAGGCCATCAGGGACAAACTGGGCAAATAGCGCCGCCGGCGTTTGTTCCGGCAGCGGCTGAGGGTGATGGTATGCAGCCAGGTGCTGAACCTGGCCCGCTTCGGATCGTAGCTTTCGATGCGGGTCAAGGCGTAGGTGAGGGAGTCCTGGGCTACTTCCTCAGCGTCGGCCTGGTCGCCCAGCAGCGTATAGGCCAGGCCGAAAGTCGAGTCCCGGTACTGGTTATATATGGCTTCGGCGGCGCGTTCATCACCGGCTCGCCAGCGTTGGATCAGTGCGTTGATGTCGGGCATGTCAGGAACCAGACAAAATCCCTCACACTACCAGCTAACATTCTATCTATAGTCTTATACACGGGCAGGGGGCGGTTTGATCACTTTCTGGCCAGACCACAGGCCTGAGACGAGGGGCGAATTACGGGCAGCCTTGGCCTTTCGCCTTTCGGCAAGGCCTGGACGCTGGCCGCGGCCTTATTTCCGCAGGGCTTCCAGTTGCGGGCGCAGGGAGTACTTGCGAGCGTGTTGGCTGATGAGGTCCTCCAGGTAGGCTGCCCACTCATCCTGCCGGCCAGCCTCCAGGTAGGCACGGCACGCTTTCTCCAACCAGCGCACGGCGTGATGGTAGTGTCTTGACTGGCCGCCGTTCATAATCGGCTCCGCCTGCCTTTTGCATTGACGGATGGCCCAATCCGGGTGACTTTTGTAGGCTGCGTCAACCACCTGCTCAACCGTGCTATAGCCCCAATGCGAGCCGCTATCGATAGCCTGGACAGCCTGGTCGACCATGCCCTCGTACAGATAGATGTCGATCTTGCCATAGTCAGTATCGGCCTCAGCCAGCAGCTTGAGCAATTCGGCCCGTACGGCAGGCCACGCCTCGCCTGCAATAACAGCTGCAGCGCGATAATCTTCGAGGAAGTGGTAACCAGCGAAAGCAACGCGGGCTGCCTCCAATGCCAAGGCTGGCTGGCCAACTTGGGCCGCAAAGTCACGTGTCCAACGGGCCAAGGTCAGCGGGTCGCCGTGAAGGGTTAGACCCCGTTCAGCAATTGTCAGAGCTTGGGCAGGCTGGTTGTGCTCGCGCAGGGCTTGGGCCAGTGCCAGCGCCTCATCTATGTTGGCCATATTCTGCATCGCGTACTCAACCGCCTCCTGGACCCGGCCCAACTTGACCAATTTGGTCAGGTACAGGGCCGTCTGCCCTTCCGCTCGGGCCAGGTACAGATACTCGGTGGTCTTCCCCTGCCGTTCCAGCACGTTGAGCCGGGCCAGTGCCAGGTCATCGGCGTACCAGGGCGCTTCGTCC
Source organism: Anaerolineales bacterium (assembly GCA_020343875.1). Lineage (GTDB taxonomy): Bacteria > Chloroflexota > Anaerolineae > 4572-78 > NAK82. Next base: position 761,651 of record CP070811.1, on the reverse strand, counting down.
TCCCAGGCGCCCTGCTCAGTGATATGCCCTTCTAGCACCGCTTGCAGCGGAGGGAAGTCCCAACCTTGCACGGCAGCGCCTATAGCTGCATCAAAAGCCTCGTCAATACCGTAGTCTTCAATCTCTCCCTGCCAGGCAGTAAGTCTTTGCCCCCATTCGTCGCGCTCCTCTTCCGACAGGTCGGCGCTGAGGATGGCTTCGGTGAATAAATAGCCGATATCGGTGAACAGGCTGCCCAAGTATCCGCTGGAGTCATCGTACGCAAGCCATCGATCCAGGTAGACCTGGGCCACTGCTTCCAGAATAAGCAAGGCGCTGCGCCCATCGCCCGCCTTGATAAAGGGTTGCGCCTGGTTGATCAGGCTGCGCATTTGATCCACCATGCCACTGATGCCCCAGTAGGCTTCTGAAGGGCGCACATCGCTGAGACTATTCATAATGTATAGCGCCTGCTTGTGGAACGGCTCCGGGTTGACCGGCCTTTGGCGCTGGTGCGGTCGATCGCCTTCCTCAACCGAAGCCACCGCACTTTGGGCTGCAAGTTTCATCTCCACCCAATCAATCAAGCGTGGCTGCTCAGATAGCAAACCGGTCAGCAACTCCAGCAACTCGCCCCGCTCCAAGCCGCCCAACAATTCAGCCATCGACTGGCGCTCAATCACCTGCTCTGGCTCTCGAAGGTAAGCCAGCAAGGCTGCCACAATATGTTTGCAGTAGCCGCCCCAGTCGTAAGGGCAGCTACAATGGGCTGCTGCTAGCCCTTGTTCACTTAGTTCGACCGTCACCTGGTAGGGTTCGTAGCGGCTCCCCTCCACGCGGGCCAGCAGAGTGTTCTCTCGTTTGCTCAAGTCAAGGACTGCCCCTGTGTGGTAGTAGTTTTCGCCCCGCTCAAAGGACTGAGCCGTGGCCAGGCCCCGAATCGTGGCTTCGCTCAGTGTCATCCTTTCAGCCCTCCTATTCTACAGCCAGGGTTGCTGGGTCCACTTCCAATACGATTATAGCTAATTATGCACTTCCCATCAAGCGAGATTCCGCCCCTCTCTCGCTTTGGAGATCGTTCTGAGCTACCATTCAGGCAAGTGCTCCAGGGCAGTCTGTGACCGCCGCCCTGGACAAAGATCAGCCACTGCGTGGCAAACGTCGACTGCAAGCTTTCTGCAACCTGGATGGAATATAATGTAGATGTTGAGCAGGATGTGCGGCTTGCCCGCGCCCTGAGCGAGCCACCCAGACAGGAGTCTTACCTGACATGGAGATTTCAAGTACCATCATCGCAGAAACGGTTGCCACCTTGATAGGCATATTTGTGGGCACCTTGGCTGCCCTGACCACCGAACGACGCACTGAGCGACGTCGCAAGCGGCGCCGGGCCAAGGTTGTGTTACGCGCTCTCTCGCAAGAATTGAGCGATACCTACCATACTTTGCAGGCTGCCAGGCCTGCCTATCTCCGCACACCATGGGGGCAGAGCTTCTATATCAGTACCATTGCCTGGGAGACGGCTCTGTCAGGAGGTGATTTGCCGGATGTGATTGGCCTTGAGCTGACGGACACCATCTCGGCCCAATATGCCACCCTGGTGCGCATCCGCTACTACGTGGGCTTGCTCACCCAACTCTGGCTCGCTCCAGCCGAAATTGAAGGCTATCAGGAGATACGGCACGGATTTCATCAGGCAATCCTGGAAGCCATGAACCAGGCAATCAGCCGTCACCCGCAGGTAACCAAGCAGATCAAAAAGGCGCTTTGAAGGTATGCTGAGGTAAGAAATCTAACTTCCAGGTTGTCACTATAGGGGTGGAAGAGCCTTGGTCACGTTGTTCTAATAGGCTGGGCCGGTAGCCCTGGTGTCTGGCCAGGGAGTCACCAGAGTCCGGCAAAGGGTCAAATCCATGAGCTTCAATTGGCTTAGCATAGAAACGATCCAGCTTCTACTGAAAGGGCTTGCCCTGACGGTGGTGCTGACGGTGGCCACCTCGTTGTTGGCATCGGGCATAGGTGTGCCAATGGGCCTGCTCAGATTGTCGGAGCGGCGCGCCTTGCGCTGGTTGGCAACCGCTCATGTCGATGTGAACCGCAATGTTCCGGCCCTGGTCCTGGTTATTTTCTGGGCGTTCGCTCTGCCTAATCTCTTCCCCGCTGAGATGCGAAGGGCGATATTCTTCGATAATTGGCTGATGGCGCACTTGCAGGTGTGGAGCGGCCTGTCGATACCATACTACACACTGGCAGCCGCACTGGCCTTGTCCTTGAACACAAGCGCTTACTTGGCAGAACTATTTCGGGCAGGGGTGGGCACCATTGCAAAGGAGCACTTGGACGCCGCTCGTTCGCTGGGAGCGCCGCAGCATGTCCTGATTATGCAAATCCTGGTGCCCCAAGGATTGCGCGCGGCCTTCCCTGCCATTTCGACGCGCCTGATTCACAACCTGAAAAACACGGCCCTGGCGGCATTTGTCTCGACGCCCGAATTCTTTCACAGCGCGCAGACGGCTATTACCCGCTCCTTTCGCGCCTTGGAGTTCTTGTTGTTGGCTTCTATTGTATACTTGACATTGTCGCTGCTGCTGGCTTCGTTGCTACGCCGGCTCGAGCGGAAGCTGGAGCGACGCCCGTCTCTGGCTCGGGTTGGCCCATGACCGTTGACTGGCCATTTATTAGAACAGATGCCTGACTGATGTCCCAACAACTTTCTTTTCTGATCCACAATTTGCCGCACCTGTTGATTGGCTTCCCCGGCCAGCGGCCAGGAGGGCTGCTCTTGAGTCTGCTGCTGGCAATAGTGGGTGTAGGCCTGGGCTTTGTCATAGCAGTGGTCGTTGGCAGCGGCTTTCAGTCGAATCTGCGCCTGCTACGCTGGCTGTGCCGGCTCTACGTGGAGGTCTTTCGCGGGTTGCCACTAATCCTGCTCTTGGTGCTGATCTACCAGGTAGCCGGCAGCGGCCGCTTTGGACTCAACTTGAGCCCCCGAGTTGCAGCCATTCTGTCTCTGGCTCTGTATAGCGGAGCCTATCAGGCAGAGATTGTGCGCGCCGGGTTACGCGCTGTGCCTCCCCGATTAATCGAAGCGGCGCGGCTGATGGGCAGCATGCCCTGGCAGGTCTACCGATTGGTGAAACTGCGCTACACCTTGCGGGTGATGCTGCCAGCCTTTACCGGGCAGGCCATCAGTCTCTTCAAGGACACATCGGTGCTGATTATCATTGGTGTGGCCGAATTGATGACGGTGGCTCGCTCTGTACTAGGTAGCGATGTCACCAATACACCATATTGGGTGGGCCTATACTTGACGGTGGGCTTATTGTACTTTTGTATTGCGTTCAGCGCTTCTCAATTGGCGCAAAGCTGGGAGCGCCGCACCCGCTCGCGTGATCTTATTCACTCTTTAGCAAACTACTAAATGTCTATAAATCTATAGAGAGGGAGAACAGCAAGAAGGCCAATGCGTAAATATTACACATCTATTGCATTTCTGTTGATCGTGGCGGTGCTTGTCAGCGCATGCGGTGCTGCATCGTCTACCGAGTCAACTTATGACCGTGTCAAGGACCGGGACTTGGTTCGCGTGGGCGTCCGCTTTGACAATCCACCCCTCAGCTACATTGAGGATGATGGTCAATGGGTGGGCTTCGATGTGGACCTGGCGAATGAACTGGCCAAGCGATTGGGAGTCAAGATTGAGCAAGTCAAAGTGGATGAGATAACCCGCATAAGTTTCTTGCAAGAAGGCAAGATTGATATGGCAGTAGCCAGTATGAATCACACCCGCGGTCGCGATGAAGCGGTTGACTTCAGCGTCACCTACTTCTGGGATAACCAGTCGTTTTTGGTTCGCACGGGGACCTATACTTCGCTCGAAGAGATGATGGGCAGAAAGGTTGCTGCCAACGCCGGGAGTTCTGCCATCCCTGCCTGGAGAGCTTACTCGGCGACCCACGCCGGCCCGCCTCCAGAGATCGTTGAATTCACCGACAAGGTGGCGGCAATGCAGGCCTTGCGTGATGGCGCCGTAGAAGGGTATACTGAGGACAACATCACGCTCCTGGCTTTGGCAGCAGGCGACCCGAACCTGGAGCTGCTCCCCGGTGGATTCAATCCAGTCCAATTCGGTATTGGCCTGCCGATTAACGACTCAGCCTGGCGCGATCAGGTGAACTATGCTTTACAGGAAATCTGGAAAGACGGCACCTATTTGATGATCTACGAGAAATGGTTTGGCCCAGGGTCTGCAGTGCCTTTACCATTGGCAGGCCAGATGGAAATCTGGCCTGATTGACCATCCAAAATCTGGTGGGCTGCGATGACGACCCTGACACTCAGCGATCTGGCAAAAGAATACGTCCCTGGCGTGCCGGTTGTGGTTGATCTTAATCTGAAGGTAAATGACGGGGAACTCCTGGTCCTGCTCGGACCCTCAGGCTCTGGCAAAACGACCATCTTGCGCTTGATCGCTGGCCTGTTGAAACCGACACATGGCGATCTGCGCTTCGATGGCCGCTCGGTGCTGAAGGTGCCACCCGAGAAACGTGGCGCAGTGATGGTTTTTCAGGAGCATGGCTTGTTTCCCTTTATGTCGGTAGCTGAGAATGTGGCCTTTGGCCTCAAGATGAAGGGACTGAACCGGGCGGCCATTCGGGCTGGCGTTGCCGAAGCCTTGGCCTCTGTCCAGTTGTCCGGTTTTGAAGATCGCTGGCCCGACCAGTTGTCGGGTGGGCAGCGCCAGCGGGTGGCTCTGGCCCGTGCCCTGGCGGTCCGGCCCCAGTTGCTCCTGCTGGACGAACCGCTCAGCAACTTGGAGCCAGGCTTGCGCGAAGAATTGCGCCAGATGATCCGCTCCCTGCAACGGCAAGCCGGAATCACCACCATATTTGTCACTCACGACCAATCCGAAGCAGTCGCTGTAGCAGATCGCATCGGCCTGCTGCTGGATGGGCGGCTGCGCCAGATCGGCGCCCCTCGTAACTTTTATGAGAGGCCGGTCGATGAGCGGGTGGCCCGCTTTTTTGGCGGAGTCAATTTCTTGCGGGGTGTCAAGCGAGGAACCACAGTGCAAACTAGCATTGGCTCGCTGGAAGTGGCCCGATCGGACTGGCCCGACGGTGAGGTCCTACTTAGTATTCGGCCTGAAGCTATTCAAATTGGGGCCAAGTCGCACAACAATTTGCGCGCTCGGATCCGCTCTTACAGCTATCGCGGGTTAGTAGCACACTTCAGCGCCGGGATCAATGGCACAGAGTTACTCATAGCAGCGCCGCCCTTTTGCTCTTTTGGCGAGGGCGAACTCGTTACTCTCCATTTGCCAGGCGAGCGAATTTGTCTGCTGCCGCCTGGGCAAACCAGCTAAGCTGCCAGACTTGGCACGGGGGAATTATAGAAAAGGAGGCAGGTATGGACATCGCATCTAAACCACGCGCCGTTTCTCTGAGCTGGATGGCCCTTTTGCGGGTGATGATGGGCTTGGTCTTCTTGACCACCTGGTTCAGCAACTTGAGCAAGGGACTTTATGGCGAGGGCTTCTTGCCCTTCATCCAGGGCTGGGCCGACGGCACCGAGTTTCGCTGGTACGCCGCGTTCCTGTACAACGTCGTCATTCCCAATATCGAAATCCTGCGCCTGGTTCAGGTGGTGACAGAGGGGTTGATTATGGGGCTGTTCTTGCTGGTGGGCCTATTCACCCCGCTGAGTGCGGCGCTGGCCTGGTTCTTTGTGGTCAACCTGTTTCTGGCCAGTTTTGGCACCGGGGAGTGGCCTTGGACGTACGTCATGATGGGGGTCATGCTGGCCGTGATCGCCCTCACCCGCGCCGGGCGCCGCCTAGGCCTGGATGCCTGGCTGGCCGAGAAGTTGGGTGAACCGCGCATCCCTTATCTATGGTGATAGACCGTCACACCTCGACGGTCTGCTGAGCCAGGCTCATTTCCTGATCCTGTCCACTGGCCAGGTAGCGTGTGACCACCTCTTCCGTCCGCCCATCCATCTGCAGCGTGCCGTGATCCAGCCAGATGGTCCGTTCGCATAGATCACGCACCGCGTGCATGTCGTGCGACACAAACAGAATCGTCCCCCCCGCCTCCCGGAACGTGTTGATCCGCCGCAGACACTTGCGTTGAAAGCTTTCGTCCCCCACGGCCAGAATCTCGTCGGTGATCAAGATGTCAGGGTTCACGCTGGTGGCAATCGAAAAGCCCAGCCGCATGACCATACCTACCGACCAGCGCTTGAGCTCAGTGTCGATGAAATGTTCCAGTTCGGCAAAGGACACAATTTCATCGAACCGGGCCTGCATTTCCTGCCGGTTGAAGCCCAGGATGGAGCCGTTCAAAAAGATGTTTTCGCGTCCGGTCAAGTCGTGATGAAAGCCGGCGCCTAGCTCAATGAGGGCCGACATGCGCCCCTGCACATGAACCATGCCCTGGCTGGGGTCAATGATGCGGGCGATAATCTTGAGGGCCGTGCTCTTGCCAGCGCCGTTGGGGCCAATTAATGCCACCGACTCTCCTCGCTTTATTTGCAGCGACACGTCGCGCAGCGCCCAAAACTTCTCCACTGTTTTCGCAGCGTGTTTCCCTTTAAACAGGCCCAGCCAGATCTCCTGAAAGCTGCGAGCTTTTTCGTGACTCAGGCGATATTGTTTGGATGTATGCGCCAGCTCAACGACGGTCGTCATCCGCTTACACCTCTTCCGCGAAGACAGACGCATAACGGGTGTAGACCGCGTAGCCGATGGCGAAAATGAGGGTGGAACTGACAAGCGCTCCCACGGTGAAGTTCCGGTCCGGGAAGCGGCCGTAGATCAGCACGTCGCGATAGGCAGTGATGATGGCCGCCAGCGGATTGGCCATGGCCGGCTTCTGCAGCCAGAGTGGCAGAATCCAGTGGTGATAGAAAATGGGGGTGGCGAAGAACCAGCCCTGCAGCAACACGTCCATAGCCACGCCCATGTCTCGGTAGAACACGTTCACACACGAGATGAATAGGGAAATTCCCAGGACCAGTTCCAGGTGAATCAGAATCAGAGGCGGCAACAGCAGAACCTTGGGATTAGGCATGACCCCCAGGAACATCAGGATGATCAGCAACACCGGAATTGCCAGCAGAAAATGCACGAAATTGGCCAGCACCACCGAAATGGGGATCACCTCGCGCGGGAAGAAGACCTTCTTGACGAGGCGACTGTTCTCCACCACCGAATTGACCGCTCGTGTCAGCGAGGTGTTGGTGAAGTTCCAGGGAATCAATCCCGTCACCAGGAAGGCCGGAAAATTCTCCACTGGGCTTGCCCGCTCGAACACCAACGAAAAGACTACGCTGAGCACCCCCATCATAAACAATGGATTCAGCAGCGACCAGGCAAAGCCGAAGGCTGAGTTCTTGTAACGTACCTTCAGATCGCGGACTACCAGGTTTCGGATAAGCTCACGATAGCTCCACAGATCTGCCAATCGGCCGGCGGTTTCCAGGGCGAAGCGAAGCGGGTGTCTGCGGGTTTGCCGGTCTGAGGTGACCCATACGGTCACGGCATCCCCTTTGCGTTTGGTAGTAATCATGGGCTCTCTGAAGCCAGGTTGGTGGTCAGGGGCAGTTCCAGCAGGATGCTGGTCCCCTGCCCTGGCGTGGAGGATAGGGATAGCGTGCCGTTCACAATCTCGGCCCGCTCTTTCATATTCAGCATACCCAGGCTACTGCGTTCGTCGTAGCGGTCGGTGGTGGCTTTCACGTCGAAGCCCACGCCATTGTCACGTACGGCAACCGTCACTTGGTCATGGCTGGGAATCACTTCAATCTCGATGCGGCTGGCTTTAGCGTGCTTTTTGGCGTTGGTGATCGCCTCTTGGACGATAGAGAAGATGGCTACCTCGGCGTTGTGCGAAAGCCGGCCAATCTCTCCACTGGCGCGAAATACTACGTTCAGATCCTCGGCTTCTCGCAGCCGCTGGGCGTAAGACTCCAGGGCAGGGATCACCCCCTGCGTTTCCAGGATCACTGGCCGCAGGTCGAAGAGCAGAGTTCGGACCTGGCGCAGAGCCTTCTCTGCCACAGGCATAAGTTCACCCAGTTCCTTGATTGCGTGCTCCATGGCATTGTGAGCGATGGCCTCTTTTACAAAATTCGCACTCATAATGATGGATGCCAGCAATTGAGCCGGGCCGTCGTGCAGGTCACGTGCCAGTTCGCGGCGAACTTCCTCTTCCACGGCGATGATGCGCTCGTGCTCTTCTCGCAGGCTGTTGTATAGGCGTGCGTTCTCGATGGCTACCGCCGATTGAGCGGCAAACGTGGTCAGGATCTCTTGATCCGCCGTGTCGAAATACTTGCCAGGCTCCTCATTCAGCACTTGCAGCGAGCCGATGACCTGTCCCTTGGTGATCAAGGGCACACACAGGAGCGAGGTGATGGCGAAGTCGTGATCCTCCGCGATGCGGCGATAGTGGCGATTATCACGATTCACATCATCCACGATCAGGGGCTCACGGTGACTGACTACCCAGCCGGCGATGCCCTGGTCGGCGGGCATACGCGTTCCTTGCAGCGCTTCACCGCCGCCCCCTTCGATAACTTCGAACACGAGCTCATCGGTTTCTCGGTCGAGCAGCAACAACGAGCCGGCCGATGCACGCATAACCTGAACTGCCGAGCCCAGAATCATTTGGAGCAATGGCTCCAGGTTCAACTCGGAGCTTAGCGAACGGGTTACGTCCTGGAGCACTTGCAACGTAGCGATATACGCACTTGCAGCGGCGTATTCCTGTTGGAGTTTGGCTGCTTCTTGCTTGAGAGCCTCCAATTCTGAATGTAAATAATGCTCAGCCAAGGCTAAATCCTCTCGTTTTCTGCGGCGAGTATCTTTTCTTTGATCGCATGTATAGCTTGCCTGGCCGCTTCTTCACCGAGGCGGATGAAATCAGCGGCACGATGGTAGTCCATGGCGGTGTAAACTTCTACCTGAGGCTGGATCAGAACGTCCACCGGGTTGAGGCGCGTCTTGATAATCTCGCGCTCCATGATGCTTTGGTAGTTGCTGATCACGCCCAAGATATTGCCCAGCCCTTTCCATCGCCGGCTGCTTTGTCCTCCTTCTCGTTCGCCTTCCAGGGTGGGGATGGCTCGTGAGGCAATAATGATATCGGCACCTTTTTCGGCCAGCACGCTGGCCGGCAAAGGGTTCACCGCGCCGCCGTCGACCAGGTAGCGATTATCAACCTGATGCGGCGAGAGCATGCCGATCATCGAGGTACTGGCCCGCACCGCATCAGCCACGGAGCCCTTTTCAAAGATCACTTCCTCGCCACTCAGCACATCGGCAGCTACCACGTATAACGGGATTTTCAGCTCTTCAAAGCTGATGCCCTCAAAGACGTGTTCCAGGTAATTGCGAAAGCGCCGCCCTTTGATCAGGCCGGTGCGCGGCGGCAGGTTAAGGTCCAAAAGCCCGCCGTAGAGCTTCAACTTGTTTTGAAAGTGGACGGCAAACTCGGCCATGCTGTCTATGGAGTGTCCCGCTGCGTACAAACCTCCTACCAGCGCTCCCATACTGCTTCCGGCCACCATGTCGATAGAAATGCCTGCTTGTTCCAGCACGCGCAGCACGCCGATGTGGGTGATTCCGCGTGCGCCACCGCTTGAAAGAGCCAAACCAATCACGCGCTCAGCCAGGCGGCGAGAAGCTCGGTCAATCGCCTGCGGTGTGTTGGCCACCTGCCAAGTGGGGCCTGAGGACAGGCCGATCATCCAAGGGGGCTGCACTGTGTCTATCAGGATGGTTACTTCAGCCAGCTGTAGTCCCTTCGCCCCTATTTCGTGCTGCACGGGTGAGACGGCCAGCAGCACTCGATCGTAGGCTTCGGCCAGAATGCCCAGACTTTCTGCCAGGTCTTCTTCCGACAGACCAGGCGTGGCGTCCAGGATGACGACTTCGTCGGGCAACGGTTCACTAACTCGCTCAACCAGGTTGCTTTGTGTGAGGTCAAACAAAACAACTCGCTCGTGGGTGAGACGGGCCAGGCTGCTGGCCAGGCGCCACGGCTCCTCTCCGATCACCGCAATCAAGTTGTGTATCTCTTCGCGAACCGAGTGTTGGAGCGTCGTCCTCAGCCGGCGCGAGAGTTCGCGGCTGATTTCGAGGGCAATGGTCGGATGCTCTTCCAGCAAGGCATCAAAGTCGGTTTTATGCAACCCCCAGAATTCGGCATCGATGACCACCGTCACGCTGGCAGATCGACGCTGGTTCAGGAGCAGAGCCATCTCCCCAAAGAAATTGCCTGGCCCCAAGTAGTTGATGACTTTCTCCTCGGGCCCCGAACCAGTGCTGACCTTGACCTGCCCCGATTCAATCAGGTAGAGAGAGTCGCCCAAACTGCCTTCGACAAACACGACTTCCCCACGGTGGTAGTGTTCGTTACGCAATTTGGCCGCAATGGTAGACAACGCGTCTGGGGACAGGCCGGCGAAGAAAGGGATACGCTGTAAACTTTTTTGGATCTCTTTGGGTTGGCGTGAAATGCGCTTCATATGCGTATGCTGCCGACCAGAGCGGTCAGCACCTCTTCTCAAAAGATTATACCATACAATAGAGACGGCACACAACGGGACCCTCACATGCAGAACGTGCACCGTCAGTCGCTCGGTTCTGCCCCCTGCATGAAATAAGCCAGTGCAAAGAGACCCAGCAGGTAGCCCAGGTAATTCTCGTTGAGAAAGCGCGAGGCGTAAAAGAAGGCGAACAGCAGCAGCACGTAATTGTAGAGCATTGTGCCTGCGGTGTTGTGCTGGGCCTGCCGCCAGAGAAGGCCTATCAACAGTGGAACGGCAACCACAACCTCCAGTATCCAAAAAGGCCAATAGGCCAGCCGATCTGGGACCAGGTTAAAGGCCAGGATGAAGTTGCTAAAACCCCAGCCCCGAATCTGGTAGGCGGCATCGGCGGTGCCGGCGCTCCAACGCCATACATCGTCGAGCATGGCGGCTGGGTCCCAAATGAACCAGGGCCCAATCAGGACTATGAACACGGCGGCCAGGGGCCAGGCCCGGCGCACAAGCAGGCTCAGCCATTTCCCCCCTTTGCGCAGGAATAGCTTGACATTCGCTCTGCCCTGCTCCTCTTCGCGCGCCAGAAGCAGCAACCAGAAGGGGACTAAGAACCAGGCTGTGGGTTTGCTGGCGCAGGCCAGGCCAAGAGCAGCAGCCGATAGCAGCCGCAAGCCTGCCTTGTGCCGCGTCTCCCCCCAGCGGAGCAGCCACAAGGCCAGCACGATCCAGAACAGCACGAAGGAATCGTTCTGGCCAAATATCACGTCGCTGGACAGGATTGGGTTGAGTCCGATCAGCATCACCACGCTCAGTTTATCCTGCCGGCGGCGGGCCAGGCTTTGGGCTATTCCCAGGGACAGCCCGAAGAGAAGCAGGTACACCAGGCGCTGGTCGAACCAGACCAGTATGGCCTGGCTCAGCAGGTAGAAGGGGGCCGAGAAGACAAAAGTCCAGGGCAGATAAGGGAAGTGGTAGAGGGCGGTCCGGTACTCGGTACCCCATTCAGCCATAGGGGTGTTCAAATAGTCCGCCACGTAGGGATTGACGCCCGCCAGCAGGTATTCAATGGTGACCTCCGTCTGGATGACCCCGCCGTCGTGGGTGTACGCTGCCGGTCCGGTGATGTGTCGCAGGCCGATAAAGAGAAGGGTTTGCCCAAAAACCAGCAGCACCACCATGGCATACACCAACCCTATTTTGACCCGGAAGGCCGCTGTCTCCCCCAAGCGTTTGCCCCATGTGTCGACGACCAGATAGATCAGAAAGAGCCCAAAAGCCAGGCTGATGAGAAGCAGCGTGACTGGATCGGTGGTCTGCCGGTCGCTGAGCAGCGCCAAGCTCGACGCCGGCCACCACTTCCCCACCAGCCGGGCCACGTCGGCTTGGAGCATATCGGTAGGAATGGCCGCCCATTGGGCCAGTGTGTCTATGCGCGCCCGGGCCACAAGCAGGATGAAGAGCAGCAAGGTATCGACGGATGGTCTACGCACCTGACTTCTCCCTCTGGCTGATCTGCCAACGATTATACCTCAAATGCGGCCCAGGCGGAAGATGGCGACTCAGCTGGCTCCCAAATAAATGGATGACCGCCAGGCAGCCTCACGGCTCCATGCCCTCTGAGATGTTCTCCACAACTTTTCCATATTTGTGTGATATACTACTTGCGGGGCAATCGGCGTGCTGCGCAGAAAGGCTGACGGGTTGCGCTCAATATCTGCGCCCGGGCGAAAAGAGACCACAGCTTCAGCCGAAAGACGACCTGCGGCACCAGAGTGAAACAGACACAGGATCAAACCATGATACCTGACATGCAAAGCGCAAACGGACACTTTATCCAGCTTGAGAATGTGACCAAGGTCTATCAGATGGGAACCGTGCAGGTCCATGCCCTGCAGGGAGTTTCGCTGGCAGTTCAACAGGGCGAGTACGTTGCCGTAATGGGCGCCAGCGGATCAGGCAAAAGCACGCTGATGAATATGATTGGCCTGCTTGACCGGCCCACCAGCGGCAGCTATCGGATTCGGGGCACGGAGGCCAGCCAGCTGAGCAAGCGCAGACTGGCAGATCTTCGCAACCGCGAGATAGGTTTCGTCTTCCAGCAATTCAACTTATTAGCCCGCATCAGCGCCCATCGCCAGGTCGAGTTACCTCTCTTCTATGCCGGAATTTCAAGTCGCAAGGGGCGGGAGATGGCCCACCAAGCGCTGGCCTTGGTGGGGTTGGCGGAGCGGGCCAATCATCGCCCGGAGGAGCTCTCTGGCGGCGAGCAGCAGCGAGTGGCCATTGCCCGGGCCCTGGTCAACCAACCCGGCCTGCTCCTGGCAGATGAGCCAACGGGCGCCCTTGACTCCAAAACCGGGGATGAAGTCCTGGATCTGATTGACCGGCTGCAGGCCCAGGGGCTGACCGTGATTGTGGTCACGCACGATCCACAGGTGGCACAGCGGGCGCAGCGGGTGATTACCCTTAGCGACGGGAAAGTCATTTCAGACGAGGAAAACGGCAAGAAATTGGCCAGATGGGTTATGGAGGTTGGGCATGAGACTGATTAGATATTTGCGAGTGGCCCTGGAAAGCATCACGGCTCACAAGCTGCGGGCCATTCTGACCATGTTGGGCATCATTATCGGCGTGGCGGCGGTGCTGACTACCATGGGCATCGGGCGTGGCGCGGCGGCCAACATCACCCAGAGAATCCAGAGCCAGGGCACCAACCTGCTGTCCATCTCCCCGGGTGCCAGCAGTGTGGGGGGGCTAAGCGGCGGGGCCGGCTCCGCCAGCACTCTCACCGTGGGCGATGCAAAGGCCTTGCAGGATCTGACGCTGCACCCGAGCCTGGCCCTGGTCGCCCCGGAGTATGGTGCCAACGCCCGCCTGGTGGTGGGCGACACCAATACCCAGAATCAGGTGACCGGTGTAACCGCGGACTACGCGCAAGTGCGCAACCTGGAGGTCGCCTCGGGGCGCTTTTTGACCCCAACTGATAGCGAGGGCCAAAGCCGGGTGGCTGTCCTGGGCTCAGAGCTGGCTGGCGACCTCTTTGGGGGGGGAAACCCGGTGGGCTTGAGCGTTCGGATTAACGGTGAACCTTACCAGGTGATAGGTGTCCTGGAAGAGACTGGCGGCTTCGGGCGCACCAGCCCTGATATGCAGGCCTACATTCCGCTTGAGGTGGCCCAGGGGCGGCTCTTCAACGCCCCTCGTTACCGGGGGGACTACACGGTCAGCAGCATCAATGTGCAAGTCGTCAGCGAAGACCGGGTAGATGAAGCTCAAAGCCAGATTGAGACCACCCTGCGCCTGCGGCATAATCTCAGGGCGGACCAGGAAAACGACTTCAATATCTTTGACCAGGCCAGCCTGCTCGAAACCGTGGCCGATATCTCTCAATCCTTGACCATCTTCCTGGGAGCGATTGGTGCCATCAGCCTGTTGGTGGGCGGTATCGGCATCATGAATATCATGTTGGTCTCCGTCACGGAGCGCACCCGGGAAATCGGCTTGCGCAGGGCGGTCGGCGCGCACGATCAGGACATCTTACTACAATTTTTGGTCGAGGCACTGGTCCTCTGTTTTATCGGGGGCCTGATTGGGGTCGGCCTGGCCTATGGCGTGGCTGCCCTCTTTGCTCGGATTCCTGCTCTGACCTTCAACGTTGTGATCCAACCTGATTCATTGGCCTTGGCCCTGAGCTTTAGCTTGCTGGCTGGCCTGGTGTTCGGGATTTACCCGGCCATGCGGGCCACCCAACTGGATCCGATTGAAGCGTTGAGGTCGGAGTAGGCTGCAGGAAGCGAATTCGGCATACATTCTGCCAGGAGAAACAGACTATGAGAAGCAAAACAGTGTGGATTACAGTGATTGCTTTCATTGGAATAATAGGTGCGGGTTTCTACTTTCGTGACCATCTATTGAGCCTGGTGGGCTGGCAAACTGACAGCGCGGCCAACGCTCAGCAGCCGGGCGGCCGATTTGACCTGGCCAGCCTTACCACCACCAGCATACGCCCGGCCGCCGAAAGCACCCAGGTTAGCGCCTCTGGCAACATCGCTCTGAGCAGCCAGCGACCGGTCGTGCTGGAGGCGGATGGCATTGTCACCCA
>CP070811.1:737974-746922 GCA_020343875.1 Anaerolineales bacterium | reverse complement strand
TATGGCAGCCGAAATAGAAGCGTTGCGTTCCCTCGTCTACCGTACCGCCTGGCTGATAGACACCAATCAGCCCTTCACCCGTGAGGCAGCCATCTGCAAACTGTTCGGCTCTGAGGTTTGCTCGCGCGTCACCGACAAGGCCCTGCAGATTTACGGAGCTTTGGGCTACAGCCGCCACATGCCGTTGGAGCGCGCCTTCCGCGACGCGCGTATCTCAGAGATATTCGAGGGAACGAACGAGATACAACGCATCGTCATCGCAGCTAACATCTTCCAGGAGCACGGCGTACGCATCCGTCCCTAACCAGCGCGCCCATTGATCCTGCGTGCCCCATCCTATGCCAGGATGGAATACGGAGTACCTTGGGAAAGGAGTGAGACTATGCTCAAAGTTGTTGTGGCTATCAAGCAAATCCTCAACCCATCTGGCTTTACGGTGAACAGGCGGCGCGAAAAGATATTCGTCAACCGCGAAGAGTATATAATTAACCCGGCAGACCTGAATGCCCTGGAGATGGCCTTGCGACTGAAGGACGAATATGACAACATGGAAGTGATGGCCTTGGGCTTGGGCCCAGCCCGCGTGGATGACGCCCTGCGCGAGGCGATCGGACGTGGGGCCGACAGCGGGGTACTCATCAGCGATCCCGCCCTGGCTGACCTAAAAACCGATACAGCTGGTGCTGCCCGTCTCATAGCCGCCGCCCTCAAAAAAATCGATGACGTGGGGCTGGTCCTCTGCGGTACGTCAGCTCTTGACAGCGGAGCAGGCGAGCTGCCAGGCCGGTTGGCCGAGGTGTTAGGCTGGTCGCTGCTGGCAGAAGTATACAAGATTGATGAGGTTGATGACGAAACGGTGAACGTCTCTCAACGCGCTGTCCGGTTAGAGGCCGGATTGCCTGCGATACTGACCGTCCCTCGCTACGCTAACCAGCCCCGTTATATCTATGGCGTACGCGCTATCAATGCCTACCATGAAGGCAAGGTAGTCACCTGGGGTTTGGAGGACCTGGGGCTGGTCCCCGACGATTTGGAGCCGCTGATCAGACTAGGAGGACGTCGCTTCCCGCCAGAGCGGGCGCTGGGCACCCGGCTGGAAGGCTCCCTGGAGGAAGCGGTCGATAGCCTGGTGGCGCAGTTGAAGGCAAACGAGCTGATTTAACGCAGCGGGCGCCTGACGGTAGACCCATCGGGCTACGCTGTGGAGAGCACTGCCCGCCTGAGATGTGGGCCCTTTCGGAGCTGGACACTTCTTAGCCAGAGGCTTGAGGCCACTGCGAATGAGCCAGAAGACGGCCGATGGTTAATTAGTAGAGGAGATAACGGTATGGAAGATTTTGAATACCTTCAGGCATTGATGGGAGGAGAAGAACTCCCTGAAAGAATAACTGAACATCGTGATATCTGGGTTCTGACCGACAGCGGCAAGGAAGGCCTAAAAGTGGTAAACCAGGCACGAGTACTGGCCGAGACGCTGGGGGCGCGGGTTCAGGTAGTGCTGATTCCTGGCGGGCCCCTGGCCGCCTGCCCAGAAGACAAGCCAATGGATAAGGGGATAGAGACATCCGATCTCATCGCTGCTGGTGCTGACCGGGTACACGTCTCATCGGGGGACATTGTCCTTAACGGGGATGCAGAGACTATCCTAAACGGTCTATCTATCTACCTGGAGGAAGTCAAGCCAGAGTTCGTCCTATGCGCCGACGACTGGTGGGGACGAGGGGTTGTTCCCCGACTGGCGCAACGCTTGGGCGCCGGCTTGGCGACACGCTGCCTTGAAGTGTCTATCAACGAGAGTGACCGCACCCTGGTCGCCGTGCGCCCGGTATATGAGGGGGAATACTACGAGGTGATGAACTTCAGCCCTCACTGGCCGCAAATGGTTTCGCTCATCACGGCACCGCTCAGCCAGCCATATCTGGACCGGTATCGGGCTGGGGAGACTGAATCCTTTGTCCTGGACTCCTCAGTCACCAGTGGCGTGCGGACCCTGGGCGATGCAAAGCCGCCAGATTGTCCTGTACCGCTGAGCCAAGCAGCAATTGTGGTTGCGGGTGGCGCCGGACTGGGAGAAACAGGCTTCCAAAAGTTGGACACCCTGGCCAGCCGACTAGGGACCGCCCTCTCCGCTGCTGGGGCGTCCCCTTGCCGCACAGACAGGTGCAGGCAAGCCCAGATGGCAGGCGCTCGAGAGGCCTTTGAGCTGGGCTGGATCGAAAGGGATCAGCTGGTAGACATCACCGGTCACAAGATCGCGCCCAAACTATACCTAGCCTTGGGTATTTATGGGGACGTGATGCACTCAGCGAGCATCAAGGACGCCAAGTTTGTCGTCGCCGTACACGCCGATCCGGATGCACCCATCTTTGCCCTGGCAGATTTGGGCATCGTCGCTAATCCGGTAGAGGTGATCGATCGCTTGCTGTCCGTGCTTTAAACAACTGAGCATCAGTCTGGCTGCCCCTCCTACCTCCATCTGATTCCGGCAAGAGGGGCAGCGCATTTAGTTTGACGGGTGCCACCTACAGACCCATTCTTGTCAAACAGGGCCAACCGGGTTACACTAGAATCCGACAGGAGACTAAGGGTAGGCAAATCAACGAACAATCACAACTTGGTAAGGAGATTACCATGGCACACGTGCTGGTTGTGGGTGACGGCCCCGGCGGCCTGAGCGCCGCCTTGTTCTTGGCCAAGAAAGGGATGCAAGTCACCGTATTTGGCAAAGACAAAACGGACATGCACCGGGCGATGCTGCACAACTATTTGGGGATCCCAGAAATACGTGGCAGCGAATTTCAGCAGATAGCCCGGCAACAGGTAAGAAGCTTCGGGGCCAGCCTCCAAGACCTGGGTGTTACGGGGATAGAAAAGACATCTGAGGGGTTCATGGTTACCTCAGAGGATGGCGGGCAACACCAGGGCGCCTACCTGATACTGGCTGAGGGAAAACGGCTTGAGTTGGCCAAGAGCCTGGACTTGCCCAGAACCGCGAATGGGGTTGAAGTCGATGACAAAGGACGTACCGCGGTCGAGGGTCTATATGTAGTAGGCCGGGGCAGGGGGATAGCCCGCAGCCAGGCCATCATCTCTGCTGGACAAGGGGCCACTGCTGCCCTTGATATATTGTCCCGGGAAGCCGGCAGAGATGTGAAGGATTATGACTCGGTCTCCGACTAAGGAGACCCTGCTCAAGTCTCAACAGAAAAAGACGGGGCTTGCCAGTAAAAGTCGTGGGAACAACGGAAACGGGATGTTCTGAAATATGACATATCGCCCGCTTAGAGGCACAGGAGTCGAATGGTGACACTTTCTGTGGATACCTCACCCAAAGGGAGGGCTTTTCCGGTTAAGCGGCGACGCCAGGTGCACCACTGGGGGATTGCCCTCTGGGCGCTTGTGGCCCTGACCTGTGCTGGCTGTCTACCCTGGTCCGCCTCTAGCCCGACGCCGGTTGCATTGGTCGAGTTCCAGGTCACCGTGATCTACCCCACAGCCCTACCCAAACCGACAGCGACACCCACAGCGACCGATCCGAAGCCCCCCACGTCCACACTTGCCCCCACCAACACTCCCGCCCCCCAACCAACAGCCGCACCCAGCCCCACACTCGAAAGACCGATGCCAAGCGCGACACTGGCCAAAACTGACGTCGCCACCGCCACGGTTCAAGCAGAGGCCACACCCACCGGGGCCAGCGGGTCCGTCTCCGGCGGGGCACCGGGGGCAGGGATTAGGCTGCTGGAACTGCGCGATAACGTCGCTCTGCCGGACAATGTGGGCCGGGTGGAGTTTAAATGGATATGGGAGGGGCATGGATGCGCATCACCGCCCGACGGGCAGGCTTTTGAGATCAGAATCTGGCCAGATATGCCAGGCGTCACGCCGCTGGGGGTCATGGATGCCACTGAGACGGACGCCATTGCCTGTGACGAGTTAAGCGGGGCCCGAAGTTACGAGGTGGGTAATCTCAGAGGAGCACCGGGAGTGAGCTCCGTGAATGGCGGGCGCTTCCGTTGGCACGTGGCCTTGGTCGAGCTCGAGTCCCAGGCCCTGATCAGCGTCTCTGAGTCGCGGGCCTTTGACTTGCCGCCTGGCGCCCCCACTTCGACTCCCTCCCCAACGCCGCCCAGAGTTTCCCTGTCTACTGGCCAGGATGCCGGGACCATCAATCTGGCATTGCCCCAGGACAACCTTGCCCTGCCCGAAAAAACGGAACTGTTTGAGTTTAGGTGGCGATGGAGTCTGGCGGCCGCATGCGAACTGCCACCGCCGGGTTATGGATTTGAGCTCAGGATTTGGCCCGATCGACCCGAATACGGCCCCCTGGGGGCCATGGGCGATGCCAGCATGAGTCAAGCCAGCGTCTTTTGCGATCCGAACACCGCTCTTTTTGGCTATCAGATACCGAATCTCCAGAAGACACCCGCGGTCAAGGAGGCGGGTGCCGGCCGCTTCCGTTGGGACGTCGCTTTGGTAAGACTAGACCCGTACGAGACGGTGATTGCGTCTGGATCGTGGGCATTTGAACTTCCAGGCGAATCCAAACTGGAGTGATCATGGCCAATGACTTGAAAGCCAAAGCCCGTTCTCAGTTCGGCGCATCAGCCGAAGCCTACGCCACCAGCGATGTGCACGCTAAGGGGGAAAGTCTGTCCATTTTGCTGGACCTGGTCAGGCCGCAAGGCGACTGGCAGGCCCTGGACGTTGCCACCGGAGCAGGCCATACCGCTATGGCCTTCGCTCCCCATGTAGCCCATGTAACTGCTTCTGATCTGACCCAAGAGATGCTGACCAAAACTAGCGAGCTAATCGCCGCGCGTGGCCTGATCAACGTGGGAACACAGGTCGCCGACGCCGAGATGCTACCTTTTGATAATGCTTCTTTTGACCTGCTTACCTGCCGGTTGGCCTTTCATCACTTCCCAAACCCGGGCCAGGCCATGCGCGAGTTTGCCCGAGTGCTCAAGCCTGGCGGCGTCCTAGGCTTTACGGACAACATCGTGGTCCCGGACAAAAAGGCAGCTGCCTATTACAACGCCTACGAAAAACTGCGTGACCCCTCACATCACTGGGTGTATCCTCTGGGTCGGTTGCAGGCCATGTTCGAAGACGAGGGCTTCAAGGTAGAAGCTGCCCAACAGATGAGCAAAGAGTTTGAGTTCCACCAGTGGGCCGATCGCCAACACGCTCCCGGTACCGTCAAAGAGAAGCTGTTGGAGATGATGCGTAATGCTCCAGACGCGTTGAAGCCCCTCTTCGCACCACGCTGGACCAATGATACTCTGTATTTCAGCTTGTGGGAAGTGGTGATCCTGGCAAAGAAGGGCGCAGTTTGAGGAGTAGGCCGGTGGCAACCCTGATAGGGGGGCGCTCCCCGGCGCAAACCCCCGTCCCGTACCAGAATGCCAAGCCGTCTCCCGTGGCAGAGGGAGACGGCTTTTTCTTTGGCCTCCGCGAATTTGCGATTTGGGATTGCCGGCCATGGCCCCGGGATGGAGCTTAAGTACCCCAGGAGGGACTCGAACCCCCAACCTACTGATTCGAAGTCAGGCGCTCTATCCATTGAGCTACTGGGGCATATGACAACGACTTCTTGCACCTTATCATACTTGAAACGGACCGAATGTCAAGCAAACCCTACTGCCCATCATCTACTCCAAAAAGCGCCTCGTTGTACGCGCCGCTGGCGTTCCAAAAGGTCCAGCCAGACGCGTTAGCGTCGTCCGCAGCCTGCTTCTGCAAAAGCATCTGGTCCAGTGTGTACCAATAGGCCTGCAACCAGGGCCGGACTCGCGTGGAAGGCGGCACCCGTGCCTCAGCCGCCCCTTGGCTGCGATAGATCACGTCGTAGGGGTGCGCCGACGGGTTGGCATAACCCAAGTTGCCGGCGCGGAAGGTAGACGGGTAGACCATAGGGCACAGATAGTCCACTAGGGGCGCCACGTCCATCACCCTTTGGCCGATGCTCATGTCGCTCTCTGGCTCCACCCATACCGTCAGGCCAAAGACATCGGCCGAAGTGAACACCCCGTACGGGCGCAGGGCGTCAGTCACACGGCGGGTGAACTCCCGGATGGCAGTCGTGCGCGTCTCCAAGATGTTCTCCTCGGTGTAGACGATGGCCCCAATGTCCCCATCGGACGGGAAGCGAAGGTAGTCGAACTGCACCTCATCGAAGCCCAGGCCAGCTACCTCCTGCGCTATGGCAATGTTGTAGTCCCACACCTCTTCCCGGAAAGGATTGCCCCAGCCCAGCCCCTCACCGTCGGTCCATACGCCGCCATCGGCCCGCCCTACGGCCAGTTCAGGACGGCCGAAAGCCAGCGGATTGTCTTTGAAAACGACAATGCGGCCTATGGTGTAGATGTCACGTGCCCTGGCCTCGGTCAATAGTTCCTGGACCGTCATCCACCCCTCGCGCCCATTGCTCACCCCCAGCTCAACAGCCAGGGGAATCTGGCTATCGTAGGCCAGGTAGCCTCGATCTCCTTTCACGTCCACCACTAATGCGTTGAGTTGAGTGCGCCCGATCAATTCCAGCAGCCCGCGCACGGTGTCAGGCTGAGAGAGCAAGCCAAAGGGGATGTAGAGCCCGCGCACCTGGAAGGGGGGCAAGGCCAGATCCAGGCACAAAGGGCCGGGTGTGGGCGGGTCTTGGGCACAGGAAACAGCGCTCACGTCGAGCGAGGGCAAGGAGGTCGTACCAGCTCCCAATGAGAGGGTTGCCTTACGAAAGCCAGGCGCTTTGATAATGACCTGCGAGTCGTTGGTTAATTCGGCTATGCGGTAGAAGCCAGCCTCATCCGCATCCAGGATTTGGTCTGCCACGTAAAGGGTTGCGCCTGGCACTGGCTGACCAGTGTCACCGTCACGCACCACGCCTTGCATAGCGTAAGGCCGCATCGTGACCTCCAGGTGCTCCTCGCCCTGGTATATAACTTGGGTATTCACATAGCCATCACGGACAAGCTCCAACTGAGTTCCCGGGGCAATGCGGGTGAATTGTGCGCCTTCACTCGTCACAGTACGGCTGATTCCCACTCCGTAAACTACCGTCCCCGGCAACGAAACGCCCATCAGTCCGTCGCGGGCGGTGACGATCAGGCGGCGAGGCTGCACAGCAACTGCCAGTTCCACTGCATCGCTGTACAGGACCTGAGTAGGCAGAAAAATGTCGGGAGGCACGACTTGAACGCTGTCCCCGGCCACAAGCCGGTGCAATTGAAAACGACCGCTATCATCAGTCATAGCTGTCTGCCCGCCCAAACTCACGGCCACATCCGGTAGCGGCTCGCCGGTATCGGCTGCGTGGACCACCCCCACCACGGTATTGGGCATCAGTGCTACTTGCCACGTGGCTTCAGGCGCCAACGCCTGGTAGCTAGTGATGGCCGAACGCCATTCCAGGTAGCCAGGTGTGCCAACCGAAACCTGCAGGGGGGGGACCAGGCGAGGCAGGGTGAACTGCCCGGCGGAATCAGTCATAGCTACCCTATCGGCAGCCAGTACTTCAACGCCAACCAAGGGTTGCCCTGTCCAAGCATCTACCACCACGCCGGTCAGATGGGCTGGCCGCAGCGCCACGTCAAGCTCGGCGTACTTTTGCCACCAGGCCCACCCTACGGATCGTACCAGCGGGTAATAGCCCTCCGCCTCTACCACCAACCGACCTGGGTCGCGTAGGCCAGTAACGTGGAAGCTACCGTCCTCGCCAGTCCTTTCCGAACGCTGTCCCAGGCGAAGCATAGCCCCAGACACTGGTTCGCCTGTGGTACCATCCACCACCTGCCCGCTCGCCACTTTATCCCTGATATACAAAGCGCCGACCATGGTCCACACGCCGAGTGTGGCTATGGCCAGGATCGCAACGATATAGGAATAGGAAGCCTTTCTCATGACAGGTGCCCCCTATGGGAGGACTTGAGGAGAGATAATCCAGTTTCACCTGCAAACAAAAAGCCTCGCGGGGAAAATCACGACGCGGGGCCTCGTTTGCGTTGGCTGGGAACAGCCAGGTTTCGCTTATGCTGCTCAATCAAATGCAAATCAAGCTACCTCTGACTTTTGGGGTCTGCAGTAGGGGACCACCTCCCCATATTAACCACTTGCCCCCCACTCCCTGGTGAAGAAGCGGGGGGCAAGACTTAGTGGGCGGTACAAGACTTGAACTTGTGACCTCCACGATGTCAACGTGGCGCTCTAGCCAACTGAGCTAACCGCCCCATCTCCGAAATTATACCAGTCCCGACCCAAAAACGCAAGCAGAAGACAGAAGATAAAGAATTCCTGGGAAACAGCACCCTGCCAAGGGGATTTGGAGGGCAAGTACAAACATGATCGGGATTCAGGACTGCTAGGCAATTTAGTCCTACCCGCGGGCTACGTAAACCAAGATGCCAATGCTAATGCCAACGCCAACAAACCTGCCGACACTCCGAGGCGGATCAACAACCCTTGCCATCCCCTCTGCAAGCTGGGTATCTCTGAAGGTCTCTTAATACGTGTCACGGTGATAATCTAGCTCCTTTGCTTGTAGGCTAAAGATAGCGGGCGTAGTACAACCTCAAATCACCCTGGCTTACCTCCCCAGGCAAGCTAATCTCTGTCCCCCGACTTCTGAGCTACGACAAAGGCGAGGGCAAAGTCGGCGGCGTGAGACAGGCTTAGGGCGAAATGTTCGAGGTGAAGTTGCGCCGCCAGGCGCGCAGCGTTACCGTGAAGATACAGCCCCGGCTTGCCCATCGCGTCACAGAGCACTTCGATTTCCTGGAAGCTTACTGGACCGATACCGGTGCCCAACGCTTTGGCGGTGGCCTCTTTGGCCGCCCAGCGGGCCGCCAGGGCTGACGGCCGTTCTTTCGCGTAAGAAAGCTCTCCATCGGTGTAAACTCGGCGAAGAAAACGATCGCCGTGGCGCTTAAGGACGGCCTCGATGCGGCTGATTT
>CP070811.1:734138-737874 GCA_020343875.1 Anaerolineales bacterium | reverse complement strand
GGCGGTTTTCAGCCCCGGCATCGCCCAAAAGGTATTAGGCTATCTCAGCGCGCCGCCGCCTGACGTTCCGAGAGATATCTTTGACGAGCTCACCTCACGGGAACGTGAAATCCTTGAACTCATCGCCCAGGGCAAGACCAACGCAGAAATTGCCACACTTCTGAACCTGAGCCCCAAGACGATCAGCAACTACATCTCGAATGTGTTGCTGAAAGTGCATACCACGGACCGGGCCAAGTTGATGCTGATGGCGCTTGAGGCGGGGCTGGGGCAAACCGGTAAGGGGCCATAGCCGACGCCAGTTTTCGTTTGATATCTTGTGTGTTAGGGTAGGTACAACGCATGGCCGGGTCGGTTGCGCAAGCGGCGATGGTTTCAATTATTAAGTGTCTGATCGTGCTGGTACCCATCCTCGTTCTGTCAGCTTGTGGCTCCACGATAATACCTGAAGTGCCAACCGCACACGAACCGGGCCAGCTGGCAAAGGGCGAAGATGTGTTTGGAACGTTCTACGTATATGTGCCAACGACTGTCTCGGATAAGCCCGAAATCTTGGTGTTGGTGCACGGCACGCCTCCCAAAGATGAAACAGCTGAATGGAATGCTGAGTATTATGCCACCAACTGGATTGACTTTGCTGAAAAATTTGGCTACATACTGATCGCCCCGGCGTTCAACCAGGAGGATTTTAGCAGTCGCCGCGGGGACCACGCCTTGAGTGGCTATCGAGGCTTGTTCGGGCGGGAAATTGGCGCAGATGAATGGGTGTTGCGGTTAGTAAAAGCACATCAGCAGGCATTTGGATCGGCAAACGAACAATTCTATTTGTATGGGCATTCGGCTGGGGGGCAATTCACCGGACGATTTCTGGTCACACATCCCGAGTCTGTTAAGAAAGCTGTCATTACTGCGGCAGCCACCTATCCCCAGCCAAGTACAGAGGTGGATTGGCCATTTGGGATGGGCGAACTGCATACCGATATCGAGTGGGATTCAGATACAATCAGGCGTGTGGATATCGTGCCCGATAAACAGAAATGGCTGGCAGCAACCCAGATTCCCCTGACGGTGATCGTCGGCCTGAATGACACAGCGATATTGCCTTCAACTCTTATTCCTGGGCAGAAGGGTAAGAATCGATACGTAATAGCTCGTAATTGGGTACAAGATATGGCCGCTTTTGCTGAAGCAAACGGGCTGGAAAGTCGATTCAAATTAGAACTAATCCCTAGCCAAGGTCATACTATGACCGGCCTCATTCTTTACAGCCAAGAAGCTCTGGTATCCCCGTAGCACCGATCTTGTCCACACGCTACTGCGACAAAACCTCATCGATGAAGCGCAGCTTTTGGTCTATCCTGTTATTCTGGGAAGCGTAAAACGCTTCT
Organism: Anaerolineales bacterium; assembly: GCA_020343875.1. GTDB lineage: Bacteria > Chloroflexota > Anaerolineae > 4572-78 > NAK82. The sequence goes on along the minus strand of CP070811.1, from coordinate 736,486 downwards.
TCAACGATGGGGCCAGACGACTCCGAGACTTGTGGAAACTGAGATGTATAATTCCGGCGTCTTCTCATTTTTCCGTCAGCCCGATAGGAAAGGACTGTAAATCCTCAGTACGTTCGCCAGAATGCTAAATTGATGGCTGATTAGGGAAAAGCGGCCACCGCCAGCCAGCAACCACACTGACGCTTCGGATGATGGCTAGGCGCCCAGGCTGACTTCAATCACCAGCCTACCCAGTTGGAGATGGTCGCCATCGCTGAGGGGTTGGGGCGAGTAGGGTGCCAGGCGCTGGCCGTTGAGCAGGGTGCCGTTGGTGCTCCCCAGGTCAGTCACCTCGGCGGCATCCTCCCGCTGAAAGATACAGGCGTGCTCGCGAGAAACGCCGTATTCCAGAGCGTGGTCTTCAGTCAGATCGACTTCGGGAAAAATGCTTTGGGTGGGATCAACCCGTCCCAGGCGGATCGGCTTCGATAGGCTTATCTCCAGCTGGCGTGCCCTGCCGGTTTTCCCGTTGGGGCCTAAGCGCGGCTGTGTGCGCCCCGCCCTTTTGGAGGTTGACGGATGAGCGGACCCAGGAGTAGAGAGGAGGGCTGTCTGGCTGGCGTTGGGTGGCTGGGCCAGGGAAGCTGCCAAAGTGCCGATGCGCAGGCGAAGGGCCAGCGGCTTGAGCTTGGGGGCGTCTGTGTGGCCCACATCCGGGTCAAGACTCTCCCCCGTGCGCCTGCTCGCCTCAGGGTCGAGGGGATCGGTGCTGCGTGGCTTGCCTTGCGGAAGGTATGAACCGCACTCAGCGCAGAATAGGGTATTCACAACATACTTAGCCTGACAGCTCGGACACTGGTTCACAGCCATCACCTCGATTAGGGGGTGGTATTCCCTCTATTCTATCACTGTCAGGTTTGAAATTGGTTTGAAATTCATATGAATCGTGGCGGGCGAACCTGAACGGGTAATCTTCTCGATCGTGATGGTGAGTGAGCGGCCTTAAGCCTTTCTTCTCGTCCAATTACCTGACGGTTCCGCCTTCGGGCCAACCATCTTTTGATCCTCTGCTTTCCTAGCGCTGGCCTGTCTTCTCAGCTTGGCCCCTCGGGATGGCCATTCAAGTCCGCCTGCCTGACTCGACCATCGCCTTGAGCTTATTCAGGCTGTTCCTGATGGCTCGCTGGGTGGAGGCGCGTCCTCCCAATGTGTCAAAGATGCGAGCCAGGATCCCCTGAGCCTGATAATCCCAGACCCAGGTCAGGCGGGTGCTGCTACCGACCGAGCTGAACTGCCAGCTGATTTGACTGCCAGGTGCGAAGGGGCTGCTGGACGCCACATCAATCACCCGCACCTGGGAACTGCGAGGGAATTGATAGGTGATTACCTCGCCATCCCAGCTAAAAACCGATCTGCCGGCTTGTCTGGCATCCACCCTGAGCAACGTCCCGCTGCGAATCGGGGGGGGCGAGAGCAACTCGATATGGATCACCTGTTCGTCCCATTCGGGGCGACTGTCGACACTGTGGCAGAGGCGAAAGACGTCGGCTGGGATTGCCGCGATATCAATCTGCTCTTCGATTCTGGGCACGTTTCTCTCCTGGTGCTGGGGATCTTTTGGAAAGTCCTCTACTGAGGTCAGATACCTCGAACTGCGGAGACTGAGGCTGCTCGCCTCGCTTGGCGATGGGTATTATACTACGAACCCCGACTGCTCGCCAGGACTAGTTGAGACCCTCATGGTTTTAAGGACAGGGGTCTCCGCCGTAAACTTTACGTAACAACAAAGAGCGTGTTGAGGTTGTCGACACGCTCTGGTGAGAACTATGCTCTGGATCGCCTTTGGCGGGCTTCCCAGAGATACGACCTTCTCATATTGGATTAGTTCAATCGTTCAATTCATAGCGCTCAATCGCTTCCTGAAGAATACGATTGACCAGTTCTTGGTAAGACCACCCATCGGCGGCAGCTTCCAGGCATAGATCTGAATAGTGCGGATTCAGACCCGGCAGTGGGTTTACTTCGAGAATGTATGGTTTGTTCCCGTCGTTGGCATCCAGCCGGAAATCAACCCGCGCCACGTCCAGACAACCGGTGACGCGGAAGGTAGCCGCTGTGAGCCAGCTCAATTCCTCCACTTGATCACTATCTAACGGTGCGGGGCAAAGGTAATGGAAGTTCTCGACCAGGTCAACTTTGATACGACTGGTATAAACTCCCCCCTCATCCGCTGGATAAGCGCTCATGTCAACTTCCAGGGGAGGGAAAAAGTACAATCCTCGGGAGATGCGGGGTGCCTCTTCGTCGTCCGGGATGCGCCAGGCTACAGGTGTGGACAGATTCCCAATAACCCCCACCGTCACTTCGCG
>CP070811.1:726118-734038 GCA_020343875.1 Anaerolineales bacterium | reverse complement strand
TCTGGGGCTGGGTATGTACGCCGAACCGGCCATCGCGCATTTGATTGAGGAACCCCTACACGACTGGTTCGGCCTTTCGGAAGCTGGCGTGCATACCGTCTCCTTCGCCATTGCGCTCTCAGTCATCACCTATTTGCACGTCGTGATAGGCGAGATGGTGCCCAAATCGTTGGCGCTGCAAAGGCCCGAGAGGACAGTCCTGTCGCTGACTGGCCCCATGCGGTTTTCGGGACGTGTCTTTTCCATCCCGGTGACTGTCTTGAACCAGATCGGGCTGCTGGTGCTGAGAGCGTTGCGCATACCCCCGCCTGCCGAGGGTAGCCGGCTCTACACCGCCCATGAACTGGAGCACATCATCACCGAAAGCTCGGCGGGCGGTCTGGTGGAGGATTTTGAGCAGGATCTGGCGGCCAACATATTCGATTTATCTGAGCGGCGGGTGGGACAGGTCATGACCCATCGCACGTCGATCACCGCCATTCCGGCTACCGCTGGCGAGTCGTACATTCTGGAGTTTGTGGCCTCGACGCCCTTTAGCCGGGTGCCGGTTTACCGGGAGAGCATCGACGATGTGGTTGGCTTTCTGCACATAAAGGACTTCGTGCGACAACAGCTGGCCCAAAAACCTTTTGATCTGCATGAGCTTTTGCGTGAACCGTTTTTCGTGCCCAAGATGCTGCCGGTGTCCGATCTATTGGCCACCTTCAGGGCTCAGCGCCAACATATGGCCATCGTCATTGATGAGCACGGCGGAACGCTGGGCCTGGTGACCCTCGAGGACTTGATCGAAGAGGTGGTTGGAGAGGTGCGAGACGAGTTTGATGCGCAGGAAGAGCCGCCCATCACGCTTGTTGCGCCCGGCCACATCCTGGCCCAGGGCAGCGTGCTATTGGATGACCTCAGCCAGTACGTCGCTATCGACAAGCACGGGCACGATGTCCATACGCTGGGAGGGCTGGTTTTGGCTGAGCTCGGCCGCCGGCCTCAAAAGGCCGACCAGATAACCCTGGGCGCTGTCACCCTGCGCGTGGAGGCCGTGGAGCGACTGTCAGTCGCCTCGGTCTCTGTTCACTTTGCGCCTGACCTGAGCGCCCCTTGAACCTGCTCCCGCTCAATGGGAAGTGGCCTGGCTATGTCCGCCGATGACAGAGCCGTTTCTAAACCCACCTGGTTGACATAGCAACCACCATCTGACTCCCCTTGTATTTCTGGCCGTATATCTTATAATGTGTCTATGCCCACCCCACTCCTGACCACCAAACTCTATATCCCGCCCGTTGGGCCAGCCCTCGTTTCACGCCCACGCCTGATCGAGCGAATGAACGCTGGTCTCCATCGCAAGCTGACGCTGGTATCTGCTCCGGCCGGCTTTGGCAAGACCACGCTGCTGAGCGAATGGGTGGCTACCTGCCAGCAGCCCATCACCCCTGGTCCGCCGCCCATGTCTGCCTATGCCACAGGCGCTGGCCGGCCAGGACAGGGCACCCCAGGTGAGGGCAGGACGGCCTGGCTCTCGCTGGACGAAGGCGACAACGACCTGGCCCGCTTCTTGACCTACTTGGTGGCTGCGCTGCAAACCATCGCAGGCAACCTGGGGCAAGGCGTATCGGCCGCGCTTTTGTCCCCTGGGGCGGTTGACGTCGAAGCGGTTCTGTCCACCTTGATCAATGAGATTGCCGGCCTCCCCGGTAGCCTGGTCTTGGTCCTCGACGACTACCACGTCATCGAATCGCAATCGATTGACAATGCCCTCACCTTTATGCTGGAACATCTGCCGCTCAACATGCACCTGGTCATCGCCACCCGGGCTGACCCCACCTTACCCCTATCCCGTCTGCGTGCGGGTGACCAGATGACCGAGATACGCGTCGCTGACCTGCGTTTTACGCTCGACGAAGTCGCCGCCTTCCTGAGCAGAGCCACCCGTCACAACCTTTCTGCAGAGAACGTGGCCGCACTGGGGACCCGCACCGAGGGCTGGATTGCCGGGCTGCAACTGGCCGCCCTTTCCATGCGGGGGCTCAAGCGCAGCGGCGACGTGACTGACTTTGTCAACAGATTCACCGGCAGTGATCGCTATATCCAGGATTATCTGGCGGATGAAGTGCTCCAGCAGCGTCCCAAAGGCACCAAAGACTTTCTACTGCAGACCTCAATCCTCGACCGCCTGAGCGGCCCCCTGTGCGATGCTGTCACCCAAAAGAAAAATAGCCAGGCCATTCTGGAAGCCCTCGAAGCCGCCAACCTGTTCATTGTCCCCCTGGACAACGAGCGGCGCTGGTACCGCTATCACCATCTCTTCGCTCATTTGCTGCGACAACGACTGCAGCAGAGCACCGCCTCGTTTGCAGGGGATGAGGGGAGGGGCGTAGCCGAATTACATAGACGTGCCAGCCAATGGTATGAAGAGAATGATCTGGAGATTGAAGCGTTTCACCATGCTGCGGCTGCCAATGATGTGGAGCGCGCCACGCGCCTGATTGAAGGAGGGGGGATGCCTCTGACCTTTCGTGGCGCGGTGGCCCCTGTATTAAACTGGCTGGAATCGCTGCCCACGGCGGTCCTGGATGCCAGGCCCTTGTTGTGGGTGACCTATGCTTCGGCGTTACTGGGTGCCGGTCAAGCGACTGGCGTCGAACAGAGACTACAGGCTGCTGAGGCAGCCCTGCAAGGCGCCGAGCCAGACGAGAATACGCAGGACCTTGTAGGACGTATCGCCGCCACACGGGCCACGTTGGCCTGGGGGCAGAACCAGGCCGAAACCATCATTGCCCAGTCGCGGCGCGCCCTGGAGAATCTGCACCCCGATAACCTGCCTTTCCGCACGTCCACTACCTGGAAGCTGGGGCATGCCTATCAGCTCCAGGGAGACCGCGCCGCGGCCAGCCGGGCTTATACCCAGGCCATCGCTATCTGCCAAGCGTCTGGGAATTTCTTCATCAACATATTGGCGTCAACCGGCCTGGGCAACGTACAGGAAGCGGAAAACCAGCTCTATCTGGCGGCCAAGACTTACCGGCGCATCTTGCAACTGGTAGGTGATCGGCCGCTGTTGGCTGCCTGCGGGGCGCATCTTGGGCTGGCCCGGGTATGCTACGAATGGAATGATCTGGTTACCGCTTTACAGCATGGGCAACAGGGCTTCCAATTGGCGCGGCATATAGACAGCAATGACGCATTCGCTACCTGTGGGGTGTTTCTCGCCCGCCTGAAACTTGCTCAGGCAGACGTGGCTGGCGCGGACGCTATTCTGGTTGAGGCTGATCAGTTCGTGCGCCAGCACAACTTCCTGTCTCGCATGCCCGAAGTTGCTGCCGCACAGGTGCTGGTATTGCTTCGCCAGGGTAATCTGGCAGCCGCCGCTCAGTTGGCGGGGAATTCCGATCTCCCTATCAGCCAGGCCCGGGTGCACCTGGCCCAGGGGGATCCAGCAGGGGCCCTGGTGGCGCTGGGGCCGCTACGCCAGCAAATGGAGGCCAAGGGTTGGCAGGATGAAATGCTCAAGGTGTTGGTTCTGCAGGCGGTCGCTCTCCACGTGCGCGGCCAAACGGACCAAGCTCTGCAAGTGCTGGGCGACGCGCTGGTGTTGGCCGAGCCGGGTGGGTTCGTGCGCATCTTTGTTGACGAAGGTGCCCCAATGGCCCAGCTATTGGGCCAGGCAGCCGAGTGCGGGATGATGCCAGGCTATTTAGATAAGTTGCTGGCGGCATTTCAAGACGAGTCCAAGAGCCTCTCTGCGCCACGAACGACGGAACCTGCTCCTTCGCCCTCCGTCGCCCGGGGCGATCCTTCGGCATTGGTCGAGCCTCTGAGCGAGCGTGAACTTGAAGTGCTCCAACTCATCGCCCAAGGACTCTCGAATCGCGAGATTAGCCAGCGGCTTTTCCTGGCCTTGAGTACTGTCAAGGGGCACAACCGGAATATCTTTGGTAAACTACAGGTCCAACGGCGCACCGAGGCTGTAGCACGTGCCCGCGAGTTGGGTCTCTTGTAGCCCAAACGTCGGTTTGCCCCCAAACTAATTTGCCTGCAAACTATAGGCCCAAAAGCGCACCGACACCGTGCTGACGAAGAACCGCTGCGCGAGACGAATAACGAACACTTGCGACTGCGCGCAGTGCACGTGTGAGCCGGTGGGGCGCCGAATTTTCGTCCTTCGTCCCTGGTCAGCATCGGGAAATCCGCCTTTTCCAAATTGGGCGGTCTTTAATTCATTTCTTTATTAGAGCTTCTACCCCCTCAGTAACCCCATGACCATACCTCCAAACAATACTTTAGTATCTATACGCCAACACCGGCTTGCACATATACTACTTGTACATTCAACAGGTGGCATATCCTTCAGCCTGTCCTGGCCTGCAGGCCAGGGCGCCCCATAGACAGGCTGTTATGACCGGCCTCAACAGGTGCACAGTCATGTCGAACAAACTCATCCCAAAAACTGATCCAAGTCAACCCGTGGTCTATCAAATCAGGATTAAGGGCCACCTGGGTCGTCAATGGGCAGACTGGTTTGAGGGCCTGACCATCACGCTGGAGGACAACGGCGAGACCCTTTTAACTGGCCTGGTGGTCGATCAGGCTGCCTTACACGGCTTGCTCAAGAGAGTACGCGATTTGGGAATGCCCTTGCTCTCGGTCAATCGCCTTGAACCCGACCAGGCGGATGCGCCGGAGGTTAACCCATAGGTCCCGTGGTAACAGTCAAGTCAGCTTCAGCCATATCCTTCAGAAAAAGAGAGGAAAAATGAATTTAGATAAGGATACTCCCAGGCTATTAGGAGCCGCATTCCTTCTTCAAGCCGTTGCATCGGCGGTGGCCGGATTAATTCTGCTAGGCCCATTGATGGTACCAGGCAACATAGTCGCCAGTATGACCAATATGGCGAATAACGCCTTGCAGATGCGGGCAAGCATTGTGGTTGAGATGATAACTGCTATCGGAATAGTCATGCTGGGCGCCCTGCTCTTTGTAACCTTGCAGAAACAGAACGGGAAGATAGCCCTTGTGGCCTTGGGGCTGTATCTGATAGAAGCGGCAATCCTTGCTGTCAGCAGGATGGCGGCTTTTGCTCTTTTGCTCGTAAGTCAAGAATCCGTAGTCGCGGGACACCCCCCCTATTTGCAGAGTCTGGGAAGTCTGTTCTATGAAACCCAGAGTTTTGGGTACGATCTACATATGTTGCCATTTGCCCTTGGGGCAACCATGTTCTATTACCTGCTCTTCAAATCAGGTTTTATCCCCCGGCTTCTTTCTCTCTGGGGCCTCATAGCAGCCCCTCTGGCACTCATAGGAATCCTGTTTTCACTGTTGGGCTATCAAGTGCCGATAATCGTATTTATTCCAAACTTGCCGTTTGAATTGGGCATCGGCGTATGGCTCATAGTCAAGGGCATACGGGATGCTTCAGAAACAGGGTGAAATTTGGTCTCACAGGGTCAAAGCGTGAAAGAATCATCCAGGAGGAAAACAATGAATGCAAACAAAAAGACCGCCAGAATCGCAGGGGTCCTGATCCTAATTACGGCTGTATTGGCTATCTTCAGCATGGTGTATGTTCCCTCCACGCTTATTGTGCCCGGAGATGCCGCAGCAACGGCCAATAACATTATGGCTTCTGAGGGGCTGTTCCGTATCGGTATTGCTAGCGACGCAGTCATCTTTTTGATTGAAATAGGGTTGGTCGTACTCTTTTATGTATTACTCAAGCCGGTAAACAAAACGCTGTCTCTGGTTGCGGCGTTTGCCAGGCTGGCAATGACCATTATTCAGGGAATCAATCTGCTGAACAAATTTGCAGCCCTGCTGCTTTTGAGCGGTGCTGGTTACCTGGCAGCATTCGAACCAGATCAGTTGCAGGCTCTCGTGCTGCTATTTCTCAATGCGCATGAATTTGTGGTTCATATTTGGGGGTTATTCTTTGGCCTGCATCTCCTTGTGCTTGGTTATCTAGTCTACAAGTCAGGCTACATCCCCAGAATTCTGGGCGTCTTGCTGGTTATCTTAGGGTTAAACTATCTAACCCAAAGTTTTGGGAACTTTCTTCTACCCAAATACGAACACATATTTGTTTGGGTTGGTTATGTTGGTTACTTTGAACTCGTGTGGCCTTTGTGGCTTGTGATTAAGGGTGTAAAAGATCAACCGCGAGATGACCCAGCCGCCTGATCGGGACCATTGGCCAGGTGAGTCGGTTGATCGGCCACCACAGGTACGGGGTAATGTCAAACGGACTCAAATCCCAAAACCGAGATTTTGACCAAGAACAATATTCGTTAGCCCCCTTGTGAAGCGTTGGTGAAGAAGAAAGCGCAACGCACCTGTCAGAAGACTCGGATTATCGAAACAGTTCAGACAGGCCTGACCAGGGGCTTTAACACCACTCAGGCAGGGCGCCATCCAGTTTTCTAACCGTTCATACCTCTCTAGAAAGAAAACGGAGGAAAAAATGCATACGCACAGAAAGACCGCAATACTTGTGGGAGCGTTATTTCTAATCAGTTACTTCGGTGTCTTTGCAGGCAGTGCACTTTATGGACCTACTCTCAATGCTCCGGATTATCCCAGTGGTATCTATCCCAATCGGGGCCAGGTGACAGCAGGACTGCTCCTTGAGCTACTGAATGACGCTGCAGTTGTTGGCATTGCAGTTGTGCTATATCCACTCTTGAAGAAGCAGAGTGAAAGTATAGCGCTTGGCTACGTTAGTTTCAGGGTCATTGAGGCCGTCATGCTGGTTGTCAGCAAGATCGGCCCCCTATCCCTGATTGCATTGAGTGAGCAATCTATGGCGGCGGGAGCGCCTGACGCTTCCTATTTTCAAGCTTTGGCCGCTTCAGCACAGGCAGAGCGTTTTTGGGCCGGTCAGATGGTTGCCATCTTTTTTATCGTGGGTGGTCTGCTGTTCTACTATCTACTGTATCAATCAAGACTCCTTCCACGCTTCATATCGGTCTGGGGCTTCATTGCAATCGCAGCATTGATAGCAGCCAACGTGTTTGAAGTACCCGACTTGACAAAAGGCTTTCATCCAGCCCAGCTTCTATATTTCCCAATAGTCTTGAATGAGCTGTTTCTGGGGATATGGCTGATCGTTAAAGGATTAAATCCATCTGCAATCGTTTCGGAGCCTGCCTGATCAGAATCGTGTCACCCATATTGGCACACAGGGAAATTGGGAAGGATACCCAAATGAAAGCAGAGGAATGGGGATGAAACGGACGCCGATGCTTTATGATTTTGTCACAAGAATCCTTGCTGAGAAGGGTTCCAACCTAACAAACTCTTGAAGTATACGGAGGCGTAACCATGAATAACCCTGCAAAAGCTCACAACAAGAAGACTGAATTGAAAAGAGGCAAATCTATTGGCATTGATCCCTCCTGGAGGGGAGTTGTCAGGTGGGGTGGTCTTGCCTTGCTTGTTTCTGGGGCCATCGCTGTGGTATTTTTTGTTTTAGTGGTTGCTACCCAACAAACGCTCCCAGTTCCGGCAAAGGAAGCCCTTGAGGATCCGTTGGCCCCGAGTGCTCTTTTCACGTTCGTTGTCATAGGCGAGGTGCTTCTGTTGCCCAGTGGGCTGGCATTATATTTCTCTCTAAAAGGTGTGAAAAAGACCCCCATGTTTTTTGCAACTGCATTTTGGGCGTTATGTGTGCCTATGTTCCTGGCGTCTCGGGGCCAGATCATAGCTATCTCCCAGATAAGCAGCAGATACCTGGATACAACCGACTCAGCTATGAGGGCAGCATACCTGGCCGCGGCTGAACTCGCGCTTGAAACCCAAAACCTTTATGCCGTGATGGGGTTGATTCTCCTGAGCGTTGGCTCGATCATGATTGGCGTGGTCATGCTGAAAGGAAAGGAGGTCTTCGGAAAGAGGATCGGCTATGTTGTCATTGGTGCAGGAGCCTTTACCCT
>CP070811.1:722850-726018 GCA_020343875.1 Anaerolineales bacterium | reverse complement strand
TTGGGTAGGTTAGTAATGGCCTCCTGTGATTTACACCATCCATTTTACGCCCTCCCCTGGTTTATGGGAACCTGACGTGTTCAAGGGCTGCACGGCTGTCAGCAGGATGCAACAGCCGCGTTAAGGTCAGTGTATACATCCAGGAACCGCGCGAAGCATGGTCTTTGCAGTAGTTGGGCCACCTGCGGCTGAGCCCTGAGGATCTTGAGGCGGTTGTTGGCGCCTCCGCCTATGCCCCTCTCAAGAGCGCGGATGGCTTGCCAACCGTACTCCGGGTCAGGCGCCCTGTCTCCTTGCAACATCAGTCCGATGTTGTGCAGGGCTACCAGGCCAGAGACCCCAATATAAGGCGTCTCGCAAAGGTCCAGCAGAATGTAGCGCACCCCGGCATCGCACAGCTTCTTCGCCTCGGTGATCAGATCTCGGTAAGTAGAGGCATCGAGACTTCCACGGGGCCGCAGCACTGCAATTCGTTTCCTACCCGTGATAGAAGAAACTGTGATAGGAAGTGTGCCCCTTGCCTGTCCGTGCATTCTTACAGTGTTTTCGGTCAACATGACCTTTCCTCCTTCAGATCATCTAGATCGTAGCGGGAAACTTGGTCGCAGTACCAGCGAGCCCTTCAGCACCGTCCTAACCGTGATTGCGAGCTGGCGGACCCTGGGGGCAGTGCGCTCCACAAACCGAGCGCCACCACGCCGCAGCCACCCTAAGACCCGCTCAGCTCCTGTTGGCTGAAGTATGCGTCTGTGGCTGCGCGCCCGCTTCGGGGTTTCCCATGGTAACGCCCCGGTTACTTTCCAGACTGTTACTTTGGCCTCAATGGCCTGCTGGCCCAAGGCCCGTGCCACCGAGATACGGTGATGACCATCTTGGACGAAGTAAATACCCCCAACCTGAACCAGGTCTACCGGCGGCAATGGCTTACCTCGTTGGCGCGCTCCGGCCACACTGAGCCAGCGTCCTTTATTGTGATCGCGGAGCGGGTTGAAGTCGGCGTCAAAGTCGTAGGCGCGGCCATGGCTGCCTTGGATGTGGCGGATGGGCACGGTCTGCATTCCGTCATAGTGGCAACTGCCGAGTGGACCAATGGCATCTATCTCAGCCAAGTTGAGCAGACGGTCCGAGCGTCTGGTCAGAGCTGACCGGAGCTGGCCCCAGTGAGCCCGGCTACGAGCGCGGGCATACAGGCTGTTGATGGTCCCAAGCTCGCACAGCGCTGGGCTGGGATTGTAGCGGGGGACGTACTGCATGGGTTTCCTCCTTACGCATAATCTTCTTTGTCAGTCGCTCAATCTCGCTTATAGTATAAGTGATCGACTTCGGGTAAGGAAGGGCCGGTGGGCCCATCTTGCACTGGGACTGGGGGCCTAATGCACTAACGTCTGTTGAAGGCATATGGCGACCAGGTCATGCACAGAGTGGAGATTGGTTAGGGATAAAAAAAGAGACCCATCGGGTGATGGGCTCCTGGGCTTTCTTTTTTAGGGGGTGGTGATCAGGACGGGCTAGCTCACACCTTTACCAGTCCTTCTCGAATGGCGTACAGAATGGCCTGGCTACGATCATTGATGTGGAGCTTGGAAAAGATGTTGTTGATATGGTTCTTAACCGTCTTTTCGCTGATGGTGAGCTCCTGAGCGATGTCCCGGTTGCATAGGCCAGCGGCAATCAACTTGAGTACCTCAAGCTCCCGCGGGGTAAGGTCATCCACCAGGGGAGTCTGCTTACCGGGCAGTGCCGAAAACCGGTGCATCACCTTTTGGGCGACAGTCGGGCCCAGCAGCGACTCACCGTGGGCAACCGCACGAATGGCGCGTAGCATAGTCTCCGGGTCGTCGTCCTTGAGGATGTAGCCCCGACCGCCAGCCTGGAGGCCGGCGAATACGAACTCGTCCTCCTCGAACACGGTGCAGAAGATAATTCCCACGTGGGGCATCTCTCGGCGGAGGGCGCGGGTAGCTTCAATCCCATCCAAAGCCTGGCCAGCACCAGCCGCAGGGTCAGGCATGTGGATGTCCATAAGGATGACGTCGGGCACCAGCCGTCGGGCTTGTTCGAGCGCTTCCCGGCCTGTGGTTGCCTCGCCCACCACTCGCATGTCTGTCTCGGCTTCCAGCATCTTGCGGATGCCGGTTCGGAACAGGGTGTGGTCATCTACGATCAGGATATTGACTGCGTCCATGGCCTCTGCTTCTCCTCACAAAGGGACCACCGTCGTCATGGTAGTTCCCTGACCGGGTGCGCTGTGTATCTCGAACTGTCCACCCAATTGCTCAACGCGCTCACGCATGCTCCACAGCCCGACATTCCGGCCGGAACGAGGGATCTGGATATCAAAGCCCTGCCCATCATCGGCGACGCGCAAGGTAACCTGCTCCACAGCCCGCATTAGTGTCACCTGGAGATGCCTGGCTTGGGCGTGCTTGAGCACGTTGTTGACTGCTTCCTGAACAATCCGAAACAGGGCGGTCTCCACTGGGGCGGGCAGCCGCTCTCCTTCGTCGGCCAGGAACTCGACGGCCAGCTTGTGTTCGCGCTCGCAGCGAGCCAGGTGTTCGCGCAGGGCGGGCACCAAGCCCAGTTCGTCCAGGGCCACCGGCCGCAAGCCGCGGATCAAGCGGCGGATGTCCTGAATGCTGGCCTGGGCCTGCTGGGCCAGTTCTTCGATCTCGACGGCCGTGGGGTGGCCTTCCCGCTCGAGTCCTTTGCGCACGGTGCGCAGCCGGATGTTCAGGCTGGCCAGATCTGGCACCAGTCCGTCATGCAGCTCCCGGGCGATGCGCCGCCGCTCCTCCTCTTGGGCCGCCGTCACCCGCGCAAGCTGCTCACGCAGCACGGCCATGCGTTCCTCGTGCAAGCTGGCCAGCGATGCGCTGATCCGGGCGTGTAGCAACACCGGGTTGAAGGGCTTGGTCAGGTAGTCTGTCGCGCCCATCTCGATGCAGCGTACCATGCTTTCCATTTCGTCCATAGACGAGATGACGATGACCGGGATGCGTCGCAGTACGGGGTCCTGCCTCATCTCTGCCAGCACCTGATAGCCATCCATTTTGGGCATAATCAAGTCGAGCAGCACCGCGTCAAATGCATCGGACCGCAACAGGCCCAGCGCCTGCTCTCCGTCTTCGGCTGTTGCCACTGTGTAGCCAGACTCCTGCAGGTTGG
>CP070811.1:719963-722750 GCA_020343875.1 Anaerolineales bacterium | reverse complement strand
TGATCTCGATCATACAGCCGTTGACGCCGCCTGCTTCATTGATTTCCTTGGCGGCGAGCGCCATCCCGTCGCGAACCTGAACCCCCCACGGCGTGAAGGTCTTGGTCATGTCGTGTAGCTCGCCAATCTTGATCGGTTCCGCTGGGGCGGCCTCAGGCGTCTCGCCACCGCCGCACGCAGCTAGCACGAGCGCAAAGGCTGCAAGCAATAGTAGGACGGATCTCGAACGTTTCATGATTTTCTCCTCCAGATTCTGATGTTTTCCAAGACTACTTCAGTATATCCACCTGATCCACAGAGAAGATCGGCTCTCAAAATCCCATACTCTCCCTCCTCCCCCCATGAGCTACTGCCTGCGTTGAGAGCAACGATGGCGACTATTGGCCAATGCTCACGGAATTGCGCTATGCGCTACCCGACATTCCCCGCAAGTGGCGATCAGAAACCGGGTTTTCGGCCTGTGGAACGCCGTTTCGTACCTCAGGAAACCTCAAGAATAATGGGCAACTTGCCCAGACGAAGAAAAAAGGATTGCGGTAGAAGTAACGCGCAATATAGGCGAAAACACCAGCGCACCCCAACATCTTGGCGGCGGATAGGCAATTATACTACACAACTAACCACACGTCAATTCCCCGGGAAACAACCTGTGACCGGGTGCATCTCAACTTTCTGGGTAACTTGGACCTCAGCTCCAAGCCCCCGTCTCTTACATACAGTTCGGCTAACCTGGTGTATGATATCAAAGAGAAACCAGGAGGCAGCCAATGGACGGGGGTATCCGAGAATTCGAACGTTACCTGGAGCGTCGATATCCAGGTCGCAGTACCGTGAAACACTACATCAACGACTTGGAACTTTTTCGGCGGATTGTCGACAGACCGCTCCGCGAGGTGACACGGTTGGACATTGATCGGTTTGTGGAAGAGCAACTTGGACGAAGACTCTCGGCCACGACAGTCAACCGTCGATTGGCCAGTCTTCATCATTTCTTCGAGTTCCTGGCGACGGAGGCGGAGGATGATATCTGGGCCAATCCGGTTGTGTGGCGACGGCATCGGGTGAAAGAAGGCAAGCTTCTGCCCCGCGACGTGAGTGACATCGAGGTTGAGCAATTCTTTGCCCATGTTGACCATCCCCGCGACCGACTCATGTTCAGCTTGATGTGCCAGGTAGGGCTGCGGGTGGGTGAGGTTGCAGCTTTGCAGGTCGCGGATCTCATTCGCACAGACAAGGCTGGAGCAGGAACGCGATTGCGAGTGCGTGGCAAGGGGCAGAAAGAGCGAGTCGTGCCCTTGACGGCAGAACTGGTCCAGCTGTGGGAAGAGTGGCTGGTGCAACGTCCCCAAGTGGCGACCGATGCAGTGTTTGTGACCCGTCGCAAGAAAGGCATTAGTGTCCGCGGTATCCAAGATCGACTGAAACACCACTGTCAGCAGGCAGGTGTCCAGTTCACCTGTCACCAGTTGCGTCACACCTTTGGGCGTCGGATGGCTGAGGGGGAGATGCCCTTGCCCAGTCTGTCCAAACTGCTGGGCCACGCCCAGATCACGACGACCCAGATCTACATTTCTGGAGCGGCACTGAAGGTGCGAGCCGATTACCAAGCGACGATGAATCGTCTGCAAGCCCAAGAGTCTGGGTTCTCGTTGCCCCTGGCAATACCTTCCCAGACTGAGAGCGGTAACGACGGAAAGGAGAACGAGTCTGCAACTCAGAAGCAAGAAGAAGAACTCGTGGATCTGAGGCGTTTCTGGGTAGATCTGCCAGGCTGGCTGACGAAACTGCTGGAGGAATACATCATCTATCAACAGCATCGCTGGAAACCCAGTCAGGTACGGCATCATACTCGCACCCGTCTGCAAACGCTCCGCCAGGTATGGGGCTGGTTGGTGGCAGAGCGAGAGGTGAACGACATTGCTACCTTGAAGCGCCAAGATGTGCAGACCTACATCAATGTCCGCTTGGAGGCGGGGTTGGCTGCCAGTACCCTGAACCGCGAACTGCGGGATCTGTGGGCGTTTCTGTCCTTTGTCGAGGATCGGGGCCAAGCCGTTTCTCCCGGCATTTTCCGTATCGCGCGGCTCAAGGAAGGGAAGCCGCTGCCTCGCTACCTCGACGATGGGGCATACCAGCGTCTGGAGAAGCGCCTCCTGGCCGAAGTGGAAAACGGTTCCAGAGATGCGAGCCTGGATCTGGCCTGGTTCTACTTGCTGGCTCATGGCGGGTTGCGCCTCGGCGAGTTGTGTGACCTGCGACTGGGTGATGTCGATTGGCAGGGACGGCGGCTGGTGGTGCGTGAAGGGAAAGGAAAACGAGATCGCGTCGTTCCTCTCTCGACGACGGTATGCCAGATGGTGAACAACTATCTGGCTGTGCGAGGTCCAGCCCAGACCGATCATCTGCTCATCTTTCGCCAAAAGCAAATGAGACCTGAATTGGTGCAGACTCGCTTGCGCCGCTATGGAGCAGCCGTTGGCGTGGAAGTCTCGCCTCACCGTCTGCGTCACACGCTGGCCACCCGGCTCGTCAACGCAGGAATGGGCATTATTTCCCTTCAGCGCTTGTTGGGACACGAAAAGCTGGACACAACCATGATCTACGCCCAAGTATATGACCGCACCATGGAACAAGACTTCCGACGGGCTATAGCTGGTTTCGAAAACAACCGTGAACAACTGTCTATTCCTCTTCTGCCAAGAACTAGGTCGTTGGCCGAAGATCTTTTCTTTCATACTCGTGAATCTGTTCCCGCGCCTACCCAGGTGTCGAACTGCGTGTAACGTC
>CP070811.1:715622-719863 GCA_020343875.1 Anaerolineales bacterium | reverse complement strand
GGCAGTCAGCTGATGGCGGGTGTGAGTTCCCTGAAGTTGGCCCCTGGTAACGATGTGCCCTTTACCGTCAGCGAAGGCACTCAGGCGCTGGCAGTGGCCCGCCTGGGGGAGGAGTTGGCAATAGCCTTGCTGGACCACGGCCAGGCTGGGGGGCAGGTTTTGGTTTTGACCGATGTGAGTCTACTGGGCGCTGAGTGGGAGTCGCCTCCCAACATGACTTTCTGGCAAAACCTGGCCGAATACGCCCGGGCACGTAGCAAGTAGGTCGGGTTGAGCCTGTGGCGAAACTCAATGGAACGGAGGAAGGAGCTGTTGGGTTTCACCCCTTTGGGGTTCAACCCAACCTACAACGCTCGTTTGCGTAGATAGGCAAGTAGGTTGGGTTGAGCGTGTGGCGAAACCCAATGGAACGGAGGAAGGAGCTGTTGGGTTTCACCCCTTTGGGGTTCAACCCAACCTACAACGCTCGTTTGCGTAGATAGGCAAGTAGGTCGGGTTGAGCCTGTGGCGGAACCCAACGGAACGGAGGAAGGAGCTGTTGGGTTTCACCCCTTTGGGGTTCAACCCAACCTACAACTGCCCTGACGTAAGATATGGGGCAAAGGCGGCGTCTGAAAAAGGATGTAGCTGATTTGAGCACGAAGAGGATGTTGGGTTTCACTACAACTGAACGATTACGAGTCTGGGCAGGAGATATCGACAATGCTTAGGTCTGATGAAGTAGATGATGTAATTGACTCTGTCATCCATCCCGAGACACGCCTTGGCTATGTGCACCTCACGGTGTCGGACTTGGAGCGTGCCTTGGCGTTTTATCAGCTATCCCTGGGCTTCCAGGTTCACCGGCGTGAGGCAGGAACCGCCTATCTGGGTGCCGGCCGAGAGGATTTGTTGGCGTTAACAGAACGGCCCGGTGCGATCCGTGTTCCGCATCGAAGCGGGCTATACCATTTTGCCATCCTGGTCCCCTCGCGACTGGCGCTGGCCAGGTCTCTGGCCAACCTGATCGAAACCGAGACAAAACTTGAGGGTGGGTCTGACCACCTGGTGAGTGAGGCTCTCTACCTGGCCGACCCTGACGGGAACGGCATCGAGATATACCGGGACCGGCCGCGTTCGGCGTGGGAATACGCCCATGGGGTGCTGAGAATGGGCGTTGACCCGCTTGACTATCGAGCCATCCTGGCAGAGTCTCAAAACGACCCCCAGCCGTGGTCAGGCCTGCATCCCGACACCGTTTTGGGACATATGCACCTGCACGTGGCCCATATCCCCGAGGCAGAGGCATTCTATACCCAGGTGTTGGGCTTTGGCCTGGTCCTGAGGTATCACGGGGCCGCTTCATTTTTCTCGGCGGGAGGGTATCACCATCACCTGGGCGTCAACACCTGGAATGGCGTGGGGGTACCGCCGCCACCCCCGGACGCGGTCGGCCTGCGTTATTTTGTGGTTCAGTTGCCGGATGATGAGGAACAGGCCAGACTCATCGCCCGATTGGAAGCTGCCAATGTCGCCTATGAATTGCGTGAAGATGGGCTGTGGGCACGGGACCCATCCCAGAATGGCATACTTTTTGCCGTAGGTGATCGAAAGGGCTAGGAACCCTCTCCGGACATAGCCTGAGGGGGAACGAATTCAGGCTAATTACCCACCGGGGCGGGCATACATAGGTAGGTTTATTTCCGGTCGCGGCTCCGACCGGAGATGAAGTCGCCGGTCTGCAAAACGACGCCGCACCCGCACCTGACGGTGGGCAGGTGTGAATGGGGCTTAAATCGGCCCAGCCGGATTGATCCGGCGCCGTCTTGTAGCCCTGAAATTCATTTCGGGGCGGGCCGTGCTGGCGTGAGCCGCCCCCCCGGAAAAACCTACCCATGAAAGCCAGGGCCGGCGGGTCAAGACGGAGCCGTTGGATGCTAGGTGCTCAACAGGAACAGCACAGATGACTCGGGAGAATTACGCCTCTGGCACAGCGTGGGAACTGGCGGTTGGATATTCGCGCGCGGTAAAGATCGGATCGTCTATCTACGTTTCGGGGACCACTGCGACAGACAAAGAGGGGAACATAGTCGGCCAAAATGACGCCTACCTGCAGGCCATCCAATGCATCAAAAACATCCAGGCGGTCCTACATAGGGCTGGAGCGTCTCTGTCTGACGTCGTTAGAACCCGGATATATGTGGTGAATATGGAAGACTGGAAAAAGGTTGGCAAAGCCCACGCTGAGTTCTTTGGGGAAGTCCGGCCAGCTACCAGCATGGTGGCGGTATCGGGCTTGATTTTACCCGAGATTCTGGTTGAGATAGAAGCAGAGGCCGTCCTGGCGCCAGAGGACGGCGGATAGCCTGAGGCGCGGAAGCAGCCAAAGAGAAGCCGTTGAGATTTAGGTGGCAGGTTAAAGGAGGGTTGAATGGCTTACGATGAAGGATTGGCCCAGCGGGTGCGGGAGATCGTGGAGGGGATGCCGGGCCTAGACGAGAAGAAGATGTTTGGGGGTGTGGGTTTCTTGCTTCATGGGAACATGGCCTGTGGCGTGCACAAGGAAGCTCTCATTGTACGGGTGGGAGCTGAGCAGGATCAGGCGGCCCTCTCAAAACCGCATACCAGGCCATTTGACATAACCGGCAGGGTTATGAAGGGATGGGTTATGGTCGACGCAGCCGGATACGAGAGCGATGATAAACTCAGAGGTTGGGTCCAGTTGGGCGTAGATTTTTCGATGAGCCTGCCGCCGAAATAGACACCTCCGAAAACGGCAGCAAGGCGGTCGGTTGGGATGAGCGTAGGCGAAACCCAAGGGAATGGCAGAAGGTGTTGGGTTTCACGTGGTTCAACCTAACCTACTACTGGTCGTACACCCAGTCTTCAAATAGATCGGTCAAATCGCACCCGCAATGCTGTTCGGCCAGTTGCTTGAAAGCCACCCCCGTGCCAATGCCCCATTTGTGGGACTGGTAATAATCGCGCAGGAACGCGTCGAACGTCTCCTGTCCCATCTCCTCGGCCAGCGTGGCGATGAAAAGCGGACCCCGGCCGTACACAATGGCGCCATATTCGTTGCCCTGGTAGGCTCCCGCGGGCAATCCAATGGGGATATTGGCCCGGTCGACGCGATCCCAGCGCCCCTCCCACGAACCACGGTAGCTCTGGGCGGCAGATTCCCCGTAGGCGTCCAGGAAGTAGAGCCCGGTCACATATTGGGTAAGTGCCTCGTCGAGCCAGGGTTCGTCTATCTGATCGTTCCCGACGATGCTGTAGAACCACTGGTGGCCTACTTCGTGGGCTACGGTAGACTCGAGCATGACCTGGGATGGTAAGCCCAGAATCTCTGCATCGGGGTCGTAGAGATTAAGGGCAATTCCGACCGTGCCTGGATACTCTATGCCCAGCGCTTGCATGGGGGTGCTGATGATATCAAACTCGGTGTATGGGTAGGTGCCGAACCGAGTATTGAAGCTGTTCAGGGCGCCGATGGCGAACTGCAAGGCCAGCTCTGCTCCCTCCATGCGGTCCGAAAGGGCGTAGCTGTTGACGGTGGTTTCCCCCACCGTTTGGCTGACCAGCCTGTAGTTGTCGCTGGCGGCCAGGTAGAAATCGCGGGCCGGGCCGGCCGCAAAGGTCAAAACCTGGCGATCCCCTTCCTGCTGGCGGGCTACCTCAACCCCTGAAGCCACCACGATCGATTCGGCGGGCGCGTCCACACTTACCAGGTAGAAACTGGCGTCAAAATAACTTGAATCTGAGTTGGGGGGCGGGACTTCCACGTTCCAACCTTCGTCGTCGTAGACGGGGATGACCGGGTAGAATTCGTCCAGGACCAGCACGCCCTCGAAGTAACCGAACAGGCCATAGTTCCCGGCCATCTCGCGGGCTACTTCTACTTCGAAGTCCATGTGGATCTGTGTTTGTTGACCGGGTTCCAGAGCCGAGGTCAGTGGTACCCGCATGGCACTATCCGCGAATTCGTAGACCGGTTCCACGGCTTGCCCATCCACCTTGACCCCAGACACCCTGGTCGCGCCACCGGACGTGTTTGGGAAGAGGCGGAAGTAGACCTCGGTCAGAGGTTCGTCCTCCCGGTTGGTATAGCGAACTGCCTCATGGCCTTTCAGAAGCAGGAAGTCTTCGGAGATCTGAAAATCGATGTGGTACACGCTCGCGCCCGGCAGGCTATCGAGCACCTCCTGATCTGAGCTGATCAACCCTGCGCGGAAAACGGCCCGGTCTTCCCAGCCCGTTTC
>CP070811.1:712157-715522 GCA_020343875.1 Anaerolineales bacterium | reverse complement strand
GTGCCGCCCCACCTCAATCTCCAGTCCCAGTTCCTCACGGATTTCGCGGCGCAGACATTCGGGCAAGGCCTCGCCAGGCTGGCACTTGCCGCCCGGGAATTCCCATAGCCCGCCGAGCATGGCATCTGCTTTGCGCTGGGCGATAAGGAAGCAACCATCCGGGCGGCGAATGACAGCGGCCGTCACATCGTAATGGGGCCGATCTGGGCGAGGGGCTTTGACCGGCAGCGATTCATGGATTCCCTGCGCCAGGCCCCTACACTCCGATTTCACCGGACACAGCAGGCAACGGGGTGAGGTAGGGGTACAGAGAGTGGCGCCCAGCTCCATCATTGCCTGGTTGAAATCGCCAGGCCGGTCAGCTGGCACCAAGTCGGCAGCGATGGCCCGCAGGCGACGGGCAGCCAGGCTCTGACTCACGTCGTCCGTGATGGCAAATAGCCGGGCCAACACCCGCTTCACATTACCGTCCACGGCTGGCATCCGCTCGCCGAAAGCGATACTGGCCACCGCGCCCGCTGTATAGTCACCGAAGCCAGGCAACTGGCGGAGGTCAGCGTAACTCTCAGGCAGTCGGCCCTCATACTCGGCCATCAGCTGGCAGGCAGCGGCATGCAGGTTACGGGCTCGGGCGTAATAGCCCAACCCTTCCCACGCCTTGAGCACCTCATCCAAAGAGGCGGCGGCCAGGTCTGCCAGGGCAGGAAAACGCCCCAAGAATCGCTCATAGTAGGGCACGACAGTCGCCACCTGAGTCTGTTGGAGCATCACCTCGCTAATCCACACCCGGTAGGGATCTGGCTCGTCGCGCCAGGGAAGGGGACGCTTATGCTGATCATACCAATCCAGCAGATTAGTTCGCAGGCGAGCAATGCGATCAGTAGTCAGGGAGTCAGCCATAAGGCCGTATGATAGCTGGCTTCATCGGTGTGGGCAAATCTCCCGCTGGCGCTTTTGCCAAACTCTGGGTTTTCGGCATAATCTGGATAACCCAATTGGAGGCCGCAGATTGATGAGGTCCAGCGATTTTATGAAGGCCATTCCTGACGCCACCCGCGCACACCTGCCGCCAGCTCTGGGCGACTTTCGATGGCGGGCTCGCGCCTGGCTGGTGCAGATCCACTACGGGAATCCTCGTCTGCACTATGAGGTATGGTCCCTATCCCGCCGCAACCTGTTAGAGCTGGGTCTGCACTTTGAACATCGAGACCGGGCGCTGAACGCCCGTCTGCTGAATCACTTTGATGCCCACGCTGTTGCGATCAAGGCAGAGTTGGGGGGACAAGTGGAGGTGGAACCGTGGGATAAAGGCTGGGCCAAAGTATACGAGACGCTGCCTCTGGAACCCTTCGATGCGGCATATCTGGAAAAGGTCGCCCGCCGGTTGGCGCACGTGATTGCGTATTTGCAACCACTCCTGGAGCGCGCCCAAGCGTGAGGATACAGGCTGGTGACACAGATTGCCTGAGTGCACAGGGATGTGGTGGCTTCAAAGCCAGTGAAGTATCTGCCATCACTGGGCAGCGCCAGTTTCTGGGACCAGCGCAGATCAACACCAGGAAATTTGTGCACGAAGCCTGCGTGAGACCGCGCCCACTTGAAGTCAACGCGGCTTTTCACCCCCCACAATCAGAGACTGCTGAGCCATGGTGATATCTGGCACATCCCACCCTTTTTGATCCATGAGCTCAATGAACGCACGTCGGAAGAGCAACCTGACTTCGACGGTGGTTGCGCCCTCATCTGGTGCAGCAAAGGTGTAAAGGCTGGTGTCAGTGGTAAAGGCGGCCAGCCGGTTGTCACTCAGCACGCGGGTGGGATTCCAGTAGGCTCCTGTGGGCGCAACCTCGGTCCACAACTCCTCCAGTACTCTGGCAAAGATTTTGCCCGGCAAACCAGCGTAATATCCCCGCTGCGGGTCGCCAACCCCTGCCCATTCCGGGATCGACGGACCGTTTTGCAGGGGGAGGACTCTCTCCTGCTCGTCCCTGGCCTGCACCAGCAGGATCAGGTGGCGCAGCGGCGAGTCGGTGGGTACGTGATGGCCGGTCTTGTCGTTGGTGATGTTCACCTGCACCACGACGGTGTCTCCCTCCAGCCGGGCAGTGGTGGTCAGGGTGACTGCGTTCTGCAGCAGCTCTACGTCCGCCGCGCCGGGCATCAGGTGGCTGAAGATACGGTTAGGGTCTCGGATCAAGCCCCCCTTTTCAGGGAAGACAAAATAATCGTAGCCAGCTATGGGCATGTGGCAATCCTGGCAGGTCTGGCCCGTCTCAGGATCGCTGTAAGGGCTTTCCAGCCACTCCCCAAAGGAGTTGTAGACCAGCGTGTCCCAGAACACCCCGAAGTGGCAGGGGGCGCAGAAAGCACTCTCTTCCTCCAGGGGAAGGTAGCTCACACGACGAGTGACGTCATCAAAGTTTCCAAAAAAGAGTTGCTGCCCCTCCTCGGGGCGGTAAAGGCGGATGGAGAGCACGCCCGGCATGTTGGGATAGGGAAGGCCAGTGACCGGGTCCAATCTCACGTCTCCAATCTTGTGGCAGAACTCGCAGAAGATTCCATCAGCCTCAATGGGGGAGAGTCGGTTGGGGTCGGCTATATAAGCCCCGCCCGGTTTGGCCGCAGCGACCGGCACATGACAGGCAGCGCAGTTTCCGGCGGTATCCGGAAAGTCCAGCTTGTAGCCGGGTCCGTAGTAAGGCTGGGTAGGGTCGGGGCGCAGGGGAAAGCGGCCGTAATCGCGGCTGTAGCCATATCGAGTGGCTGGGCTCTGATTACCTGCCACATCCGTGCCGTTGTACATAGTCAGGAAGCGCAAGTTGATTGCGGACTGAGAATGGGCATCGGCCTGCCACTCGGCATAGGCAGGCATGCAGTGGCCGCAGCTTTTGGAGCCCTCGGCACCCTCTATGGAGAACCAGGTGTAATCAGGATTGTCGGTCGTGTAGTAGGGGCTGAGGGTAATCGTGACCGGCTCGGCCCCGGGGACAGCACTGACCCAACCGACGAAGTAGCCTTCTGCCCAGGCAGTCACCGATACCGGGGACGTGGCTATCAGGCCGCTCAGGGTGAAAGAACCGTCGCTAGCCGTCGCCGTCTTGTTATCGGTAGCCCTTACACGGACGGTAGCGCCAGCTACTGGTCCGTCAGCATCGGAAACAAGGCCTTTGACAGTATATGTGGCGTGGAGCGAACGGGAGATGGTGTCGGTGGATGCGAGGGGCGGCGCTGTCAAAAGCGGCGCGGACGATGGTGCCGGCGCCTGCCCGCAGTGTGTTAAAACCACCCCAAGTGCCAGCAACAGCAAGCCGATCAGCAAAAGTCTGATGGTGGCTTTCATTCTCTACCCACCTGTAACAATGAGT
>CP070811.1:701649-712057 GCA_020343875.1 Anaerolineales bacterium | reverse complement strand
GACGGAGTCCTGGACACAAACCGGAAGACTGTTCTGCCTCACTTTCATGGGACTTCACCCCGCCACTAGCGCGGGGCTGCGTGCTAACCGCGCGGCTGGTGCTTCCGAGCGAGATATACTCCGACATGTGACCAAGTCTGGCCTGATGCAGCGGCCTTCTTACGACTCATTGCCTTCAACGTTTGAGTGAAATGCGCCTTACGCGCAACCGATTGGCGACTGTAAAATGACAGGATTTTCCGGCTTCCGTACCGCAGTCTTATCTGACAAACGCGCTCTCAGACCCCAAAGCACAGTGAAGGGACCCCGCACCCACGAATCGGTCTATCTTTCTCTGTTCACTCATAGGGAACGGTGATGCGTGGAGGCAGAACGGAAAAGATCGCTGCCAGTTTCACGAAGGGACTGGAGAGAGACCTCTATGCTACAGAATACGATCAATGTACCTGATTTCATCCTGGATGTCGCCAACGGTCCAAGCGTCACGTTGTCCGAGCTCTGGCGTGAACACTACTTGCTGCTATGGCTCAGCCGTGGACTTGCGTGCCCTTTCTGCCGTCGGCAGATCATGCAGCTCACCCAAATCCAGGACGAAATCCAAAATCAGAATACACAGGTTATTCTGATTGCACATACTGAACTTGAGCAGGCTCGCAGCATGCTGCAATACTATCCTGTACCCTGGCCTTACGCGTGTGATCCCGGCCGACGGGCTGCCACAGCATATGGCTTCGACGCGCCGCAAGGACCGTTGGCAGGGATGGTGAGCAACCTCAAAGAGCAGTCGCGGGCCTGGAGGGTGCTCCTGCAACACCCCGGAGAGCCTCACCCGGAAGTGCTACCGGCGGTGAAGGCGGCTGGCCATCCTGCCGCCGCCAACGGTGGGATGGTTATTATTGATCGCAGTGGGCAGGTGCGTTTCAGACTGGCCAGCGGTAAACTGGCGCTCCTACCTGCCAACGACATTATTCTGGGCGCTCTGCGCCAGGTGGTCGGTGCTGGACCCTGAGGCTGGCGAAGGTCCAAGAATCACATCGGCACCAACGCGTGGCGAGCCCACGGCGGATCAACGGCCAGTTCGCCGAGGATGAAAAGAGCTGCCACAATCGTCAGTACCCAAACCAGCCGCGTCGGTCGGAATTCTTCCTGAGCATGTCCCAGGCCCCAATGGCTCACCCCAAGCAGAATCAGGGCGGCGACTATAAAGAGGTAGCGGTAGGTGTCGAGGAACATAGAGAATCCGCTCATCATCACCGCTCCCAGGCCCAGTGGGATGAGCAGGATGCCCACGAAGCAGGGCGCCGACAGCAATGCCCCTATCAGCATCCCGGCCGAGGTCCACGTTGCATTGAGTTTTGTTGTCATTTTTGCCTCCTTAACCGTGATTTTCCCGCCGACGGGCGACTGCACAATTTCGACACAGCCTCTAAAAGAAGAACGGCAGCAGGACCATTTCCTGCATCGCGAAACCTGACTCTTCACAAACATTCTGCGCGCGTTCCAGGTAGGCCTGACCACGCGCTTGATCGCCGCGCTGCAAGTAGAGAGCTCCCAGTCCCTCCAGGCAGGGAAAGAGCAACTGCGGATCGGCCAGTTGCTTGGCGTGGGAGAGCGCTTGCTGGTAATACGCTTCCGCTTCAGCCCAGCGGCCATAGCACGCATGAATCTGCCCCAAGATGATCAGCGGAACTGGTAGATGCGCGTACTGTCCAAGTTTGTAATCGAGTTCCAAGGCCATTTGGGCCGAGAGTGTGGCCGTCTCGTAATCGCATGCACAGGCGTACAGGCTCCCAGCCAGTGTCGTATAAAACCAGGATTGGATGGCCACATGACCGGTCCGTTGCGCATCAACCAGGCCTTGCTCGCAAAGCGCCGCAGCGTGGAGCGGGTCGGTGTTGGAATACAATACTGCCAGGTTGACGGTAGCCCGTCCAGCTGCCACCGGTAGGTTGTGCTCTTCTGCAATCCGCCGTGACTGCTCGATAGAGTCCAGGCCGCGCCTGGCTTCGCCGTTGCGAACCAGGGCAACTCCGAGGGTGTTGGCCGCCAGCGAGGTCTGCTGGTACGCCTCGAGGCGTTGCGACAGGTCGAGGGCCTTCTGCGCCCACTCGATGGCGGCGCGACTGTCACCTCGATGCAGCGCCTGGTTCGCCATCTCCTGATAGAGCGCCGCCGCTTCCGGCGTCTCGGACTGTTCGCCCAGCCACAACAGCCCGGTCGCGAGATGATTTCGAGCTTCCTCGATCTGGCCCTTCGACCAGAGGGCGTGCGCGATGAGGCGGTGGAGCGCCGCAACCTGATCGGCTGTGCTGTCGATCTCCTGTCGGCGACTGAGCGCCTGCTCCCAGATGTCCACGGCGTCGTCGAACTTCCCCTGCGCCTGCAGGACCTCGCCCAGTTTGGTCTTCAGGTGCGCCCGTTCGGCCCCTCGGTTTTCCGGCGTCAGCTCGAGCGCCCGCCGATAATAGTCAATCGCCTCCGCGTGGGCGTAGGCCAGGCGAGCCTGATCGCCAGCGCGAGACAGGTATTCCACCGCCCGCTTCGCATCCGGCTCCCTGGCCAGCTCCCAATGATAGGCCAGCAGCCCCAATTGCTCCTCGACCCGCTCAGGGAACAGTTGCTCCAGCGCTTCGGCCACCCGCCGGTGGTAAACCCGTCGTTCCTTCCTCAACAGACCCTTGTAGGCCGCCTCCTGGGTGAGGTGGTGCTTGAAAATGTACTCCAGCTCCGGCACCTGAGCCCGCTCGCGGATCATCTCCTCCTGCCGCAAGGTTAACAGGTGTCCATCTAACTCCGGTTCTGCCTGGACGATGGCTGCCAACACACGGTAGAGAAAGGTCCGCCCCACCACAGCCGCCAGTTGCAGAACCCGCTTGGTCTCCTCCTGCAGCCGGTCAATGCGTGCCATCAACACCCCGTGCAGTGTGTCTGGGATGTCGATATCCGCCAGCTCCCGGGTCACCCTCCAGCGGTCGCTAGACTCATCGCCTACGATGGTCCCGCTGTCCATCAGGGCACGGAGGATCTCCTCCACGTAGAAGGGGTTGCCCTCAGCGTGGCTCAGGATGCACTCCTTGAACTCTTGCGGCCAGTCCCCCGCCCTCAGCAGGTTGTCCATCAGGGTTTCGCACTCGGCAGTTGAGAGAGGATCAAGTGACAGGTCGGTGTGGCGATGGGGGTAGTGCCGGGCGGCGCCCTCCTTGATCCGCCAACAGCCGTGCTGCGTTTCTGGGCGGAAGGCGCAGATGAGCAGCAACGGAGCACGGTCGGTCACGGCCAACAGCTCCTCCAGCAACTCCACCGAGGTGGGGTCAGCCCAATGCAGGTCTTCGCAGACGACGACGAGTGGGCAATCCCAGGCGGCGCCCTCAAGCAGAGTCTCTACGGCGCCGAAGGTGCTGGCTTTGAGGCCCTCACCCTCCAGGTCACGCAGTGCGAAGGCCTCAGAATCGACTTCCAGGGGCAGGGACATGAGCCGGGCCAGGTAGGGGTAGACAGCCTTAACCTGCCCCGGACACAGGGCCTGGACGCGTTCCCGTAGCTTGTCGCGGGTGGCAGGCGGGGGAGCTTCTGGCATCACCCCCAGCAGCCCCCGCAGCACATCCAGCCACGGCAGATAGGCGACGGAGGTGCCGTAGGAAAGGCAGCGGCCTTCTGTCCATTGTAGGGGTGGACACCCTTGCGAAGGGTCAGAAACCTTCGCAAAGGCCAGCGCCCGCACTTCTGCCACCAGGCGGGACTTGCCCAGGCCTGCCTCGCCCATCAAGGTCACAATGCCCCCCGCGCCGGCCCGAAGGCGCTCCACAGCCTCACGCAATGCGCGGGACTCGGCCTCGCGGCCCACCAGGGGGGATCCCAGCCCGGCGATACCCCGCACCTGGCCGCGGATGGCCCTAGACGCCAGGAGGCGGTAGGCCGGAACAGGGTCGGCTTTGCCTTTGACCCGGATCGGCTCCAGTGTCTCGAACTTGAACAGCGACGCGGTGAGGCGATAAGTGTCCGGCCCGACCAGGATTTCCCCCCGTTCCGAGGCATCCTCAAGCCGCGCCGCCAGGTTGACCGCGTCGCCCATCACTGAGTACTCCTGCCGCTCGCGCGTGCCAAGCCCCCCAGCGATGACCAGTCCGGTGTTGATCCCGAAGTGCAGCCCCAAGTCGGTGCACCGTTCCACGTTAAACTTGGCCAGCGCGTCCATCATCTCCAACGCGGCACGCAAAGCCCGTTCGGGGTCATTCTCGTGGGCCACCGGCGCGCCAAACAGCGCCATGATCTCATCGCCGATGAACTTGTCCACCGTGCCCTCGTACTTCTCCACCACCGGCACCAGTCGCTCGAAGCAGTCGTTCATCAGGTCCCGCACGGCTTCGGGATCCATCGTTTCGGCCAAGGCGGTAAAACCTGAGATGTCGGCGAACATCACAGTCACCAGCTTGCGCTCGCCAGCTAGCACTGGGCCCGTAACCACGCGCGGGCTTGCGCTATCCACGGCTGCCAATGCGGCCAACTCTTGACGCAAGCCAGCCAAGGCGGCGTCCATTGCCGCGCTGCCCAGGGCCGCACGTTGGGCTTCCAAGTGCGCAATGGCTTGTTCAAGTTGCCTGCGTGCCCCCGCAAATGGGTGGCCTTCAGGCCATTCGCGTTCCGTCATCTGAAGAATCGCTTCTTTGGCAATCCATGCCAGAAATCACATTCCGTTTCCGCCTCTTCTTCTAGGGAAGCTGGCTCCTCAACGCAATCCCCAGTTGATTACCGGCCTGATTGGCGAGGTGCGAGCCGGTGCCTTGCCAGCGGTTGGCCCTGCAATCATTTTCAACGCTCGCTATTCGCTGATCCCAAGTTCCAGATGCGGCCACGCTTCGGCAGCCCAACCTCATCAGCCTGGTTGGTCTCAGCTTGCGGTCACACTACGGCAGCACCCGCGCCGCAATCAGTAAGGGGCTGATACCGCCTCAGAAGCCAAGCCACGATGGCCTCTTCCGAGACCAATACCTGGCCTAGTGAAGGTGGATCGCTTGACGCCGATCCGGAGACTCACTCCAGCAGGCGATATTTGAATAGGGGGAGTCCTGTGCAAAGCGGGATCACATCAGCAGGCGCTCTGGGCCGGGTTCGCAAAACTTCAGAGATGTCTAGCCCCCGCAAGACATTGGTGAGATCCCGACCGGCCATTTGACAGTGATGAATCTTGCGCTGAAGCAACAAATCAAAGCACACCAACTTGGCTTCGATGTGCCGGAGACCTAGTTCCACTCGTGGCGGGAGGGTACAGACTCTTCTTCCATCGAAGGATACATACCCTCACACTAGACCTGACATGCCATAGCGCTCAACTCTGGGCTCTTCCCCCCTCTAGAGCCCGTCATTTTGCTTTGTCGACCGAGGCATTTGCAGGCGCGAGTAGAGTAATTGGCTGTCGCTGTGCCCGATTTTCAATGGAGACACCCGAAATTATATCATACTTGCTTCGACAGTGCAATGCGCACTCTCCACCAGCCCTTTACATACCTCTTCAATGAAGAAGGGGTTTCCCTCTGTCTCCCGGTAGATGCCATCCAGAAAATCAGGGGTGGCGGCCTCCGTTTCCTCTCGTCCCAAGCGAGAGAGTTTCAGGCGGTTGGCTATGCGAGCACGACTGAGGTCCAGGAGTACATTCTGGAAAGGATGGCTTTCGCCCAACTCGGCTTCCCGGTAAGTAGCGATGAACAGGGAGGGGTATTTCTGTAGTCGCCGCGCCAGGTAGCGCATCAGATATAATGTGCCACTGTCAGCCCAGTGGACATCGTCCAAAAACAAGAGCAGCGGCGCCTGGCGCGACAAGGCAACGCAGAAGGCAACCACACTTTCAAACAGACGCTACTGCTCGGCGGCCGGATCGAGGGGCGGGTTGGCCGGAACGCCAGGGTATACAGTCTGTAAGTCAGGGGCAATAGTAATCAAGTCGGCCAGCACCAAGTTCGGAAGGTCGAGGTCAGGGGCGTGACTCAACGCCTCACGGATCATCTGCGCCACCGGCGCGTACGGGGCGCCACCCTGTGCAAAACATTCACCGCTTAGAACCGTTCCCGCGGAGACTTCGACAGGGTGGTAATCTCCCGAACAAATCGGGTTTTGCCGATTCCAGGCTCGCCACTGATGAGCAACACTTGTCCTTCCCCGTTGCGTGCCCGCTGCCAAAAGGTACGTGCTTCCTCAAGTTCACGCTTCCGGTCTACCATCTGGCCTCTCACAATTCTGTCGAGCAGAGACAATTCTCTGTAAGCGACCAGGTCCGGGGTGCGCGCCACCTGGCCACTGCCCAGGCTCTCCAACGCGGCGCGAACCCCAGCCGCCGAAGCCGGTCGGTCCTGTGGTTTCTTACCCATCAATTGCACGATGAGAGCATCCAGTGCGGGTGGAATGGCGTGGTTCTTCGCTCGTGGCGGCACAACCGGAGCGTGCAGATGTTGGGTGATCACCGCCAACGGGTCATCGGCTTCGAACGGTAGTTTGCCGGTGGTCAGTTGGTAGAGCATCACCCCCAAGGCGTATAGGTCTGCCCTGCCATCAAGCTCCTGGCCCATGGCTTGTTCGGGGGCGATGTAGTGGATCGTCCCCACAATGGCACCCTCTTGAGTCAGTTGCGAAGTGGGTTAGCGGGCGATCCCGAAGTCCATCAGTTTGGCCGTCCCATCACCAGCCACTATCACGTTAGCTGGCTTAATATCACGATGAATGATGCCATGGGTATGGGCGTGGTCGAGGGCGTCACATAGCTGCCGGGCCAGGGCAACCACGCCATCAGCCGTCTCCGGCTTTTCTTCCTCCAGTGACTGGCCCGCCACCAACTCCATAACAATGAAGGGTGCTTTTTGACATTCTCCAACATCATAAACAGTTACAATGTTGGGATGATTGAGTTTGGCCACGGCCCGCGCCTCTTATAGCAGGCGGGCTCGCCCGTCGGTACCCAGCATTTGGGGAGAGAGTACTTTAACGGCAACATCTCGCTCCAACATGGTATCGCGGGCTTGGTAGACAATGCCAATTCC
The DNA here is from genome assembly GCA_020343875.1 of Anaerolineales bacterium. Lineage (GTDB taxonomy): Bacteria > Chloroflexota > Anaerolineae > 4572-78 > NAK82. The sequence continues at coordinate 705,029 of CP070811.1, read as the reverse complement.
CCCTTCACCCAGTTGGGACACGATGTGGTAACGGTTGTGAAGCAGCTCGCAAATCATTCGTTACCCGCCATTCGCCCCCTGCCCCGCATCCGAGGCTGTTTTTTGTTCCTGCAAGGCAACCGCCTGGCGCAATCGTTCCAAAAACTCTTCCAGGGGAACACGGTGGACCAGGGCTGCTCGTTCAACGGTAAGCGCTTTTGTCAACATGCGCCTGAAAGAATAGCGGGCCACCCGCTTGACGCCAAAGACCTCCATCACCTCGGCTATGTCCCCATATTCCTCCAAAATGGCAGATACCCGCGTGTCTTTTGTGATCTCCAAGATTCATTCTCCCCTTATTTGTAACTCCCGATACTTGTTCACAAACAATCTCATATTCCTGTGGGGTTTAACGCCGTGCGAATGACCTGCAGGCAGCCGCAGACGCCTGTCAACGTCCACTCGCTGGTTAGCGAGCCTTGCCATCAGTTCTGCGTCATCCGGGATGGGGGATATCGATGCCTGCCTGGACCTGAGTCGATTGGGCTGGTGAAGGTACGTCGCGGATGCGAGTGAAGTCCGCCCCGTATCCTGAGGCCTTTCTTTGAAAAAACTATACGCCGGTGTCGTCGAAATACCGGGTGCTCATATCGCGTTCCAACAACGGTAGAAGCTGCTCTGTTCCCGATTGAGCCATGGCCCAGTCCCGGTATTTGTCGTATTTTTCACGTGACTCCCAGCGCTGTAACAAGATAAGATGGTTAGCATTGTCGGGGTCGGTATACAGATGTACGTGCTCACATCCGTCATAGGTACGGGTAACTGACGAAAGTCTCTCCTGCATAGTACTCGTTAGAAGCGCTGCACCTTCTGAACCTGGCTTGAACCAGAATTCGACAATGATACCTATGCTCATGTTCTTCTCCCTATTGATTTTTCTGCTTGGTCTAGATTTGTTAAGACAGAAAATTATATCAAAAAAGACCTGATATGTCAATTTATTCTCGTCAAATTTTGCTTTATTATCCTAGCCCCTACGACACCCTGAGGCTGTTGATTTAGAGAGCCTGCGTGAAGCGGCCGCCGCTGGTGATGATGAAGGCGATGCGTCGCCGACGACTGGCGACGAGGGGGGCAGTTTGTGTTTCAGGGGGTCGAGTTGAAGCGCAAAGCACCGCTCCCCGGCGCGTGAGTGGCCCGGCTCGGAGGAGATAAGGTCGGGGCGTGTCACCAGCTCGTGGCCTTGGATGCGGGGGTAGTTGTGGATCGCAGCTTGTTGGCTGGGTTTGGTCTCTAGCGCTCCTCCTCCTGCAGAATCTTATCAATTTCGCGGCGCAGCCTGGGTATCTTGCTCGTGACCACGTCCCACACGATGTCCTAATCGACCCCGAAGTACTCGTGCACCAACTTGTCTCACATTGCGGCCATGGCACGCCATTCGATGTGTGGGTATTTCTGCCGGAGGGCTTCAGGTACTTGTTTGGATGCCTCACCGATAATCTCAATACTTCTGACAAAGGCCCGCTTGAGCGTTTCGTCACGCATGAATTGCTCGCGGCTCATTCCCTGGCTATGAGCTGCCAGGTATTCAGCTTCATCCAAGATATGCCGAAGATATTCAAGCTGCGAGCGGGACATATCCCACTCAAACTGAGAGTGGGACATACTCGACCTCATTCATGATGTAAGGCCGCAGGTAAGGGCTGAGCGACTCCGCTGTGACTACTTCTACCGGTCGCTGCAGCACGTCCTCCAGCAGGAAGACCAGACGCATAAAGTTGTCAAAGGTCTTCTGATCCGGCTCAAATTCGACCAAAACATCTACGTCGCTCTCTGCCGTCGGGTCGTTCCGGGCAAAGGAACCGAATAAGCCCAACCTCCTGACACCCAGCGCCCTGAGTTGATCGTGATTGTCTTCAATCTGGGCAAGGACTTCTTGTTTGGTTAAGAGGGACACGCTTTTCATTGTCTTACGCCTTTGCCCACCTAATACACCTCGACGTGAGTTATTTTACCAGATTCTGCGCGTCTTTGCAGATTGACTGTCAATCGGGATTGTAAGCAAGGGATAAATGTGATATGATTCACTAGTAGGCACATGCCGTACTGCATGACCCTGCGGGCCTTCTTCCAGCGGTATAAATAGGAGTATTGTATGCACACGACTCTCCTAACCACCAAGCTGTACGTCCCGCTCCCTTCCGAAACCCTGGTTCTCCGTCCCCGGCTGACCGCAGCCCTATCGAACGCCTTAACCCACTGCCTCACGCTTGTCTCCGCCCCGGCCGGTTATGGCAAAACTACCCTGGTCAGCAACTGGCTGCGGACTCTCACTTGTGATCCCTCTCCTGCAGAGGGGGAGGGGAGAGTAGAGGTGAGGGCTGCCTGGCTTTCACTGGACGAAGGCGACAATGACCCTATTAGCTTCTTGCACTACTTGCTTTCCGCGCTTCAGAGAATCGTCCCGTCCCTTCGGGTAGACCTAGTGGGCACACTCCAGGGGATGCAGCCGACTCAATTTGATGCTCTGATGAGCCTCTTGGTCAACGAAGTCACTGAGGGTGCTGCCCCGTTCGTTCTCGTCCTGGACGATTTTCACGTCATCCAGGCCCAACCCATTCTGGAGATGGTGACCTTTCTTCTGGAGCACATGCCGCCTCAGATGCACTTGGTGCTCCTGTCCCGAAGCGACCCGCCTCTGCCGCTTGCCCGCCTGCGCGCCCGCAACCAGTTGGTGGATATCCGGGCGGACCAGTTGCGCTTTACACTGGATGAGATTGCCGTCTTTCTGAACCAGGTGATGGGGCTTAAGCTGTCTGCCGACCACATCGCCGCCATGGAGGCGAGGACGGAAGGATGGATCGCAGGTCTCCAGCTAGCTGCCGTTTCGATGCAGGGCCTTACTGACCTGCACCATTTCGTGTCCGCGTTTACCGGCAGTCATTACTACATTATGGACTACCTGACCGAAGAAGTGCTAAAATCTCAGCCCGAGTGGGTGCGCTTTTTTTTGCTGCAGACGTCCATTCTTGATCGCATGTGTGGGCCGCTGTGTGATGCGCTACTGACAGCGGACGAAGAACGAAGGATTGCTTCGCGTGACCAAGGTCCTTCGTCGTCCGCCCTGCCTCCTTCGTCCACCTCGGTTCTGGAGTACCTGGAACGGGCCAACCTGTTCCTTATACCCCTGGACGACGAACGGCGTTGGTACCGCTACCACCATCTGTTCAGCGACATGCTCAAGAGGCGACTGGAGCACCTGTTTCCCCATCAGCTGCCCGAGCTGCATCGCCGTGCTTCCCACTGGTATGAGCAAAATGGGTTTGTCTCCGAAGCCACCCAGCATGCCCTGCTGGCTGGAGACCGGCATCGCGCCACTCAACTGGTCGAGCAGCATGGCT
>CP070811.1:698184-701549 GCA_020343875.1 Anaerolineales bacterium | reverse complement strand
CAGGTGGGGCCATAGTGGAGGCGGACGTCACAGGCGGCGAAGAGCTGGACAAATTTGAGAAACTCGGGAATGCGCCCCGTATAGGTATGGTGCACCTGGTCAAAGGCTTCCAGCTCGGCCTCGGGCACGGTGGGGCTTTTGTTCTCGACCACGACGACGGGGAAGCCGTTGACGAAGAGGACCATGTCCATACGGCGCCGGTCGTAATCCTCGAACCACATCTCCTGGGTGAAGGCGAAGTGGTTGCGGTCGGGGTTTTCAAAGTCGATGAGGGTCAGGTTGCGCTCGCGCTTCTCGACGGGGTGGTAGACGGTCCACTGGCCACGCAGGGCTTTGAGGAACTCCTCGTTACCGGCCAGGTTGGGCTTCACACGCCGCAGGCGGCGCAGGACGTCGTCCAGGTTGTCGGCGGTCACCAGGCCGGGATTAAGGGCGATGAGCTGGTCGCGGGCGACGTCCGGCAGAAAAGGCTCGTGTTCATCAGCGCCACGCGCGGCGACCACATCGCCAGGGGGGAGGTAGCGCCAGTCAATGCCGATCAGGTGATTGATGAGTTGGTCCTGGACGTCGCGTTGTTCGGTGAGGCGGGTCATGTCAGAGCTCCATCTGTTTGAGGCGGATCTGACCCGTCATCAGTTGGTGTAGCATCGATTTGAAGAGTTCCTGCAAGGCTGCTTTGCGCTGACCTTCGGCGGCGATTTTGCGGTCGGCTACCAACAAACCAAGAGCAACTTGTTTCTGTTCAGTCAGTGACAATGCTGGCACCTTGAGGTCTCCTAGTGGGTCATTTGGCATGAGATTTGCCATAATGTTGGCATTCGAATACACTGCTGGGCAAGTGATAATATGTCAAGTTGCCCAGGGGGTTGTCGATGACACGTCGCCAGAAAGACCCGCTGCGTCCTCTCACGGAGGAGGAACGAGCCTTGCTTGAGCAGATTAGTCGTGCGCAAAGCGAACCAGCCAGCCATGTGGCACGTGCCAGGGCTTTGCTCAGCGTGGCAGATGGGTCGACGTATACGGAGGCTGCCGAATTGGTGGGGCGGTGTTGTGGTGATGTCGTGTCCCAATGGGTAGCCAAATTCAATGCAGAAGGCTTGGCTGCGCTTGAGCCAGGGCATGGGGGTGGTCCAGCCGTCACCTACGGGGTGGCTGAGCAAGAGCGGGTTCTGGCTGAGGCGCGGCGAACTCCCGATCGGGAACGAGATGGTACGGCGACGTGGTCGCTCATGACGCTGCGTCGAGCGTTGCGAGAAGCGGAGGACGGGTTGCCCAACATTAGCACGTACACCATCTGGTTGGTTTTGCGGGAGGCGGGATGGAGTTGGCAAAAGGACGCCAGTTGGTGTGAAACAGGCAAAGTCAAGCGTAAACGGAAGGAAGGGGTGGTTGAAGTCACCGACCCGGATGCCACACCTAAAAAAACTTGATTGAACAGGCCCACAAGATGGGTGAAGCGCTCGGTTTGTCGGTGTGGAATGGGGATCAGGCAGGCCCCTTTCAAACGCTACCTTACCCAGGTAGTAGTTGGGAGCCTGAGGGACACCCCCAACATCGGTCGCATGAGTATATTCGCAATGGGACGGCCAAACTCCTGACCTTGTTCCATCCTGCCGACGGTCAAGTACGGGTGAAAGGCGTGACCAGTTGTCCGAATAGCGTATTGCATCCCTGGTTGAAGCAGGAATTGACGGACATCCTGGCTTCCTTACCTCAGCCATCGCTGGTGTTGGAACCGGAAGCCAACCGTGCCTTATGGGAAATGTGGTTTGAGGGACTCTCGGTGCGGCCCACATTGCCTGCTGAACTGCCTCCTTTGCGTATGCTGCTCATCGTAGACAATCTCAAGGGACATAAGTCACCTGATTTGGTGCAGTGGCTCTTCGAGCATGGCATCATTCCTTTGTATACACCTTTAGGCGGTTCCTGGTTGAATATGGCCGAATCGATCCAACGCATCCTGAAACGGCGTGCCCTGGATGGCCAACATCCGACCACGCCAGTTGATATCATCAATTGGCTGCAGGCTGCAGCACGCGGCTGGAATCGTGACCCCACGCCTTTCGAGTGGGGTGGCAAACGAGCAGCACGTCGGACACGTACCCGACAGCGACGGCACGCTTTGGGTGGCTCCGGTGCCTGCACCCGCCGACCAATTCGACGACGCAAAACCATTGTAGAGAAATGGCAATCTACATGCCAAATGACCCACTAGCGATGATAGATCTGAGCGGGCGTTGCTTGATGCTGGCCGGATGACCAGTCTGGTCAGCATGCCGCTTCTATCAGGGTCTCAGCTCATGGGGGCCTTACTGGCGGGTTTGCACGGCGAAAGACGCTTTAAGCCCGCCGAACTCCGGTTCATCATGGCCATCGCTCAAGAGACAGCGGTTGCCCTGGAGAGTCTGCGTTTGCGCAGGGAACTTTGGCATACGGCCGAAGCCCTACTTGACGGCAAGCTGGTTAAGGGCGAAATGCACGCGGTAGAGCAGACCGAGTTGGATTTGGAGGTGCTTTCCCTACCCGATCTGCCAGCGACCGCTCCGGCCATTCCTCAGACCGCCGAGGAAGATCTTGAACAAGTGCTGGCTGCGATGATGGAGGCCGAGGCCGAGGCGCGGCAACAGAACGCTGATCTCCTGGCCCTCAACGACATTGCCGAACTTATGAATCGTAGCCTTGACCTGAAACAGATTCTGGCGTGTACGGTCGATCAGACCCGCTCCGTGTCAAAGGCCGATGCCGCCTGGATATACCTGGTGGAGGAAGAAAATCGATTGGTGATGCGGGCCCATGCTGGTCTATCCCCAGATTACGTGCGCGCTATGCGGTCTCTGAAAGTGGGGGATGGGTTAGAGGGGCGAGTTGCTGCCGAAGACGAAGCTCACTTTATCGAATCAACCTCAGAAGATGTTCAAACTCACAGAATTTGGGTGGAAAGAGAAGACTTGCGCGCGCTGGCCGCGGTGCCGATTACACGCCCGGAACCCGAGAGAGGCGGGGACCGTACGGAACCACACATAGTGGGGGTTCTGGCAGTCGGCGTCCGGGCCCGGCAAGCCCATACGTGGGGACCTCGCGAGAGGCGGCTATTGACTTCAATCGCCAATCACGTCGCGCCAGCTATTGACAATGCTCGCTTACATGCCACAGTTCAGGTGGACGAGGCCGGCATGCGGGCTGGCAACCAGGTCTTGCAGGAGATCAATGATATGCTGCTGCAGAGAAACGCCTTTCTTGAAGGTCTCATCCAAGATGATCTGGTTCCGGCCCTCGTGTCATCCGCTCGCATCGTGCATCTATTGCGGACCAAGAACATCGCCCCCTTGACCGACACCCAAATTGGGGTCTGTGCTGGGGCCCTG
>CP070811.1:693698-698084 GCA_020343875.1 Anaerolineales bacterium | reverse complement strand
CGAGTTGAACGTGATGCTGCCCCTGATCGGTCACAACCTGCTTCAATCAATCACCATCCTGGGTAACGCGGCCCGAGTCCTGGCGGACAAGGCGGTAGCCGGCTTCACAGTCAACCGGGAGCGGATGGCCGAATTGGTGGACAGAAATCCAATCCTGGTGACCGCACTGAACCCGGTGGTTGGCTACGACAGGGCAGCCCAAATCGCCAAGCGGGCATATGCCGAGGGGCGTCGCGTGAAGGAGGTAGCGGCCGAGATGACGGATCTGGCGCCGGAAGAACTCGAGCGTCTGCTGGATGCGCGCCTGCTAACCGAAGGCGGAAGCTGAAAGGCACAAAAGCCCGGATAACGACAGGCGTCACGTTGAAAAGGTGACCTGCCAAAATGGACACACATCAACACAGATTTACACAGATTACATTTCAAAAAGTCTGTGTGCGAAGCCTGCCCAGGAGTGGCAACCCACGCGAATCTGTGTCCCAGAGAAATTCGCCAGACTTGCCTCCATCCCGAGGGGCAACCCGGTTTGGCCTATTTGACTGCGCCAGCGGTCAGGCCGCGGATGATGAAGCGCTGGAAAACCAGGGCTAAAATGACGGGGGGCAGGCTGGCCAACACGCCGGCTGCCGCGATACGCAGATATTCCAACCCCAGCTTGGTGCTGAATTCGCCCACCAGGACCGGCAGCGTCTTGGCAGCAGCGGTGGTCAGGACGAAGGCATACAAATACTCGTTCCAGGCCGCAATAAAAGCGAACACCGCCACACTCACCAGGCCCGGCCCGGAAAGCGGCAAAATGATCCGGAACAGCGCCCCCAGCCGGGTACAGCCGTCAATCCTGGCCGCGTCTTCCAGCTCAGAAGGGATGGCACCAAAGTAGCTACGCATCAGCCAGACAACCAGCGGCAAGATAAAACTGAGGTAGACCAGGATCAGGCCATAACGAGTATCCAGTAGCTCAAAGCGCCGCAGGATCACATACAGAGGAATGATGATGGCTATGGGAGGGATCATCTGAACGATGAGCATCAAGACCATGTACACTCTGCTGCCTGGGAACTTGAGCCGGGATAAAGCATAGGCCGACAGGACACCCAGCAACAGGCAGATCAGCGTGGTTGATGATGCGATGACACCCGAATTGCCCAGCGCTCGCAGGAACAGCGACGCATTCGCATTGGTACCTCCCCGGCTAAAGAAAAGCTCGTAATAGTTGTCCAGGGTAACACGGGCAGGGATCCAGCGCAACGGCACTTGCAACAGGTCAATCCGATATGAAAAGGAAGAAATGATCAACCACAAGTAGGGCGCGACTGTCCAGAAAATGATGATGAGTACGGCCAAATATAACAAAACCTGCCGCCCCATCCTTCTGAAGTTAGTATGGTTAGCCATCTCAATACTCCACCACGCTGCGATAGGCGGCCCGAATGTAGTAAATGGATGGGATCAGAATAATCAAGCCGGTCAGGTAGGCGATTGAAGCACCGTACCCAAACCTCAGGGAATTAAAGGTCTGGGTATAGATACGCAGAGCCAGCAGTTCATTGGCGCTGGCCGGCCCACCCCCGGTGATGATATAGGCCAATTCAAACGTCTGGAAGCCCCACAAGAGCTGCAGGAAGCCAGCCACCATAATCACAGGCGTCAGCAACCGCAGGGTAACGGTCCAGAATCGTTGCCAGGCCGAGGCCCCATCTACCTTGGCAGCATCGAATATGTCGTCGGGAATGCCTTGTAAGGCCGCCAGCACCAACAAGACCGTGAAGGGCGTCTCTTTCCACACATTAGCCAGGATGATCAGGGACTTGGCTGTCAGCGGATTGGCCAGCCAAACCTTGTACCCATCGATTAAACCGAGCTGGCTCAGCAAGGCATTCAACGCCCCGTGATCCGCATTATAGATCCACTGCCACATGGCAGCATTGACGATGGAGGGCATAGCCCAGGGAAGGATAATCAGGCCGCGCACAAAACCGCGCCCCTTGAATTTCTCATTCAGGACCAGGGCAATAGCCACGCCCAGCATCAGTTCCAGGATGACGGAGGTGACGCTAAAAACGACTGTTACCTCTAATGAGTTCAGAAATCGGTCATCCTGGAGCAGCTTCAGATAGTTTCCCAGGCCGATAAAGCCATCCAGGTGCGGCCGGCCTATGTCGCGCCGGTGGAGGCTCAGCCAGAATGAGTTCACAAAGGGAACCAGAACCGTTCCAAAAACAGCGACCAGGGTGGGAATGGTCAAGGCCAGCCCCAGCCCTCGTTGACTGCTAAATTTAACCCTGTCTTGCAAACCGCTTCTCCTCTCTTGCCTGTTCGCAACCATTGGGGTGCTCGCGATATGAGGTTTGAGTCATAGCCCATCTCCCGGCTGCCAGGCGCACCCCGCCCAATCTAGATTTTGGAAAGTGGCCCGTTGACTATCGAATTCGATACCCAACGGGCCACTGACTATTCAGATGGAGCCAAACAGCTTTTTCGTTGCCAGATGCCTAGCGGACGCACTCGAATTCAGCCAGCCCCTTGGCCATTGCGTCCAGGGCTTCCTGGGCACCTTGCCCGCCGGTCAGAGCCTTGTGCAACTCGGACATGGCAATATCAGCAAAATCGCCGTACCAGGTCACGGTCGACAGGCCGCGGGCCGTCTCCAACTGAGCTGAGAACTCGGCCCATTCCGGGTAAAGCGCGGTTAATTCTGGATCGGTATACAGGTCGACCCAAATGGGCAGCAGGCCGATTTCCTTGGCCAGCATCTTGTTGGTCTCGTAGCTGGTCATGAACTCGATGTATTTCCAGGCGGCCTCTTTGTGCTGAGAATTGGCTGGAATGGCCAGGGCCTCTGGCAGTGTCAGAGATGCACTCAAGTCGGGGGTTGCTCCAGGAACCAAGGCCACTTTTATCTGGCCCACCACATCGGAAACCGTGTCGTCTTGGGCATAGGCCAGCAGTCCAGGGATAGCCTGAGGATAGAAGAGCGAGCCGCCTTTCAAAAAGACGTCTTGAGAAGCAGGCTGGCCATAAGTCAGTCCAGCCGGATTGGATACGCCCGATTCCAACGTGTCGATCATGAACTGCACGGCAGCCAGCGTGTTGGGGTCTTTGTTGAACAAGAAACAGCCCTCGTCATCCACAAATTCCCCCCCAAAGGTGTAGGCCCAGAAGTGAAGTTCGTTGACAAGGGACCAGTTTTGCTCCCAGAAGGGGGCCATGCCGTATTCGACCACGCCAGCTTCTTGAGCAGCTTTGCTCTGTTCAATCAACTCATCCACGGTCTTGGGGGATGCATCAAAACCGGCTTCGGCCAACTTGGCGGCATTGTACATGAAGAAACGGGTGTCGTTGTTCCAGACAAAGCCGTGCACGGTACCATCCGGGCAACTGAACAGGTCCACCAGGCCGGGAATCATACCGTCGGTGTAACCCGCTTCCATGTACTGGTCCAGCGGCGTGGTCCAGCCGGCGCCGCACCATTGGGCTACCCAGCCATTGTCAAACTCGACCACGTCATAGGCGCTACCGCCGGTGGCCATTTCCGGTACCACCCGGTCGGCGATGGAGTCCCAGTTAGCCTGGATCAGCTCGACCTTGACGCCGGACTGTGCTTCAAACTCGCGGACACGGGCTTCAAAGGCGCCAGACAGGTCAGCCTCGTGCTGAGGGAAGATGACGGTGATAGTCTCGGCCTCCGCTTCAGGCTCAGGCTCGGGGGTAGCAGTCGGGGCGACTTCCACCGCTTTGGTCGGTTCCTCAACCACCTCCGGGGTCGGCGCAGCAGCACACCCTGACAGCAACAGAGTGACCGCCACAATCAGGCTCAGCACAATCAAGGGTATCACAGACTTCTTCATCTTTAGTATCCTCCTTTTGCTTTGGGAACGTGGGACAGAAACCAATTACTGGTTCGCGCGAGGTCTCATAAGCGCGCGAAGCGAACGTAAGGGCAACTTCTGGTGGGAGGCGCGTATGGTCATTCTTACATCCTTGTATACCCATCCTTTCCCGTGTCTGGCCGCCTCACGCCGGCGGCAACCTGATCAGGTCAAAATCACCTGCATTCCCAGAACACGCAGCTGGTCGGGAACCTCCGGTAGTATTCCGCTGTCAGTGACCAGCCTATCAACCCTGCTAAGGGGAGCCAGGACTGCAGCTTTACACATTATATTACACGCGGGGTTACCCGTCAAGGGTTTGTGCAACGATGAACGCATTCAGTCCCATTCAATACGAATGGCGCATCCGCATTCTAGACGGCGCGCCGAGCGATTTGCAAGGTGTTACACCCCCATGAATCAAGAAAGCCCCTGCGTCTGCAGGGGCTTCTTCTATTGCGTCAAGCCAGGGCGCCGGGTCCCGGCTTGCTGACCGGGTGCCACGCTGAGCGCGTGG
>CP070811.1:689969-693598 GCA_020343875.1 Anaerolineales bacterium | reverse complement strand
CGGGGTGACTACCTCACCAGTGTAGAGGGCGATTCTGGGTTGGCCGTTGCTGTCCATGCGCAAGCTGAAATAAGCATCACCGATGGAAACAGCGACGTCATTGATGAGGAAGCGGCCTCTCGAATTGTTGCAGGCCAGGGTGTCGCAGCCTATATACAGCAGTCTGGTGCGTATATTCTCCGAATCGTAGTAATCAATGAGCAGGCGGGGGTCGCCGGCCGGCGTAAAGGTCAGTGCGGCCTTACTGGGCCACTGGTTACTGACTATTAGGCCCCGATACCAGTTGGCGGAATTGGTGCAGAAGCTGCTGCAATAGGCGTAAAACGTGCCGTCATTGTCACTGAAGACAAAGGCAGGCCGCCCCTGTGGGTCCAGCGCAAAGTAGCGGTTATTCTGATAGCTTCTCCGTCCGGAGATTAGGCTGACGGTGACGAGATCAGTAATGGTCCAGTTGACGCTGTTGGTACAGCCCCCATCACAGGTGGCGTACTGGTACTCGTACGCATCCCCAAGGTTGGGATCACTTGAAGTATATAACAGCATCCGTGGGTGGCCGGATGGATCGAGGGCCAATCGTACATCCTGGATGTAGTTGCTCAAGCGGGTGAGAGACCAGTTAGCCAGGCTAGCGCAGTTAACAGCGCAGTAAGCGTAATAGGCCGGTCTTTGGCCGTTATCCAGGCCGGTATAGAGGGCATAGCCAACGTGGATGCCGCCAGCGCTGTCGACAGCGATACTGGTGCCGTAGGTAGAGAGGATGTCATTTCCACCGATGTAGGGCAGCCAGAAAGCACCTGTCGAATCGCTCGAAGGGGGCGGTGGGGGCGGCGGCGCGGCCTGAGACCTGATGAGCAACGGCAAAAAGACCTGGTGCTGGCCCGAGGGTGGCGGGGTAGAGGCGGTGACGTTCACGGCCGTATCGTCGATCCATACCTGGCTTGGCTTGGCTGCGTTGGTCTGGAGGATAAAGGCCAGTAACACTGTCTGGCCGCTGACTGCGGCCCGTTCGTTCGCGGACAAGCTATAAGTCTCGCGACTCCACGCCTGGTTACCAGTAACACCGAGATCCAAACAACGCTGAACCAGGGCAGTTACACCGCTCTGATCCCACAGGCCGTAACAGAACAAATCGGCGCCCGCCCCAGTTTCGTCCGTCTCAAGGCGGTACCAAAAGTCAAGCGTTACGTCGCTGGCGTTGGCCGTAGCAGCCACTGTCTGGAAAACCTGGTCGTTGGCGTCATTGATATTGCCCAGTCGAGCCGATTGGCTCCCGCTGTGCTTGGTAACACTATTCAAGGTGGGCGTGCCAAAGGTTTGCCAGGGTGACCAGCCGCCGTTCTCAAAGCCAGGGTTGCCCAATAGCTGTGAGCTCGCGGATAAGCTGCCGCTGGCTTGAAGCCTGGGTCCGACAAAGGTGGAGGATTGGCCAGACGGAGTAAAGGGGATTAGTTGAACCGGACCTGTCCAGGGCCCCTGGGCTGCGGCCGGCGCAGCTGGACCAGCCACCCGTAACACGGCGATTAGACTCAAAGAGACGAAGAGTTTCAGGATAAAGGGCGTTTGCCTTCCCATTTCAGACATCCTCCACATAGCTGGTGAAAGTAGGCCATTCCCTCAATTAATGATAATTGGCAGGAAGACGGGCTTGAAGGTTATCTCGAAAACCCCGCCACCCCAGGTACCAGCATAGAGGGTATCGGGCGCGATGGGGTTGACGGCCATGGCCCAAACTTGGCGATTGGCTAAGCCGGTGTTGATCGCCGTCCAACTGCTGCCCCCCTTCATGCTCATGAATGCCCCGCCGTTATTCCCGCTCCCATTATTTCCAGCATAGAGCGTGTCAGGCTTGGCCGGGTTGATGGCCAGGGACCAAACACCTTGGTTGGTCAAAGCGGTGTTGACCGCTGTCCAAGTGCTGCCTCCATTGGTGCTTTTGAACACCCCGCCCGCCATAGTTCCCGCATAGAGGGTGTCGGGCGTAGTTGGATTGATGACCAGGGCTAGAACATTACCAGTGGTTAAGCCGGTTGCCGTCCAGTTAGCGCCCCCATCCGAGCTCTTGAACACCCCTCCGCCATATGTTCCCGCATACAGGGTGGCTGGCGTCACCGGGTCGATGGCCAGGGCGCGAATATTTGTATTGGTCAGGCCGGTGTTGACCAGGCTCCAGTTCCCACCACCATTCGTGCTTTGGAACACCCCGCCGTCATGGGTCCCAGCATAGAGAGTGTCGGGCGCAGCCGGGTCGATGGCCAGGGCACGAACAAAAGTCTTGGTCAAGCCGGTGTTGACCGCCGTCCAAGTGCTGGCTCCATTGGTGCTCTTGAACACCCCGCCGCGAAATGTCCCGGCGTAGAGCGTCTCGGGTGTGGTCGGGTGGATGACCAGAGCGTAAATCTCAGTCTGGGTTAAGCCAGTGTTGACCGGCGTCCAGGTGCTGCCTCCATCGGTGGTTTTCAACACCCCGCCGGTCCCTGTTCCGACATAGAGAACACTGGGTGTGGTCGGGTGGATGACCAGGGCGTGAATGTAACCATCCGCCAGACCTGTTGCCGTCCAATGGTAGTCACCGGCCTGGGCCGGTGGAGCATATATCAGCAGGGCAGCGACAACGATCAGCTTAAGGACCAGAATATGACTTCTCTGTAGAAGACCAACCATATGTGTATCCCTCCTGCTTTGCTTTTTGCTTTAGCGTTTAGATGTCCAATACAAACGCGCCGGATGCACAACATTTTCTACCGGTGCAAAGCGCTCCACCATTACTAGGTGCCCCCCCGATTCGAGGCCGCCCACAACTTGTGGTACGATTCTTGTTGGTAAAGACCGAAATCACAGTGTAACACATTATCGTGTCCGCCAGGCAGTTCATCATGAACAAAATCCTTTGTAGACCACGATGCTGACCATGGAGCCCACAGTGTAGGCCAGCCAGTGCCAGAGGTGATCCAGCCGGGCTGCAGACCACCCGAGGCGTACCAGTCACTACGGACTGGGCTGGGTGTCGGTGGTCACCGTCTAGGCAACCCTGGCTGATGGGGCCGAAACGTTACCCTTCAATGTCAAGCTCCTCTTAGTTGCCTGGGCTTCACTCCATGTGATGACTGATCGATAGTGGTCCGGAGAGCGCCCAGAAACCTTGATCGTTCGTTGCCGAGTTGCTTCACGTAGTAGATCCTTGTACTGCTCCTGACGAACCAGGTATTCTACGTAATTGGGGGAAGACATCTTCATTACCTCCTCAGTGGGTGACAAATATTGAATAGGTCTACCTGATGCAGGGCACCAAACCATCATTGGCTCTCTGCTTGACTTGATATGATTAAACCACATACCTGGCCTGAATTGGGGTCACTGGCTGTCCCACCAGGTAACCCAAAATGTGTTACACATATTGACCCAAAGCATGGTATAATGGATTTATTGGGTATAGTTGGTCCGAAGCTGGCCGAGTAAATCATCTTATCCACTTCCCTGCTGAAGACGTTATTCCCAGAACCTGGCATTGTTTCGCCTGATCTGCAGGCAAGGTAGGTGAAAACTGGACCCTGAATTTTCATTTGGTGCGTGGGTCACAAAACGACGCAAAGCGCTGGATCTTACCCGGGAGCAGCTTGCCGACTTGGTTG
>CP070811.1:676692-689869 GCA_020343875.1 Anaerolineales bacterium | reverse complement strand
GGTGCACCTCAATCCAGAAATGGCCATGTCTGATGGTGCACAATCACTCAGGCCAGCTCGCTTCACCGAGCTAATGGTCCAATTGAAACCAGTGGCCCAGGCCGTGGGCCGCACGCTCTAGTAAACGTCTTCCGAGGGCCTGGTCCAAGCTCACCTGCAGCCCCCCCTTGGGAAAGTTGACAGGTATTCTTGAGGATCTTGGCGTTTGAGCCTGCCCGTCAAATCACCATCGACAGAGTAGTGGATTACCAACCCTATATGTTGGGCTTAGCCTCTCTTGATATACACAACATCTTGTGGTATTATAGTCTTTGCAAAGTCTATCCAGATGTGGTATACTGGTACGTGACATAATACAAGAATCAGCAGTGTAAGGATGGCCCGCTTTAAATGTCTCCAGAGACTCGAAGATGGCACACATCGTGACAGAGGATTTGCTTCGGTCGCTCAGATCAAAGAATCCGGCCGACCGGTGGAAGGCAGCCGCTGGCCTAGTTGACGCTGCCCATTCGCTGCACACGGAGGCTCTGGTAGCCCTAGCTGATGCGCTGGAGGACAGTCATCCCTTTGTGCGCTGGTGTGCTGGGCGGACTCTAGTTCAGGCCAACCGCCCGCAGGCAACGGCGATGCTGCTCGATGCCTTAGAGCAAGGTCCGCCCCGTCGTCAGGCCGCAGCGGCCGACGCGTTGGCGTATGCACGTAGGGTCAAAGCTGAGCCCTTACTTCAGACTCTCGTCAGCGGAGAAGCTCTCGTGCGCCAGAGCGCAGCGGAAGCCCTGGGTCGCTTGGGCTACCGACCCGCTGTGTCGCGCCTGGTTGCCCTACTGGCAGATGATTCGGCTTGGGTGCGCCAGGCAGCGGCCAAGGCCCTGGCGCATATGGGTGACACCGACACAGTTGATCCACTGACCCTGAGGTTAACCGACGCTTCGCCTTGGGTGCGGCGAAGCGCCGCCTATGCACTGGGCGCAATGCGCGCACGCCAGGCCACCTCAGCGTTGATCGTGACCCTTGAGGATCCGGATCCCCAGGTACGCCGTAATGCTGCCTGGGCCCTCAGTCGTATCAAGGACCCAGTTGCCCTACCCAGGCTGCGTGCTCTCCTGACCGACACCACTCTTGAGGGCAAGGTAGCGCAGGCCGCCCATGCAGCGATCAAGGCCATCCAGCGACCAAATTGGTGGTGGCTAACTGGCCTATTCATACGTCGCACGCCCAGCGCCCCTTCAGGGAGCTAGGCGGATTTAGCAGAGTAAATGGACACCTCAAGAGACCTACTCGTGGAGCGACTCGTTCAGCTTATTGACCGGTGGGGGTTGGCGACGCCAGCCATCGCTTTCCTGGAAGCTAACAAGCCTATCAGCTTTGTAGGTAGCCAAGCCCTGTTGATGCTGCAACCCATAGCCGACTTCTTTGTGCCACGTGAATTGACAACTGATCTAGCCGCGCTGTTGGCTGATCGTAGCCAACTGGAAAGGCTCATCGCTAATCTGGAAACTATGCAAAGCAGGGAGTAAGTAGCAGGTAAAAGGTATAGAGCTCATTGCTATAGGTAGCAGACCTTACATTACCTGCCTCGGGGCGCAAGTCATATCTCCATCGTCTACCATCGTGTATGAGAGTGAATGGTGAACCAAACGCAACTGGCGCTGCTATTATTCCTTATAACGTTTCTACCCGTCTTCTATCTCTCGGGGCGACGGGTGCAAATGGGGAAGCTCCCTGATCTACGCCCCATTCTGGCCTTCAACGTGCTCAAGGGCGTGACAGCACGCGCCATTGAGACAGGGCGCGCTGTCCATATCTCATTGGGGCTGGGTGGCATCACCAGTGACGTGACCGCCGATAGCTTGGTCGGCCTATCGGTGCTGGAATACCTGAGCGAGCAGTCGGCCGCTGCAGGCGTGCCCCCTATCATCACCATGGCCGATCCAACCCTCTTGCCATTGGCGCAAGATGCCATTCGCCGGCCTTATGGGGCAGATTTGGAAGAAGCGACCAGAGCCGCCCGCCATGTGCGCTGGATCGCCCCAGAGCCGGCGGCTTATGCGGCTGGAGTGATGGATACACTGGGCGCTGAGGCATTAGATGCCAATGTGATGGTCGGCGCTTATGGGGATGAGTATCTTTTGATGGGTGAGGCAGCCAACCGCCGAGAGATCACCCACATCGGCGCTGCCAGCGATCCTAACGTGGCACCCTTCGTTTTCGCCACTGCCGACCAAATGCTGATGGGGGAAGATATGTACGCCGCCGGCGCTTATCTGGCAGGCAAGCCCTGGCACATTGGCAGCCTGCTGGCACAGGACTTTATGCGCTGGAGCATCGTCATCGTCATCGTGGTGCTGGTAGCCATAAACACCCTGCTATAGCAATGAGGTAGAGGCGCTTGATCAGTCGAACTCTGTCCACCGTCGTGGCAATGACCGTCGGCCTGCTGATCCTAGCCGATTTCTTCGTCGCCTCGGCCTCAATCGACGCCCTGGGTCTGTACCTGATTCGCACGGCATCAGTGGTAGCGGCTTTCGCACTGGTGCTGGGGATGGTCAACGTGCTCACCGTCCATCTGAACAAAATATATAGCCGTAACACGGGTTGGGGCTACAGTATGGTGCTGTTGGGAGCCTTGTTTTTCACCCTGGGGGTAGGCTTTCTGACCGGCGGCCCTGCATCAACGCAGATGCAAGAGCTCTTTGAGACAGTGCTGTTCCCGCTCGAGGCAACGCTGTTTTCCTTACTGGCGTTTTTTGTCGTCACAGCTGCATACCGTGCTTTTCGAGTTAAAAGCTTTGAAACCGGCTTGTTTGTTATTTTTGGCATCATCGTACTGCTGGGACAGGTACCTGTTGGCGCTATGCTATGGGACCAGCTACCGGTGATCAAAGATTGGGTGCTTGACGTGCCAGCGCTGTCTGGCGCACGTGGCATTTTGCTGGGCGTTGCCCTGGGCACCGTAGCCACTGGCCTGCGGGTGCTCTTGGGGCTTGATCGGCCCTATGTAGATTGACTGGCGGATGACTGGTGGTCGAGAGCAAACATTGAAGGCTGGTAGCTGGTAATAAAAACCGTCTGCCACATCCATCCGCCAAGGAATGGGTTAGCCCGATGGCAAATGATCAAAATCGTGGTAAAAGAAATCATGAAGCAGACGACGACCCTCTGGCCGCGCTCAGACGACTGGCTGCTCTTGATGATGCTGGGGCTGGCGTTTCACACTCAGATAAATCCTCGCAAGCGGACGAGGACGCCGAGGCACTCCCCGACTGGCTCGAACTTCTGCTAGCCAAGTACGGTGAACAGGCATCTATGCTGATCGGAGTCAAATCGGCACCTTCGACTAGTCTACCACCTGTAAGCGCGCCGGATGCTGCTCCGATAAGCAAAGAAGCATCCGAAGTCGCCAGCCTGCTGGAGCAGATGGCCGCCGAGGTTGAATCGCAGCGGCCATCCGACCAGGTGACTACCCTAGAGGACCGGCGCAAGCCGGCGCGGCGTGAAGATGAAGGCGTGGAAGATCAGGCTACTGATTGGCTCGACCAGGTTACACAGCCACATGCGCCACCCTCAACTGCTCCCGTTTTTGAAGAAGAAACGCCCGACTGGCTGAGTGAAATTGGTGAGCTAGAGCCAGAAACAGAGGCTCCGGCGGAAGGCCTGCAGAGGGCTGAGTATTCAACAGATGAGGAAGAAGCTCCTGACTGGCTTCAGGAATTGAGCCCTCCGGTCCAGCCCTCAGCCTCCCCGCCGCCAGTGAAGCCATCGCCCCCAGAGTCAACTCCATCCGAAAGTGAAATCCCTGATTGGATGGAAGAGTTGGCTTCTATTCCAAGCACAGAGCCATCTAGGGCCGAAGAAGCACACCTCACGCCCGAGGATGAAATCCCCGATTGGATGAAAGATCTGGTGGCTACTGCCCCGCAGGACGAGGAAGTATCGCGTGCTGACCAGGCGGCGGAAAGCGAGCTGCCTGACTGGCTGGCCCAGCTAACACAGGGAGTCATGTCGCAAGAAGAGGAAAAGGCACCTCCACCTCTCGAGATGCCATCCCCAGTCGAAGAAGCGAAGCTCCCTGAGGAGGAAATCCGACCGACCGCCGAAACCGAGCTGGCAGAACGCGGCGAACCAGAATTGGAGATGGAAGCGCCTGCTGAGCCGGCAGAAGAAGTCCCTGCCTGGCTGCGCAGGCTGCAGGCCCTCGACGAAGCCCCTCCAGCCGAACCACCCCCCGTGCAGCCAGCGCCGGAAATGGCAGCGGAAGCGCCGCTTGAAGCAGAAGAAGAAACCCCCGACTGGCTGCGTGACCTGGAAACGCTCGAGGAAGCCCCTCCAGCCGAACTGCCATCCGTGCAGCCAGCGCCGGAAATGGCAGTGGAAGTGCCGGTTGAACCAGAAGCAGAAATCCCCGACTGGCTGCGGGACCTGGAAGCGCCCGAAGAAGCCCCTCCAGCCGAACCACCTTCCGCGCAGCCGCCGCCGGAAATGGCAGCGGAAGTGCCGGTTGAACCAGAAGCAGAAATCCCCGACTGGCTGCGGGATCTGGAAACACCCGAGGAAGCCCCTCCAGCCGAACCGCCATCCGTGCAGCCGCCGGAAATGGCAGCGGAAGTGCCTGTTGAACCAGAAGAAGAGACTCCCGACTGGCTAAGCGACTTAGAAGTGCCCGAGGAAGCCCCTCCAACCGAACCACCTCCCGTGCAGCCACCACCGGAGATGATAGCCGAAGCGCCGGTTGAGCCAGAGGCAGAAGTCCCTGACTGGCTGGCTAGCTTGCGGGCCAGCGAACCCTTGCCGCTGGAGATGGCCGCAGACGAAGTATCACCCGAAGAATATCTGCCAGGCGAAGCAGCCGAAGAGCCCGACTGGTTAGCCGAGCTGCGCACGACCAGCAAGGTGGACGCACTGGAAATGGGCGAAGAGTTGGTCGAGGCCGAAGAAGAGACGCTTCCCGATTGGCTAGCGGAGTTGAAAGCGTCGCAAGCGGTCGCCGAGATGCCACCGGTCAGCCTTGAAGCGCTCGAAGAGGCCCGGGAAGACATCATGGCAGAAGAAGAAGGTCCTGAGATCGAGTTCCTGCCCGTGGAGGCCGAAGCGCAGCCCACTGAAGTTAAGAAACTTACGCCTGAGCCTTTAGAAGCAGAATTCCCG
This sequence comes from Anaerolineales bacterium, assembly GCA_020343875.1. Taxonomy (GTDB): domain Bacteria; phylum Chloroflexota; class Anaerolineae; order 4572-78; family NAK82. The sequence continues at coordinate 684,724 of CP070811.1, read as the reverse complement.
CCTGCCGAAGAAGGCGATGCCCTGGCCTGGTTGGCTGAGATAGAAGCTATCGCTGCAGCCACAGACTATGCCGAAGGCGAGCTGCCTCCGCCAGCAGAGGAAGCTGTGGAGATTGAGGAAATATCGCCCGCCGCCGAAGCAGGCTTAGCTCCCCCGGAGATCCCCGACTGGCTGCCTGAACTCGAAGAAGAGGAGCCAGCCAAGTTGCCGAGGGCAGAGACAATTGAATCTGAGGATGTGCTGGCTGGCATACCAGACTTGTTGCCCATCTCAGCAGAAGAGCCAGAAGTTGAGGCAGAACCGATAGCAAAGGCACGTCCGCGGGTGGGCGTACCGCAAGTGCCTGATGTGGAGGGGGCCAGACTCTTCAAACAGATTGTCACAGAACCCCTGAAAGGAATTAGAGAGAAAAGGAAATCCGAAGCAGAGCTGGAGCCAGAATCTCGACGGGGCCGCATCGTGGCAACCCTGGCCTGGGCGCTGATATTCATCACCTTGATCGTCGCTATCGCTCTGGCTCTGGTGGCAGTGGTAGATCGAGTAGGAGATATGCTGGGCGGTCCAGCATTCCGCGAATTCTTTGGTTCGCCGCTCGTGATTGATCCAGCGCCTGTCAACACGTTCCGAGCCGAGATAACCAAACTACCACCCGATTCCGTGGTCGTTGTCTCATTTGACTATAGCCCAGCGACTGAGGCAGAAATGGGCCCACTAGCCCAAATCATCTTGCGCGATTTGCTAGAACACCAGGCCCGAGTTGTTGCCGTGAGCTTGCGGCCGGAAGGTGCCGCCATGGCCCAACGCCTCTTCGAGCATCTGGATAGTGAATATCCCTACGGACAGAGAACCATCAACTTAGGTTATCTGCCGGGCCAGACAGCTGGCGTACGCAGCCTGGCTTTTTTGTCTTCCATGCCTCTTTTCCAGAGCGGAGCCCAGACGCTGGCGGACTATCCAGATTGGAGTGATGTGACCGGGCTGGGTGACGTGGCTCTGATCGTCGCCGTGGCGGACTCCCCCTTCGCCGTCCGATGGTGGGTAGAGCAGGCAGGCCCTGGCACGCTGATCGACCGTCCGATGGTGGCGGCCGTGAGCGCCGCTGCTGACCCCAGCATACGTCCATACTACAACCCGATTGAGCCCAAGTCAGGACAATTGATCGGCCTGCTCAGCGGCATAAGAGACGCTGCCGCCTACGAGAACCGGCTGCAACGAGCAGATCGAGCCGTGAAGAGTCTGGCAGCACAGTCAGTGGCTCACCTGGGTCTGGTGGTGCTCAGCTTAGGTGGCACGGTTGTGGGATTCAAGACGCAGGCAACCAAGGAGTAGAGATAACAAGCTATGAGCGCTGGCACACTAACGGCTGCCATTCTCACTTTTATGATCTGGTCTTACTTGCTGGGAGACAATCCAGCCTTTCGCATCGCTGAGCACCTGTTTGTGGGTACCGCAGTTGGCTATGCCGTGCTGGTTTCCTGGTTCAATGTGGTGCAACCTGCCCTCTTTGGCGCGGTTGCCCCCCGATCGCCCGAACTGGCAGCAGTGCCGCTGCTGTTGTGCCTGCTACTCATGGCCAAAGTGCGGCCGGCCTGGTCAAGCATTGGCAACATCCCAGTCGCATTCCTGATTGGTGTGGGAGCAGCACTGGCGGTAGGTGGCGCGCTCTTCGGAACGCTATGGCCGCAAGTCTCGGCGACGGCCGGTCTCTCGCTTGACCCGGCTGACTACGGTGACCCAGAACCTCTACTGGCCAGCACCTTCTTTTGGCAGAACCTGGCCATTTTGGTAGGGACCATCGGGACTTTCTTTTACTTTACGTTTAATACGCAGCCCCAAGGGCCGCTGGGCGGCTTTCGCGAGGGCTTCACCCGATTTTGGAGTGGGATAGGTCGTTGGGTGATCATGATTACACTGGGGGCACTTTTTGCCAACACCGTAATGTCACGCATCGCCCTACTAGTTGGACGAGTACAATGGCTACTGGAAATACTCTGGCCGGCAGTTTAGGACGAGCTTGCCAGCCAGCCTGCAATCTGAAGGTTGACGCAACGTGACTGAGGCCAGCAGCATCTTGGTGGCTGACTGTGGCAGCACCGTAACCACCCTGGCCCTCATCGAACGGGTCAATGGGCATTACCGGCTGGTGGCCCGCGGAGAGGCAATCAGCACCCATCGCGCCCCCTGGATGGATGCCACTACTGGAGTCCGGGAGGCGATTCGGCAGATCGAAAGCCTGGTAGGTCGCAGACTGCTGACCCAGGACGGCGATCTGATCAGGTCCAAGATCCCGGCCAATGAAGGTGTGGACGCCTTCGTGATCGTCTCTAGTGCGGGAGCGGCGCTGCGTGTCGTGTTGGCTGGCCTGACCGGAAGCCTGAGTCTGGCTAGCGCTCAAAGCGCCGTGAGCGGAACATACGCACTCATCAATGGGGTGCTGGCTATGGACGAGGGACCAGCCCAACGAGACCCCAATGCTCGCATGCGGGTTTTGAGCCAAGCTAAACCTGAGGTCATATTCATTGCCGGTGGCACAGACGGTGGCGCAACACGCCCTGTGATGAACCTGGCCCAACTGGTGGTTCTTTACAACCAGGTTCTGGAGCCGAATGAGCGCCCACTCACCTTCTATGCTGGCAACACTCACCTGGCAGACCAGATAACCGCACTCTTTGCTGATGCTGGTGAACTGCGAGTGGTAGCTAACGTTCGTCCCGGCCTGGAACTGGAAAACTTGGGGCCAGCCCATGCTGAACTGGAAGCCATCTACCGCAAACGGAGCCTGGCAGAGGTATCCGGCTTCGATACCTTGAGTCAATGGGCTGGCAGACCGATTTTGCCGACCACGCGATCATTTGGGCAATTGATCCGCTATTTGGGTGACCGTTATCAACTGAAAGTGGTCGGGATTGACCTGGGCAGCACGTCAACATCATTGGCTGCGCGGGCCGGCATCTTGTTTAGCCTGACAACTCGGGCAGATATAGGTATCGGATTGAGCGTGAAGCCAGCCCTCAAGCAAATCCCGCTAGAGCGCATCATCCGCTGGCTCCCCTTCGAGATTGAGCTCGCTCACGCGCAGAATTTGTTGCTCAACAAGTGGCTACGCCCAGCCAGCGTTCCACAAACGCAAGAAGAACTGCTTCTGGAATATGCGCTGGCCCGCGAAGAGATGCGACAGACAGTGGCTCAGGCTCGACCCGCTTGGCTGCAGAATGAACCGTTCCTGGCGGATCAAATCTGCCAGTGGGATCTGATGATTGGAGCTGGGCGCACGTTGACTCGGACACCTCACCCTGGCCATGCAGCCTTGCTGTTACTGGATGCCCTGGAGCCAGTGGGTGTCAGCCAGATTGCACTTGACGTAGGGGGTATAGCGACAGCTATGGGGGCTGTTGCGGGCGTAAATCCTCTGGCAGCCACCGAGGTAGTCGAATATGATGCGTTTCTCAACCTAGGTACCGTAGTTGCCCCTAAGGGCACCGCTCGCCGGGGAGAGCTGGCACTCCGGGTAAAAGTCTGCTACCAAAATGGCGGGGTGCTCCAAAAAGAAGTGGCCTATGGTTCCCTAGCATTGATTCCTCTGGATGTGGGTGAACGGGCAACATTGGAACTCCATCCTACCCGCCGCTTTGACGTCGGATTGGGAGAGCCAGGTCGTGGCGTGACCGCTGAGGCTGAAGGCGGCGTCCTGGGTCTGGTGATTGATGCGCGGGGCCGACCGCTGGAGCTGCCCGCCGACGACGTAAGCCGCCGCAATCTGCTCCAAGAATGGTTGGAGAGTATCGGAATAGACGAGAAGGATATGGGAAGCAAACCCGGCGGCTGGTTGCACGAAACAGCCAGCCACGGGGTCAGCGAATTGACGGCCTAGCACCTAGCCAAATTGACTGATTGGTCTGTTAAAAGATGAATGGAAGTATCGCCCCGCTCCTGCCGCATACCCGGATTAGTCCTGCGACACGAATTCGCATTGAGCGCATTTTACCTGCGCCAGGCGAAATCCTGGTACGAACGGGTGAGCAGGTGGGAGCACAGCAAAAGATCGCCAGGATCACAGCCCGTGGCGAAATTCGGGTAGTGGACGTGGCTCAAATTCTGGGCCTGGATACCCCCAACATGTCGCGGGTAATGGTAAAACGGCGTGGAGATCAGGTTAAAGCTGGTGAAACCCTGGCTGCCCGGCGGGGGGTTATTCCGCTTTGGCACAAGCCATGCCGGTCGCCGATTGCCGGTCGCCTGACAGCGATTGGACGCGGCTGGGTGGTCATTGAGGCTGAAAGCAGAACGGTTGACTTGCTGGCCTTCGTCAGCGGGGAAGTCATCGCTATATCGGATCAGCGTAGTGTGACCATCGAAACCCTCGGTACACACATCGTCGGGACTTGTGGGATAGGCAACGAGGCAGCTGGCTTCCTGCAAATGCCGGTGAAGGATCCTGCCCATACACTCACTGCTGAAGACATAGAGTTGGGCTTCAACAACGCTATCTTGGTCGGGGGAGCAACTGTATCGCCGGAGGCGCTGGAACGCGCTACGCAGATGAAGGTGAGAGGTATCATCGTAGGTAGCATCAGCGCATCGCTCTTCGACCTCGTGCCTGCCCCACCCTTTCCCATCGTGGCCACCGAGGGTTACGGCTACGTGCCCATGTCGTCGGAAGTATTCGACATCCTGAGGCAAGCCGAAGGACACGAGGTCTCCATAAGCGGGCACATGGGCGAAGCACAGCATAGTGCCCCGCCAGGAATTATTATTCCGCTGAGGGATTCACAGAAAGGCGGGGGTGACTTCTCGACGAACGTATCACCTACTCAACTGATCCAAAACAGCCATCATGCTCGGACTGAGAATTTGACAAATTGAGCTTAATAGTTTATGTTAAGTATATACATTTCCTTTTGCCATCCGTCATTCGCGATTTAGAGAGAGGAGCGAAGTTATGGCAGGCAACAACAGACTCTTTGTACTGATCGCCCTATTCCTGGTTGGCCTTTTGGTGCTGGGTCTACTGGCCATTGGAGGCGTAGTCATTGTCGGCAGCATTAACCGGTCCCAGCAGGCGGCCCGTCCCACCTCAACGCCTACGTTGCCGGCTATCGCGCAGGCTACAGCGACGCGCCTACCAACCGCCACCCTGCCTCCGACCAACACTCTGGAACCCACCCTGACCCCTACCAAGGTGGTACAAGATACCCCCACGCTTACCGGGGATGAGACCGCTACGCCCGAGCCGGCGGAAAGGGCCACGTCTACACCGGTGCCTGGTGCCACCCCGGCCGGTGAGGGGACCACCCCTGACACAGGCATTGGCGGACTTGGAGCAGCGCTGGCGGCGGTGGGGTTGGGCAGTGTACTGTTTATCGTCCGTCGCCTGCGTACCGCGAGCTAAATAGCTGTCGCATCCAGGTCGACGGCAGTCCCACACACGCACAGGGAACCTTGGGGTGATCCCTGAGTGTGTCTTGACGGGGGCAGGGCAATGGGCCATCCTATGAGCGCTTGTGCTTCAGGCTCAGGCAACACCAACTCAGGCCGCCCTGGTCTTGAAAGTCGGCCACCCACCTATCCTGTATTGTGTCAGCGGGCCAGGGGAGGAGACACCCGAGGGGCATGTTGCGTGCTAATATCCGCTGGCTAAGGTCCAACTTGGCCTAGCTAAGACTGTAGAGAGGCGTGTGCCTTGAAGCGAATGCTGTGGTATAATCTCACCGCATTCGCTTTTGGTTTGCGAGGATGCTATCTGTGCACACGCCATCAAAGTGGTTTTCCGCTGCGGGGAATACATCAAATCGACCTCTCATAAGCCCCAAACCCGTATTTGAATGCCACGCTGACGGAGTGTCAAGCAACCGGGGTACTCAGTGACTGATATCCTCTCTTTTTCCCGCGACATAGATCTGCGATATATCGCCCAGCGGGTGAATGACGGCGATTGTTGTGCCCTGGTGGGAGTCAGCAACGTCGGCAAGAGTCACCTGTTGCGAGCCTGGCAGCGCCCCGAGGTGATGCGCGCTTACTTAGGTAAAGCGGCCGCCGGATTAGGTTTTGTGTACATTGACTTCAACCTGATGCTTGAAATGGGCGAGCAAGGGTTTTACGAATTGATACTGCGCACCGTGCTGGCATTGTTGCGCGAGTTACCCACCGAACCAGAGATTTACGATCGGGTCAACCAGGCCTACGGTCGTGTGGTGGAGCCGACCAATCCCTTTCAGGTCCCGCTCAGCTTTAACGAAGGTATTATCACCCTTTGCGAAGACTGGCCCCGACGCCTGGTGCTGCTTTTCGATGAATTTGACGAGGTCTTCGAGGGTATTGACGAACGGGTCTTTCTCAACCTGCGCGCTTTGCGCGACCGGTATCCTGATCAGTTGAGCTACGTAGTGGCCACGTTGAAGCGGCTGACCGAAACCCGGCAAGGACCAGAGATTAGTGAGTTCTGCGAACTGTTTGCACACGACACCCACTTCCTGGCTATGCTTAACGAGGCAGACTCATTGCGTATGATTGAAGAGTTCGCACAGTCAGAGGAGCTAACCTTTACAGCGGAGGACCGCGCCTTTGTTCTGGCACAGGCAGGCGGCCATCCAGGACTACTGAGAGCCGTCTGCTATGTGCTCGCCAGAGCCTACGAACGAGACGAACCTGACCGGGTGCGGGCAGCCAACTACCGCCCGCTGCGGCAGTGGCTGGAAGATGACGTCACCGTAAGGCGAGAATGCGTCAAACTGTGGAACAACCTTTCGAGTGAACTGCAAGACGCGATCATGGGTTTCCTGGCTGGCAGGGAGCTTGATCGGGTATCACGACGACGGTTGCAGGAGAAAGGGATGCTCACCGAGGATCAGGATGGCTCATACCGTCTTCTCGGCAAAGCGTTTGAAGGCCTGGCCCGGCGCCAGCGCCTTTTGCAGGAGCCAATACAGCCTGGCGTGCACGTAGACATTGAGGCAGGAGAGGTATACGTCAACGGACGCGCTGCTCCTGTCCTGACCGACCTGGAGTATCGCTTAATGCTCCTCCTCTACGGCCAGATCGACAGAATCTGCGACAAATACCGCATCGTGGAGGCAGTCTGGGGTGAGGATTACATCGAGGAAGTGGACGATGCCCGTATCGAGAAGCTGGTCAGCCGCCTGCGACAAAAGATCGAACCGGACCCCTCCAACCCACACTATGTAGTCACTGTGCGCGGACGGGGCTACCGGCTCCTCTCCAGGCCCCTTCCGCACACATCCTCTTTGTGACGTCTTGATCACACATGGTATCAAGCCTTTGATTTCCCTACCACTAATCCCCCCGCAATGTGAGTTTGAGAAGCCAGATTCGGCGTCGTGGGCCTGATCTATACCATATCCCAATCTCTGTAGTGGAACCCTAGCGTGTCAAAGACTGACCTGGGAGCACAAAATGCTCCAGAGTCAGAATCCGGCCCAGGTCTAGATGACTCAGCCCTGGATCTGGCTTGGATTCGGCTTGATCCTGAACTGAAATGACCTGACCATCATAAGCAAAGATGACGTTGGGCCCACTTTGCAGCAGGGGGCGTATGGCCGGATCTTCGGCCAGGGCGAAATACTCGTCCGAGCCAAAGGCGATGTGGCGGTCGATGCCGATGTTCTGCTCGACCCACTCGGCCTCGATAGGGCCGTCTAGGTTTTGCCGTCTTGTCTTCTGCAATAACGACAGGTCTATGTTCTGACCCGCCACCTGGGCCAAGTTGTGCCGGCCATAGTTGACCACGTTAGCGCCGCCTGCCAAGTTGGCTTGGTCAGCCTGTTGGTAAAGTTGATTTTGAACGCGGGCCTGGACGGTAGTCTGGCCCCAGGCCTGGTTCAGCTCCAGTTGGTTAGCGTATAGTGCCATGTTGGCTGCCGAAGCTGGCCCTTCGAGCTGGGCCTGTATGACAAAGGTGGTATAGGGCGTGACCAGGCCATAACTCAAACCCAATTCCTGGATTTCGTCCACCAGCGCTTGGCTCTCACCCTCGATCCGTACCCGGTCCAGCAATCTACCTACCCGGCGGGTGGCC
>CP070811.1:671498-676592 GCA_020343875.1 Anaerolineales bacterium | reverse complement strand
GTTTAGGTTGCCAAGAGTTGCCGCAGGAATGCCAATCCATCCTCTGCCAGAGCGTCCTGGGTAGGCGCCAGCGAGCGCCAGATTGCCGCCGCGCGAGCAATACTTTCCACCTGGGCGCTGAAGGACTCGATTACTACGGGGCCATCGTAGTTCACATCGCGCAAGGCATCCGCCACGTCCGACCAGGGCACATGCCCCATGCCCGGCGCACCGCGGTCGTTCTCGCAAGAGTGGAAATGGCGCAACCTGGAGCCAACGGTACGAATCGCGTCCCCCAGCGACTTTTCTTCAATGTTCATGTGGAAGGTATCCAGCATGGCCTGGCAGGCCGGGTGGTCCACCCGATCTACCACTTCAACGACTTGTGAGGCCAGGTTAATGAAGCTGGTTTCGAAGCGGTTCAGCGGCTCGACACACAGCACCACACCATGGTCATCGGCGTACTTCGCCAGCTCACGCAAATGCCCCACCAGCAATTCCATGTCTCTCTCGCGTTCCTCTGGAGTTGCCTGCCAGACGCGTCCCACCGCAGAGTAAAGCGGTCCGGCCAAGTTGGTAGCGCCCACGGCTTGGGTAGCCTCGATGCAATGACGCACATAGGCGATGCCGTTTTCCCGAATCTTCTCCTCAGGGTGGATCAGGTCTCGATCAGGTCCCATGGCAGCTACCACGCTCACGCCCAGGTTGTTATCCCTGATCACGTCGGCGGTGCGCGCATAGTCAAAGCCATCAAAATCCTCGATAGCTACCTCAACCAAATCAAAGCCCATCTCGGCCACGTGCGGCATGAGTTGGGCCAGCCCTTCCGTGGTCATAGGTGCGATCCAAACCCAGGCGTTCACACCAAACTTCACAAGTCACCTCCTGTGCCTAATCGTCGTTGAGTTTAATAACCGGTAACCGCTTCATATGTCATTTCGGCCGCATCACCCACGGCTCGTGCAAAGTAGCTCGACAAGGGCAAAGTTGTTCCCGGGTAACGCTTGAAACTGCTCCCGAGGGATGGGCACATCCCGGGGTTGTGGCCCAGGATGTGTCCATCCTGGGCAAGCGAAAATGATGTGGTTTCGACTTTGCAACAGCTCTGCCGCAGCACCCAAAGGGCATTGTCAGGAGAAATCCCTAATACGGTCTCCTGCAAGCAACGTCCTGAGGGATTTCTCATTCCGCTGCGCTCCATTCGAAATGACATTACCAAACCCTGATTGTAAGAATCCATTGGGGCGCGATATGCTCTCTTCTTTATGCCAAAGTGACTACGCAGCCAGTTCACCGAACCTGGGCAAGATGGCCAGGGCAGGATCAATAGGTACCTCAGCCGGCTTGACATCCTTGGGGATGCTGATGGTGGGGGTTGGTCTGAGAGCCTTGCCCTCGAACTGGGGCAACCACCGGCTCTGCACCTCAAGCATCTCGCTGCACATGTCCCTGATCTCTTTCAGGGTGAGTACCGCGCCGGTCAGGGGATCCAGGGCGCAGGCGTGGACGAGGTGCTCAGGGTCCCCCGTGATGGCGGCCTCGACTGCCAAGCGCTGAACGTTGACGTTGGTCAGATTCATGGCTGCGCACTGGGGCGGTAAGTCACCCACAATCGTCTTGTGCAGGCCGGTTCTGTCGACGTACATGGGCCCTTCGGCGCAGCAATCAGGCGGCAGGTTGGTGATCATGCCGCCGTTGATCACATTTCCGTTGAGCTGGAAGGTGCGGCCGGTCTGCATGGCCTCGATCACGTACGATCCGTACTCAACGCTTCTGGAGGGCAACTCAGAAGGCTCATCGGCCAGGATATCCCGCTCGGCGTATTTGTTGGCCACATACTTGCACCAGTTGTAATACGCCCCGCTTTCACCACCGAAGGCAGGCTCATCACAATACAGATCAAGCGCTTTCTGGTTCTTTCTGAACCAGGGGACGTACTCGGCCAAGTGACCGGTAGATTCGGTCATAATATAACCGAAATGCCTGAAGACCTCACCGCGCACCTTTTCGTTGACGTAGTACTCCGGTTTTTCGAAATTCTCTCTGAGAGTCGGGTACAAGTCCTGGCCGTTGTGCTCCAGTTTGAGGAACCACCCCATGTGGTTGATGCCAGCGCACAGGTAATCAATTTTTTCCTTGGGGACGCCCACATAGCCCGAAATAAGATCCAGGGTCGTCTGCACGCCGTGGCACAGGCCGACAAAGCGCACGTTTGTGGTGCCCAGCGCCCAGCAAACCATGGCCATGGGGTTGACGTATTGGAGTATGAGCGCATCAGGGCAGACTTCCTCCATATCCCGGGCCAGGTCGAGCATGACCGGTATTTGCCGCTGGGCACGGAAGACACCGCCGGGGCCCAAGGTGTCACCGATACACTGATCGACGCCATGTTTCAGGGGGATCTGGTAATCGTACTCGAACCCTTTCACCCCTGCGACCTGGAACGTAGTAATCACGTAATCGGCATCCTTGACCGCTTCCCGGCGGTCAGTGGTCTTCCAGACGGTGGCCGGCAGGCCATTGGCCTGGATGACCCGCCTGGCAAATGCCTCCACCTGCGAGGTGCGAGTGGTGCTGGGGGCCATGAGGGCGAATTCAGTATCTTCCAGGCCTTCTGTCGCCATGATGTCCAGCATCAACGTCTTGCAAAATACGATACTTCCTGCTCCGATGATAGCAACCTTTGCCATCTTGGGTTTCCTCCTTTCTGGGTTTTGGGAGTCTTACCAAGTTCCTGGGTGGGGATCGATCATTGCCTGATCTCAGCGCCTGAACAACAGGCCAAAATGACCTGATGGCTGGGTAGCATCCTGCCGTGACGCAACCAGCAACTCATTTAGGCCAGTCTTGACTGGCTCTGGCCCGCAGGCTACGTCAGGACACGCATCCCGTCCGGTCGAAAATAATGCAGTCGTTCGCGGACGATATTGAATCGCACCTCGTCACCGATGCGCAGGTCAGTCAAGCCTGGTATCAGGCTGAGTAGAGTCTGCTCACCCGTCTCAATATGCAGGATGGTCTCCACGCCCAGCGGTTCGATCAAGGTGACTTGACCAGGGAAATCGCCCTCGGCCTGGGGCTGCACATCCTCGGGGCGAACACCCAGCAAGAATGAGGGTGGTAAATCAGTGACCGCAGGCAAAGGAAGATGGATCGCACTCTGGGTTACGAACAACGTGCCGTCCTCCCGGTTGGCTTCGACCAGGTTGATTCGGGGTGTGCCAACCAGTTGGGCCACAAAGGTGGTGGCTGGCCGGTCGTAGATGTCTTCGGGCGTACCGACCTGGATGATGCGGCCCCTGTTCAGCACGGCGATGCGGTCGCCCATAGTGAGGGCCTCGATCTGGTCGTGGGTCACAAACAGGGTGGTGCTACCCTGAGTCTTCTGGAGATGCTGAAGCTCAACACGCAGCGTCTCCCGCAACTTGGCATCCAGATTCGACAGCGGTTCGTCCATCAGGAAAATCCGCGGATCGCGCACGATGGCCCGCCCAATGGTGACCCGCTGCATCTCACCACCCGAGAGATGGGCTGTCTTACGCTCCAGCAGGTGGCTGATGCGCAATGTCTCAGCTGCCTCTTCCACCTGGATACGGATCTCCGACTCAGGCAGTTTGCGGAGGGGCGAGCGCAGCGGAAAAGCCAGGTTATCATACACACTCATGGTCGGATACAGCGAGTATTGCTGGAACACAAAGGCAACGTCGCGATCGGCAGGAGTTACATTGTCCATTGGCTCGCCGTCGAACAACACGCTACCCTCGTCCTGGCGCTCCAGCCCGGCGATCACCCGCAAGGTGGTGGTTTTGCCGGCCCCGGTGGGGCCCAGCAACACAAAGAACTCTCCATCGTTGATGGAGAAAGAGACATTCTTAAGCGCGGTTACCGCCTTGAAACGCTTAGTGATGTTCTGTAAGGTTACGTTACTCACTGGTCGACCTCCGGGTTATTGCCGCCTCTGTCTTGGGATCAAAGAATCGGGCCATCTCGGGGCCGATGTCAAAACGCACCGGTGTACCAATCGGGAATCGGATTAACCGATCGGAGCGGATATGCACGATGTCGAACTCGTTCATATTCACGTGAAGCATGGTATAGGCCCCGTGCATATCCGTGGCATACACCTCCCCGACCAGTGTTCCCTCATCGCTGATCATAGCTGCCTCCGGGCGGAAGCCCACCATGACCTCACCCTCTCCACCCAGCGCCTCATCCAGTGCCAACCGCCAGTCGGGGGGCAGGGTGAGTTTGTTCGAGCCTGGCAGAGAGACGACGCCATCCGCATACTGACCAGCTGCCAGATTCATGCCCGGGCTGCCAATGAAGCGGGCCACGAAGAGGTTGGCAGGTTTGTGGTAGACCTCGGCCGGGGTGCCCACCTGCTGGACGACCGCATCGGACATAACCACGATGCGATCCCCCATGGCCATGGCTTCGATCTGATCGTGGGTGACATAGACGGTGGTAGCATGCTGCTCAATGTGGAGGCGCTTGATCTCGGCTCGCATGGCCTCCCGAAATTCGGCATCCAGGGCGCCCAGCGGCTCGTCCATCAGGAAAGCGGCCGGACGGCGGACCAGAGCTCGAGCCAGCGCAATACGCTGCTGGTCACCGCCGCTGAGATTGCCTGGTCGCAAATGGAGGAGATGCCTGATGCGCAACAAGTCCACAACTTCCTTCACCCGCTTCTCAATCGTCTCCCGCGATTCGCCTTGCGCCTGAAGCGGGAAGGAAATGTTCTGACCGGCAGTCAGGTGAGGATAGAGGGCATAAAACTGGAACACAAAGGCGATATCCCGCTGGCTGGGATGCAGCCAGGTCACGTTGCGCTCATCCAGCCAGATCGTGCCACCGGTGACCGTCTCCAAGCCCGAGATCATGCGCAGGGTAGTGGTTTTGCCACAGCCAGAGGGGCCCAGCAGGACCACGAATTCGCCGTCTTGGACGGTCAGCTCCATGGGCTTGACGGCGTGTAGCTCACCGAATTTCTTCTCAACTTGACGCAGTTCTATAGTAGCCATATTCCTCAACCCATCATTGTCGGATGGCTCCGAAGGTGACGCCGCGCAGCAGGTAGCGCCGGAGCGCAAAGGTGACGATCACCACCGGGATCAG
>CP070811.1:667648-671398 GCA_020343875.1 Anaerolineales bacterium | reverse complement strand
GAGACTATAGGTGGGCGACGGGGAGGGCTCTTGCGACTGAAAGCTGGCTTCGGCCTTACCTACCACGCGGTTGCCCACCAGGTTTAACGCCGTCACCGAGGTCAGGCCGCCCAATGGATCAGGCCGGTCGCCGGGCAGCCTGAAGTTGCCGCTGTAGCTGCCTGCACCCACCGCCAGCGGGCCCAGCACAGGCAGGCCTGCATAGTCCAGGCGCAGGGTGCCGGTGAGCAGATTGGTGACTGTGAAATCTACCTCAGTACCTGGCACGCCGCTGGTGGGACTCAAGGCCAGATCCAACGGCGGCAAGACCTCAACCGGCGCGCTGGCCAGAATGCTGTAGTCGATCAACTCAACCACCGAAATCAGATGCAGGCCAGGAGTCAGCGCCGGCAAGGTCCGGGCGACCTGGAACTGTCCGTTTCGATCTGTCTGGACGAAGTCAAGGCTGAAGAGTCCCGGGTCCGGCGGGTTGTCGATCACCAGCTGGTACTGTACTCCAGAGTCCAGGCCAAAAGCGCTCAGGTACAGATCGGCTCCTGGGGCAGCCTGGGTGGGAAAGACGTAAAGGGCTGGTGGCGGGCTTTGGGCCAGCGCTGGCGGATAGCCGCTGGCCATCAGGGCCAACACCAGGCAAAGGGCAGCTAACCAGGACAGCTTGGGTTTTATGGCTCTTTTGGCTTTCGCATGGCTCCTATGAGGGGGAGAGGTTCTATGACTCCTAGCAGGTGCGTTGGCCCGCCACGGGGATTCTGTGGGAGGTGACTTCAGATGAGGGGTGGACATCCACTAGATTCTCCAGTCTGTTTGACTAAATAAGCCGATATGGAGGAGCCGTAGTCACTCAGGAATGGGCTTCGACGGGTTAGCTCGGACAGCCCGTTGCGAGGAGGGGGCACCTTAGACGCCATTCCTGAACCTCGAGTATAGCAGATATTTTGCCGATTTGAACATGACTTTTGTCTCATCGGTGCCAAACGTGACCTCTCATGCCAGACCATTGAAAGCGGACGCCTTATATGAGACAAATGGCTGCAAGCCGGCGATACCTCTGGCTGTGACGCGGCACATCCCAGGATGTGCTGGCAGCCAGATCGCCCGAACGGTTGGTTAGCTGAATAGCGGGTTAGGAAGTGATGCGCTCTGAGGAGATGATGTGGCTGATCTCATCGGGCGCACTATTGGCCCATGTCGTATCATCGAGAAGATCGGCGGAGGTTGAGGGGTAAGGGCGATCTGAGGATGGCTCAGAGCTCGAGGTTATCGCGCTATCACCATTGACAGCGGTTGGAATGGCTGGGTCTTAAATGTGAACGCGCCCCAATAAGCACGCCGCCAGGTGTGAAAAGCATCCGACTGTAACCGAGACGCGGGTGGGGCGCCTACTTCAATACAATCGGCAACCAAAGTGAGATTGCTTGCGTAAAGGTTGCCGTGTAGGTGATAGCCGACGATGGAGTCGTAATCGTGTGTGCCATCGTGCCGCCATCCGACCAACTCTCAAATGCCCAGGCTTGCCCCAGGCTATCCAACTGTACGGGTGCCGAGACATCCAGGGCATAGCCTGCCCACGAGATAATCGTTTGCGTTGTGGACAGTATGGTGCTGTTGACGGCCAGGTTGAGACCTTCCGGTTCGGTTCCAAAGGTGATGTTGACCCGTTCAGGTTCCAACGTCTGGGTAATGGTCGTCGCAAGCCCTGACGAGTCGGTTGCGGTCAGCTGAATCTCCAGGTAACTTAGAGCCGCTGCCTGTAAATCCTCGGGTGAAGGCGCAGTAACTGGGATGTTATTACCGGGAATGGGCGCCAGGTAAGGGTGAATGTGGGCATTGTCTGGATCTTTCTGGTCAATATGGTGGGTAACCGCTTCCCAACTCAAAGCTGATGCGGACAGAACCCCGTCTTGGGCGTCGACGGCGCTACCTTGCAGGGTGAGCGTCTCTCCCACGTAGAAGCGGGTGGTGGTTAGGGGGAAGATGATCGTGGGTGTCGGCGGTGTGTTGCCTACGTCAATCCGCACCCGAGCTGGTGCAGAGACGCCCTGCTGGCTGTCATATGCCGTGAGCGTGGCTGTATAAACACCGTTGGCCAGATAGGTGTGTGTGGCGGTGAAGTTGGTGGTCTGGGTCAGTACATCACCATCACCAAAGTCCCAATCAAAGGACAATGGATCGCTATCAAGGTCACTGCTGCCGCTGGCGTCGAAAGTGACCGGCAAGGGGGGATTGCCATACCTTGGATTGGCCGAGGCAACAGCGACCGGTGAACGATTATGGGTACCGGCGTAACTGATACGGCGGACCTGTCCACCACCCGCATAGGTTGTATAGTAGAGCGCCTGAGTTGTATTATAAGGACCGAAGATCATGGTCACGACACTGCTGTTTCCTAGCCCACTGGCGAACTCAGAAGCGCTAAAGCCACCCCCGCCGTTGGGTACGAGCTGGAAGACTTTGCCGCAGACGTAGTCGCTGAATAGGTACCGATTATCATACGCCACAGGCCAAATTCCGGGGGGCACAAATGCGCCGCCGGTAATTGAAGAACAGCCGGTACTGTGGTTGTAATCGTAGATCGGATCGGTCATGCCTGCAGGTGGCGCCGGGCAGTTGGTGGATGAGCCGTTGACACAGTGACCTTCGCGAACGTTCCACCCATAATCGGCCCCGCTCATCCCTTCGTCAATCTCTTCCCACCGGTTCTGGCCCACGTCGTTGATGTAGAACTGAACCGTACCGGGCCGAAAGGCAAAGCGAAAGGGGTTGCGCAAACCCCAGGCAAAGGTCTCCTGGCATTTGTTGCCAGGGGTGGTGGAGCCGGTATTACAGCGGGCGGTGCCCGCCCCGTGAAAAGGGTTACTGGGAGGGACAGCCCCGTCGCGGGTGATGCGCAGGATCTTGCCCAGCAGGACATGCTCATCGCGGGCTGCATCGTTACTCCCAGCGCAACCACTATCACCTGCATAGTCACAACCGCCATCGCCCACGCTAACGTAGAGATAACCATCCTGGCCAAAGTGCAGATCACCGGCATTGTGGTTGCCGTTCGGCGAGGGAATGTTATCCAAAAGCACAAGCTCGTTGGTTGTCATAACGACATTATCATCGGGTAGGATGAAACGGGAGACACGGTTGACCGGGCTCTGCGGGTCATTTGTGGGGCAACCCTCGAACTTCTTAAAAGTATAGTAGAGATAAATGTAGTGGTTGGCGGTGAAGGCTGGATCTACGGCAATACCTAGCAGGCCCCGCTCGGAATTGCTGCAGATAACAGAACTCAAGTTAAGGGCGGGTGTGGGAAGTAAGCTGCCGTCTTGATGGACGCGCAGAGAGCCATCCTGGGTGGTGATGAGCAGCCGGCCATCCGGGGTGAAGGCGAGTGCTGTCGGGCGGCTAACTTCCGTGACGAGTGCATCCGCAAAGTCTGGAGGAAGAGCAGCCGGTCGAGGGGTCATCCAGCCCAGGGTGGCGAACGATATGGTCAGACCGATGAGCAACAATACGTATTTCTTGATGTTTCCCTATTCCTCTTTCAAGACCAGCGGCAGGTAAACCCGACGCTCATCATCGGCTTCATCCGCTCCCAGGTCAGGTTGGCTATCGCGCCAGTGCATCTCTCTGCGTGGCCAGAAACATGGGAATACCGCCGTACAGTTATTGGGATAGGCACTAGTATAGCACGAGATGGGAGGTGGGGGCAATCGAGGTTTTAAGAGGTTTGTCAATAGGTAACATCGCCGTGGCGAGCAACCG
>CP070811.1:664351-667548 GCA_020343875.1 Anaerolineales bacterium | reverse complement strand
CTTCGGAGAGGCCGAGGAAGCCCGGGCCACGGCCGTGGCTGCCAACGAAGCCAAAAGTGCCTTCCTGGCCAATATGAGCCACGAAATACGCACCCCGATGAACGCCATCATCGGCATGACGAGCCTGCTACGGGACACCCACCTCGACCTGGAGCAACGTGATTTCGTGGAGACCGTTCGCCACAGCAGCGAGGCCCTGCTGACCATCATCAACGATATTCTCGACTTCTCCAAGATCGAAGCCGATAAGCTGGAATTGGAAGACCAACCCTTCGATCTGCGCAAGTGTGTGGAGAGCACGCTGGACCTGCTGGCAGCCACCACAGCCGAAAAGGGCCTGGACTTGGCTTATTTCATCGACCCGGACACGCCTGAGGCCATCGTGGGCGACGTGACCCGCTTACGCCAGATTATTGTGAACCTGCTCAGCAATGCCGTCAAGTTTACTGAGCAAGGCGAGATTGTTCTGTCTGTATCCAGCCAGCCGGTTTCAGAACTTGAACCGGGCGTGGCACCAGACACGTACATGCTCCACTTTGCAGTCAGGGATACGGGGATTGGCATTCCCCCGGATCGCATGGACCGTCTCTTCCGGTCTTTCAGCCAGGTTGATGCTTCAACCACGCGCCGCTACGGGGGCACTGGCCTGGGGCTGGCCATCAGCCGGCGCTTGAGCCAGCTGATGGGGGGCAGTATGTGGGTTGAGAGTGAACTAGGGGTCGGCTCTACCTTTCATTTTACCATTCGAGCGACACCTGCAACTGCCCCGGCCCGTGCCTACCTGGACGAGATTCAGCCTGTGCTCCATGACAAAAGAGTGCTTATTGTGGATGATAATGCCACCAATCGGCGCATCCTAACCCGGCAGGCGGAGCTATGGCAGATGCTGCCTCAAGCGACTGCTTCTCCTGTGGAAGCCTTGGACTGGATCCGTGAGGGGAAGGTCTTTGACGCTGCCATCCTGGATATGCAGATGCCAGTGATGGACGGCGTCAGCCTGGCCAGGGAGATACGCGACTTGAAAACGCCCAACTCCAAGCTGCCCCTGATCATGCTGACCTCCCTGGGACGGCGTGAGGTCAAAGAGAGTATCGAAGAATTCGCCGCCTTTCTCACCAAACCCCTTAAACCGTCTGCCCTGTTTGATGCGCTGGTGGGTATCTTCACCGGGCAAGCGACCCGCGTGGTGCCCCGAAAGGCCGCCAAAGAGTCACAGTTCGACAGCCAGATGGGCCGGCATTGGCCGTTGCGCATCCTGCTGGCCGAAGACAACACGACCAACCAGAAACTGGCCTTGCGGCTCCTGGCGCGCATGGGCTACCAGGCAGATTTGGCTGCCAATGGGCTTGAAGCCTTGGAAGCCCTCCAGCGCCAGCTGTACGACGTAGTGCTTATGGATGTCCAGATGCCAGAATTGGACGGCCTGGAGACGACGCGTCGCCTGCGCCTCGAGCTCCCACAAGCCCGGCAACCCCGCGTGGTTGCTATGACGGCCAACGCGATGCAAGGTGATCGCGAGATGTGCCTGGCAGCCGGCATGGATGACTATGTCAGCAAACCGATTCGCGTCGAAGAGTTGGTCGAAGCGCTGAGCAAAAGCCGCCCCCTTGAGACCAGCCAGGAAGCAGAGGAACAGCCTACCCCCGCCCCGGCCCAGCTACCCGAACAGGCTGAACCGCTGGCCGAAACGGCGCAAGTGGAACAGGCGGCTGATGCGGGCCACAACAGGCAGGCGCACGGCGTGACAGGGGCAGCAGCAACGCCCGAGCCAAATGCGGCCAGTCTGGACGTCACCGCGCTAGAGAACTTGCTGTCCGTGTTGGGCGGAGAGTTTGTCTACCTGGCGGAGCTAATCGACTCCTTCCTTGAAGATGCGCCGCAGCTTCTGGCCGAGCTGAAGCAGTTCGTCGAAGACGAGGATGCAGCCGGGGTGCGCCGAGTGGCACATAGCCTTAAATCAAATGGCGCAGATTTTGGGGCTACTACGTTCGCCAATCTGTGCAAGGAGTTGGAAGAGGTGGGCAAATCGGGCATATTGGATAGAGCCTCCGATTTATCGACCCAGATTATGGCCGAATATGAAAAGGTGGCCGTGGCCTTGACGGGCGTGCGAAGCCAGGGCAGCATAAATAGTTGATGGCCATACCCTTGTCGGACGAACTTTCTTACCGGCAATCACGGAACTGAGAGCGGAATATGGTAGAGGAACAAGGTCAAATCTTAGTGGTTGACGACAATCGCATGAACCGCATCAAGCTATCACGGGGCCTGGAGCAACAGGGGCACACGGTCGGCCTGGCCGAAGATGGCCAGCAAGCATTAGATATGCTCAAGGGTGAGGCGTATGATGTCGTGCTCCTGGATATCATCATGCCGGGCATGGATGGTTATGAGGTCCTGGAAAGGGTCAAAGGTGATCCCCAGTTGCGTGATATCCCGGTTATCGTCATTTCGGCGTTGGATGAGGTAGACAGTGCCGTACGCTGTATTGAAATGGGCGCAGAAGATTACCTGCCCAAGCCATTTAATCCTGTATTACTGCGAGCGCGCCTTAACGCCAGCTTGCAGAAGAAGAAGCTGCGCGACCTGGAGAAGGTGTACCTGCAACAAGAAGTCATGCTGCGCCAAAGCGAGAAACTGGCCACACTGGGTAAACTCAGTGCCGGCATGGCCCACGAACTGAATAATCCAGCGGCTGCGGCCCAACGTGGCGCCGTGCAATTGCAGGCAGCCTTCTACGACCTGCAGCAAAAACAACTCAAGTTAGGCAGCTCAGGCCTGACGGATTCCCAGTTGCAGTCGGTGTTGGCGTTGGATAACCTGGCACAAGAGCGAGCCAAGCGGCCGGCAGATATGGATGCACTCACACGCAGCGACCGCGAATCTGAGTTGGAGGCCTGGTTGGACGACCAGGGCGCCGCAGATGCCTGGGAATTGGCGCCTAGCCTGGTCAACTTGGGTTATGATGAGGCTGAACTGACTGCCTTGATGGCGAAGTTCGATCCACCCCAATTTATGCCTGTGATTGAGTGGCTCAACTGTACCTACATCATTTACAGTCTCCTGCATGAGATTGGAGAAGGGGCTGGACGCATCTCAGAGATTGTCAAGGCGCTCAAATCCTATTCATATATGGATCAGGCCCCGGTACAGACTGTGGATGTACACGAAGGGTTGGATAACACCCTGGTCATCTT
>CP070811.1:660407-664251 GCA_020343875.1 Anaerolineales bacterium | reverse complement strand
CGACTCCGCCTATGACGCAGCCAACATAGTCCTTGAGGCCATCCAGACGGTGGCCGTGCAAGAGGAAGATGGGACCCTGCACATCGGCCGCCAGGCCCTGCGTGAGGCCTTGTACGCCACCTCTGGCTTCCAGGGGCTGACCGGCAGCCTGACCTGCGACGAGTTCGGCGATTGTGGCGCTGCCAGGTTCAAGGTGGTGCGCCTGGATGATCCGGCCGCCGGGATCGAGGGGCTGGCGGCCAACGTGGTATACACCTATACACCAGGCCAATAGATCCGCCTGGATATGAGAAAACAGCGACCGCTGGTCAGTGCCTTGGGAGTCGAGGCTTGAGCTAGAGAACCTGGGTAAAACCGAGCGGAAGCCTTGACTCCTTTGCTGCGGCCGGTTTCCAGATCGAGTCGCCGCCAGGCACTCAGAGGCTGGCCCGAGCTACGCGCGTGAACGGGGAGGGCTACCATGAAAAGATGGAATCCTGTGTCTCAACGCTGGCGCGAACTTGGCATCACCGGCAAATTTATCTCGGCTTTTGCCGCGTTGCTGGCGCTGATCATGCTGGTAGCGCTGACTGGCTACATGGCTCTCACGGCCGTGCGCCGCCAGACGGAAGCGGCCATTGTGACCAGCATGGAGATTCAGCGGCTTGTGTTGGAGATGGACGCAGGCTTGCAACGTGCTCGCAGGCTGGAAAGAGACTTTTTCTTGCGCTGGCCGTCGATCGGTTTTTCAGAGGCGCGCGAGACTTATGCCGAGGGGAATAGCGAACAGATTACCAAGATTGTGGTCCTCAGTGCCAGGCTGCAACAATTAATTTCAGGATCGGACGTGAGCGACGCCCTGCGCGAGAGCGACGTCAACCTGATTTTTTACCTCTCGGCGGCGGACCGGTATGCCGATACGTTCAACGAAGCCATCGAGCTCGTGGCCAAGTTAGCCGCTGCTGAAACTGGCTCGCAGGCGCGGCTGGCACAGACTTCAAGGTTATTGCACGACACGCTGCAACTAGCGAACGATCCGGCCATGATCGTCTTGTATCGTGAAATGCAGTCTTTTGAAAAAGATTATCTTGTGACGCGCCAGCGTCCCTACATGCAGTCAGCCTTCAACGTGGGGAGGTCGTTGCGCGAGACGATCAACCTCGCGCCAGGTTTGGACGTCGACCAGCGGACTCAGGCCCTGAGCTATCTTGACGATTATGAGTCGCTGGCCGAAGAGATAATCCGGCTCGATGTAAGGATCCAAAGCAAGTTCAACGAGTTTGACCTGCAGGCCGAGGCCACGGATCCCATCTCAGAAGAACTAATCATGCTGGCGAACGACGAAGTCCAGCGTGCCCGTGATCAAATCGTCCAGACGAGCCGCTCAGCGACGGCGCTGCTGGTCGTGGCTGTGCTGGCGGCGCTGTTGCTGGCCGGGGTGATCGCTCTGGTGCTTAATAATAGCGTCACACGCAACGTGATCAAGCTGACAAAAGCCGCCGCAGCATTGCAGGCTGGTAATCTGGAAGCCCAAGCATACATAGACAGCGCCGACGAGCTGGGCCAGCTTTCTGACAGCTTCAATGCCATGGCGGATCGGCTGCGTTCGTTGATCAGTAACTTGCAGGACCAGGTCGCCCAGCGCACAGCCCAGTTAGAGTCGCGGGTCAAGCAATTGGCGACGCTCAATCGTATCACGCAGGCGGTGGCCTCGGCGCTTGACCTGCGGGTCGCCCTGGAAACCATGGCTCACGAAATGGTGGATCTTTTCGACGCGGGCACCTGTGACATTGCCCTGTTGGACGCTGCTCGGACGGAACTGACCGTCTTTGCTGAATATTCTCGAGAGGGTGCTGAAACCAGCTCAAGTGGTCTCGTGATTCCGTTGGAAGGTTATGCTGCCTCCACTGAGGTCATCCAAAGCGGCAAATCCGTCGTTGTGTCCCAGGCTCAAGTCAGTTCCCTGACCCAGCCGATCCACGAATTGCTGCGCGCCCGACGCGCAGAATGTTTGATGATCGTCCCTTTGTTGGTGCGCCGCGAGGTGATTGGCACCATCGGTGTGGATACGACCCAAGCTGCCCGACGGTTCACGCCGGCCGAAGTGAATCTGGCGGAGACTGTCGCCGGCCAGATCGCCAGCGCGATTGAGAACGCGCGGCTCTTCACTGAAATGGAAAAAGCCAAAGATGCCGCCGAAAGCGCCAACCGTGCCAAGAGCACGTTTCTGGCCAACATTAGCCACGAGCTGCGCACACCGTTGAATGCCATCATCGGCTATAGCGAGATGCTGGCCGAGGACTTTGAGGGCGAGGAAGAGTTGGGAGAGTTTATCCCTGACCTGCAAAAGATTCGCGCTGCCGGCAAGGATCTGTTGGAGCTCATCAACAGCGTCCTCGACCTTTCCAAAGTCGAAGCCGGCAAAATGGAACTCTTCCTGGAGACCTTTGACGTTGCCCAGCTGGTCCAAGAGGTGGAGAGCACCATCAAGCCGCTGGTGGATAAGAACGCCAATACCCTGGTCGTCAACTGTGTCCCCGATTTCGGCTCGATGCACGCCGACTCGGCCAAAATCCGGCAGGGGCTCTTCAACCTGCTCAGCAACGCTGCCAGGTTCACGGAGGGGGGCACCATCACGCTGGACGTGGCTCGGGAGACAGTGGACAGCGTTGATTGGGTCATTTTTGACGTGAGCGACACCGGCATCGGCATGACCCCGGAACAGGTGGGCAACTTGTTTCAGGCCTTCTCGCAGGCTGAGAGTTCAACCACGCACAAGTTTGGTGGCACCGGGCTGGGGCTGGTGATCACCAGGCGTTTCTGCCGCATGATGGGTGGGGATGTCACCGTAGACAGCGAGTACGGGGCAGGAACGACCTTTACCATCCGGTTGCCGGCGGAGGTGGTCGAGCATAAAGCCGGGTCGGCGACTGCAGCACCGGAGGCACTCCGGGAGGTGCCACAGGCTCGGGCAGGAACCGGCACGGTGCTGGTTATTGACGACGACCCAAACGTCTCTGATATGATGCGGCGCTTCCTCAGTAAGGAAGGGTTTCGGGTGGAGACTGCCTTGGGGGGGGAGGAGGGCCTGCGCCTGGCCCGCGAACTGCGCCCGGACGCCATCACGCTGGATGTGATCATGCCGAATATGGATGGCTGGAGCGTGCTGACGGCGCTAAAGGCCAACCCCGATCTGTCCAGCATCCCGGTCATTATGCTCACCATCGTGGACGACGAGAGCAAGGGATATGCGCTGGGCGCATCAGATTACATGATCAAGCCCATTGATCGCGAGCGCCTGGTCAGTACGCTACAGAAATACCAGGATGCCTCTTTACCCTTCAGTGTGCTGGTGGTGGAGGATGACATCGCAACGCGCGATATGATGCGGCAGGTGCTGGAGAAAGAAGGATGGACTGTGAGCGAGGCCAAAGATGGGCGGGAGGCGTTGATGCGCGTGGCCGAGAATCCACCATCGTTGATTCTGCTGGATCTGATGATGCCGGAGATGAACGGGTTCCAGTTTGCGGAGGAGTTGTGCAAGCACAAGGACTGGCGTTCGATTCCCATCGTGGTCGTCACTGCCAAAGATCTTACCACCGAAGACCGGCTACGGTTGAGCGGTTGCGTGGAAAGAATCCTGGAAAAGGGGGCGTATGACCGCAAGGAGTTGCTGGCCGAAGTGCGTGACCTGATGGCGGCTGGCCTTCGCCAGCACGCCAAGGGCAAGGCATAGGGTTAACCATGCTCAGAAACCTCTAGGAAAGGAGAAAACGTTGCCAAAGGTACTTTTGGTCGAAGACAACGAGATGAACCGGGACATGCTGTCACGGCGCTTGAAGCGTCAGGGCTACGAGGTGCTCAT
>CP070811.1:654554-660307 GCA_020343875.1 Anaerolineales bacterium | reverse complement strand
TGGTATATCGGTGTCGAATCGAGGGATCACACCCCAGGCGAGCCGGCGGGTGTGGGCTCCACCTCCCAGTCGACGATTCGGTTTCTGGGAGTGCACATGACGGTCGAATGGGAGGTCACCGACTACGACCCACCCCATAGCATCAAGGTCAAGACCACCAAGGGGCCGGTATCGGTGGAGGCTGGGTATAAGTTTGAGACCGTGGCTGAGGGGCAAACCAAGGTCGGCGTCCACGGTGAAGCGGATGTGAGTGGCGTCTTCCACCTGGCCGAACCTCTAATCGAACGCATGGCCCAGCGCCAATGGGACGCCAGCTTCGAAAACCTGAAGGACGTGCTGGAAGCCCACGCCTAGCAGGGGCTCTAGCACCACGTACTTATACAGCAGCCTGGATCACCCTCCCGCCTCCAGGTACGGCCTGCGTACCGTCTCAATCATTGAAGGACTGAGCTAACACCTGATGGGCCTGAAAGAGCTGTCTGCGGCTTTGGTCGGTGCGTTTCGGAAGGAGCGACAAGGATGGCATCCGTTGCGGTGATAGGTGCCGGCGTTGGTGGTATCGCGGTTGCCGCCCGGCTGGCACGTCACGGCTACCAGGTCAGCGTAGTCGAAAAAAATGGGCGGGCGGGCGGACGTTGCGACCGCCTGATCAAAGATGGACATCAGTTTGACACTGGCTCCACCCTGTTTCTGATGCCCGAGCTCTACGCCCAAACCTTCACCGACCTGGGTGAGCGTTTGGAGGATCACCTGGACCTGCGCCGGGTCGACCCCACCTATCGCCTCCACTTCAAAGATGGCTCAACCCTGGCGCTGACCTCCGATCTGCAGGCTATGCAGGCGCAATTGGAGGCTATCGAACCGGGGAGCTTTGGCGCCTATCTGAGTTACCTCAGCGAGGGATATCGCCATTACAAGCTCTCCCTCACGCATTTGGTGAAGCGGAATTTTTGTAGCCCGCCAGAGTTCTTCAATCTGAAAAACCTGCTGCTATTGTTCAGGCTCAAGGCGCTGGTCAAGCATTACCATCGCATCGGCAGCTACTTCGACGATCCTCGACTGAAAGCCGCTTTCACCTTCCAGAATATGTACATGGGCCTGAGCCCTTACCAGGCCCCGGCTACTTATTCGTTTCTCCAATACACCGAATTGGCCGATGGTGTCTGGTTTCCAACGGGAGGTATGTACCGTGTAACAGAAGCGCTGAAGGGCATTGCCGAAAGATGGGGAGTCCGGTTCCTATACAACACCCCTGTGCACAGGATCAACGTCGATGGCCGACGCGCAACGGGCGTTACCCTGGCCGATGGCAGGCAAATAGAGGCCGACATCCTGGTCGCCAACGCCGACCTGATCTACGTTTACCGCTACCTGTTGCCCGATGACGGCGCGCCCGAGCGGCTCGAGCGTAGAAAGCACGGCTGCTCGGCGCTGATGTTTTACTGGGGCCTAGACAAGCGTTACCCTCAACTCGGACCGCACAATCTATTCCTGGCCGGCGACTACCGCCAAAGCTTTGACCCTATTTTCGAGGATCTTACGTTACCCACTGACCCCAGCTTTTACCTGCACGCTCCGGTGAACATAGACCGGTCGCTGGCCCCTGAGGGGGGAGACACGCTCATGGTGGCCATACCCGTGGGTCACATCAACGAGGCCGCGCCCCAGGAGTGGGCCGCCATCCAGTCGCGCGCCCGGCGGGTGGTGCTGGAGCGTCTGGCGAAGATCGGCCTCACCGACTTGGAGCAACACATCAAATTTGAGGTGGCCTATACGCCGCGCGATTGGCGGAGCCGGTACAACCTGACCAAAGGCTCCTGCCATGGCCTGGGCCACAACCTGAAACAAATGGGCTACCTGCGTCCGCACAACCGGCACGAGCGCTACCGCAACCTGTACTTTGTGGGGGCCAGCACCCATCCCGGCACCGGCCTGCCCACCGTGCTGGTTTCCGCCCGTCTCACCAGCCAACGTATCCTGCACGATGCGGGCGTCCTGCGGCCGGTCTCTATTATGACGCCGGCAGCCACCTGGTAGAGGGAAACTGACTGGGAATTAGGTCCGGTTCGGCACACTGGAGATGTGACGGCCAAGCAGGAGAATGAATCTATGACACATGCCACCGCCGCTCTGGCCCGATCTATCACTCGGGCCAGCAGCAAGCAGACCTATTACACGGTACGCCTGATGGTGGACAGGGATTTGGTGGACGACTGCTACCGGGCCTACGGCTATTTTCGCTGGGCCGACGACATTATCGACGTCTTTTCTCAATCGGATGACGAGCGTATCTCCTTCATCAGCCGCCAAAAGGAGTTGATAAACCGTCTCTACCGGAACGAAGAGCCGGAAGAGCTGACGCCGGAAGAGGAAATGGTGGCTGACCTGATTGGCCACGATCGGGGCGAGAAAAGCCTGCTGCAATCCTACATTCGCAATTTTCTGGCCATCCTCGAGTTCGATGCGCATCGCAGAGGGAGATACATCAGCCACGCCGAGCTGACGTGGTACTCAGACCGCCTGGGCCGGGCGACCACGGACGGCATCCTGTATTTCATCGGCAATGATCATCCCTATCCGGCGGGCGAAGAGCGCTACCGGGGGGCAGCGGCCGCTCACATCCTGCATATGCTGCGGGATATGCTGGAGGACACAGCCGACGGGTTCATCAATATCCCCCAAGAATACCTGGAAGCACACGGAATCGGGCCGGAGGACGTGGGCAGTCCCCCGTTCCAGGCCTGGGTGCAGGGCCGGGTGGAGCAAGCGCGGAGATACCTGTGTGAGGGAAAGGGCTATTTGGATGGCCTGGACGTTCTGCGCTGTAAGCTGACGGGCTATTGGTACTGCGCCCGGTACGAGGGCGTGCTGGACACGATAGAGCGCGATGGCTACGTCCTGCGGGCCAGGTACAACGCGCGGCGAAAACTCTCCACATGGCTCAAGATGGCCTGGTTGGGTGTAGGTATCACCCTCCGGCATGTTGTGCGTCGAGGCCTGCGTGGCACCTGGTGGGATCCGGGTAGGAGCGAGCTAACAAGGGATGTCAGATTGAAAACGTGACCAGATCCATTTCCCATGGTCTGAACTTAGTGTCGACCTCTATAAGAATGCCAAATTATTTCTCGGCAAGTGCTTAGTCTTGACAGAGCACAGGAGATACCCCAAGCAACAGGAGCGCATACTATGAAAGTGCTGATCATCTCATCCAACACCCTTCCTTTTTCTCCGTCTGGACCGGCATACGTGGCCGGGGCAGCACTCAAAGCTGGACACAGGGTTGAGGTCTTTGACTGTCTGTTTTCCAAAGATGTACCCCGTGAGCTGGACGAGCACCTGACGCGCTTTAACCCGGACGTGATCGGCATCTCCATCCGGCTGGTTACGGGAGATATCATTGACGAGAGCGCGGAGTTCAAGACGAAACGCTTCGACGTACGACCTGATATCAAGGGCCTGGTAGACCGCATCAAGCAAAGCTCGGCAGCTCAGATTGTACTGGGGGGGCCCGGATTCAATTACTACGGTCGTGATTGGCTGGAATACCTGGATCTGGACTACGGCATCCGGGGCGAAGCCGAGTTCGCATTTCCTCTCTATCTGGAACGGCTGGCGGAGGGTGGAGATATCTACGCCGTTCCGGGGTGTATCTACCGAAAAGATGGCCGTTTCCATAAAGTCCCCAGAGAGCTGATTGAGGATTTGGACACCACAGCCTTGCCGGCTTACCAGCTTTTTGACCTGGATCAATACTTCGAGCACAACATCTCTGCGGCCATATTCACCAAGAGAGGTTGTGCCTTCGGCTGTACTTTTTGCCCCTACAGGTCCTTGGAGGGAGCCCGCTACCGTCTAAAATCTCCCACGCGGGTGGTGGATGAAATCAAGCATATCCAGAAAGCAAAGAAACCTAAGAGGTTTTCGTTCTGTGATAACAGCTTCAATGTACCCAAGAAGCACGCCGAGGCGATCTGCCAGGAGCTTATCGATCGAAAGCTGGGCGTCAGGTGGATCACGGGTGCTCTAAAACCGCTGGGGGTTACGGATGATTTTTGTCGGCTCTTAAAAGAGGCGGGATGCGAGCACGTCAACCTGGCGGTTGAGACCGCGTCCAAAACGATGCTCAAAAAGATGGGGCGGGGATATAAACCTGAGCGTATAAGACAAGCCCTGTCTTCGCTCATCAAATCAGATATCCCTTTTGGCATTTCTCTGATGTTCGGGGCGCCGGGTGAGACCCCGGAGACGATTGCCGAGACCTTGGATTTCATCGACAGCTTCCAGATGCCGCTGGAAACCTGGGTAACCATTGGCATCTGTCTTTGGACACATCATCAAAAGGTGCTCAATGATGCGCGAGCAGAGGGTCAGCTAAAGGATGACCGAGAACTCTTCGACGGCGCGTATTATATGTCTCCCGAGCTTCCCAGGGATTATATGCTGGAGTTAATCGAGTCTCTGGGGGCCAGAGAAAACTATACCGTTCAAGTCAACAAGCCCTATGCAGGCTTCACACCGTCAGCTCCAACTCTTTAGCGCTCTGTAATGTAATTCATTGATTGGAAAGGAGACGTCAGGATGAAGATGTTGTCGTGGATAGCAATCTTACTGGGTGGCGTGGCGGCGGGCGTGATGGCTGGCCTCCTCTTGTCCACCGAGCAGCGTCTGAGGCTATCTCAACAGCTTGCGGCGACGATAGGAGGCATGGCAGAGCAAATGCCGGATGGGTGACCTTGAAAGGACATGTTGTCTGGCGTGCTCCAGACATTAGAGGGGAACATCCAGGATCTCAGGCTGCTGCTGAAACAGCGATAGGCCAACCGTCCACCCCAAGAGAGAGAAGGAGCTGGAGGGGGATAATGAAACGATTTGCTGTATTGCAGCTCTCCGGCTGCTCCGGTTGCGAGATGGCGCTGCTTAACGCCGAGGAGTGGATCCAGGAATTCGACCTGGCCTATATGGCGCTGGTCATGTCCGCCTACCACGTGCCGGAGGTGGAAGTGCTGTTGGTAACCGGGGGCGTGCGCACCGAGGAGGATCTCTACAGATTGCGCCGGGCGGTGCGGCGCGCAGAAGAGGTGATTGCAGTTGGCACCTGCGCCATCTCAGGTGGCATCGCCAACCTGGGGGATCGGCCCGAGGTACGGGAGGTCTTTCTGGCTCGCGAAAAGCGAATTCACCTGCCGCATCTATTGCCCAAATGCCGCCCTATTGACACCGTGGTCAAGGTGGACCGCTACCTGCCCGGCTGCCCACCCACTCCGGAACTCTACATGGCGTTGCTGCGTAAGGCGTCCGACTTCAAAGCCGCCACCAGTGTCTGCCAGGAGTGCGGTCGCAAAAAGCCCAAGGACAAACGCCCCGCCCAACTGTTGGGCTTCCAGCAAGGGGAGGTCCTACCCGACGTGTGCCTGGTCAATCAGGGCTACTTGTGCATCGGCACGTCGACCCGGGGTGGTTGCCGGGCGCTGTGCACCATCCCCGGTTACCCGTGCGTAGGCTGCCGGGGCCCTTCCAATGCCTTTATCGAGAAAGAGTCTGAGGTCTGGTTCACCAGCGTGCATCGCGTCTTTGCGCATATGACGGATATCCCGGAAGACGAGATTGAGGCGGCGCTGCGTTCCCCGCAACTGTCACTCTTTCTCTTTCAATTCGCTGACTACGCCGGCGCCGGGCAGGTGCCCAGGCATAAAGACCAGGTGGTATGAAGTGCCAGACGGTATGAAATGCCGACTGGTATGGTATACGGAGGC
>CP070811.1:650574-654454 GCA_020343875.1 Anaerolineales bacterium | reverse complement strand
TGAACGGCTGGTTCGGGTGCTTCATCGTCGGGTGCTGGTAGAAGTAGCGCGTCGTGTGGAACACGAACTTCAGGTAGTTAGCGTTGATGAAGTAGTAGCGCGGGCCGGCGTCAGTGCCGCCCGAGCTTTCGTCGAGGCTGCCAGTATCGTCGTACGCGGCGCCGTACAGCTTGGCAGTGTCAAGCTCAGCGACGTACTCCATGTCAAGACCAGCGTACTGAGGCTTCATGTACGACGGGTCCTGACGGCTGCCAGTCACGAAGGTGTCCTGCGAAGCCCGCAGAGCGCCGACGTAGGCGCGCTGACCACGACGCGACGTCGCAATGAACATCGCGTTGAGGCTCGGGTTCTCGAAGTACTCCTGATGAGACGGGGGCGGCATGAACTGGCAGTCCATGTACAGCGCGTCGAACGCCGGGAACAGCGCGTCAGCGAGTGCAGCGAAGTCACTCACGGAGCCGAGAGCGCCGGTCTGCGCAACTTTGTTGCGCCACTTCGCCTCGGTACCCGGATCGATGTTCTGGAGAGCACCGCCCAGGTAGTCCGTGTCGGTCACAGCGTTGATGAACGCCGGGAGGCTGTAGGGCTTGGTGCCCGACGTGCCTTCCATGTCCGCCGAGACGGGCTTGGCGAACAGGCTGTCCTCCATGCCGTTGAACAGCGAGGTCCAAAGACGCTGCTCCTTCGACCGCTTGATCGTCTTGTAGGTCTGGTGACGCGCGTTGCGTCCCTGACCGCCGACGTTCAGTTCGATCTCGTGATCAGTCCAAGACATGTGGTCGACGCTGAAGCGCCAGTCGATCTCCCACTGGTCCAGCACCTGAGGGTTCGACCAAGCGAACGTCTCGTTGGGCTGGTAGTACTGGAAGGTCGACTTCTCGTCGAACAGGATCGAGTCCTTGATCGTCGAGCCACCTTGCAGGGTTTCGGAGGGGCCCTTCCCACGCAGGAAGCGGCGGAGGAGGTAGTTGTTCTTTACTGCCTCGTTGACAATGTCAGCAGGTCCCGTCAGCCAAGACGGACCCGTGCTGTCCATGAAGTCGTTGAAAGTATCAAGTGCAGAGCCCATTGCTGGTTCTCCTAGTTACGTCCAAGTGCACGAGCCCGCTTGAATTTGTCGGGATCGTCACTCTCAAGAATCTTCAGAACTGCGTCCTCGCGCTCCTCTTGGGAGTACTGACGTTGCGGCTTGGGCTGCTTAGGTCGCACACTCGGCTGCCCAGAGTCTTTGAGATGCCGTACGGACTTCTTGGTTTCCTTCACCTTGTCGGTGATCTCGCCCTTGAACTCCAACAGCACTGCCTCCTCCATCAGTTCACCCACCGAACGGTCTTCCTCGCTGTCCTTAGCGAGTTTGTCCATCCGCTGGAGCACCCTCTGGAAGTTGGCGTCCTCGCCGACGATGTCTGCGTACTCACTACGCAGAGCATCCCGCGATCGGTCGATCTCCTGGCGCAGCATTGCGGTCTGCATCTGCTGTAGGAGAGCGGCCTGTTGCTCCACGGCCTCCTGCATCGGCTTGATGCTGGCGGTCTGGAACTTCGACAGCAGGTCTTTGCCCTGCTCATCGAGCCCAAGGTAGTCGCTGAGGTACTCGACTGCGTCGCTGACAGGAGTATCGGGTAGGTCCGACGCGGGCTCTGCATCCGCATCCGAGTCCGTCTCTGCCGCTGGTGCGTCAGGCTCCTCAGAGTCACCCCTGAGTTTACGATCGACGTCGGCCTGCATCTGCTTGCGGTGTTCTGCAAGCTCGGTCAGGCGCTCCGCCGAGAAGTTTTCGAAGTCGTCGTCCGACCAGCCGTCGCGCCGCAGCACGTCGTACACGTCGTCCATGTCAACTTCGTCGGAAAGGGGCGAGGAGTCATCCTCCGTTTCCCCAGGCTCCGTCCCTCCGGCATCGCCTTCGGGTTCAGACTCCTCGCCTTGATACGGCTCTAGGTCGTCGTCATCAGGGACGGGGTCCAATGCCATGAGGACACGATCCTGAAACTCGTCGGGGGAATCGACGACCTCAGGCTCGTCCGTCACCTCGGGGGCGACGTCAACCTCTTGTTGTTCTTCTTCAGTCATGGAGGGAATGGGGGTTATCAGAGTTCGTCGTAGTGGAGGTTCACACCTTCCTCGCCGCGTGCACGGCGCGAGGCTTCATGGGCCTCTGCCATGTTGCGGAACACAGGGCGGCCCTTCTTGTCGAACTCGCCCTTGTGGTACTTCCAGTGCTTCGGGAGCTGTTGGCTCGCGAAGGCCTCGTCCTTACGGACGATGATGCGGTGGCTTGATTTCGTCATGGTACTTACTGGCCAGGAACGCCTTGGGGCGCACCAGTGGGAGCTTGCTGTTGCTGGGCGCCGAGCATGCGGCTCATCACCTGCCCGGCGTTAGGCAGCGCACTGCTGAACTTCGTCGAGTCCGGCGTGCGGTTGGGGCCGCCAGCCTGGGTCTGGAACATCGGCGTGCTTTGCTTCGGCGGGACCTCGGCCTGGGACTGCTGCATGCGTTGCAGGTCCGCAGCCAGACGGGCCAGCAGCTTCTCGCTGACAAGCTCCGGCAGGTCCGGGGTGTTCATGGCGTTGCCGATCTTCTGGAAGTGGTCCTGCCACGGGTAGTCCGGGTAGGCGCTCATGGCCTGCAGACTGCCCAGCAGCAGTTGGTGCGTCTCAAGAGCACGCTTTTGGTTCATGCCCTCGCTGGATCGCTCCATGCTGTAGGGCTCGATCTCAAGCTCCAGATCTTCGAACTGGTAGCCGCTTTCGGTGCTGTGGCCACCGCCCATGAAGTACGGCTGCGCGTCCGGGCCCATGGCCAGATCGCGGATGATCTCGTCCCCCAGCGGGAAGACGATCCGATCATCGTGGTACATGTAGAAGGCGACCTTCTCCAGCAGGGCAGTCACGGAGTCCGTGAACGCTTGCTTGATGTACGCAATACGCGCATTAGCTGCCTCCGACGCGATGGTGTGCTCAGTAGCTGTTCCGGCACCTGAGACTGCGCCCCGAAGAGCTTCATCCATTCCAAGCGCACGATCTGCGCGCTCGCGGCAGGTGCGGATCCAGAGCGCCTGCTGTTCGGTTTGTCCGCCAAGCTCAAACTCCTGCACCATGGCGCGGCCGTCTTCGAACGGCACGACGGTCACGTAGTCGTGCCCGGTGTCCTTGACCAGTTGCGCCGTGCGGCTGTCGTTGACGCCGACCAGACGCTTGTGACGCAGCATCGCGTTGCTAACGCTGCGGACGTGCCGGTTTAGTTCCGACACCTGACACTCAACAGCCGTCAGCGGGGACAGCGGCATCGGCGTATCGGGCACCTTGTACACACCGAACATGCTGTACGGGCCCGTGCGCGGGCCGTAGTACGGGCGCGGCTTGCGGATGTACATGCCGAGAGGCTCTGCTCCTTGCTCGGTCTTCGCCGCACACAGCGTGAAGATCGTGCCGTGGAACCCCTCTTCGGCGCCGGGCGACTCGGGCAGGTCGTGCGACGGCACCCAAAGCTCGTAGAAGACGACCTCGTCGCGCTCCGGCGTGTACTTCGTGTTGTGCCGGTCCTTGACCGGGTCGGCAGCAACCGCCTGCTTGATCGCCTTGACGTCCCAGCCGCGATCCGGGTTTTCCTCCGCCTCCTTCAGCAGAGCCTTGCGCGGACGCCGGACCTCGTGGCCCATGAACGCGGCGTCACTCCACCGGGCGCAGCCAGGGTCCAGCAGGAACTCCTTCTGGCTAATGCGCTCCACGACGGGCCACATCGGCTTGCTCGGCTCCTGGGGGTCCTCCTCCGGAGTGTGCACCGCCGTGCCGCTGGTGTTGTTGTAGTCCTCGCGGACGACGGCCACGCCGTACGTGAACAGCATGTCGGTCGCAAGCTCGACCAGCTTCTTGCGCAG
>CP070811.1:612332-650474 GCA_020343875.1 Anaerolineales bacterium | reverse complement strand
CGAGCGGAATGGGGTGCCAGTCTATGCCACAGTCCGAGAATGGATGGCCGCCGCCAAAGCAGTGTCCAGCGTAACCTCTGTGATAGGGGACTCGTAGACTACGGTTGCCTCAGGGGCACATAGGCGCCGGACAGCCGGTGCGAATTAACGGAAGGTCGAGATAATTCAGCCTAAGCACATACTGTGTAGGGAAGGAGAGGGGGACTTGCATCAGCGCGGCATTTGGGTGGGCTGGATATCTCTGGCAGCAGCTTTCGCCATGGCTCAGTTTCATCGCCTCACACTGGCCTCTATGGGAGACACCGTCATGGCTGATCTGGGCATCGGGGCTGCCACCTTCGGACTGATTGCGACGATGTATTTTTATGCGTATGCCCTGCTGATGGTTCCAGGGGGTGCTTTGGCGGATCTGTACGGGCCTCGACAGATTGCCAGCCTTGGCTGCGCTGTGGCTGCCGCGGGCGCTATTCTGTTCGGGATGGCCCACTCACCTTGGTGGGCCATGGTCGGGCGCCTGTTGGTAGGTGGCGGCGTAGCGGTGACCTTTCCCTGTATTCTACGCTTCCAGCATACCCAGTTCCCGCCCCGTCTGTTCGGCACGCTTACTGGAGCCCTGGTTGGCAGTACCACGGCTTCCTCATTACTGGCATACGTGCCGCTCGCGTTGCTGGTTCAGAGTGTGGGGTGGCGGTCCAGCCATTACCTGATGGCAGGTTTGACTCTGGGTGTGGGCTGCCTGGTCTGGTTCACGGTGCGAGAGACGCCGATCGCCATAGGCGATACTTCAGCTCCGGGACATACCCAGGGGCGATGGCGCGCACTTCGGTCAGGCATGGCCCAAGTGCTAGGCAATCGTCACTCCTGGCCGCCGTTTTTGATACAGGCCGGTAATTACGGCAGTATTCTTTCCTTCGTCGGGGCCTGGGCAGTGCCGTATCTGATGCGGGTTCACAGTATGGACTTAGTCACTGCCTCCGCCTACGCCCAGATACCGTTGATCGGCATGAGCGTTGGCGGGCCAGCCATCGGATGGGTGTCGGACCGGTTGGAGCTGCGCCGGGGCCCCACTCTGACGCTCAGCCTGATATTGGTGGCCTGCTGGTTGTGGTTGGTCATTGCCACTCCGCCGCGGGCTGCCTTGTTGCCCCTTCTGCTCATTCTGGGGTTTACGGGAGGCGTGATTGTCACCACCGTCAGTGCCAACAGCGAGGCCAACCCGCCCGGCTTGGCAGGCATCTCAGCCGGCGTGGTAGCCACAGGAGGGATTCTGGGAGCCGCCGTCATCCAGCCTACTATGAGTTGGCTGCTCGATTCGGCCGGCTTGACCCCTCTTGGATTTCGAATTGGATTTACGTCTGGGCTGGCGGGGGCGATCATCGCTGCTGTGGCTAGCTATTTCTTGTTGGAGACCTACGGCCGTAACGCGTTTGCTCCCAGTGGCGTTCTCCACTCGGCAGACGCCCTTGATCCCTCATAGCAGTGTTGGAAGGTTGTCTTTTGCACCGCAAGGTGCACAACTTGTAGATGCTCGTGAACCACTGGCGGTTTCAGCTTGCCGCTGTCATCGCCTCTCATAGCCGTTTATGGACCGGTGCCGTTCTTCCAATGGGCTCAAAGAGTGTTTATGGTGCCAAAGGAAAGACAGGTATCCTTACTGAGTGTTAGTGAATCCATCTATCAAAAAAGGAGAGTTAATATGCGATTGAAAGACAAAGTGGTACTCGTTGCTGGTGCTGGAGACAACATGGGCCGGTGGATCCCGGTTCTATTTGCCCAGGAAGGGGCAAAACAGGTCCTCCTTTCACGCAATGCAGAAGCGGTAAAGGAAACCGCCCGTTTAGTGGACCTGGCTGGGGGCGAGAACCGGGTTTTGGTTGGGGATGCTACCCAGCCAGAGGTCATTGAGCGGGCCATCTCTGAGGTTCAAGCTGCCTTCGGTGGCTTGGACATCGTGGTCAACCTGGTCGGCGGACACTACCGCCCCTACTTGGTGGGAGTGGATGAGCTACCGCTGGAGCAGTGGGATAAGGCGGTGACCAATACCCTCCGCCCGCTCTACCTGCTGACCCGTGCCGCTCAGCCCCTTTTGGCAGAGCGCGGCGGGGGTGTGATCTTGCATATTGGATCGGCTGTGACCACCCGACAATCTGGTAACCCAGCTTATGGGGCGGTCAAAGACGGCTTGATCGGTTTCACCCGAAATACCGCCCGCCGCCTGTGGCCGCTGAACATTCGGGTGAACCATATCAGCGCAGGCCGCATCTGGCAGGAGTATGATGACCTTAAAGCGACGCCAGTCACCGAGGGGGGGCTGGCTCGTTACGGGACAGGTGTTGATGTTGCCTATGCGGCCCTTTATCTGTGCTCTGACGAAGCCTCCTGGGTAACCGGTGCGGACCTGACGGTAGACGGGGGTGATGACGTCCAAGGCCTGCCGCTGGAACGCACCGACGATTGAGCGGGGCCGGACTGTAACCCAATCTGGACAATACTGGTGGATGGCCTGGCCGATGGCGTGACTCAGCGCCTGTCGGCCAGGGCCAGAAGCCACCTCATGCGTGGCCGGCGAGTATGTGAAGCTCATAAGATGCCTGTTCCTGCATTACGGAACTGCTAAGTTGCTGTTTTGAGGAGGTTGGCCGATGTTGGCAGTCAGAGAATTCCTTAGCCCGGACCTGGTCGTTACAGGCTCTGGCTCTTCCAGCCGGGTTGGCGAGCTGTGTCGGAACCGAGGCTTCAAAAAAGGCCTCGTTGTTACAGACGAAAACATGGTCAGGTTTGGGCTTGTTGATGAGATTGAAAAGTCCCTATCTCAAACGAATGTTCAGTCGTGTACTTACAGCGGCGTAGAGACCGAACCGACTGTAGGCTATGTGCAAGACGGGTTGCAGGTATACCAGCAAAATGGTTGCGATTTTGTGCTGGCCGTCGGAGGCGGAAGCCCCATTGACACGGCCAAAGCCATCGCTGTGATGGCAACCAACCCCGGAGCGATTCAAGACTACAAAGGGGCAGGCAAGATACCCAACCCAGGTGTCCCGCTGGTAGCAGTCCCTACCACAGCGGGTACAGGCAGCGAGGTGACGATCTTCACCATTATCACCGATACGGCGACGGACGTTAAGATGTTGATTATCAGCCCGTATTTGATGCCGGATATTGCCATCGTAGATCCACTGCTGACCCGCTCAGCGCCACGCTCCATCACCGCTGCCACCGGCATCGATGCCCTGGTTCATGCCGTCGAAGCATATGTTTCGGTGAAGGCCCAACCGACCAGCGATATGTTCGCCCTGACAGCCATCGAGCTTATCTCCAACTATCTTCGGCAAGCTTGGGCCAATGGGAACAATCTCGAAGCCAGGGAAAAGGTTATGCTGGGATCCCTTTACGCGGGTCACGCTTTCTGCAACTCTTCTGTGGCGCTGGTGCACGGCATGTCCCGACCAATTGGAGCCAATTTCCATATTGCCCATGGGGTCTCCAATGCCGTTCTTTTCGCCACCGTAACAGAGTTCAGCCTGGTGGGGAATCCGCTCAGATATTCTCACGTTGCAGAGGCCATGGGACAGAATGTTGGGGGTCGAACGCAAATGGAGGCCGCACAATTGGCCGTGCAGGCGATTCGCCAGCTGGTGTCAGATATCGAAATTCCCTCATTGTCACATCTGGTTCCAGACGGGGAAAAATTCAGTCGACTGGTCCCCAAAATGGCGGAGGATGCCATTGACAGCGGCAGCCCAGCTAACAACCCCCGTCAGTCCACCAAAGAACACATCATGGAGTTGTACAAGCGGGCCTACTCACTATAAATTTGGCGGCTATCGTGGAAACTGGTTTACATAACTATGACAAATAATGCTCAGGAAGCAGTGCTGCGTCGAATCGGCAGCCTGATGTCACCGGATCGATCTCGGCATTACCATTGATCGGAGGCCTTTGTACTTGCCGTTGGCGAGTACCTGTTAGGTCAGGTAGACGATCAGGTGCGCCGCATGGCGACTGGTCTGGCTGGTGGGGTAGGAGGCACCCACCAGGAGCTTTGTGGCGCACTGAGCGCCGGTGTCTTGCTCATTGGTGCGCTCTATGGACGGCTTACGCCCGATGAGGACGATGGCCCTTGCTATGACCTGGCATCCCGCTATCGAGAGCGGTTCATCCAGGAGTGGGGTACGACCCGTTGCGGTGAGCTGCGGGCGATGGGGTATGGTTCGGATGGAAGCATGCCTTGCTCTGTGCTGGTCGAGCGTGCAGCCCGTATCTTTTTAGAGCTCTTGGCCAGCAAGAAAATAGAGAGCTAGACTTAGGCTGAGTTACGAATACAGGGCAGGCTGCACCTTGGCTGACACAGAAGTCATGGATGGTGATAGCTGGCTGCCTCAAGACTAGGGAGTGCAGACAAGGGGATGCAGCCTGCCCCTCATGTTCGCTGCATTGTGGTGTTTGTTTCCATCCGCCCCCTGCTAAACGCCTGCCATTTTCGAACCTTTTTCAAGCTCACGTATTCAACCGAATGTTTTACT
Source organism: Anaerolineales bacterium (assembly GCA_020343875.1). GTDB lineage: Bacteria > Chloroflexota > Anaerolineae > 4572-78 > NAK82. Next base: position 645,951 of record CP070811.1, on the reverse strand, counting down.
TTGTAGAAGGGGTACCGCGATGAAAGTATCAGAGGTCGTTGTCAGAATACTTGAGAGTGAGGGGATTGAAGCCGCGTTTGGCATCCCCGGGGCTGCCATAAACCCCATCTACGAGCATCTGGGCACTTCCAGGCAAATCAAGCACTTCCTGGCTCGCCACGAGGAGGGGGCGGTGCACGCTGCCGATGGCTACTACCGGGCCAGTGGCCGCATGGCGTTAGCCATCTGCACCTCTGGCCCGGCTGCCACCAACTTCGTAACCGGTCTATACACCGCCCAAATCGATTCTATGCCATTGATTGCCATCACCGGCCAGAATGTGCGTTCTCAATTAGGCAAAGAGGCTTTCCAGTGCGTGGACATCGCCCAAATCGCCAGGCCGGTCTGTAAAGCCACCTGGTGCATCACGGAGGCGTATCAAGTACCTTCCATCATGCGCGAGGCATTCCGGGTGGCCCGGGAGGGGCGGCCGGGTCCGGTGTTGATTGATCTTCCGCTTGACGTCCAGTTGGCGGACATCCCCTATATGCCCGAGGCGGATGCGCCCTTGCCCATTGCCAAGCCTGAGCCGGACCGAAGGCTGATCGCCCGGGCAGTGGATATGCTGCTGGGGGCTGAGAACCCTATCTTGATCATGGGCGGCGGGGTGCTATTGGCAGGGGCCACCCAACGTTTTATCGAGTTCGCCGAGTATCTCTCGTTGCCGGTGATCACTACCTATATGGCCACGGGGGGCATTCCGGCCGCTCACCCGCTGCACGTGGGGCACATTGGCATCCAGGTCGGCTCTCCTTTTGGAAACTCGTTTTTCCTGGAGTCGGACCTCATCATGGGGATCGGCAATCGCTTTGGCGACCGGCATACAGGTAAGTTGGAGGTCTATACTCGCGGCCGGCGTTTCATCCATGTCAATGTCGAGCCCTCGCACATCGGCCGTATCGTGCCTACCCAGCTGGGCATTGTGGCCGATGCCGGGCTGGCCTTGGATGCCTTGCTGGAGGAGGCTAAGACCAGGACGGACTCGCGCGCCCCCTCGCGACGGGTGGCGAACATCCCTCAAGATCGAGCACGCCTGGCGCGCAAGATGGATTACGACCAGGTACCCATCAAGCCGCAGCGGGTCTACCAGGAGATGAACGAGTACTTTGCTTCTAACGCGATCTTCACCACCGGCTGTGGTTTGACTCAGATATGGTCGGGCCAGTTGCAGAGCATCGCGGCTCCATATACCTACCTGGCTTCGGGGGGCGCGGGCACGTTGGGCTTCGACTTGCCGGCTGCCATCGGGGCCAAGATTGCCTGCCCAGAGGCCACCGTTGTGGCCGTGATGGGCGATGGCGGCTTCGGTTTTATGATGGAAGAGCTGGCCATGGCCTGCCAACACAATGTTCCGGTTGTGGTGGTGATCATCAACAACGGTTATCTGAGCCTGATCCGCCAGAACCAACGTTACGCCTATGAATATGAGTATGCGGTGGATCTGACCTACAACGGCCTGGGAATAGACTTTGTCAAGCTGGCCGAGTCGTTTGGGGCCTACGGTGAACGGGTGACCCGGCCGGATGAGATTCGGCCTGCCTTCGAGCGGGCGGTGAAGAGTGGCCGGCCGGCGGTAGTCGACGTGGTCGTTGAACGGGATGCCGATGCAGCCATGGGAGGCAGCCTGGACGCTGTGCGTGAGTTCGACTAAGCTTTCTCTGGACGTTACAACTCAGGCTGAACTGGCAGGGTGCTTGTAACCCTCTTTATAGCTTGCGGTAGGAAGAGGGATTGGCAGGTTCACCACACCCCTGAGAGAAAGATTTATGGAAGCCAACACAAACAGTGAGATCAAGGTTACAGAAGAAATCCTGGACTTCATTCTCCAGGCCGACATACAACACTTCCCTCAACAGGTCATCCAGCAGGGAAAACACTGCTTGCTGGACGGCATGGGCGTGATTCTAAGCGGCTCCACCGCCGCGTGCAGCGTCATTCTGCGAGACTTTATCAAGTCTCTTCGCGGCGTCTCAGAGGCAACCGTGCTGGGACGAGGGGCGATGAGGGTACCCGCATCCCTGGCGGCCCTGGCCAATGGGACGAGCGGGCACGCCATGGATTTTGATGATACCCAACTCTCTACATCCCCTGATCGGATCTTTGGCCTTTTGACCCATCCAACCATTCCCCCCTTAGCTGCTTCCCTGGCGGTGGGAGAACGAACACGCGCCTCAGGCCTGGAGTTCCTGGAGGCTTTCCTGACAGGCTTTGAGGTGGAGTGCAAGATCGCCGAGGCTATTGATCCAAGCCATTATGCGAAGGGATTTCACACCTCGGGCACAATCGGGACCTTTGGGGCAACAGCCAGTGCCGCCAAGTTGATGGGGCTGGAAAAGGCTCAAGTGGCCAAGGCATTGGGGATAGCAGCCAGCCTGGCCTCCGGGATCCGCGTCAATTTCGGTACCATGACCAAGCCTCTTCACGTGGGAAGGGCGGCTGAGAATGGGGTGGTTGCTTCCGACCTGGCATCCAGGGGCTTCAGTGCGGACATGCAGGCACTGGATGGCCCGTGGGGATTTTTCCAGGTTTTCGGAGGCGGCTACGCGCCAGAAAAGATCGTCGGGTGCCTGGGAAACCCGCACACGATTGTCGATCCGGGTATCTCCGTGAAGCCCTATCCGTGTGGCGTGCTTGGGCATCCCAGCATGGATGCCATGCTCAAATTGATGCTGGAACACAATCTGAGACCAGAGCAGATACAGGCGATCAGACTCAAAGCAGGCTCCAATTTGATCAAGCCGCTGCGTTATGGGAAAGCGAAGAATGCGTTGGAAGCAAAGTTCAGTTTACCCTTTATGCTCTCAAGTATCGCCGTTCGAAGAAGGGCAGGGGTGAAAGAGTTCACCGACGAGTTTGTACAGAGTCAGCCTGTTCAGCGCATGATGGATAAGGTAGAGATTGTCTTCGACCCTGAGATTGAAGCGAAGGGATTTGACAAGATCAGAAGTGTTGTGGAAGTCCGCCTTCAGGATGGGCAATGTCTTGTCCAGGCAGCTGATGAAAAATACCGGGGCGGCCCTGAACGACCGTTTACCTCCATCGATCTTCACCAGAAGTTCGAAGAGTGCGCCGAATCCGTTCTACAAGCAGACGACATGCGGCGGGCGATTGCTCTGATCGAGTCGGTCGACCAATTAGCCAGTATTGAAGAGCTGGTTGAAGTACTGGCTGCGTCAAATGACTTCGACTGCTAACGCGAATTTAAGAGTGGTTCCATCTATTGACCAGTATTTTGCGGAGGGACCCGCATGAAAGCTATCCAGATTCAAACTGACCACAAAGACCGGCCGTTGGTGTGGCAAACGACCCATGACCCGGTTCTTGGCCCGGGTGAAGTCCTGATCGAAGCCCATGCCACATCCGTGAATCGGGCAGACTTGGCGCAGCGGGCGGGCCATTACCCCCCACCACCAGGGGCATCCCATATTCTGGGCCTGGACACAGCGGGCCGGATTCTCGAGATGGGGCAGGGTGTCTCGGGATGGCAGGTTGGGGACCGGGTATGTGCTCTACTGGCAGGCGGCGGATATGCCGAATTGGTGGCTGTCCCGTACCAAATGCTGATGCCTATCCCGGACGATTGGAGCTACCAGCAGGCAGCTGCCATGCCGGAGGTGTTTCTGACAGCCTTTGCCAATATCTTCATGGAGGCCGCGTTCCAGGAGGGCGAAACTGTGCTGGTGCATGGGGGCGCGAGCGGGGTTGGCACCGCGGCAATCCAACTCGTTCGGGAGGCCGGTGGCCGCATGATCGTCACGGCAGGGGTGGAGGAAAAGGTCGCGCGTTGTATGAGTCTGGGGGCAGATCTTGCCATCAACTACAAAGAAGAGGATTTCGTCCAGCGCGTGCAAGACTATACCGGCGGCCAAGGTGTGGATGTGATTCTTGACATGGTGGGCGCCGGTTACTTGAGTCAGAATCTGAGCCTGCTCAAGCCAAGAGGGCGGTTGGTTGTCATCGCCTTGTTGCGTGGTAGTCGTGCCGAAGTCGACCTGGCCCTGATGATGCGTCGTCGCTTGCGGTTGATCGGCTCAGTGTTGCGCAGCCGCACTTTGGAGGAGAAAGAACAAATAAAGGGACAATTCATGGGCCGCTTCTGGTCGCTGGTTGAGCGCGGGACCATCGGCCCGGTGATCGACTCGGTGTATTCGATTCAGCAGGCAAACGAGGCCCATCAACACATAGCAGAATATCAAAACATAGGCAAGATCATACTGAAGATAAGAGACTGACTGATCAAGCCTGTGATGGGCAGAGGGTGAGCCAGCCGGTATTGGCGCAGGTCGGTTGGGGGCAGGTTGATGGTCACCCGGCTTTGGCGGGCGGCATGTGAGTCGGATCAGGTCGAGCCTACCAGTCGATCAACGACCACTGCCCGCTGCCCAGGAAGATCAAGGCGATAAGTGCTCCAATCAGCAGGAAATTGACGTCCCATCCCTTGCCCTCGGGTGTGCTGAGAAACGGCTCGCCGTGCTTCCAGATGCTAACCCACGTGGCCACCACCATGACCACGGCCTGCAGTACTGCAATCGGACTACTGTAAACGCCCAGGATTATGGCCAGTCCGCCCGCTATCTGGATGAAGCCGGTTAGCGGGACAGATCCTGTCGGCAGACCGTATTCTTCACGCCACTTCTTATCCAGAAACTGCTTCTTCTCGAACTTGTGTACGCCATGGGGAATTAATACGATTCCCAGTGAAACCCGAAGTATTAGTATTGCCACGTCAACCATGCGACCCCTCCTTCCGAATCAGAGCCTGCACGAGATAAGCTGTTTTGGCCATTTCAGTCCGCGACCACGGCTACCGCAGCCAGTTCGACCACCAGCCGGTCGTCCGTCGCCAGCCGGCTGACCTCAACCGTGGTGCTGGTGGCCCGATGGTCACCCATATACTCGCCCATCACTTTGTTGATGGCATCCTGATTTTGGTCGATGTCGCGGATAAACCGGAAAAGTTGCACAATGTCGGTCAAATCCCCTCCCGCAGCCTGGAGAACCTTGCGCAGGTTTTCCATGGCCATCCTGGTCTGTTCCGCTGCATCCAGGGGGATCCGTTCAAAATCGGATTTGATGTGGGGATGATGGTGATAGACGGGCGCGGCGGTGACGCCGGCCAAGTAGACAGTGGCCCCTGACCGAACCTTGATGGCGGGCGTGTACGGCATGTTATAGGCCGGGTCGTTCTCCTGTGTGTGAATCAGTTCAAGGTGATCGCTCATGTTGCCCTCCTGACGAGGAACTGTGCCGGACAAGTGTCGCGGCTACTTTGAACACGGGCCGAGACTGTGGCGTGCGCAGAGCTGCGCGAGAGCCCGGCGCAGAATGGATGTGGCAGGGGTCGCTGTATATCCCAAGACTGGTTCGGTTGCGGCCAAAGTACGAACAAACAAGGTTTGGTAGGGGCACTGCCCTGACGGGCTAGTCGCGTTTTGATCGTTTCTGAATCCGCTCGGCCAGCTCAACAAAGAATTGAATTGACTCCGGATTGCTCATAGCGTCCAGGTTCGCAGCCTCCTCCAGGGGATGCCCCATCAGGATCTTGCGAATGGGTACCTCGATCTTCTTGCCACTGAGCGTTCTTGGTATTTGTTCGATGGCGAAAATCTCATCGGGCACATGCCGAGGCGAAATATCTTGGCGTATTCTGGCCCCTATCCTCGCTTTGAGCGCATCGTCCAGCGTAACACCCTCTCTCAGCACCACGAATAGCGGCATGTACGACTCCTGTCCCAGCGTCTCCAAATCCACCACCAGGCTGTCCACAATTTCTGGGATCATTTCCACCGCTTGGTAAATTTCACTGGTTCCCATGCGGACGCCGTGCCGTTTGATGGTGGAGTCGGAGCGCCCGTAGATGACACAGCCGCCGCGCTGATTGATCTTGATCCAATCCCCGTGCCGCCAGATGCCGGGAAACATCTCGAAGTAGCTCTCCCTGTAGCGCCGGTCCTGCGGGTCATTCCAGAAGAACAAGGGCATAGAGGGCATAGGCTCCGCCACAACCAGGTCGCCCACCTGGTCTACAACGCTCTGCCCGGCCTCGTTGAAGGCTTCTACTTTTGCCCCTAAATATCTGCACTGAATCTCTCCAGCATGCACGGGCAATATCCGGCATCCGCCTACAAATGGGGTACACAAGTCCGTGCCACCACTGACCGACTCCAGCGCCAGATCCGGGTGCACGTTGTCGTAGACCCACTTGAAACCTTCTACGGACAAGGGTGACCCGGTGGAGCCCACCGCTCTAAGCCGATTGAGCTGGTATTCACCGCCTGGTTCTATCCCCGCTTTGATGCAGGCCGAAATATAGGCGGCGCTGCCACCGAAATAGGTCATTTGTGTGTCTTCGGCCAGTTGCCACAGGACGTTCATATCCGGGTAGGAGGGGCTGCCATTGTATAGGATGAGAGCAGAGCCAACCAGTAAGCCGCCAGTCAGCAGATTCCACATCATCCAGCCGGTGCTGGTATACCAGAAAAAACGATCTTCTGGGGTGAGATCCAGGTGGAGCGACACGGTTTTGAGATGCTCAAGCAGAATTCCACCCTGGCCTTGCACAATTGGCTTGGGCAAACCCGTGGTACCTGATGAGTAGAGCACCCACAGCGGGTGATTGAAGGGCACCTGCTCGAACTCTAGCATCCCGCCTGAAGGGGCGCTATCCAGCGCCTCATCCCACAGCATGGTGTCTTTCAGCCCTTTCAACTGAGAGCCGTCAGTAACCAGGGTCACCAGGATGGTCTTCTCAACCGCGGGCAAGGCGGCCTGCAGTTCGGCCACGACTTGACGCCGATCATAAATCCTTCCATTCCAGCAGTAACCATCAACCGCGATGAGCACCTTGGGCTCAATCTGCTGAAAGCGATCCAGGACACTAGGACTGCCAAAGTCTGGCGAGCAGCTTGACCAAATCGCCCCCAGGCTGGCACAGGCCAAAAAGGCTACGATGGTTTCTGGGATATGTGGCAAGTAAGCCACCACTCTATCCCCGCGCTTTACCCCCAGTTGCCGCAAAGCGTATGCCATGGCCACAGTCTGGTCGTATAGCTCCTGCCATGTGATCTCCGTCAGGGCTCGATCTTCCGATTTGTAAAGCAGAGCTGGCCGTTCAACGCTCATATTCCTGAAAACGTGCTCGGTGTAGTTGAGCTCCGCCCCAGCGAACCAATCGGCGCCTGGCATCTCTCTCTTGGTCAAGACACTTGAGTATTCCGTGGACGCCCTGACGCCGAAAAAGTCCCAAATGCTTTCCCAAAAACGCTCCAGGTCTGTGACCGACCAACCCCACAAGTCATGGTAAGATTGGAAAGTGAGCCCGCGTTCCTTTTTCAGCCACCCCATGTAGTGGGTGAGATTGGCTTTTTCTTGGACCGCTGGGGAAGGTTCCCACAGCAAGGTCCCTTCGCTAATTACACTCATAGTAACTCGGCCTTTCAATGATTCGGTGGCTGGGCGGAGATTGGCCCCGGCGGGGTTCGTAGGGCCGCAGTTGGTGTACTCCGCGTCGCCGCTTACGCCGTCCTTTCAGCCAGCGCTTGATAGGTCCGCCATAATTCGTCCATCCAGAGTTGAGTACCGTCCCGCCCCGCCAGGCGGTAGTAGCTTTGCCCTGCACAGGCCCGGCACAGCATCCTGCCTCCCATGACTACTTCGCGCTGGTTGATGATCTCTTCACCGCAGGCTTCACAGTTAACCCGATAGGCTGGCTTACTGAGTAGCTCTTCGAGTGAGACATTCAACTTCACCACCTGGACCGCCAGCAGATCCCCATCCGGCATCACCTGGTAGGCCTGCAATTGTGCATGCCACCTGCTTTCCCTGTCAGGCGCCAGCTGTTGAGCTGCCACACGGATACCAGGCCGGGGCACAATGCGAATGGCTTGGTCGCCTTTCATATCCACAAACGTCGCGGCGACCTTGCCAAAGTCCAAGATGCGCAGCCTGCGATTGCCCACCGTGCAGCCGGTAGCAGCTGACACGCCGTCGGCGGCGCAGCCATCTGTCTCCATCATGGTCACCAGGCGCTTGTCGACGTCGGGCACGTCCAGGCCGAGCACCCGGCCCGCCAGCAAGCCCATGCGAACGCCCAGCACTTGCCGGGGGCACAGCTGGCTGTGCCGGGCGGCCGACTGTTCCATCAGTTGGGCCATTGGGTTCATTTCAGGCGGTCCCCCGATCATCTCCGTCGGTCATTTATGCCCGAGTTCGAGAATCCGTTGTGTGTCATTTCGAGTGCCTAGAAATTCACCGCCTCAAGCCCTTTGAGCCCCAATATTTGACGGGCCTCGTCTGGGGTGGCGATCTCTCGCTCAAACTCAGCCGCGATCCGTTTGACCTTCTCCACCAGGTCAACATTGGTGGCCAGGACTTTGCGCCGGACGAAGATGTTGTCTTCCAGCCCAACTCGTACGTGCCCGCCCATCATAATCGCCATGGCGGCCATGTTGAATTCCATCGGGTAGCCTACGCCAATCACCGACCAGCGGTAGTTCTCTGGGCCGAGCAGGCGGTCGGCTGTCTGCTTCATGGTAATCAGGTCTTCGGGCGTTGCAGCCAGACCACCCAACACGCCCAGCACAAATTGGATCCAGTAAGGAGGCCCGACCAGCCCGTCCTTCTCCAGGAATTTCAGATTGTAGAGGTGCCCAACGTCATAGGCCTCAAATTCTGGCCTGACGTTGCTCTCCTTCATGGTGTTGGCGAAAACTTCCATATCCCCAAAGGTGTTCCGGAATATGAAGTCTTTGGTACCTTCTACGTATTCGGGCTCCCAACCAAAAAGCCAGTCTTCCGGCACGTATCGGCGCGCAACCGGGTGCATGGAGAAGTTCATCGAACCCAGGTTGAAGGTAGCCAGCTCTGGCTGACATGAGGCGGCTGCACGCAACCGGTCTTGAGGCGTCATGCCCATGCCCCCACCGGTTGTAATGCATATGATCGCGTCGCAACCTTCCTTGATACGGGTCACAATTTTGCGGACCAGTTCTGGATCTGAGGAAGGGCGCCCGTTCTCTGGGTCGCGTGCATGGATGTGGATTGAGGTGGCACCCGCTCTGGCGCAGGCGATTGCATCTTGGGCAATGCCCTCGATGGTGAATGGTAGACTTGTGGTCTGGGTGGGTACTGTTATTGCCCCGGTCAGCGCCGAGGTAAGAATGAGCTTTTCCATAACCAAATACTCCTCTGATTAAGATGCCTGTCGCAGCAGGGCGTAGGCTTGCGATGCGGTTCCTACTTGAGCCCAGGGCAAAGCACCCCCCTGGGCTTCTGGATTCAGGCCAAGCGCCTCGGAAGTGCCTGGAAGATAACCCACCCGGATTCGAACATGCCGGTTCGGTGGGCGCTGCTATGGCTGCCAAGCACTTTCTGATCAAGCGGCAGGGAGGCCATTAAAGAAAGATGGTGCCGACGTCTATACTGTTCTCCAGATCCACACGCAGTTCCCGCTGCTGATACCCGGGATAGTCTACCTCCAGCCTATACTGGCCGCTTTTCGCTTCAAGAGCGTCGAACCGAAAATCACCGTAGTTGTTGGTCAGGGCTGTGATGAGGACTCCTCCGGAACCGTTCTTCAATGTGACTTTCGCTCCCTCGGCACACTCGTCCACATCTTTTAGGGCCACGCTGCCGGAAATGAACCACCGGGTATACCGGTATAGTTTCTTGTAGTACACACGTGGCTCCAGCCCATATTCCGGGTGCCAGACCTCCAGCTCCTCAGAGTGGACGATACGCTGCATCTCCGCATCTTCGACGTGCAGGAATTCCATCGCCCCGGTCGGACAGGCCTGCACGCATCGGGGCGCCTGCCACCCCTCGTCCAGCAGGTGAGCACAGAAGGTGCATTTCTGGGGCACATCCAGCTCTTCGTTCCACCAAATTACGCCGTAGGGGCACGAGTCAACCACACCCTTTTGCCCTTTGGCCTTCAGCGGATCAATGATCACGATGCCATCGTCCCGCTTGTAGACCGCCTCCCCTTCTGCTGCCTTGATGCAGTCAGCCTCATCGCAGTGCATACAGGGCAGAGGCAGGTAGGAGACATCTACCCGGGGATGCTGACCCCTCTCTTTGCGCAGGATGTCGATCCATCTGTGGCCATGCCTGGGTTGAGCCGCCGAATAAGGTGGAAAATCGTTCTCGCAGTATTCGTCCTTGCATGCCAGGAAACAGTTGTTGCAGTCGTGGCATTTTGCGATATCGATGACCAGGTTCCACTTGTTCATGTTATCTCTCCTTCTTCTCGACTTCCACCAGACACGAGTTGGGGGCCTGGCCGCTCGAATTCTGGGTGATGTAACGGCTTGGAGTCAAGATGTTAATGCATCCCCCTCGATCTGCCGACTCCCCAGGCTTGCCCAGGGGATCGTAGTCTGCACAGGATTCATAGGAGTGAACGGTGCCGGGCGGGAGCCGCTGGGTCACCTGCGCCGCGCAGATGACCACGCCTCGATCGTTGAAGACCTTGACCAGGTCGCCTTCCTGGATCCCTCTCTGTTCGGCATCCTGCGAGTTGATGCGGATGATCCAGTAATAGTAGCCGTCCTCCTTCAGGACTCGGTGATCCTTGACCTCGTTAAGCCAGCTCCCCTTGGCATCGCCCATGGTATGGAAGCTGAATCGGGGGTGTGGCGATATCAACTGTAATGGGTACTTACTGTACAGCGGCGTGGTATGATGTCCCTCCCAGGATGGGATGTATTTGGGGAAAACAGGCCTCTCTTCATCTTCAGGATCAAACTTCTTCAGGCTGGAAGATTCGAACTCTATCAGACCTGAGGTGGTCTGCAGCCCTTTGCCGAATTCTTCCTGAGATTCAGGATGGGGCCCCCAGTCCGGCGTGTCCCTCTTTCTATCCTCGGCGAACCATCTTAGGGCAGGCGTCGATTTGTAGTCGTCGGGCATGGGCACCACAAAGTAGCCCTTCTCGAAGAAATCATCCCAGGAGATGTGCTGGGGTAAATCGCTGGCGTCAAACATACGTTTGACCCAATCAAGTTCGGTCAGGCCACCCTCAGTAAAGGCATCGTAGAATCCCAGCCTCTCCGCCAGAAGTGCGAAGATGTCGTAGTCTGACTTGGACTCTCCCAGGGGCTCGATACATTTCTTCTGGAAGCTGATGACTCGATGGTTGACCTGGCAGGTAGAATCAGGGATATACCCCAGACAACCCGCGAATTCGCTGATATCCCAGCGTTCGAAATTGGTGCAGGCCGGCAAGATAATATCGGCAAACCTGGCCTCGCCCTCGAACCAGATGGACTGGTTCACCACGAAGGGCAGCCTTTCGGTCTGGTAGGCCTTAATATACCGGTTGGTCTCATTCATGGTGCCAATGAACGAGCCGCCGTACCGGTAGTACATCTGGATCTCCGGGTAGCCGTCGGCCGGATACTTGTATTTGTGGAGCTGGGCCTCAATCGACTGGCCGCAGAACCCTTTCCCTCTCCATTCATACTTGCCGTCCAGGATGCATTCCGGTATCTTGAGTCTGGGAATGTGCTGCCCCATGGGGGAGTTTATACTGGAACGGGTGGGCCGCAATTGCATCCTGTAAACCCAGCGATAGCCGGCGGCCGAATTGTCGACGTCGCCGGATATTCCTCCTTCGGCATAACCCGGAAAGACGAAATCCGAGTTATGCGGCGCGCCTTGCGTGGTCGACCAGATATTGCTGCCCGGTTTCCCCAAACCCTGCATAGCCGCAAGGCTGATCATAAGGCGGGCCCATTGCCCTCCGGTGGCGGCCCTGCAGGCACCCCCCCAACCACCCAGCCCACCTGCGGCCAGCATGGTCTTTTTCGACCCCCATTCTCTGGCCAAAGCTTTGATCTCTCTGGCGGGGATGGTGCTTTCTTTTTCCGCCCACTCGGGTGTTTTGGGTATGCCGTCTTCTACCCCCAGGATGTAGTCTTTCCACGTTTCAAAACCCACGCTTCGGGCCTTGATGTACTCCTGGTCGTAGAGATTTTCGGTTATCCAAACATACGCGATGGCACACGCCATGGCATTGTCTGTGCCCGGCCTGGGAGCAAACCATTTGTCAGCGAACATGCCAGCCGTGTGGTTGTAGAATGGGTCGATAAAGATCATTTTGACCCCGAGTTCCTTCAGCCACTGACGGCGGCAGGTGCTCTCGAAGGCAGAGTAGATGCCGCTGGTGGTCTCCGGGTCGGCTGACCAGAATACAATCATTTCGGTGTTCTTGAGTGCGTCTTCCAGCAGATCGTATTGTTCGGGAATACCCAGCCTGTGGCTGAATCCCCATTGATGCATACCTCCCCAGTGCCAGCCTTCCCAGCTATCGGGGTTGTGCTCGGCAGAGGTATACCCCATAAGATTCATGAACCTGAAGTATGCGCTATGCCGGTAGCCCACATGGCCCCACAAATGGTGAGAGCCCGGCGTGCTCAGAATGGCGGCCGGGCCGTACTCACGCTTGATCCGCTTGATCTCGCTGGTGACAATATCCGCGGCCTCGTCCCAACTGATCCGCTCATAACCCGATTCCCCCCTGCGGGTGTGGTTTCGCTTTCCATCGGGGTCGAAATCGACCCGTTTGAGAGGATGCAGTAATCTGGTGGGGGAATAGATCATGGAGCGCCAGGCAAATGAATAGGGGGAGAGGGTGGTCTTCCGGGGTGGAGAGAACTTCTTGCCTCTGGCATTGATGACCCAGGAAGGCGCGTCACTCTCATCAAAATCCATGGGTGTAACGCGTATGATCCTGCCGTCTTTTACATATACAAAAACCGGCCCACCTGTTGTCCCGTTGGTCAATTTCTCAATGTGACTCATGAAGGTTCCTCCTTTCAACCAAGAAACAGTTGTTAACCTGGACGAAAGCTTCCTGACCTGCGCAGGTCGCGGATCAAACCTGTGATACCTTGTGGCACTGCCAACATGATGACCACCAGTATGATGCCCTGTATGAGTAGGCTGATTTCACCATATCTGGCCAGTTGGAAGTGCAAAATCACCACAATGATCGCTCCCACAAACGGCCCCTCTTCTATGCCTTTGCCGCCGATAACTGTGGCCAGCAGCACGATCATTAACCATCTGATGTTGAAGGCGCTGTTCGGCTCGATGTAGCGTTGATAAGAGTAGAATATGGCCCCGGCGACCCCCATCACAAAGGCAGCGATGATGAAGGAGTATAGCTTCAATCTGAAAACGTCTATCCCTGAACTTGCGGCGCTGGTGTCGTTATCGCGAATCGCGGCCAGCCCCAGCCCGAATTTCGAACGCAAGATGATGCCTATGAGAATGATGGAAGCCACCGCAACCGCTAATCCAAGCCAATAGGTTTCCTGCATGATTACTTCGGAAACCCCCTTTACCATGTAGCCGGCTCCGCCACCACTCAGCTCCCCCCCGACCGGTCTCCAGCGCAGAAACACCAGGCGCAGTATCTCAGGCACCACCAGGGTCCCGATAGCGAAGTAGACGCCTTTCATCCTGAATACAGAGCCGGATATTAATATGGAAAACAGGGCGGCCACCACACCTCCGACCAGTATCCCCACATAAAATGGGATGTTAAGCCAGGTCAGTATTGTCATGGTATAGCCAGCCAACCCGATAAACGCGGCCGGGCACAGGGCCAGCAGCCCGCTAAAACCTGCCAGCAAATTCCACATGTTTGCTGCAGCCAGGAACACAAAGAAGTAGATCAGGTACAGCATCCATGTCTGGGGCATGCCCATTATCGGGAGCAGGGCCATCACGACTGCGAACCCTCCCAACAAACTCAAGACGACAATCCGGCGGGTAGTAATTCCCATGTAAGCTCCCTCTAACGACCGAACAGACCTTGCGGTCTAATTGTCAGTACAATTAGCACCATCAAAAACGGGACCAGCAATTGGCCGGTGGGTCCCCAGAAATAGCCCCCCAGCGCTTGAGACAACCCAAAGAACATGCCCCCTATGAATGTGCCGACCATGCTGCCCAACCCCCCCAAGATGATCACGCCAAAGGCGATGATAAGAAAGCGCACTCCTGAGGTTGGGTTGAAGGGGAAAGTCAAACCCAGAAATACGCCTGCTATGGCAGCCAGGGCCATGGCAATTCCAAAAGCATACTGATAGACCACGGCCGGGTTGATTCCCATCAGCTCAGCTGTTTGTCGATCCTGAGAAGCGGCGGTGATCGCCTGGCCCAGGTAAGTCCTTTTCAAGAACTGATGCACCACCAGCATTACAATCACTGCCGCTATGAAGTCCAGCAGGTACACCAAGGGGATATAAACCTCACCGATCTGAAAACTCTTAAAGCTATAGGGTGTCATCAAGCTCCTGGATAGGGGGGTCCAAACTAACTGGGAAGCATTCTGGATTATCAGAGAAATGCCAAATGCGATGATCAGGGCAGCGTCGATTGACATCTTGAAGGCGCGGTACAGCAAGAATCTTTGGATAACAATCCCCATGATAAAGAACAGGGGTATACCTGCGATCAACCATAGAATTGGGTCCAATCCCAAACTGGTCACTGCCACAAAAGCGACGTAGCCGCCAAGGGTGACAAAATCTCCGTGGGCGACGTTGATCACGTTCATGACCCCGAACACCAGGGAGAGGCCTAAGGCGATGACAACGTATAATCCGCCGTACAGAATACCCATTGTTAAAGGTGTGGCTAAATCACTCAATGTGTCCATAGTCTACCATCCGTCCCCTGCCTGCCAGGGCTATGTACCGAAGTAGGCATTCCGAACTTCCTCCTCCTCACATAAATCTTGGGCTCGCCCACTCATGACAATCCGTCCTGTTTCGAGCACATATGCGCTATCCGCTTCATGCAGGGTTCGCCACACGTTTTGTTCAACCAGGAGAACGGTGATACCGCGCGCTCTAATCTCGTGTAGCACTCGAAACAGGTCACTCACAAACAGGGGGCTGAGCCCGAGCGACATTTCGTCGATTATCATGACCTTTGGATTGGACATCAATCCGCGCCCAATGGCCACCATTTGTTGCTGCCCTCCACTCAGGGTTTTCGCCAGTTGATTCTGCCGCTCCTTCAGTATGGGGAAGAGCTCGTAAACCCTGGCCAGGTTCTCTTCACGCTTGGCCCGCGCTTTTTGGCTGTAGGAGCCGATCATCAGATTCTGTAATACGGTCATATTCGGGAAAAGTCTTCTTCCTTCCGGGACCTGGCAAATACCCTGGGCAGCAATATCGTAGGCATTCATGCGGGTGATATCCATGCCTGCGAACTCGATGCTGCCCTTGGCGGGATGCATCAGGCCGGATATTGTCTTCAATAGAGTGGACTTACCGGCCCCATTAGCGCCTGCAATGGCTACCATCTCCCCGCTTTTCATCTCTATCGAGACATCCCACAAAACCTGCAAACTTCCATAAAACACATCTATGTTGTTGACACGCAGCAGCACTTCTTGCGACATGTGCCTGATGTTCCTTTCGAGATTACTTCTGCCAGCTACGCCCTGGGCTTATTGGTATTCCCCCAGATAACACTCGATGACTCTCTTATCTTTCATGACCTCGTCCGGCTGGCCAGAGGCGATTGGCGTCCCTTCGTTGATCACAAAAATGGTATCCACAGCCTCTCTCATGACTTGCATCACATGCTCGATGAGGAGGATGGTTACCCCCGCCTGGCGTATGGCTGCCAGGATCTCTAACATGTGGGGTAGTTCTGTTTCGTTCAGGCCGGCAGCTGGTTCATCCACCAACAACAGTTTAGGATCCGTGGCCCGGGCCCTGGCCACTTCGAGCCTCTTGAGGGTGATAGTGGTTAAGTTTTTTGCAGGCACATCTTTCTTGTCTGCGAGATCTGTAAGCTTGAGTACCTCAAGTGCTTCACTTTCAGCAGCAGATTTGCCAACGCCTCTCCCGTACATGCCCGCCACTGCAACATTTTGTAGGGCGGTTAATTCCCCAAATGGTTGCGGGATCTGATAAGTTCTGGCAATGCCAAGCCGGCACACCTTGTGTGGGGGGATGCCGGTGATATCCCTCCCTTGAAACTTGACTGTGCCCGAATCGGGCTTGTAGAAACCACAGATGACGTTGACTAAGGTTGTCTTGCCAGCTCCATTGGGCCCCATTAGCCCCATGATGGCACCAGACGGCAACTCAAAACTGACATTATTGAGGGCCATCAGCCCTCCGAAGCGTTTCCTTACCTCACTCACTGACAAAATTGACCCGTCCAAGCCACCACCTTCCCTTGAATAAATGCAGTATGATGAATATCCAGTCAGCCCTGACCATCGTACCAGGCTTTTCTATGCGGGCCTATGAGACCGACTGGCTACGCGCGATGTACCGGCGCTCTCATAAGCTAGAGTGGGATAGGGCCGCTGCAAAAAGCTGGCCCTATCCCAACACGTTCAACAATTCAGAGGTTCATTCTCATTCGTAGGGAATGGGGAAGATGAAATCGGTCGAAGGGCCTAGAAAGTCATGCTTCGAGAAGGTGATCGGGCACTCCCAGACCCAGGGTTGGTCAGTCCTCTGCCACTGGCCAACGAAGAGCGGTATCCAGCTAAAGTGCGTGGCCGGATCGAACTTGACCAGATAGTTGACTGTATCCAGATTGGTCTCCCCCATGGCCTTGTTGATGGCTTCCCCATCCAGGCTGCCAGCTCTTTCGACCGCATCAAACAATACCTGCATGGGGGCATAGCCGTGTCCGATACCCCGGTTTAGGGGTTGGTCTTTCGCTTCTTGCCATCTTTCGGCCAGTGACTGGGGAGTCGTGCCACCGATGCCTGGGCCCTTGTAGGCCGGATCCCACCATATCTCGGTGCCTACCCCCTGGGGCAGGTTTTCGCCCCATGAATTCACGTCTATGTAGAAGAGGGGCGCCCTGCCCACCATAACGATCTTGGGATTGAAGCCCAGCTGGTTGCATTGCCTCCACAGGGTTGCGAATTCAGGGCCCGGCACGTTGCCCCACAGTATCTCGACTTCGTTGTTCTTCCACTCGTTGCACATGGCCGTGAAGTCCGTGGTACCAATGGGGTAGAAGCCCAATTTGTCCTCTGCGCCAATGACCGTTGCGCCCCATTCTTCCAGCAGCCCCGGGAACAAACCGTACCAGCCAATGCCGTCCGGCTCATCCGTAGCGAAGACACCCGCCACTTTGTTGGTCTGGTCGCCGTAAGCGTCCAGCACGGCGAACCAGGAATCCCTGATGGTGTATCCGGGCTTACCAAATCTGGGATCTCCCTCGGGCGGGGGGGTGGCTATGCCAAAACCAGGAAACCAAGTGTACTGCCACTTTGTCTCTGTTTCGTTGCGGGCGCCCAGCCAGGGCTCCAGGGGTCCGCCGCCGACGATATGTGGTACCCCGTGCTTCTCAGCTACCTCGGCGATTGGGATGTGGATGGATGGGGATGAGTCGACGGAGTACAACATATTTACCTCATCGCGGAGAATTAGATCCTCAGCCAGAGGCCCTGACTTCCCTGGATCGCTCTCGTTATCGACGACGATGTATTTCACCGGAATCTTGCGGTCATACTCCTTGACATAGATTCCACCTTGGGCGTTGATATCATCAACAGCCGCTTGTGCTCCCCATGTGCAACCTTCGCCAAAGCCTGCAAACATGCCGGTTAGTGGTGCGCTGGTGCCAATAACAATGAACTCGGGACCAGCTGGTTCAGGGGCCGGCTCCTCAACGGCCTCGGTTGGCTGTGGAGCTTCGGTCGCGGGCGCTTCCGTTGCCTGGGGGCCGCAAGCAGTCAAGAGCATACCTACTGCTACCAACAGGGCCAAAAATGTGACGAGTGAGCGTTTCATTTGCATCCTCCTCCTGAGTTTGCTTTGTGTGGACCTGAGGGCTCGATCAGCGATCTTACCCTTCGTGGACCGAGACAGAACCTGTGTCATTTTGCGGCCATACCTGGCTGCCAATGCCCGGCAGCTCACACGGTGATCCGGTTTGTATTGCAGTCCATCACCCCCTTCCTCACGAAGTCGGCGCCCAAGGCGCTCAAACATGCGGATTCGCAGGCGCTCTTGGCTCACTTAGGTACGTATGATAGCCTCTATTTGGCCTCTCCTTTCGACTGTCTTTGCCGTTCGGCAAACACGTTGATGAGGTAGTTCGCCAACCGCTCTCGCGATTCGGCCATGTCGGATTCTGCCCACTCTAAGAAACCCTGCCCGCTCTTGAACCCTAGCTGACCCGTCTCGACCCTGGCTTGCAGGGTTGTGGACGGAGTTGGATCGGCGTTGATGAATTTCAGGATGTAGTTGTGTATGGCCAGGGTCAAATCAAGGCCGACCATGTCCGCGTTCTCCACGGGGCCAAGAATTGGCAGGCGAAGCCCAAACCCATTGCGTATCACCTCGTCGACCGTGGCTGGGTCACAGATTCCCTCGTCGATGATCGCAAAGGCCTCGCGCCACAGCGCATGCTGCAACCGGTTGCCGACGAATCCAGGCACATCCTTGTGCACGTGGACGGGATGTTTGCCCACGCGCGCCAGCAAGCTGTATGCCGAGTGAGTACACCAGTCGGCGGTCTCTTCGGCCCGAATCACCTCCACCAGGGGGATCAGGTAGGGTGGATTCCAGAAGTGCGTGCCAACAATCCGCTCGCGATTCTTCGACTGCTGAGCAATCTGGGTGATACTGATCGCCGAGGTGTTGCTACACAGGATGGTGGTGGGCGGGCACATGCGGTCCAGGTCGCTGAAAATGCGCTGTTTTAACTCCAGATCCTCGTAGACAGCCTCGAACACAAAGTCGCACGCTTTACAGGCCGTTGCCAGATCAGGCGTAGTGCTGATACGAGCAAGGATCTCTTCGATGTCTGCCCCAAGGTCAATGCCCCCCCTGGCCATGCGGGTCAGATTAGTGCGTACCCGGTCTTTGGCCGAGCCGAGAGCGTCCTGGTTAGAGTCGGTCAGACACACTGCATGTCCTTGGCTAGCAAAGATCTGCGTTATGCCCTGCCCCATCAAGCCGGCGCCGACAACCGTGATACGTTCTGGAGTTGATATACTTTTCATCAGCCCGCGGTGTAGCCACCATCCACATACATGATGGCCCCGGTCATAAAGTCGGATGCGCGTGACGACAGGTAGATGACTGCCCCAATGAAGTCCTCTGGCTCACCCAGGCGTCCTATGGGGATACGCCTGAGGAACACTTTATATCGTTCCTGGTCATCGAACATCCATTGAGTGAGAGCGGTACGGAAGACGGTGGGGGCAATCGCGTTGACATTGATGCCGTATTCGCCCCACTCACAGGCCAAGGAGCGGGTCAAGACGTGTACGGCACCCTTCGAGGTTGCATAGCCGGTGTAGTTCTTCATGCCCAGCAAGCCCCGCGTGGACGAGACCAGGATGACTTTACCACCCCGGCCCTGCTCAATCATTACCCGGCCGACCTCTCTACATATCAACCAGCTGCCTTTGACGTTGACATCCATTATCTCTTCAAATTCTTCAAGGGGGAACTCCGTGATAGGATGGATGCGACTGAGTCCGGCAGCAGTGATCAGGATGTCAATCCCCCCGAACTGTTTGACCGTTTCTTCGACAACGCGTTTCACATCATCGGCATCGTCTGGCTCGCCGGCCACATAGGCTGCCGTATACCCAGCCGCCTGGATCTGGCTGACAACCGGCGCCAGCTTGTCTGCCGTGCGGCCGGTGAGCATCACCTTGGCGCCCGCTTTTGCCAACCCCTTAGAGCTGGCCTGGCCAAAGCCGCCCGTCGCACCTGTAATGAGTGCCACCTTGCCGGTAACGTCAAATAGTGAACTGGTATCCGGAATGTTCTCCATGGTGGGCTCCCCCTCAAGCCGGTGGATAGGGCATCACAACCAGCATAGTGGCAACCTGGTTGGTCTCGTTGCGCACCTCGCGATTCTCACCAGGGCCTATAAAGATCGAGTCCATGGGACCCAGCTTGACCATCTGGTCCTCAAACTCGATGGTCAGCTCGCCCTCGAGAACAATATAGATCTTATCCAAGGGAGACGCATCCCACTCTGCCTTGGCCCCTGGCAGGTAGTAGGAACAACCCACCCAGTAGGGTGCCTCGCAGCCCAGGTTCTTGTGCTGCAAGTGCATGGCGTAACAATCATGGTGCTTGGGCGGGTTATATTTGACTGCTTCTTCTACACGTGTCACTTTCATGCTGCTACTCCTTAGTGGTTACAGGCGGTACTCGCCGGTTGGGTCGACGATGGCCACCATCCGAACGATACAGCCGTCGCCCTTGACCCAGCGCCAGGGGAAAGCGGCAATGGTCACTCGCTTGCCGGTGACCTTGTCAATGTCACCCCCCACATTCTCAAATCCGGTGATCCCGTTGCTCAGCAATGCCCGGTGGCACGGTTCCCAGTACGGGAAATCCTCTATTACTGGGCGACCGGTCAACTCCTCGTAATCGCGGTTTACCTCCGGTATCAGGGGGCCAGAGCCATGGGGGCCGATGGCCGTTGCCAGGGGATGGTCCAGCGCCTGCATGTCTACGCCCACTGCTTTGACCCCTTTTTCAACGAACCAATCTCCCGCTTCCTTGTATAAACCAGGCGAGTAGGCGAAATATTTGCGGTTATCTCCGTAGTAGCGGTGCCAGCCGGAATTGACGATCACGATGTCGCCGGGTTGGATCTTCGGCTCGGCTTTCTCCAGGTCGTCTGCTGTGATCACCCCCCACTGTTCCTTGGGAATGGAGACGATCACTGCGGTGCCGAAGAAGCGATCCAGGGGCACTTCGTCCATAAAGGCGGTGCCCTCGATCACGTGTGCCGGGGCATCGGTATGCGTGGTGCAGTGCATAAAGGTTGTGATTTGTTGAGAGAGGACCCCAGACTTGGCGTGGTAGTGGAAGCGCTCAATCTTGATGTCTGGGAAGTAGGGCCACAGAGGCGCATCGTGACCCCAAGGATGACTCAGATCGTAAAACTCCAGTGCATCGGTTGATGAAGCCATTAACTCTACCTCCTTGTTGGGTGTATTTGAAAGTAGTTACACTATATGCGAGCCTCGGTTTCATCGTGCTGCCGAACATACGCGATTATCGCGTGACCTACCTGGGCCACGTGATCATGGATGATGCTGGCAGCCTGCTCCACGTCACCGCGCCTGCAGGCTTCCAGGATGGTCCGATGCTCTGATTGGGCGTGCGGCATACCGCCCAGATCGTCGATATAGGCGTGCAGATAATGCTGGGTGCGATGTCGCAGTATGCGAATTAGTTCGCACAGATGGCGGCGGCCTGATGCCGCATACAGGGTGGAGTGAAATTCATGATTCAGTTTTACTAAGGTGACTACGTCCCCCAAGCAGGTATCTATTTGCTCAACCACCGACCTCAATTCGGCCAGTGTCTCCTCGGTCATGTTTGGAACTGCCAGGCGGGTGGCAATCGTCTCCAGAGTTGTCCGAACGTCGTAGATGTCTTTCAAATCATCCGCGCTCAGGCAGGTAACAACAGCACCCCGATGAGGAAAATTGGTCACCAGGCCTTCGGCCTCCAGGTCACGCAGGGCTTCCCGCACCGGCATGGTACTAACATCGAAGCGGGCGGCAATCTCTTCCAAGCGAAGACGCTGACCAGGGGCGATGCCACCGCGTATGATCTCATCGCGTAGGTTCTCGACCAGCCCATTCTTTACAGTGCGAGGAATTGGAAATTGCGTAATTTTTATCCCTCTTTCGGGCGTCGCTGGCATATGTGTGAAGTATATTGCTTATCATGCAGGGGGTTGCAGAAGATTTGATATTTGATCAAATATCAAATACATCATACTCCATTCGCGCCCCTGTGTCAAGCGTTTCATGAGACCAAGGTCGTAGGTTGGGTTAGTATCGGCAAGGAAAGCACCGGATTGGCGGCAAACCCCTGGTCCGTTATGGGGTTTGATCGCGTGAGTAACCCAACCCCCATTCTGTCAGACGAGGCCCAGGCTGCACCCAACCTACGTTCCATCCGATTTTTAAGGTGCGAAATCAGACCCCAGAAGGGCGTCTGATGGCGACTCTGTCCCGTTCATGCCACGCGATTGATGATCTCTCCACGCATGAATGCGGCGATGTTGCCAAGGGTAATCTCAAGAATGCGCTTCGCCGCTCCTTCCGTGTACCAGCCGATATGGGGCGTCACCACCACGTTAAGGCCTGCAAAATCGTGATAGGTATCCCGCTCATCTTCAAGCACATCTAAGCCTGCCCCGCCCAGATGTCCCGAGCGGAGAGCGCCCATCAAGGCGTGCGTGTCGACCACCGCCCCGCGCGAAGTATTGATGAGGATCGCCCCCTGCTTCATCAGGGCCAACCGGTCGGCGTTTATCAGGTGAAACGTGGTATCACTCAGAGAAATATGCAGGGTGACCGCATGGCTCTCAGCCAGCAAGCTCTCCAGCGGCGCATACTCAAACCCTAGTTCCTGAGCGGCTGCCTCGTTTTGGATCACGTCGTGGGCGATCACGTGCATGCTGAAGCCATTCGCAATCCGGATGCTGTGTAGCCCAATACGCCCCGTGCCGATCACGCCCAGCGTTTTGCCATGCAGTTCGAGGCCCTGCAGGCCCTGGTCGGAAAAGAGCCGCTCGTGCTGATAACGATTATTGCCCTTCACGATGTTGCGCCCCACCGCCAGCAACAGCCCAAAGGCGAGTTCGGCAATCATGTGCGCGCCATAGTCTGGAACGTTGCATACCGGGATGCCGCGCCTCTTGGCTTCGGCCAGGTCCACATGGTCGGTGCCAACCGAACGGGTGACGATCAACTTCAAACCCGGCAGACCTTCCAGGACTTCGCGCGTCACCTTTCCAAACTGATCGCGCAGACATAGTACATCCGCTTCAGATGCGGCAGCTACAATCTGGTCGACGGTGCGCAGCGGCGGGTGAATGCTGAACTCACATCCCTGGAGTTGGATGTCCTCCTGCCTCTCAAACACAAAGTCAATGAAGGCGACCTTCAGCACAGCCCTCTACCCTTCTTCACCTGCTCGATAAAGGCGGCTGCTCGGCGTGTCAGTTCGTCCAGGTCACCCGCATCCAGCAGTTTTTGGCTGACCAGGCTGCTGCCTACCCCCAGAGCGGCGGCCCCCTTTCTGATGAAATCAGCTGCCGTATTCAGATCGACCCCCCCGACCGGGATTATTCGAACTTGGGGCAAGGGTGCCAGAATGGCTTTGACCAGATCAGGGCCGCCGATGCTGGCGGGGAATAGCTTGATGAAATCAGCGCCCGCTTCCCAACCTGTGAGTATCTCGGTCGGGGAGTAACAGCCAGGCGCGGTGGGGATACCATATCGGTTACAGAGCCGAACTAGTTCCAGGTTGAGGGTGGGAGACACGATAAAATCGGCCCCGGCCAGGATTGCCGCCCGTCCGGTTTCTGAATCCAGGACACTTCCCGCTCCAAAGATCACGTCCGAGCCATATCTCTGCTTGGCTTCGGCGATCACCCCCAGGGCACCTGGCGTTGTCATGGTCACTTCGATGGCCCGTACGCCACCTTTCTTGATGGCGTCGGCGGCAGCCATCAGTTGATGCGAAGATTGGGCCCGCATAATGGCGATGACGCCGGTTTCGCGGATAATTTTCAGCGTTTCAACCTTTTGCATAGCTTTGCTCCTTCGATGCACTGCCTATCGAGAAGTCCTCTTGCCGCCACCGAACACTTCTGCTTTCATCAAGGCCTCAATCTCAGCCTTGTCGATGATGGGTAGGTCAAACATCAACGTTTGCTTCAGCCGGGTAGCCGCGTCGCCCACCAGGGTGCCTTTGATGATGCCCTCGCTCCCGAAATTCTGCGTGAGCAACCCATAGTAAAAGCCAGCGTTCCACGTGTCCCCGCCCCCCAGTCGATCCCAGAGGGTGATGGGTCTGACTGCCGGGGAACGGAAGAAGTTTCCCTCAGCGTCCATGGCGGCCGATTCCCAGCGGTGCTGTTCAAATGTATCCGGATAGCGGATGGTGATGGCAACGATCTTCACCTTGAAAAGCTCGCGCACTTGATGCGTGAACTTGCGGATGTCACTGTCTTCAATGTGCCCCATGTCGCTGTCGACCACCTGTTTCGCCGAATACTGACCGCAACCGATGCCGTACAGCTTGGCCATATCCTCAATCGTTGTGATGAGTATGTCCACGTGGTCAGTCACAACCGGGGTCAAAAGATCACGCGCCTGGTCAGGAGACCACAGAGTGCCCCGATAATTGAAATCCATGCCCACCCAACAGTCCGCGGGCTTGTTGGCGATGGCTTCTTCGAACGCATGGTGGCAAAAGTTGCGCTGGTAGTTGCTGTGGGTTGCCAGGCCAAATGTAATGCCGGAGCTATGAAAAATCCTGGCATCTTTCAGGGCGGCTTTCCAATCAACCATGCCCGTATCCAGCCGGGAGGCGGCCGAGAACATACGCTGGTATACGCCGGTGTTCTTCCTCGGCGTACGGCCAATCTCGTAGATAAAGCGCCCAATGGGCTCTGTTTTGGGCGCCCAGACAATGTGCTCGACGTTGACACCCTGCTCGCGGGCGATGTTTCGGAGCGCCTGGCCATAAGGATTGTTGGGTACGCGGGTGATATAGGCCGAGGGAATACCCAGGCGGCTCAGGCCTATGGCCAGCGTATACTCGCTGCCCGCCATGGACAGATTGACCAGCCGAGTTCGCTCTGGGCGTTCCAGGTCGGCCGGGGTGTCGCGAACCATCACCTCGCCAAAGGTTACAAAGGCCGGCCCCCGGTTCGCGAACTGGCTGAGATCATCCTGAGTGATTTTATAGTGTTTTACATCATTCATTGTGACCTCCAGAGTGGAGAGGCTACCCGCCGTGAGGCGGAATTCTGGCTTATTCTGGCCTATGACACACTTTCGGGCTTGACGATGACCTTGATGGCCCCACCCACACGACCGGTGAACGTGTCGAAGGCCGTGTTGATTTGGTCCAGGCTGAACCGGTGCGTGATAAGCGGCTTCAGATTCAGGCGACCGTCGGCCATCAGGGGAATAGCCCGCTCCAGGTTCCACATCCCTTCGGCCTTGGGGCCGGTGATGAGCAGGTTCCATTGCACAATCTTGTTCAGGGGAAGGCTGACCGCTTCGCGGTAGACGCCGTTGTACGAGATGCGTCCGTTCTTGCGCACGATCTCCATGGCCTGGGCAGCCGGACCTGGTTGGCCCGAGCATTCCACCACCATGTCGGCGCCGATGCCGTTGGTAAGCTCCATAATTTTCTGGAGCACGTCCACCTCGTGCACGTTGAGCGTGATGTCAACACCCATCTGCCGGCCGATAGCCAGCCTTTCTTCGCGGGTGCCGGTCAAAATCACGCAGCCCGCGCCCAGGATCTTCGCCAGGCGTGCGGAGATCAGGCCCAGAGCCCCCGGTCCGGTGACGACCACGGTCTCGCCGGGCCGCACCCAGCCAATCCGCTCGTAACCGTACATGACTGTACCCACCGCGGTCAGCAATGCGCCTTCCTCGAATGAAATGCTGTCGGGCAGTTTGTGCAGCGTGGTGTCGTGACAGGCGGCGTATTCGGCGTAGCCGCCGTTGGTGCTAAAGCCGTAGTGGCGGTGGCCCAATTCCAGGTTCCCGTAATTCAGGCAGGTGGTATACAGGCCGCGCAGACAGTTCTCGCACCGGCCGCAGCCCTTGTGAGGCTCGACGGCGACGCGGTCACCCACTTTCAGCCTGATCACGTCGGGCGCGGTGGCAACTACTACGCCGGTGAACTCGTGACCGGGGATGAACGAGCCCAATGGCGTGTAACCTTGCCAGCCTCTGGCGATGATGCCCGGGTCGCTGCCACAGATGGCCACCGAATCAACTTTTACCAGCGCCTCACCCGCGTCAAGTTCAGGCACAGGCATCTCGGTGACCCGCAGGTCACCATAGTCAAAAAGGACAGCCGCTTTCATAGTTTTCGGAATGCTCATCGGTCACCCCTTTCTTGTGCTATTGTTCATTCCAGCAGTAATAACGGTTCCTCGATCAGGTCCGCCAGTGTCTGCAAGAACTGCGCGCCGCGTATGCCGTCAATCACTCGATGGTCACACGACAGGCTCAGGGTCATCATGGGTTGTACTGCTGGTTTGCCATCTATCGGGACTACGCGCTCGGCTAAACGCCCCACCGCGAGGATAGCCGCTTGTGGGGGATTAATGACTGCATTGAATGTGTCCACACCGTACATACCCAGGTTGCTGATGGTAAAGCTACTATTGCTGATGTCATCCGGGCTCAATCTACCGGCCTGAGCACGAGTGACCAAATCCTGACGACGCACCGCAATCTGACTCAAACTCAGTTCATCTGCCCGGCGAAGGACGGGTACGACCAGCCCGTCTTCGAGGGCCACCGCAAGCCCGATGTTGATTTCGCTGTTCAACACGATCCCCGCATCACTCCAGTAGGCATTGACGCGCCTATGACGGCCAAGCGTCACCGCCACCAGCTTGGCCAACAAGTCGGTGTAAGTCAGCCGGGGTTCGATTCGCTCCTGCCACGCCATCAAGCGGCTGGCATTGACTTCGCGGACCAAATAAAGATGCGGGGTGCTCCTCCAGCTTTGAGTCACACGTTCCGCCATCGCTTGCCAGGCAGTGCCAGCTTCGAGAGGTCGAGACTTCAAGTTGCGTTCATTTTCTGCTGCCAGCACGTCTGCAGCCAGGACCGCGTTTCCGGGGCCGGACCCGGTCAGCCTCTTCACGTCAAGACCAAGTTCGTGGGCAAGCCGGCGAGCCTTGGGCGAGGCAGGGGACAATCGAGCACCACTGCCTACGGGCATTTGCATCTCGATTACGGCGGAGGGGGTGATTGCCACGCCATCAGGCCTGGACAGGCTGCTTGTTGGGCCATCTCGCACCCCTTCAGGCACAGACTCGCCAGGTGTGAGTATCCAGGCCACGGTTTGCCCCACCGGGACGCTATCACCTTCATTAGCACATACACCACCAAGCATACCGGATGCCGGTGCTTCGATCTCGACCGTAGCTTTATCGGTCTCAATCTCCGCTATTGGCTCCCCTTTGGCGACCGACTCTCCATCACGCTTTAGCCAGGCGATGAGTGTGCCGGTATCTTGAGCCATCCCCAGGGCTGGCATCACGACTTTGGTAGCCAGGGTTGTCCTCCTTCTGAAGCGCTTATCGGCTATGCGGTGAGCGCCTGCAACCTGATAAGTGCCTGGTACTTTCTCACCTCGGATCGAGTACCATCAGTTCTTCACACGGCCACTTGGTGATAACTTTGTGTCCGTCCTGGGTGACAATGATCTGTGATTCTATCCTGGCGCCGTCATCTTCTTCACCGTAGAAGGTCTCAAGCGCGAAATGCATTCCCTCTTCAACAGGGACCGGATGGTCCAGTGAATATGCACGCGAGATCCACGGCTTTTCATGGTGACTGAGGCCGATGCCGTGGCCAAGGGCCAGGGCGAAGGCCTCTTTTTCGTCCGCGTAGCCCAGTTCCTTGGCCGAGGGCCAGGCGGCGGCAATGTCTGCCGTAGTTACCCCCGGCCTGACGACCTCGATACTGGCCTGTAGCCAATCAAGGGCGCGTTGGTACACGTCCCGCTGTCTCTGCGAAGACCGGGTGACAGCGAATGTCCGATAGTAACAGGTAGCGTAACCCAAGTAGTGGCTCATAATATCGATGAACACCAGCTCGCCTGGGCGTATCATGCGGTCCGAGTAGTCGTGGGGATGCGGGTTGCTGCGAGGCCCAGAAACACAGTTGATGCCGCTGATCCGGTCGGCGCCATGTTCGATCAACCAACTGGATATCCTGGCCACGATCTCGTTTTCCCGGATGCCTGGCCGGATGAAATGGGCCAGGTGGGCGTAAACGCCATCTACCAGGGAGGCCGAGAGTTCAATAATCTTCAGCTCTTCCGGCGATTTAATCAGCCGGGCGTCAAACATGGCATCGTACCCGTTGCAGACCTTGAGCCCCGCTTCTCGAAGACCATCCAGCAAATACATCTCCGTCTCGTCGATGCCCACGGGCATATCGGCCACCTTGTTTTCCTCAAGAATAGCTTTGATCTCTGCAACGGCATTCCTGGACAGTGCGACATTCACAGCATGCGCATTGGCGCCACGCATCCAGGGCATAGAAGGGCGGATGTTCTCAGGCTTCAGCCATGGGCACAACTCTCGCTTAACCAGGGCGGCCGTTCCTACCTCAAAGAGAACCGGCTCGCCTGCTCGGGGCAATAAGCACCAGCGGAAGTATTTGCCGCGGGTCCATTCTGAAAGATGGGTGCCGGTAATGTAGCGGATGTTGTCCTGGTCAAAGCAGAGCAAGGCGCCCAGGTCGTATTTGTCCATCTGTTCTCTTGTCCGGCTGAGTCTGTACCTCCTCAATGCTTCGAAGTCTATGCGTTGCTCTACGTCAGAGGCCATCGTTCCCAGTGTCATCGGAAATCCACCCTTTCTTATATTGATCGGATCAAACCTTACCGCATAGTGTCTTCGCCATCTCGGCCACAGATACCTGGGTGGGAATGGTCGAATCCTCCAACGGCGGGGAGAAAGGCACGGGCACATGCATAGCTCCCATACGTTTCACGGGTGCATCCAAATAGTAGAAAGCGCCATCGGCGATAACCGAGGCAATCTCGGCGGTCACACCATAACCTTCATAGCCCTCGTCCACAACGATGGCACGACTGGTTTTCCTGGCAGATTCAATAATCGTCTGGGTGTCGAGGGGAACCGTCGTGCGCGGGTCGATGACCTCTGCGCTAATCCCAATTTCCTCAAGCAGCCTGGCTGCGCCGAGTGCAACGTGCACCATGCTGCTGGTGGCGACCACGGTAATGTCGGTGCCCTCCCGCTTGATGTCTGCTACACCGAACGGAATGATGTAGTCCCCGGCTGGCGCCTGGCCCCGGAGTTTGTACATCATTTTGTCTTCGAAGAAGGCTACGGGGTTATCATCGCGGACGGCCGTCTTGAGCAGGCCCTTGGCATCATAAGGGGTTGAGGGTAAGACGACCTTGAGACCGGGAATGTGGCTAAGCCAGGCATGCAGCGATTGCGAGTGTTGGGCGGCCGAACGACGGCTGGCACCCATTGTCGTTCGGATCACCAACGGCACGCTCAGTTTCCCTCCGGACATGTAATGGACCTTGGCAGCCTGATTGGCAACTTGATCCATTGTGAGGGCAAGGAAGTCACCAAACATAATGTCAACCACCGGGCGCATACCGGTCATGGCCGCGCCAACCGCAAGCCCGGTAAAGCCAGCTTCGGAGATGGGCGTATCAATCACTCGCTCTGTTCCGAATTCTTCCACGAGACCCGATAATACTTTGAATGGCGTGCCTGCCTCAGCCACATCTTCACCCATGATGATAACGTTTGGGTCCCGGCGCATTTCTTCGACCAGGGCTTCGCGGATTGCCTCACCAAAGGTCACTTCACGGCTGTTCGTGCTAGGCGTAGACATGCCGGTCCACCTCACTCACTTGGGGGTAGGGGGCATTCAGGGCAAAATCCGCGCCGGCTTCGATTTCGGCCTTGGCTTCGGTGTGGATCTGGGCCAGTGTTTCTTGATCGCCTCTCCCCTGGTCTATCAACCAATCAGCCAGAAGCCTGAGGGGGTCACGTCTGGCCATCCATTCCTGCTCTTCTTCCTTGGTGCGATAATAGGAGCGGTCAATATCGCCGACGTGATGGCCGCGATAGCGGTAGGTGTTGCACAACAGAAAGGCCGGTCCTTCGCCATCGCGCGCGCGTTCAACCAAGCCCGTCATCTTCTCGTAGACTGACTGTACCCGTTGTCCATCCACGGTATCGGTCTGAATTCCAAAAGCTTTGGGGCGCGCGGTGAGCTCACCGGCGGCCACTTCGGTATAATGTGTGTATTCACCGTAAAGATTGTTCTCGCATACGTAGATTACCGGGAGCTTCCAGAGTTGCGCCAAGTTCATTACCTCGTAGAGGACCCCCTGTCCCAATGCCCCTTCGCCGAAGAAGCAGGCGACGACCTGCCCCGTGCCCCGTCTCTTGGCCGAAAGGGCTGCGCCAGTCGCGATGCCCGCGCTCCCTCCCACGATGGCGTTAGCACCCAAGTTGCCGCTTTCTGGGTCGGCGATGTGCATTGAACCCCCTTTGCCTCGGCAGTAGCCGGCTTCCTTGCCCAGCAATTCCGCGAACATGCGGTCCACCGATGCCCCTTTCGCCAGGCAGTGGCCATGGCCCCGATGGGTGCTGGTGATGTAGTCGTCTTGTCGCAAAGCCTCGCACGTGCCCACCGCTACTGCCTCCTGACCAATGTATAGATGTGCCAGGCCAGGCATCAGGGCGCTGGTATACAGCTCGTTCACCTTCTCTTCAAACTCACGAATTCTCGCCATCTGCCGGTACATGCGCAGCCAGCGCTCGGCGCTCACATCAGGTTTTCGCGGCCGGCTCGCCTTCGACTTCTCTACCACTTGGCTCATTTTTGTATGCCGGACATGCGCGCCAACACTTCAAATAGGATGGCGAAATCGTATTCGGCCAAACCCATGGCTCGCGCAGCAGTCAGAAACTCATTGGTGATGGTAGTGGTGGGCATGGGCACGTCCACTTGTCGGGCCAGCTCGAGGGCCAGGTTCATGTCCTTCTGCATCATATTCACGTTGAACCAGGCCTCTTCCGGCATATTCAGCACAAAGGGGCAGCGGTAT
The DNA here is from genome assembly GCA_020343875.1 of Anaerolineales bacterium. Lineage (GTDB taxonomy): Bacteria > Chloroflexota > Anaerolineae > 4572-78 > NAK82. Next base: position 615,268 of record CP070811.1, on the reverse strand, counting down.
TTCACCATGGGTGAGGCAATAACGCTGTTGGTGAGCACCTCTACAGCGATTTCGCGCTGGATGCCGCTCTTCTCAGCCAGGAGCACACCCTCGCTGAAAGCAAGCATCTGCACTGCCAGGCTCAAGTTGGTGGCGATCTTCATGGTGACGGCTAAGCCGTTCTTGCCGACGTAGGTGGCTTTGGGCCCAATGTCCAGCAGAATGGGCTTGATCTTCTCAAATACATCCGGATCACCGCCCACCATGATGGACAGCTTGCCCTTTTCCAGGGTTTCCACACTGCCCGATACGGGGGCATCCAGCATGTGGGCGCCTTTCTCTGCCACCTGAGCAGCCAGCTCCTGGCTGACCGCCGGGCTGACAGTGCTCATGTCGACATAGATTTTGCCAGCTTCCAGCCCTGCCAGAATGCCGTCAGGGCCGCCTGTCACAGCCCGCAGTGCCGCGGTATTGGTCACCATGCTGAAGGTTACATCCGCTGATTCGGCCACCGCACGCGGCGAATCAGCCCAGTGCATGCCTGCTTCCCGCAGCCAGTCTGCTTTGGATGGGGTGCGGTTATATCCGGTAACCGCGTGCCCGGCGTCCAACAGCCGTTTGGCCATACGCCCGCCCATAACACCCAAGCCGACGTATCCAAGCCTAGCCATAAGATTCTCCTTTCGAATTGTTTACATAACGTATCTATCGGGGATGGAAGCGCCTTGTGTCGCGCTGTCAGTTGGGGCGCGGATCTTTGTCGTTACAGACCGCGCTGTCTGGACCAACATATCCTAATTCTTGTGAAATCGTGGCAACTTCTTTTTGAACTAAGGGAAGAAATGACATCAGGTCATCTAGTTTGAGACGAAGGGAGGGGGCGGTAACGCTGATGGCAGCCATGACCTCACCCGTATGCTCCCTAATCGGGCAGGCGATGCAGTAGATACCATCTTCGTGCTCCATATTATCGATGGCGTAACCTTGTTGCCTTATCTGGGCCAGTTCTACTTCCAGGGCCGCTCTATCCGTGATGGTCTTCTGTGTAAATTGTTTCAGCCTGACTGATCCTAAGAATGCCCTGAGTTCTGATGGGGGCAGGTGGGCAAGGAGAACTTTTCCTACGCCGGTGCAGTAGGCGGGTGCTCTTCTGCCAACCCGCGAATATAAGGCCAGCGGGGGGGCGCTTTCATATTTCCGCAGGTAGATGACCTCGTGGTGGTCCAGTACGGCCAGGTGGACGGTTTCGTGGGTCGTGCTGGCCAGGTTCTGCAACGGCTCCCGCGCAACGTCGAGGAATTGGATGTTTCCTATCATCAACTGGGACAATTCAAATATCTTGAGGCCTGCCGAATACTTCCGGGTGGATGCGTCCTGTCGTACATAGCCATACTCCAAGAGAGTCTGAAGCAGGCGGTGGGTGGTCGAGTTGGGTAAGTCCAGCATCCGGCTGATCTCTTGCAGGTCTAGAGGGCCGTCTGATTTACACACAGTTTCGAGGATATCAAGGGTTTTAACCACGGATTTGGTAGCCAAGGGGGATGCCTATTTCACATGATAGAATGGCATTTCACATTATAGTATATCACGCCCGTACGTGGTTGTCAACACTTTTTTATTTAGCGGGTGCGCCCCAAATAATTGGGAAGCACAGGGAGGATACGGCCCCCTGGTTTGTCCCGACTTTTCCAAAAATCTGGGGCGCACCCTTGTTTGGCTCAGCGCTTGTGCGAAGTAGCTTGACAGGTTCAGCCGCAGTGACGCGATTGGGAAATCGCGGCTACAGCAAACCTCTTCGTAGGCCCGATTTCCAATCCCGTGCCCTTCTAAAGCTACTCCTCCGCGACTTTGCACCAACCGTGTTATTTGGCTTGGCTGATTTGACAGAATTTCGGATGTGGGGTATACTTCGAAATGTAAGGCGTGGTAAGTTCTGTTCAGGTACTAATGCACCGTCCAGATTTGTCAAGTCCTGGGCGGTTTTTTGTTGGATGCTGATTGCAAACCCCGCGCTGTAAACCAATATATGTTTTTCAGGAAAAGGAGATTTCCAAAAATGAGTGAACGTTTAACAGGAACCGTCAAATGGTTCAACGGTGCGAAGGGCTATGGCTTCATCGCTCGCGACGGCGGGGAGGATGTGTTTGTGCATTACTCTGCCATCCAGGGAGACGGCTTCCGCGAACTGCAGGAAGGTGAGCGCGTCGAGTTTGCGATCGAGCAAGGCCAAAAAGGCCCGGCCGCCGCTAACGTGCGCAAAGTGCTGTTTGCCTAGTTTCGAGCCATAATGAGCCAGGTGCCGGTGCATGGCCACGCGCTCAGCGTGGCACCCGGTCAGCAAGCCGGGACCCGGCGCCCTGGCTTGACGCAATAGAAGAAGCCCCTGCAGACGCAGGGGCTTTCTTGATTCATGGGGGTGTAACACCTTTTAAATCGCTCGGCGCACCGTCCAGGGTGCAGATGCGCGATTTGTATTGAATGGGACTGAAAGTGTTCCTCGTTGCACAAACCCTTGACGGGTAACCCCGCGTGTAATATAATGTGTAAAGCTGAAGTCCTGGCTCCCCTTAGCTGGGTTGATCGGCTGGTCACTGACAGCGGAATACTACCGGAGGTTCCCGACCAGCTGCGTGTACTGGGAATGCAGGTGATTTTGACCTGATCAGGTTGCCGCCGGCGTGAGGCGGCCAGACACGGGAAAGGATGGGTATACAAGCATGTAAGAATGACCATACGCGCCTCCCACCAGAAGTTGCCCTTACGTTCGCTTCGCGCGCTTATGAGACCTCGCGCGAACCAGTAATTGGTTTCTGTCACACGTTCCCAAAGCAAAAGGAGGATTCTAAAGATGAAGAAGTCTGTGATACCCTTGATTGTGCTGAGCCTGATTGTGGCGGTCGCCCTCTTGCTGTCAGGGTGTGCCGCTGCGCCGACCCCAGAGGTGGTTGAGGAACCGA
>CP070811.1:602991-612232 GCA_020343875.1 Anaerolineales bacterium | reverse complement strand
TCCCTTCCTTCTAGGACTGCTCGGATTCGGACTCTTTGTGACCTCGATGGCCATGGCCGCCTCCGGCCAACCTGTGGCTGCGCCGCTCTCAGGGGATAGCCCTCTGTTCCAGGACCCCCCTAGTAGTACGCTCGCCATGAGCCCCACTCACCCCGTTGCGATAGCCATAGCTGGCTACTTTTCTGGTACTTTTGGGACGACCTCCACAGATGTCTACTCAGAAATCACAGCGTTTCGCAACGAGGGCTACGGCTTCGGCGAGATTGCCAAAGCTTTCTTCATAGCCGAGGATAAAGGAATTACCCCTAGCGTAATCCTTGAGTTACGAGAGGACATGGGATGGGGCGAGATTCTGAAGTTGAACTACCCGGGATTGCCCCCCGGCCAGGCACTCCGTGGCAAGAACCTGGGCAGCATAATGTCAGGGCGCAGTAAGGGTGACGGGATGATGACTGGCCAGACGAAAAAGGGCGACCTATGCTGGCCACCTGGCCTCTGCAAAAACAACGGATCCAGCCAAGGTGACGGCTTTGGACCGCCAGGCCTCCAATCATCCAGCGAAGATGAGGGCGATGATCGGGGCGGCGGTCGGCCCGCGGTGCCACCAGGCCAGGTAGGCAAGGACAAGAGCAATAACGGTAAAGGCAAGGGCAACAAATAGGGCGTACCATCGGCCAAGTTCTAACCAACCGCTTTAAGAGGCTACGTCAAGAGTATCGCTGAAAAATCAAACCGACAACAAAAGGGGGCGGTCCCGGCTGCCCCTTTTTCTATGCTGGGAGAGGGTGTGTAACCCTTTAGCCCAGACCGGTGGTTAACAACCGCCTGACGGTATTTGGCAGAGTAGTCTGACAATGTCAGGTTCCACGTGGCTTGCCTTGCCTAATGCTTCAAGCGAGTCCGTGGCCCACGGTCTCAACGCCGTGCCGCCGGGTCACTGATCCATAGGCATCAAGCCAATAAAGCAAGTCAGTGAGGTTGGGCGCTGCTACGGCAAATTCAAGGCGTTCGCTGGTCGCAGACCGCCCCGGAGATCAATCTCCGGGCTATGGAACAGCGCCGGATCAATCCGGCTTGGCCCAAACCGCCTGAGCCGGATTGATCCGGCGCTGTTTTGAGGCCCGGCTAGAGTGAAACATGACATGGCCAAGGCAGTCACTCTATCCAGCGGCTTGTTACCTCACCCGGCGTCATCCAGGCCATGCAGCTGGCGCAGGGAAGCGATGTATTCGGCAGCGTCGGGCTCTGACCAGCGGGAGGGGCCCAGCGGGTCTTCCACCGTCTGGTCGCCTAACAAGGCGTGGAAGGTATTCAGGACTCCGTAGCTGAGCACGTCCAGGTGATAGCCTCCTTCCAGGGTGAAGACAATGCGCCCCCCGCACAACTCTTCGGCCAGCGAGGTCAAAGTCCGGACGATCCAGGCATATCCCCCCAGCGACAGCCCCAAACCGGCCAGGGGATCATCCCAGTGGGCATCGAAGCCGGCCGAGACGAGGATCAGATCAGGCGCAAACCGGCGCGCGACGGGCGTGAGCACCTGTTGGTACAATTCCTGAAAGACCAAATCGCCCGCCCCCGGCGAAAGGGGCATGTTAACCACGGTTCCCTGGCCCGCGCCGAGGCCCGTCTCATGGGCGGCACCCGTGCCGGGGTAATAGGGATACTGATGCGTGGAGACAAAGCAGATGGCCGGCTCCTGTTCGAGCATGGCCTGGGTACCGTTACCGTGGTGGACGTCGAAATCGACGATGAGCACCCGATCCAGGCCCCGATCCTGGCGGGCAGCCACAGCCGCGATGGCCACGTTGCCAAAGAGGCAAAAGCCCATGCCACGCCCTGGCATGGCGTGATGTCCGGGCGGCCGCACCAGGGCGAAGGCGTTACGCACCTGGCCGTCGATCACTGCCAGGGTGGCCTCAATCAACCCGCCGGCGGCCAAAAGCGCCGCCTGATACGAGTCAGCGTTGGTGTAAGTATCCGGATCCAGGTGACCGCCGCCCCGTTCCGAAATCGCCTGCACCTGGTCCACATAGCTGGATGTATGAACCCGGGTGAGCTCCTCGCGGCTGGCCGGCCGGGCCGGAATCTGCGTCAATCGAGCCAGCATTCCGGTTGTCTCCAGCAAAGCGAGTGTTTGCTCCAGCCTGGACCGATTCTCCGGGTGGCCAAGCTGGTTGTGCTTGAGGAACATTTCGTCATACACGTAGCCGGTGCTCATAGTGGGGTGCCCTCCTCCGCCACGAAAATACTCAACTTCCGAGTCCACACGCACGCTTTGCGGGGCCGACCCGTCTGTTGTCAAGTCCATCATAGAATGGCCCCGCCCAAATGTCAAAGTGAGCTAAAAGGCAAGAGAATCAGCCAGTCCGGACGGCAGGCAGCGGCTACTTTGCGTCAGATCATGCCTCGAGTATAATGCTGGAAACTGCCAGCCAGAGGAGGACGGTATGTCAAAGAACGAATGGATCGGCACACGCGTAGAGGTACTCGATCAGGGATGGATCGAGCTGCAAGACGTGATGGGCGACGACCTGGCAATTGTCAACGCTGCCCGGGTTTCGTTCATGGGTGAGAGCAAGGGAGAGGAAGCAGACAAAAAGCTGCTGTTTTACCTGCTGCGCCACCGGCATACCAGCCCCTTCGAACAGGTGGAATTCAAATTTCGAGTGCGGGCCCCGCTACTGGTCTGGTGGCAGTGGGTGCGGCATCGAACCTGGCACGTGAATGCCCAATCCGGGCGTTATACCCCTTTCCAGGAGAATGACTTCTACCATCCCATCACCTGGCGCCGGCAGTCCGAGTCCAATAAACAGGGCAGCGAAGGAGAAATCGACCCCGCCGATGCTGAACGGCTGTGGGCGTCGCTAGCAGAGCACTACGAGCACTCCTTCCAGCTATATCAACAAGCCCTGGAGGCTGGCGTCGCCAAAGAGCAGGCGCGGCTTTTCCTGCCTGGCTTTGGAGTTTACTACACCTGGATTTGCAAGGTAGATGCTCACAATTTGATGCATTTTCTGTCGCTGCGCATGGCGGCCGATGCCCAGGCCGAGATTCGGGCCTACGCCCAGGCCATCTACCGACACTTCTTCAAGCCCATCCTGCCCTGGACCGCCGAGGCCTTTGCCCGCTACGTGCTGAAAGAAGCCAGCGCAGCAACTTAGCCTCCCTGCGCTTCGCCCATCAGCGCGGCGCGTTCTGCGACTGTCTGCCTATCAGCCTGTTCAACAAAAGCCCCTACATCAATCTGGCGCAGCAACTGCAAGGATACAAACAGGAGAGCCGCCTCAACGCCGAACACCACCACGTAGCCAGTCACGGGGTTATGAGACAGCTGGGTTACCAGGTCGCGGATCACACCGCCCATGATCGCGCCTACCCAGCGGGCCAGCGCATCAGCTATACCCCAGGCACCGATAAAGAGCCCCACATTGCCAGCCGTCGTCATGTCCAGCATCAAAGATAGATTGGCCACTGACGAAAGCCCTGTACCCAGGCCCAGCAGCAGGACGCCGGCATAGAACACACTGCGGTTGATCAGCAGGCCACTCAACCCAATCAAGATGAAACCGCTGAGGGCACCCCACGCCCCCCAGCGGGCAACAGTCCGTTTGCTCACGCGTCCTTCTAGGGCGCCAGCTCCCAGCAATGCCACCAAGACGCATATACCCCAGACCGAAGTGATACGGGTGGTCGCATTAACCGGCATGCCAAAGGCCTCGCCCCCGAATGGTTCTAGCAGGACGTCCTGCCCCAGAATGGCCGCCAGCAAAAGGATGAGATAGCAGAAAAACAAGGCAGCCTGCCGGTTGCCAGTCACCGTGTGCAGCAGAGCTGTCCACGAATGCCGATGAGGGGTGGGCACAGCGTCGGGCACAAATCGCCCTTCCAGGCCAATTAATCCAATCACCCCTAAGAGCAGTGCGGCCGAGCCTACCAGCCAGAAGGCACGTTGCAACGCAGCTGGTGAATAAGGATCTACGACGCGACTGACTGCAAGTGCGGTCAGGATGATGCTCACAATCATCATGAACCACATGGTGGCGATGGTACGTGCACGCCCTTCTCGGCCTGACAATTCGGAAGCCAGGGAAAGATAGGAGACCGCGGCAAAGTTGTAGCCCATACCCCAGGCACCAAAGGCCAAGATACACAGTCCCAACCCAAGGCCCCAATTGCCAACCAGCACATAGGCCGCATAAGGTGACAGGAGCGCACCGCCCACGCACAAGAACAAACCCAGCAGAATATAAGGCGTGCGCCGCCGTCCCCACCAGGGATGGCGATCGGCATAGGAGCCAATCAGCATCTGGGTGGGTGAAAAGAGATAAGGCAAAGACACAAATGCCGCCACCAGCGTGGCTGAGATGCCCAGCTCCTTGATCATGACTCGATTGAGGGTGCTATTGATAGGCACCAGTGTCATCGCCACAGCTACGTGTATCAGACCAAGTTGCAATCGTTTACGAATCATTTTCCCCAGCCCACAAATAAAAGCTTTACTCCTATTATCTACATACTGAGGGGGAAGTATACTATGTTTTAGGCGGCAGCACAACTGACTCAGGTGACCGGGCAGAGCTTTCCGGAAGCAGATGGATACGTTTAAGGGGGTAACGACAAACCTTCCCCCTAGAAGCGCGGGGGAAGATAAAGGTTGAAGGTTTAAAACTGGAGCCTGCTGCCTGAAAATGTCTGGCTTTGGCTGTCTGTGCCTGGGATATGCTCACGACTCTCTTAAGCGGCGGATCGTCAGCGGCAGCATTCCCATCAGGTCGCCGGCCACCACACCGGCGTCGCCCAAAGAGTCACGAGCCAACTCGCCAGCCAGGCCATGCAGATACGCCCCCACCAAGGCTGCTTCAAAGGAGGGCAAACCCTGGGCGCGCATGCCCACGATGGCCCCGGCCAACACGTCGCCGCTGCCAGCGGTAGCCATGGCCGGATTGGCAAAGGGAAGCACAACAATCCGTCCATCCGGCCCGGCCACCACCGTGTGAGCACCTTTGAGTACCACCACATGCCCCCATTTGACAGCCATCTCGGTGGCGCAGCCGATACGATCGCCCTGCACCTCTTGCGTCTCGCAGCTGACCAGGCGCGCCATCTCGCCAGGGTGTGGGGTAAGGATGGTCTCGGGCGGGAGCTGTCGCCACCAATCCTCAAGCTTGGCCAGCAAATTGAGGCCGTCAGCATCGACCACCAGCGGCGGCAGCTTAATGCCCTCCAAGGCGGCCTCTCTTTCCTCCGTTGCCTCTTCACGGGCAAAACCCAACCGTCGATGGCGGGCAGCCTTTTGACCACCCCCCAGTAACTGGCTCAGAAACTCTTCGGTCGGCTTCTCCTGCCCAAAGCCGGGGCCGAGCAAGAGCGCGTCGTAGTCCTCCACCTTCTCCAAGAGAACTTTGACCGCGCCTGGGGCCAACACGCCCATATCGTGGGGTAGCAGCAAATAAGTCGCTTCTACCAGCCGGGCGGCGACGATGGGATAAATGGCCTGGGGGGGCGCCAGCGTGACCAACCCGGTGCCCACCCGCGTTGCCGAGCCCGCCGCCAGATAGGCCGCGCCGGTGTAATTTACCGATCCAGCCACGACCAGGGCCTTGCCAAAAGTTCCTTTGTGGGCGCCTGCCGGCCGTGCGGGTAGTAGGCTTGCGATTTGAGCAGGCGTGGCCATTTCCAGCGCGATGTCGGCATACAAATCAACCGGGATGCCAATGTCGCCCACTACCAGCTTACCGACGGCTCCCGCTCCGGGGAAGAGAACGTGCCCCCGCTTGGCAGCAGCCAGCGTTACCGTCACATCAGCAGGCAACGCCTGGGGGTCAAGCGCGCCGGTGTCGCTGTTAAGCCCGGATGGCACGTCGAGGGCAACCACGATGGGTGGATTTGTCTGGGAAAACCCCTCAGCCGGGGCCACTAACGCTTCGTCCACCGGCTGGCGGCGCCGGTCAATCATGCCACGAGCCTCGGCCAACAACCGTTTCAAATCCCCCCCAATAGGGCGGGTAACACCGGTTCCCAGCAAGGCGTCCACCACCACGTCGGTTTCGGCCAGCAACTCACGCAGTTTTTGCAGCTCAGCGTCGTCTGCCATGAGCGTGACAGGGATGTGACGATCCTGGGCCAGTGTCCAGTTCTCATCCCCTTTGGTCTTGCGTTTCCAGACGTACAGGTCGACCGTGGCGCCCATCTCAAGCAGGTGACGTGCCACGACCAACCCATCACCGCCGTTGTTGCCCGGCCCCACCAACACCACCACATGTGAGTTCTCAGCTCCGATCCACTCGTCAATGGCTTCGGCCACCGCGCGACCGGCGTTTTCCATCATCTGCTCAAAGCTCAATCCACCTGCATCGGCGGCCGTCTCAATACGTCGCATTTCTTCGGTGCTGACGATCTTCAACTCTTTTCCTCCCTGTTCAAGTGAATAGGCGGGGGACAACGGTGCCAGACGATAAAAAGCTAACGCCCAGGCGCGATTCGGGCCCGAAACCAGATGGCAAGCAATCCCCCTATGGCCAACGAGACGGCCAGGATGACGGCGTAGAAGGTGCGAATAGTAACAGACGGGGATGAGCTAATGGCGTTTAGTGGATGCTGAATAGCCCCCAAACGTGGCGCCAGGCCCAGCGTCAGGCCGGCCAGCACGGCGAAGGCCAACGCTGAAAACCGGGCATTATCCACCAGACGATCGACAGCCACAAAGGCCACCCCCACCGCCGCCAAGGCGAAGGTAAAGCGGGTGCGAGGCTCAAACCAGGCGATGAACACCCCCCAGGCCGCGTACGTGGTAATCATACTGAAGAGGACATGCACCAGCCAGATGAGAACCGCCGTCCAGGCAAGGGCCTTGCCCCAAGCCGACCAGCCCCGCCGTCCTAGCACCAAGGCCACCAGGTTGACGGGCAGGCTGATCACAAAGAGGAGCATGGCCGTCCGCACCAACGCGCCGTGCAGGTAGACCAGCTTTACCGTCTGTCCCAATGTCCGCTCGGCGGGTGAAAGCCAGAGGAGGAGCCCCAGAATCACAACCAGCCCCACCAACAAAAGCCACGTCCAGCGGCGCACTTCATTCAGCGCATTTGCCATTCAGTGTGCCTCCTGCAACCGGTGATCTCTGCGCGCCGCCAGTATAGCACGGGGGCGGGGGCGATGCAAGCCAAAAGCAGGAGAATGACATACAGTACTATTCCAGGCCCTATTCTGGGTTGGCAGGGTGCGCCCCCCAGAATAGGGGAAGCACAGGGGGGAGTGGCCCCCGGGATTGTCCCAGTTTCCCCAAGATCTGGGGCGCTCGGCCTGGATGTGCCCACACCTGCACTGCGTGCGGCGCAAGTGTCCAGGCCGAGCAAAAAGGACAAGAATTCAAGCATATTGTGTTCATGCGATTGCTCTGCGCAGCCGGTTGGCATAGAACACAAAACGGCTATAAAATATCATCATATGCCAGGCTGGGAGACTGATGCGGCGCATGATACCCTTCATGGTCGGATCTTGATGGGAGGCTATGCTGGTGACGAACGAGAATAGCGCGGGGTTTGCGTCAGCGCTGCGAGATTTTCAAGAAGCACGACGACGGGCTTCCATGGAGGCGATCGTGGCTCGCCTGAGGGGCAGGTCAGTCGACCTCCTGTCATACGAGGACGTACGCCAGAAGCTAAAAGCTGGGGGCAGCGCAGCGCGGGGGCTGCAAGAAATCTCGCTAGACGCGATTATCGGCAGCGTGGGACGCTACACCGACTTCACCCGAAGCTTCCTGCCCCGGCGTGACAGCGATCAGCAACGATGGGCCAGGGTCAAGGCAATGGTCAGTGAGCCGAGAGGGCTGCCGCCTATCGAAGTTTACCAGATTGGCGAAGCCTATTTTGTGCGGGATGGCAACCACCGGGTGTCGGTAGCTCGCGAGCTTGGCACGCCTTACATCCAGGCCTATGTGACTGAAGTGCACACCAAGGTACCTCTCTCGCCGGACGATCAGCCCGACGACCTAATCTTAAAAGCTGAGTATGCGGATTTCCTGGAGCACACCCAACTGAACAGGCTCCGTCCAGAAACTGACCTGAGCGTGACCGTGCCTGGGGAGTATGAGACACTTGAGGAGCACATCGAAGTGCATCGCTACTTCATGGGGATTGATCAGCAACGGGCGATCCCGTACGAGGAGGCGGTCACCCATTGGCACGACGAAGTCTACCTGCCCGTGCTACAAGCCATTCAGGAACGAGGCATATTGAGGGATTTCCCCGAGCGAACCGGCACCGATCTGTACTTGTGGGTTCTAGAGCATCGCGCGGCATTGGAGGAAAAGCTGGGATGGGAGATCAAGCCCGAAGCAGCGGCCACCAGCCTGGCCGCCAACTCCAGCTCCAGGCCGCAGCGCCTGGTAGCCCGTGTTGGCGAAAAGCTGCTGGACGCGGTAACACCCGACGAATTGGATGCCGGCCCTTCCCCAGGAGAATGGCGCAGGGAACATCTGCCGGCGGTTAGCGATGACCATCTCTTTGCCGACATTCTGGTACCTGTGAGTGGCCAGGAGATCGGCTGGCATGCCCTGGAACAGGCGCTGCAGATAGCCCGACGTGAAGAAGGGCGATTGTTGGGTCTGCACGTAGTAGCAGCGGAAGCCCAGAAGACGAGCCAACAGGCAAAAGCCGCGCAGGCTGAATTCGACCGACGCTGCCAGGCAGCTGGCGTTCCAGGCAAGCTGGCGATTGAAGTAGGGGGGATAGCACGCAGAATCTGCGAGCGAAACCGGTGGACCGATCTGATCGTGGTGAAGCTTGCTTATCCGCCCCCATCCGAGCCGGTCGCCCGGCTGAGTTCGGGATTTCGAACGTTGCTCCGACGCTGCTCTAACCCAATCCTGGCTGTACCAGGGACTCCTTCGCCCCTGGATCGGGCTCTGCTGGCTTACGATGGCAGCCCCAAGGCGAACGAGGCACTCTTCGTGGCCACCTATCTGGCAGATCGGTGGAGCATATCTCTGGCGGTTGTGACCGTGGTCGATATTGGGCGCGTCCCACCTGATGCACTGGCACAGGCGCAAAGGTATCTGGAATCACATGGGGTGCAGGCTACTTACATAGAAGAGGATGGCGCAGCCCCTGACATGATCCTTAAGGCAGCGCAAGAACTGGCAAGCAACCTGATCGTCATGGGAGGCTACGGGCATGGCCCATTGCTAGAGATGATGCTGGGCAGCGCGGTGGATCAGGTGTTGCAGGCCAGTCAGCAGCCGGTG